>NC_015388.1:1875000-2500000 GCF_000195295.1 Desulfobacca acetoxidans DSM 11109
TAATAATAGCTGTGAACAAAGCCAAAACGGCAGCCAGGATTTGTGATATATGCCCGCTCCCGAAAGCGAGTAAGAAAAGAATTCCCGTTAAGCCGGATAAGACGAAGGAATATTGCACGCTACTCCGGCCTAATGACCTCCATACGAAAAGCAACAGGCAAATGGTCAGAAAAAAGTAAGCCAGAAAATAAGCCAGGGCCAGTCCCATAGCACCCTTGGAGGGCACCAAAAAAACCACAGTTGGCAAGAGGACCAGAGCCCATGCCATGTTAAGGGAAAACCCCACCCATATTTTGCCAGAACTGATCAAAGCCTGTCCCACCGTTGAACCGGCCACGTGCATGATGGTCACGCAAACCAGCAGGGCCAGGATTAAATGGCCTTCTTGAAACTGAGTACCATAGAGAGCCATGAGCCAGGGACTAAGCCCGATGAGGAGAGAACCCAGAGGAAGAGAAAGACCCCAGATGGTCCTTAAATTAGCGTTGATCGCTCGGACGAAAGAGCCCTCGTTTTGCCCGTGAATTTCGGAAAGCAGGGGCAAAGTAACCATACCTATAATATTGGGTAAAAACATGATAAACATCCGAAACTGGTTAGCGGCGTTGAAAAGCCCTAGTTCGGCATAGCCGTTCGGCTGGTTCACCAGAATGGCATTGGCGGCCCAAGTAACCTGTGATACCATGCTCCCCGATAACACTGCGGGTAAGGAGAAATCCCATAGGACCCGGCGCTCAGCCCAGCTGTCCCGATAGCTGACCCGAAGAGCGGAAGCGGCACATTCATTTCGCAAGGTCAAGGACGAGAAAACTACCCCCGCCAAGGCAGAAGCGATCAAAGAGAGCACTGCGCCCAGCAATCCGAGGAAATATACTAAGATTAAAGTTATTGGAAGCGTGAATAATCCCTGCCAGAAATTAATGCGGGCGATGGCCCGGAAGGCCTGAAAGCCGAAGAGACTGCCCGTCTGAACCCCCAGAAGGGCCGAAACCAGAAGGATGGGTGCTCCTACCTGCAACATGAGGGCCAGGTGCGGGGCATTCATCGTCTTCCGGGCTAAAAATGGCGCCAGAGATAGGCAAACCAGGGTCATCAGGCCACCGGTGACCAAAGCCGCCAGATTTGAGAGGGCTATAATGCGGCCAGCCCGGTCCGGGGCGTTGGCCTTGAGCTCGGCCACATACTTGGTAGTAGTGAGACCAAGGCCGAAGCCTGCAAAAGTGCCCAAAAGCCCGATTGTGCTCTGGATCATGCCCAACTCTCCAAAAACCTCTTTCCCCAGCAGACGGGCAATGACCACTGCTGTTATCAGGGAAAAGAGCCTGGTCGCCACTAAACCAAGTAGGCTCCAAAAAAACCCTTGTGCGAAACGTTGTAGAAGATCCATGTTAATTCAGCAAGCCCGATGGTATATATTAAGTCTATTTGATAAGCGAACCTCATGCTAGGAAAAATTGGGAGATATACTGGGATGCAGGCTCAATTGAAGACATCCTATTGTTACAAAGAAGTTGGCGATTGTGCCTTCTCAAATGGTCCAGCACCGCGGCATACACTTCCTCAACTGTGATAGCCTTCATGCAGGTAAGATGGTCGCAATCCTCCTGGAAGCAGAGTTCGCAGGGCACGGATTTTCTCAGGATGACGGCGTTATCCGAGCAAGGTTCCCACATAACCGGAAATTGGCGGGCGCTGAACAGGGCGACAATAGGGGTGCCCACCAAGGCGGCCAGGTGCATGGGACCGGTGTCCAGGGTAACCTGGACATGGCAGCGGGACAACAGCGCCGTAGTTTCCAACAGGGACGTTTGCCCGGCAGCGATAAATTTATCACCAGGAAAGGTGTGGGCGAATTCCTGGAGCTGGTCTTTTTCCGCCGGCCCTCCAAAAAGGATAAACACCGGCTGGCAGGTGGCCTGGAGGCGGCGGCCCAACTCGGTGAAATTGGCCAGAGGCCACTGATTAGCCTGAGCCTTGGCCCGGGTTTGCAGGCCGATAACCGGCCGGGAGCCATTTTGAAAATAGGGCTCAAGGAGGCGGTCGGCCATCTGCTGGCAAGGCATGGGAAGCTGAATCTGATATCTTTTCAAAGAATTAATTCCGGTACGCTGGAGCAGAAGCAGGAGACGTTCCACCTCATTATGAGGCGGCCGATAATCGTGCAGGCGGCGGTTATCCATGAACGGGAAATGGTGCGCCAGGGTGAAGCCCCAGGCCCCTTTGACCCCCAGGAGGCGGGCAAAAAGCAAGTCCCTGAACGTTCGCCGGAGATCGGTGCGCTCCTGAGGGAAGAGCAGGAAAAGATCAAACCGGCGCTGGCGCAAGTTCCGGAGTAGATTTTTCCGGAAGGAAAGGTCGGCAAAGTCTTCGCGATAAAAGGTGATGATCTCGTCTACCAGCCCTTGCCTCTCCAGGACCTCCCGGGCTTCGGGCAAACCCCGCGGCCCCGGTGAGGTGAGCAGGGTTAGATGGGCCAAAGGGAAATTATAGCGCACTGCGGCCAGGGCCGGCAAGGCGCAGGCCGTATCGCCGACGTTGCCGGTGCGCAGGATTAACACCCTCCCTGGATGATTCATCAAGCGATCAATTGTTTTTCCGGTATGTGGGAAAAATGCCTTTCTCAAAGTTTCAAGACCGAAATTAGCAATGTCTTGAATGAGTTTGGCTATTTTTAATGAAACACTTGCCTGCAAGACAAATGACCACCTTTTAATGGAGATCAGCTTAAATTAGACATTTCAGCTATAATTAATGCCCACGGTCTGGTCCAAGATACTATTCCCGCGGCGAAGTCCTGCCAGACTTGCCGTGCGGCCGGAGTATTAGTTTGAGAAGTAGCCTGCCAGAAACTAGCTTTTTGTTTCAGCCATTCGCCAATGGGGAAAGTGAAAGTCATCTTGGGGCGATAAACTAGGGTCTGGGGCAAGAACTGGCTCAGAGCCTGGGTGAGCAGCACCTTGGGCACCTTAGGATTAATACGTTCTTTAGGTCTGATAGCCAATACAGTGCTGATAAGCAAAGGGTCCAGGAAGGGGACCCGGGTTTCCAGGGAGTGGGCCATGGACATGCAATCCGTGTCCTTCAGAAGCTGGTTCTGCAGATACCCATGGATTTCCCATCGGGAAAGCATATCTACGGGATGGTAAGTGCCCATTTGATGAGAATGGCCATCGCCGTTCAAGGGTTGCATTGATGTAGCTAGACGCTGCACTTCCTTAATCGTGGCATCCGTGAGTTGGGCCACTTCTGCTGGGGAGAATAATCCACGGAGCATAAGGTAAAGTCCCAGAGATCGGTCTAGACCGAGAAACGCCAGCTTCTGCCATTTGCCGGGGAGGCAACAGGTCAAGCCATTGAGGCTCCTCAGGCAAAAACCCAACTTGCTTATCTTACTTAATAAACAAGCACGTTTAAAATGGGGGTAACCGCAAAAGACCTCGTCGCCGCCGGTGCCGGCCAGTACTGCCTTCAAACCGGCCTTTTTAGCCATCAGGGAGACGAAATAAGTGTTCACCCCATCAATGCTGGGTTGGTCCATGGCTTGAAATACCTTAGGCATTTCCTCTTGAAATAACTCTGACGTGACGGTTAGTTCCCGGTGATCGGTGTGATACCGCCCCGCAATGAGTTGTTGATATTTTTGTTCGGAATACTCGGCTTCATCAAAAATAATCGACAGAGTGGTAAGCCTCGACTTCTTGGCAGTGGCCCCCAAGGCCACCAGAGCCGAAGAATCGATGCCGCCGCTGAGAAACAGACCGATGGGGGCATCAGAAATAAGGTGTTGGGCCACAGTCTCCTGTAACAAATGGCGCATCTCATCGGCTGAGATGGTCTTTTCCTCCCCAATACCATCGGTCCAGAGGTCGTAATAACAATGCATACTTATATGGCCGTTTTCCACCAGCAGAAAATGACCTGCTGGAATCCCAAGAACCCCCTTTACTGTCGTCATTGGAATGGGAACAGAGCCGAAAAGCAGGAAGACGATAAGAGCGTCATGGTTTTTGTGGGGTTGAAAAAGACCCGACTTGGACAGGGCACGCACTTCCGAGGCAAAGGCAATCTTATCCTGGTCCTGGTAGTAGTAGAGGGGCTTAATGCCGAAGCGGTCCTTTACCAGGTAGAGTTTGTGACAGTGGCCATCCCATAGGCCAAAAGCAAACATGCCCCGGAAGCGCCGGAAGGCGTCGATCCCCCATTCTTCATAGGCATGAATGATTACCTCGGTGTCAGATTGGCTGCGGAAGATATGGCCTAAGCCCAACAATTCTTCTCTCAAGAGTTGGTAATTATAGATTTCTCCATTATAGGTAATCCAAATCGAGCCGTCCTCGTTGCTCATGGGTTGGTGGCCAGCGGAAGAAAGGTCGATAATTGATAGCCGCCGGTGTCCAAAGCCCACCCTGCTGTTGGGGCTCTGCCAGATACCCTCGTCATCGGGGCCGCGATGCGCCTGGGCCTGGTTCATTCTTTCCAGGGCGAATCTGGTACCCTCCTGAGAAGGAGCATCATTGCAGAGATAGTATATCCCAGCTATACCACACATATTATTTATTTCTTACTTTCATATAATTACCCAACAACGATCACCTATTTTCATAATACTTCGAATAATATGGGATAGGTTATTGGTAATAGGTAATAGGTGATGGGTGATGGGATAAAAACAGGTTATGGGTTATGGGTTTTGGGTTATGGGTTTTGCAGGTAGGTTTTATTTTTACACTGAAAAAGTTTGCAGGTCCTTTGCTTGTGCTGCCTCGATGAGAAATATATCTGCGGCCACGAATAAATCCAGGGGCGATTTCCTGGCCGCCGTCAGGGCTGAGGCAAGTTGCAAGGCATCTAACGTGCGCAACCGTCTTGTCACCACTATGGTCTTTAACAGGTCAGCCGCCTGCATTTTGACTGCATGATCCACCTCAATAATTTCATATCCAGCAAAATCCCTTATAAAACAGTCCAGAACCGCTTCAAAAACGTCACGATCAATAAGGCCCATCCTTACCTTGGTTGCCAAAGCAGAGGTAATTTCTATAAAGGACAAATCGGAAATAACAATACAGGTATCGGCGGCAGAAATGAGATGTTCCAGTGCTTCTGTCCCCTTTTCCTGATGATACAGTTTAACCAGGGCGCTGGTATCAAAAAAATATCTCCGGATCAAACTCTATCCTCGCGCTCTCTGATAATATCGGCGCTTAAGTCACCGGGGATAGAAGCTAACAGTTTTCTGGCTCTGAGGAAAGAACTTGGTGCACTAGGAGCTTTCGTAAGTTCCGGCAATTCGATTCTGACCGTGATTGTATAGCCTTTCATCTGGAGCAATTTTTCCTTTATATCGTCAGGGACAGAAAGATGGCCATCCTGTAAGAGTTCGGCAGTGTATTCTATTTTGCTAGTGCTCACTTCATCCTCCTGAAAAAACACTTTTATTATACCGTACCTTTTGCCGGGGCTGATCTCAAGGGGAAAGGGGATGTAAAAATAGGTTATGAATAATAGGTAATAGGTAATAGGTTATAGGTTATGGGATAAAAACAGGTTATAGGTTATGGGTTATGGGTTATGGGATAAAAACAGGTTATGGGTTATGGGTCATGGGTTATGGGGAAAAATCAGGTAATGGGTCATAGGTCGGAGGTTATGGGTGAATAATAATTCGCTGATTTTCCAATAAATTAAGTAAAAAACGAAGGGCTTCATTGGTTAGGATAAGCCCGGCGCCGGGGTTTCACGGCAAGGATAATAATTAATTGATGAGTATCGTCAATTTTGAATATCAAGCGCCAATCTCCGACGCGGGATTTTCGCATACCTTCCCCCATTTTAATTGGTCCTGATATCCGGCGGTCATAAGGGTCGACGGCAAGCTCACGAATTCGCTCGCGTATACGCTTGGCGGTGGCTTTATCCAATCCTTTTATTTCTTTGGCCGCTTTCCGGGCGATGTGCGCAGTGTAGCTCATCCCCCGAGTTCTTGGTCTAATTCTTCTACGGTCAGGTATTCCCCCTGTCTAACCGCAACTTCTCTCTCCTTCAGATCAGTTAGCTCTTCCGGGGTGAGGGGTAAATCATCGTCGTGCCTCTCATACAGCATATCTACAATGACTTTGAGCAAGTCCGCATCCGGACCGTGGATTATGGTCTTTACCTTAAATAAAAGATCATCAAGTATTGGCTCCATGCCACATTTCCTTTTAGTAATCAGATAACTAATAACGCGCCGACATAACAGGATAAAACCTTTTTGGTGTTCTCTGGAAGGATTATACTCTTTTTTCTGGCAGATTAGCAAGCGGGGCAGGAACCCTTTAGTTTTTTTACTTTACCACTTAGGAAGGGATCAGTCTTAATCTGCTCTCCAAAGGCTATATTCTCAATAGGTTGTCTAACTTCCTCATCCAAGACGGTAAGTTCTTTCAGGAAGGTTCTGGTATATTTAATCCGCCAGATCATTGACTTTTTTCAGCCAGATAACTCTGATAAGTTTTTCTTCCTTCCTCACCTTCGAAAACTGTATCATTCTCTACCGCGGCCAGCATATTTCCCAGGAGAGAATCCTCCATGAATTCCAGGAGAGCTTCGGGAGTTGTATCTAAAATCTTGGCAAGGGTAAAAATAGATATGTGCCAGTCTTCTTCCAAGCGAATTATTCCGCCTGGTTGTTCTTTCTGCAGATAATTTTTGAGCTTATCTGGATTTACTCCAAGTACTTCGGCAGAAGTCTTCAAATCCATGGTTAATTGCATTAATTTTTCTCTTATAAAAAAATAGGTTATGGGATAAAAACAGGTTATGGGTTATAGGTTATGGGTTATGGGGGAAAATCGGATTGCTTCAATTTATATTTGATCAACGATCTTGTGAGGACCGACACTGAGGAAAACCAAGTATTCCCCTTCTATCTCAAAAAGCACGCGGTAGTCCATGGTAATGCTCAATTCCCAGAGATTTTCCCTGCCCTTGATTTTATGTATTCTTAAAGAGGGATGGCGAGTATTCCCCATGAGCAAAGAGATTTTTTGTTTGAAACGATACCGTATTTCTTTGGGCAGATCCTGATAATCTTTTTTAAACTTATCCGTGCGGCGGATTTTCACCGGCTTTCCAGGTCTTGTAAAAAGTCGTTGACCTTTTCAAAATCTCGGAACCGGTTTTCAGCCAAATCCTCTTTTGCCTCGCGATACCGGGCTTGCCAGGCTTCCGTCATAAACCAGGATTGATCCTGCTCTTCTCGCCGCCATTGCAGGTAGGCGATAAATTCCATTAAATCCGGCAAATCATCCTCTGCTATAAGTTCGATAGCCTGTTTGATAACATCTTTACTAACAGCAGCCATATGGGGATTCCTTGAAGTGGTCGGTGGTAAGATCCTCAACCGGGACATGAGCCTGGGCCCGTTGGTTTAAAACCTCCAGGCAACCTGAGATGGCATCTTTAATATTCGCAATGGCTTCTTCTTCCGTGTCTCCCTGGGAGTGGCACCCTAGAAGGGCTGGGCAGCTCATAACGAAGCCACCATCTTCGGGATCAGGTTTTAAAATAACTTTAAATATCACCGGAGTCTGCTCAATTCTTCAATGGCCTTGGCGTAGTCCTTGGCCAACCGGAGTCTGTAAGAGGTTATGGGTTATGGGAAATAAACATTAGGCCATCAAGATTGGCGATAGTGTTTGGTGATGGCGAGAATTTCTTCTTTAAGGGGTCTTGGCTTCATGGTTTATAGACGGACGAAGTTTTTAAACCCTCCTCAAGATCAGCCAGAAATTCCGGGGAATATCCTTCTTGTTGAAAAGCTGCGATGATATCATCAACACTTTGGGTGGCATCGAATTCTTCCAAGGCGATTTTCTCTCTTGATGATGATCATCAATTTTGAATATAACGCGCCAATCTCCGACTCGGGATTTTCGCATCCCTTACCCCATTTTGATGGGACCTGATATCCGCTGATCATACTCAGGCAGGTGCAGGCAAATATCCCCCAGGGGAGGGATAGAATAGCCTTTGGCAATGCTGAAAAATACCCAATCTTCGATTGCCTCCAGGAGATAACGCCGACACTATTCCAAAGTGTCGCCCGTGGCCCATACACCCTCCAGGCCAGGGACCTCCCCATAATAGGGGTGAGGATCATCAATGATTTCGTAATGGGCCTTTTCCAAAGCTCGTTCGAGATATTTTACCAACATGGGTTATGACTCGTTCTAGTTCTATAACTTGAGTTCTTCCGGTATCTTACTAAGAAAATATAGTTTCCGGTTGTTGGTCAAAAATTAACTTCTGTACAGGCTAGAAAGCCTGTGCCACCGGCAAGTGATTTTCATGGTTTGCGAATGACTTTTAGGTCATGGAAATTACCATTCTCTACAAAATGAATGACCAGCCGTTTTTTCTGTCGGTTCGCCCTTCAAGAAAACCGGTGAGGTTAAAAGACTCGCTGCTACGGCTAAAGTGATAAAAACACTTTGACCCGGATAGCCCAGGTGGTTAGGTATTGCGGAGTTGGGAAGTTTATGGGATCAGGGGCCGGATGCCGGCGGGATTGACTATCGGGCCGCAGCCGACTGATTGATTTCAGTACACACCAATGGCCCGTCGATTACATCCTGCCATCCCCGATTTTGCAATATATTCGCTTGGTTATTGCACTTTTAGGGGGTGTGGGCGGCTTACGGCAACCGTGCCCTCGCTGGCACCATGTATCAGTAATTAATTTTACTAGGCTCCAAACGGTGTGTCAAGTTTTTTTGATGATGGGTTTACTTGTGCGGGATTTGGCGGTATTGCCCGTTCCGGCCTGTGCCGCCGGGGGTGTCGCAATTCAGGATTGTGACAATTCTGCCGTCAGGGGGCCAAGGCCGGCATCCTGATCGCTAAAGACCGGGAGGACGAAGTAGATGTCGTTACCGTCTCCGGTATACTCACAGCCGACCGAACCGCCGTGGGTTTCGACAACGTTGCGCACGAAATAGAGGCCCCGGCCGGTGCCGACCTCACCTTCGACATTGCCTCCCCGGTAGCCTTCCTCAAAGATTCTGCCGATATCTTCCTGGGGAATGCGGGGTCCCGAGGTGAAGACGTTGAAGCGGACGCCGTCTTTTCCCGGGCCGAAAAAATCGGGGATCAGGCGGCGGCCGAAAGAGAGGTATTTCCGCCCGGACGGGGAGGGGCGGCTGTATTTCACGGCATTGGAGAAGAGGTTGGCGTAAACCTGGGAGATCAGACCCTTGTCCACCAGCAGGGTAAAATCCTCTTCGGGGACGCCGCCCAGGCTTTCGTCGATTTCGATATGCCGTTCCTGGAGTTTGGGGAGGTAAAGCTCCAACTGGGGCTGAATAATTTCGCTGCGGACATTGCATTTGCGCTTTCGCAGCACCAGATGGCCGCGCTGAAAATGACTGGGCCGAAAGAGCGATTCAAGAAAGAGGCTGACCCCGTGGTATTGCTTATCGAAAATCTGGCAGTCGCTATCAATCCCCAGGACCAGGGCCCGCACCTGGGCGACAAATTCAGGACAGGAGCGGGCGTCTTCGGAGAGGGTGTTTACCAGGTTGTGCAGGGTCTGGATCTTCTTCTTGACGTGGCGCAGGTAGAGGCTGAGAGAAATATTGGGGACAATAACGTTGTGCTCAATATCGCCTACCAGGCTGTTAATAAAGCGGATATGCTGAATATTCTGGGAGGTGATGATCTTGTTATGCAGGGCGTAGCCCAGGCGGTTGGCGTATTTCTCGAAGAAGAAGGTATCACTGTCGGTCAAGGCATGGGCGGGAAAGATCTCGAGCATGCCGATAACCTGATCTTTGGCGAAGAAAGGCAGGCGGTCCACCAGGAGGCGGTTGCCGCGGACCGGTATGACCCAGGAATCGCCCGCGGCATAGGCGGTATTGGAGAGATGGATTTCCTCCGGGGCCGGAGTCCGGTATGCCCGCAGCCCCTCCAGGCTGTCGCAGACGGCTTCCAGGCACCCGACGCCGCTGCAGGTCAGGAAGAGACGGCTGTCGAGGTCGAAGAACTCTTTGATGACCGCGACGCAGACCCGGAAGAGATTCTCCAGGGTTTCGTATTCCTGCGCCAGATCAAAAAAGGTTTTGATGGCGTCATCCCTTAGGGGGCCAAAATTATACTCCTGATAATTGTTCTTTTTTTCTAGAATACGCTGTCGAATTACCTCAAGGTCAGCAGGGTGGGTCATATTTTTACCTATGGGCTGATGATGAAAACTGCTGAAGCAAGGTCATACGTCATGATAATTTCAGTATACTTGAAAATGGTAAATTTTTTAATAAAAAATGCTAGCTTTACTGGAACCGGGACTGTCTCGTTTTCTCGCTAATGGCCATTACCTGTAGGTCACAGGCGAACCATGAAGATCATTTACCGGTGGCACAGGCTTCCAAGCCTGTGTAGAAACCACTTCCCAACTGCGGCGGGGGGGGTGCCTCGTTTTTTTCGCCCTACAACCCTGCAACACCGGTAGGCTCATCCGATAGAGGCGAATCCTGTCTTCACCCCAAGCCTTGGGCGAATACGAGATTCGCCCCTACAGCCGCTATATATTTTTTGCGGGCGAATACGAGATTCGCCCCTACAGCCGCTATATATTTTTTGCGGGCGAATACGAGATTCGCCCCTACAGCCGCTATATATTTTTTGCGGGCCAACATGAGGTTCGCCCCTACAGCCGCTATATATTTGTTGCGGGCGAACATGAGGTTAGCCCCTATATGTTCCATTTCCCCGCCATAGGTCTTAACATATAGACGGCGGCGGGCTGAAATCCGCCTCGTTTGCGGGTTTGTATCTGGCACTCCGGGGTAAATTGCGGAGGAATCCGGTAAGACGCCGGGGGGATGGTCAGCGGCGCGCATAACGTTTGAGACTTACGTCGTAGAAATCATTCCCCTGACAGTCGTTGATGACGATGGTCGGCAGGTCTTCCACCACCAGACGGCGGATGGCTTCGGGCCCCAGATCTTCGTAGGCAACGATTTCGGCGGCCTTGATAGATTGAGAGATCAGGGCGCCGGCGCCGCCGATAGCGCCGAGATAGACCGCCTTGCAGGCCACCATGGCATCGATAACCTCCTGACTGCGCCTGCCTTTGCCGATCATGGCCTTCAGGCCGAGGCGCAGGAGTTGGGGGGCATAGGGGTCCATGCGGTAGCTGGTAGTGGGGCCGGCGGCGCCGATAACCCGTCCCGGACGCGCCGGGCTGGGCCCGACATAAAACATTACCTGCCCCCGAAGGTCGACCGGCAGAGGCTGGCCCGCCTCCAGCAGGTCGATCAGACGTTTATGGGCTGCGTCCCGAGCCGTGTAAATGACGCCGTTGACGAGGACGTTATCGCCGATCTCCAGGGCTTCGACGTCCTGGTCGGAAAGCGGGGTGGTTAATCGTCTGGTACGAGGCATTGACAGCTCCTTGTATAAAAACAGAATGTATTTGTAGGGTGGGCAATGCCCACTACGCCACTACGCCTCTACGCCTCTGTTTTCATGCTTCGTTGTGTTCTTGAGAACATGTGGACTTGTATAAAAACAGTGAGCCGTGAGCCGTGAGCCGTGAGCAGCAAAAACATTATTGTGAGCAGCCGCCACGATTCTGTTTTCATGCTTCGTTGTGTTCTTGAGAACATGTGAACTTATATGAAAGAAGGTGGTGCAGGCTTTGCAGCCGGCACGCTGATGCACAGGCCAGGAGGCCTATGCCACCAATTATTCTTTCATGCTTCGTGGTGTTTCTCAGAACATGATGATTTATAAGACGACTTCTTTATGCCGGCTGGCGTGGCACTGGATATTGATGGCCAACGGCAGACTGGCGATATGGCAGGGCATAACATTGAAGTGGACGGCCAGGGCCGTGAGGCGTCCCCCGATCCCGGCCGGACCGATGCCCAGGTTATTGATCAGGGTGAGGAATTCATCCTCGAGAGCCGCCAGTTGCGGGTCGGGATTGCGGGTACCGACTTCCCGCAGCAGGGCCTTTTTGGCGAGCAGAGCCGCCTGTTCAAAGGTGCCGCCCAGGCCGATGCCGACCACGAGCGGCGGGCAGGCGTTGGCCCCGGCCTCGCTGATGGTTTGGGCGATTTTTTCTTTGATGCCGGCCAGTCCGGCCGCCGGCCGCAGCATGTGCACCCGGCTCATATTCTCACTGCCGCCGCCTTTGGGAACCACGGTAAGTTTGAGACGGTCACCGGGAACGATTGAGACGTAGATGACCGCCGGGGTATTGTCGCCGGTATTCTTTCGGGTGAGTGGGTGACAGAGGGATTTGCGCAGGTAGCCTTCCTGATATCCCTGGCGCACCCCTTCCTGAATGGCCTCGTTGAGGTTGCCCCCTATCAGATGCACTTCCTGCCCCAGTTCGACGAAGACCACTACCAGACCGCAGTCCTGGCAGATGGGAATCAGTTCCTCCCGGGCAATGCGGGCGTTTTCCAACAGCAGCCGAAAGACCTCCTGCCCGGCGGGGGATTCCTCTTCCCGCAGACCCCGCTCGAAGGCCTGTACCATGTCCTGGCCGAGCAGATAATTGGCGTCCATGGCCGCCTGTTTTACGGCCGCAGTAACCTCTTTAACGTTAATTTCTCTCATGATGCCGTCCATTCCGGGGAAGAATTAGTTTTTACGCAAAGGCTGGGATTATTCGCCCAGATCCTTTTTAAAGAAGTTCGGATTGATTGCCGGTCGGGGTCGAACGGCGGCTTGGGCTTCCTCATCCGGGTTATCGTACTCTTCCTCCTCCGCCTCGTCGTCCGAGGCTTCGTCATCCACCCCCCGGTCCCGACCGGAGGCGAAAAGGGTGGCCGGCAGACTGGGAAACTCTTCCAGCGGCTGGTTTTTCAGGGCCTCCTGCATAAACCTGATGAATATAGGAGCGGCGGCCTGGGAGCCGGTCTCCTTGGCACCCAGGGAGCGCTCATCATCCATCCCCACCCAGACGCCGGCGGTGACGGAGGGAGTAAAGCCGATGAACCAGGCGTCCCGAGTATTGTTGGTGGTGCCGGTCTTGCCGCCGATCGGCCGTCTCAGGGCTAGAACTTTCTGACCTGTACCCCGCGTCACGACGCCGACCAACAGTTCCGTCATGATCTGGGCGGTGCGTTGGCTTATGGCCGGGCGTGAATGTGGCTCCGCTTCTTCGAGGATCCGGCCGTCCCGGTCCTCCAGGCGTTCGATCAGGATAGGGGCGGCCAACTGTCCCTGGTTGGGGAAGACGGAATAGGCCCGGGTAAGTTCAAACAGGCTAACCTCGGAGGCCCCCAGGGCCGAAGAGTAATTGGGATAAATCTGGGTGGTGAGCCCCATGGCCTTGGCCAGGTTGATGACCGGCGGCAGACCGACGCTCATCAGCAGGCGGACGGTGGGAATATTGCGGGAGCGGGCCAGAGCGGTGGCCAGACTGATGGGGCCGCTATAACGATTATCATAGTTTTTGGGGGTCCACAGTTCGCCCCGTCGGCCTCCCGGCAGGGAGATGGGTTCGTCCAGGAGCGTGGAACCGGGCCCATAGCCTTTTTCCACCGCAGTAGCATAAATGATGGGTTTGAAGGCCGAACCCGGCTGCCGCTTGGCCTGGGTGGCGCGGTTGAAGACGCTGTCCCGATAGTCTTTCCCGCCCATGATGACCCGCACCTTGCCGGTGTGATTTTCGACGTACACCAGGGCCCCCTGTGCCGTGGGGTCGGGGTCCACGCTGACCAACCACTTCTGGCGGCCGCTGGCTTTCTGCTGCAGGCGCACCTGAATGACGTCGCCTAGACGCAGCCGGGAGACAATATTACTCGCCTCGGAAACCTTCATCCCAGGTGCCGGGGCCGGGTTCTGGACCAGAAAGCCGTATTCGTTACCGAAGCGGACGACCAGGCAGTTTCGCCCTTTCTCAGGCTGAACCACGACGGCGGTCTGCAACTGTCCCTTCAGGGGGGGGTGTTTCTGTTGATATTTAACCTGCTGCAGACAGAAAGAATCAATCTCTTTGGCCGATAAGCGTTTTAAGGGGCCGCGGAACCCATGACGGCGGTAGAGGTCTTTAAGACCTTGGTTAACCGCCTCCTGAGCAGCGCGATGCAGTTCGATATCCGCCGCGGTGTAAACCCGGAACCCGGCTTTATAGAGTGGGTCCCGGCCGTATCGTTCCTCCAGGAGTTGGCGCACATATTCAGTGTAATAGCCCACGTAATCAAAACCTGGCTGGCGGGAGGTCTTGAAAGTCAAGGCCTGGTTGAGGGCCGCCTGGGCCTCGGCCGGTTCAACAAAACCTTCCTCCACCATGCGATTAAGAACATAGGTCTGACGTTCCTTGGCGCGCAGGGGATTATTGGTCGGGGCGTAGCGGGTCGGGGCCTTGGGGAGTCCGGCCAGCATGGCGGCTTCGGCCAGATTAAGGTCCTCGACGTGCTTGCCGAAGTATTCCAGCGCCGCCGCCTCCACGCCATAGGCGCCGTTGCCTAAATAAATATGGTTCAGATAGAGGTACAGGACCTCTTCCTTGGTGAGATAATTATCGATCCGGTAGGCCAGGATGGCCTCGCGCAGCTTGCGGGAGAAGCTCTTCTCGGAACTTAACAGGATGCTCTTGACCACCTGTTGGGTGATGGTGCTGCCTCCCTGGACAATTTCGCCGGCCTTGACGTTTTCGATAAAGGCCCGCACGATGCCTAGAAAATCAACCCCGGTATGCTCGAAAAAACGGGCGTCCTCGGCGGCCAGAAAAGCCAGGATGAGATGCTGCGGCAACCGGGTATAGGGGACAATGATGCGTTTTTCCATGAAATACTCGCCCATAAGCTGGCCGTCCCGGGCATAGATCCGGGTAATCAGATTGGGGCGGAAATCTTTCAAAGAGGTGTAATCAGGGAGGTCGCGACTGAAATGGTAATAAATATAATAAGATATACCCCCAGCCGCCACCAGGCCGACGAGGAAAAGAATCAAAAATAATCTTGAGAGCAGTCGCCCCAGTGACCAACGCCGCTCCGGCGGGGGCGGCTTTTTGGTCCTGGCGGTCTGGCGTGATTTCTTATACGTGGGCATGAAATACACTTTTCCGATGAGGTTTCTTGCTATGACAGGGCAAATAACGGCATGTCACCGGGAACGCCACTAAGGGCCGCCATTCTTTGCCCCCGTCGGCCGGATCGTTGAGTCCGGCCTCACCTGTCAGGTCCCGAATCTTTCCCCTACCCGAGGATCTTGGGATTGGATAAATTCCTCGGCCTTTACCTTGCCCAGGTCTTTGGCGCGCAGACGGGCGATTATGACAGCGCCGCCTTTTACCGCCACTTTGAGACCCTTCGGGGTAACCTCAAGAATCTCGCCGGGGAGGGCGTCATGATCCTGGGGTGCGTACGAGGCATTGAAAAATTTTACTGTTTCCCCTCGAAAGGTGGTAGTGGCGCCGGGTTGGGGATCGCAGCCGCGTATGAAATTATAGACTGCGCGGCCCGGTTGGTCCCAATTCAAGCCGGCCACCCGCTCGTCGCAGGGAGGTTCATAGGTAGCCAGGGAGTGATCCTGGGGAATTCGCGGGGCTTTGCCGGCAGCAATCAGATCTACCGCCTCTGCCAGGGCCTCCACCCCCAAGGGGTAGAGCTTGTTGAAATAGACCGCACCCGTAGTTTCATCAGGGCCGAGGTCCACTTCTTTCTGCAACAGGATATCGCCGGTATCGATGCCTTCATCCACCCAGAAAATGGTCAGTCCGGTTTGGCTGTCGCCGTGGATCACGGCCCAATTAATAGCCGAGGCACCCCGGTGTCTGGGCAGGATGGAGGGGTGATAACAGATGCTGCCGAGACGCGGCAGGGCCAGTACCCGGCCCGGCACTATATCGGTGACGAAGGCCAGCACCGCCAGGTCCGGAGCCAGCTTTTTCATCTGTTCGTAGGCCTCCGGGTCTTTCATCCGCCTGGGCTGAAACACCGGCACCCCTGCCGCAACCGCTGCTTCCTTCAGGGGGTCGGGCTTGCCCTTGGGCGAATCCGGAGGGCAAAAAACGCCGACAATGCCATAACGGGGGTTCAATACTTTGAACACGTCCGCGCCAAAAGCCGCCTGACCGAGCAGTGCGATACGCATAATACCCTCCTTTTAGATGTAGGAAAAAGGGAAGAGGGATTAGTAAAAACCGGCATCAAAATTCTTCCCTGGTTCCCGATAATTGCCATTAAATCATTTCCCTTGGCCTTTCCTCGCCTTCTTTTACTTTTTTCCCGAATCCCTCTTCCCTCTTCCCTGCTTTTAATGGTGCTCCTCATGGCTTGGCTTAGGTTCCAGGGTACCGGCATATAGTGCTACTGCGGTCGCAACCAACACCGAGCCGACAGTGATGATCCAATTGAGATTCAGAAATGCCAGGACAAACAGGCAAAAAACTACGATTACCAACAGGGCTTGTTTACTCCGATAATTTTCCGATGTGCTCATGTGCTATCGCCTCCGTATCTTCTATCTTCCGGTTATTGGGGAAATGGGTGCCTACCTTTGATATTTCAGGGGCACGCCGCTACTGCTGTCCGGAGCCGCCGGAGGACCTCCGGCCAACCGAGGATTTCAATGATCTCAAACAATCCGGGGCTGGCGGTCCGGCCGGTGAGGGCCAGCCGGACGGCTTGGGCAATCTCTTTGATCTTCAGTCCCGCTTCCTCCTGCATATTTTTGAAAAACTGGTGCAGCGCCTCTTCGTTCGGAACCGGTTCCGCCTGCCAACGGGCGATGATCTCCCGGAGGACTGGTTTGATCCGGGGCGTCAAGAACTTCCTGGCGCCTTTATCTTCATAGGGCCGGGGATCCTCGAAGTAAAAGCGCGCCTGAGCGGCCATGTCCACCAGGGTGTGCGCCCGGGGCTGCAGGGTGCGGGCCACGTTAGCAAGCGTTGCCAGGTCATCAACCCTGATATCGATCTTAGACAGAAATTCCTGGAGTTGGGGGGCCAGCGCCGCCGCAGTGGCCTGACGCAGGTAGTGGCCGTTGAGCCAGGCAAGTTTCTCGGTATCGAAGATGCCGGGCGCTTTCCCTACGTGATCCAGGGAGAAGGAGCGGATCAACTCTTCCCGGCTGAAAATTTCCTGGTCGCCGTGGGACCAGCCCAGGCGTGCCAGGAAATTTACCATAGTATCGGGCAGATAGCCCATATCCCGATAGGCCAGCACCGACAGGGCGCCGTGGCGTTTGGAGAGCTTGGCGCGGTCGGGACCCAGGATCATGGGGATGTGAGCGAATTGGGGCAGAGGAGCGCCTAAGGCCTGGTAGATGAGAATCTGCCGGGGGGTGTTGGAGATGTGATCGTCACCCCGGATAACGTGGGTGATATTCATGGTGAGATCATCTACGACAACGGCGAAGTTATAGGTCGGGACGCCGTCGGCCCGGACCAGCACCAGATCGTCCAGTTCGGCGTTGTCAAAAGCAATGGCCCCTTTGGTGAGGTCGTCCCAGTGGGTGATGCCGTCAGTGGGGCTGCGGAAACGCACTGCGGTATCCGACCCGGCTTTGAGGCCCAGGTCCCGACAGTGGCCGTCATAGCGCGGTTTCTCTCCGCGGGCCAAAGCCGCCTGCCGTCGCTGTTCCAGCTCTTCCTTGGGGCAGTTGCAGTAATAGGCCGCCCCGCGGGCAATTAATTCCTGGGTGTAAAATCGGTAGGTTTCCAGGCGTTCGGTCTGGCGATAGGGGCCTTCATCCCAATCCAGGCCCAGCCAGGTTAGACCGGCGATGATATCGTCTTCATAGATTTTCTGGGATCGCTCCACGTCGGTGTCTTCGATCCGCAGGATAAAGGTACCGTTGTAATGCCGGGCAAAGAGCCAATTAAACAGCGCCGTGCGCGCTCCCCCCAGATGCAGGAAGCCAGTGGGGCTGGGCGAAAACCGGGTGCGCAGGGAAGCCATGAGGTTCAGTCCTTCTTGGGTGGATTTAACCCGATCAGTTCGTCCATCAGCTCGTCCACCGAGAGAATCTGGTCAACCAGGTATCCCCGTTGGCCGATGGTGTAAATCGGCTTTTCTCTGTCGGTGAAACCGTGGGCGCTGAGCAGCACGTTGCAGATGCAAAAACTATCGTAGGAATCCTTGGCCGAACAGACGGTAAAATGGCCTTCTTGATCTTTGCGGAGCACAAACCCGCGATTGCATTTCGGCGGCCGGTCTTTGTGCAGCGCTATTTGATAGCCGGGAGAGGTTTTAATCAATCGGAAAGGCAGGCCGCAGGGAGACCCTGGATTTTTGGGCACAATAATGTCTTCTCTCCTGCAGTCAATGATAGCCTGCTTGAAATCAGCCGAGGCGCCGCTTTCGTGAGTGGCCGCAAACCTGGTGCCCAACTGCACGCCATCGGCGCCGAACTCATTCACCCACTTGAGGATATCGTCATGATAGTAAACCCCGCCGGCTACAATCACCGGAAAATCGCCGTGTTTCTGGGCGAATTCTTTCACCGGGCCGAAAAGATTCTCCAGTCGGAAGGCGTCCTTGGAAACGTCGGCATGCGAGAATCCAAGATGCCCGCCAGCCAACGGCCCTTCCAGCACCACGGCATCCGGAATACGGTCGTATCTTTCGGTCCACCTCCGGTGAATTATTCTCAGGGCTTTAGCCGAGGAGACAATAGGAATCAAGGCCACGTCAGCACTGGCAACGTTCTCCGGCAGGTTGGTAGGCAGGCCGGCGCCTAAAATCAGGGCATCCACGCCTCCGGCAATGGCTCCCAGGATAGAATCAGTGAATGACTGGTATAACGCAACCATGATGTTAATGGCAATAAACCCGCCATTCTCTTTGGCTTCGGCAACTTCAATGGCCGCGGCTTGATAGGAATCGACTTTCCTGCCTATTCTTTTGCTTACTAAAGTTGCCAGACCGGCGCTGGATATGGTGCCGACACCGCCTCTCTGAGCCACTGCCCGAGCTAAGGGGGCGAGGGATATACCAATGCCCATGCCGCCCTGTATTAAGATAACGTTTCGATCAGCGCCAGCGATCGGTATGGTTGGTAGATTTTTCATTATGCCTCTTTGGACGTATTATATTGCACTCTAGCACCGGAACCGAACGGGTAATACTACCGGCATAAACCGGGGTAAGGTTCATGATATCCAACTTCTGAAGAGAAAGGAACAGGCAATGAACCGCATTCTGCAAGTTATTAAATTTTCATTATAGCATTTTTTCCGGCCAAATCATACAAAGTTTTGATACATGCAAATAATCTCGGTTAATGAGGTAATCCCCAATCAAGATTCATGCCGGCGGAAAAACCAGGGTTACCAAAGAAACTATTGCCGGCGGATACGTCAAAAGCTTTCGGCCATCTTCCGAGCCTGCTCTATTGCTGACTGCCGCCGTGACCTAGCTACCTCTGGCCCCTGGGCGAGGGTTGGTTCGATAATCACGCGCCGAATTTCTTTAAACCCGATGAACCGTAAGATGAACTCCAGATAGGGCCTCTGAAAATCCATGGCCCCGGCGGGGCTGTCGATTGGATACTCCCCGCCCCGGGCATAGGTGATGAAGATAGGTTTGCCGGTGACCAGTCCCTGATAGCCGCTCTCCGGAGAATATGAGAAGGTGTAGCCCGGTTGTAGGATAATATCCAGATACTGTTTTAGCCGATAGGGAATGCCAAAATTCCACATGGCCGTAGCCAGCACGTATTTATCGGCCGCCTTGAATTGGTTGATCCATTCCTCCACCACTTTCCAGGCCTCGGCTTCGGTTTGGGAATGCGGTCGATCATGGAGGATGTTGTATTTGGCCTGAAGGCGCAGGCCGTCGAACGGGGGCAGGTCTAGAGCAAAGAGATCGAGCGGGACGACTTCGACGGCCTGGTGGTACTGCCGGTAGGCGTCGATAAAAGCCTCAGCCACAGCCAGGGAATGGGAACGGCTGCCGCGCGGAGAGGCCTTGAGAAAGAGAATATTTTTCATGTCAGTCTCTCAACTTTTTCGCCAACCAGGCGATATTGGCCGCCAGATTTTTGATGGTTTGCACGCCCTCGGTATCATTCATGGCCTCGCCTTGATTCAGACCGTAGGCGATGGGCCAGTAGGTAGCGCCGGGAACGATCATTCCCATAATGGAGAAGAAGAACAGCAATTGGGCATAGGTGAAGTTCACGCCGGCCCGGCGGGCTACTATAATAGGGGTGCCGACCTTGCGGTGGAAATGATTGTCGCCGTGGCGGGCGACGTATCCGGCCCGGTCCAAGAGGGCCATGAGATTGGGCGTGGCCGAACCGAAGTAGACCGGCGAGCCCACCAGCAGGGCGTCAGCGGCCTGCATCTTCGGAAATATCTCCTGGAAGTCATCCTCCTGGGCGCAACGGTTCTTCTCTTTTTTACACGACATGCAGGCCAGGCAGGGGTGAATTTTTTTGTTATGCAAAGAGATGAATTCGGTCTCAAAGCCCTCGTTGGCAAGCAATTCAAGGGCCAGGTTCAAGAGCTGCCAGGTGTTCCCCTCCTTGCGGGGTGACCCGGAAATAGCTACTGCTTTCATGATGTCTTCCTTAGCTACTGAGCCTTGTGCGGATTGAGGTTGACTGCGCCACCAACTACCCATCTCAGGATGACCGAGGCGTCAACCACGTAACTTTTCATTTCATGGTTCTGCTGATCAGCTGCTTACCGATGGACAGCATCTTCGAGAAGAAAAACTACCTTTGGAAATCTCCGTGTTTATGAGTGAATTATGAATTATGACAATTATATAGAATATACAGTGATATTGCTTTCGATCAAGGCAATTCCTTACTCGGCTTCGCTTTCCCAGTCGAACCCCGCCGCATAGGCCTCGTCAAACTTTTGCAGGATATCCTCTGCCAGCAGCCTGTCAGCCTCCTCTACCCAGATAGCTCCCCAACCCTCCTGGGCCACAAAAAGCCCGTCATACGCAGTATCCTCGAAGGTACGCAGAAAGAAATCCACCCCCAGGCGCTCCAGGGCGGCGGCCAGGAGTTCGCCCTCAAACCGGTTCTGGATCGTTCGCAGCTTCAGGTAACCCATAGCCCACCGTGCCCAGAGACTTGAGATCTGGTTTAGGGTATATCTGGTTCGTCATTATGGCCCCTTGAGGGTCTCTCTAAATCGAGCCTTCATCTCATGTCTGCTGGGAGACTCATCTCTCATAATTTTAATGGCCTTTGTAGACATTACCCCTTGGCCATATCTCGTATACCGTCACGGTCCTTTGTGTCTCGTCTACCTCATAGAGGATACGCCAGCCCCCTACTTGATATCTGTAATGTCCGGGAAAACCTTTGAATTTCTTAATATTCGGGTTCCTCTTGGGGTCTGCCTCCAGATGAATAAAACATCTATCAAGTCCGGCTTGGAGCTTGCCCGGGACCTTGTCATAGACTTTCTGAGCCGTTTTGGTGAGCTTGACTTCATATGGCATTTTTCCTGATATCCCTCCACCTCACCACTTCGCCCCTGGCTATCTCCTCCTTGCCCCTGGTTATGGCTTTCATCTCACCCTCGGTAGGCTCTACCTCCTCAGGTTCCCGGATATATCTGGCATATTCCAGGACAGCCTCCAGGGAGTCCTCAGGGAGGGTATCCAGAACTTTATTAATTTCTTCCCGGATATTCATTGTTCTGCTCCTCTTTCTATCTCTGAAATGCCGTCTTTAGGGACATGCTTTACTATGTTTACTCTAAATCCTGAGGTTCTTTATCAAAAAAGGCCTGGAGATTTTTCTCTGAGAGATACCAACGCTTGCCCTGCTTTTTTCCCGTTATCCGGCTCTGCTTTATCATGTCCCGGACGGATATTCATCCCGGTCTTTGCGTGAATAACCTCTTCAATGTCTCCAGACTCCCGGAGGTTTTCTAGTCTAACCACTTCGGTGAAAAAATCCTTGCCTTTTTTACCTTTTTAACTTAGTGTGTTTTTAAACCGATATACAATCATATCATCAAACCACGTTCAGCAAACTGTTTTTATCAGTCACGATTTGAGGCCGAGCGGCTGTTGGGGAATGCCTCGGCTTAGGGAGGAGCAGGCGTCTCATGTCCACTCCCCGTCTCCAGGTTGGAGAGGAAGCAGTCATATCGGCTGCAGTTCTTCCGATTCTGATCGATGTTATAGTGCAAGAGGGTTTCCAGCCGGTGGGTCCCACGGTTCAGGACGGTTATCTGGTTCTGGATGCGCTGTCTGGGACCGCCGATCTTCCCCAGGGTTGGACCACCGATGCCGATGCCGGGGCGTTCCGGCTGACTCGCCGGGACGATCAGGCCTATTTCGGTTTTAACCTGGGCCAGGAGTCCTGGAAAAAATATCTCTATCCACCCTCTGTGCCCCTTTTCCGAACTGAACGGCAGGAGAGCGGACTCAGGTTTCAGTATCTTCCTGAGGAAGTCCCGTCCTATGCCTTTATCGGCGTCAGGGCCTGCGAGTTGGCCGCCCTGGCAATTCATGACCGCATCTTTCTTCAGGGTCCGTACTCCGATCCGGTTTACGCCGCTCGGCGGCAGTCCCTCTTCATTGTGGCGATCAATTGTACGGAGTCCGACGCCGCCTGTTTCTGTGCCTCCTTGGGGACCGGTCCAGGGGCCGCGGCTGGTTTCGACCTGGCCCTGACGGAAATCAGCTGCGGTTCGGACGGCGCCTTTCTGGTGACCGTGGGAACCCCGCGCGGAGCCGAGGTGATTTTGAAGTTGCCCTGGCAACCGGCTACCGGCGCGCAACAGGAACGGGCGAGGGAACTCATCCGCCAGGCGGCCCACAGCCAGAAACGAAACCTGTCTACCGATGACTTGCCCGGATTGTTGTATAACAATTATAATCACCCGCATTGGGATGAAGTGGCTGCTCGCTGCCTCAGTTGCGGCAACTGCACCTTGGTCTGCCCCACCTGTTTCTGCCATCGGATTGAGGATAAAAGCGATCTGGATGGCCGGGCGGCTGAACGCTGGCGCCACTGGGACGCCTGTCACACTCTCCAGTTCGCTTATATCCACGGCGGCAGTCTGCGGAACTCTCCCAAGTCGCGCTACCGGCAGTGGCTGACTCATAAACTGGCCGCCTGGTTCGACCAATTCGGCTCCCTCGGCTGCGTCGGCTGCGGCCGCTGCCTGGTCTGGTGCCCGGTGGGCATTGATCTTACGGCGGAAGTTCAAGCTATCCGGGTAAATCCCACACAGGAGTAATGTCCATGGAAAACCTGGAATCAATTCTGGCGTCCCATCCCTTCCTGGCCAGTCTTACCGGGCAGCAGATCCAGTTACTGGCCGGCTGCGCAACTTTGGCAACCTATCGGGCCAATGAGGTAATCTTCACTGAGGGGGAAAAGGCCGAACGACTATTTCTGTTGCGCTTCGGACGGGTGGCAGTGGAGGTGCATCGTCCTCGCCGCGGTCCTCGAACCATTTACACCCTGGGCGAGGGAGATCTGTTAGGTGCATTGGGGGCGGAGGCGGTGGAAGAATGGTTCTTCGATGCCCGAACCCAGGAGGTTACCCGCGCCATCGTTTTCCAGGTCGACTGTCTGAGGAAGCTATTCGCGGAGCATCCAGACCTGGGTTATGAACTGTTGAGACGCTTTGTCCAGGTTCAGGCCAAAAAAATAAAACTATTGAAACTGCAACTGGTGGATTTTTATGGCTCCTAACATGCACGGGGTGACAGCCCAGCGAGAAACGGCCAGAGAATATCCCATGCTGCCCCGGCCCTTTCAGGTGGTCGGTCGCCGGCAGGAGTTGCCTGATACCTTTACCCTGTATTTACAGCCCCAGGACGGAGCGCCGGTATTTCAGTTCCAACCTGGGCAGTTTAACATGCTCTACCATCCGGGTGCCGGTGAATCGCCCATTTCTATCAGCGGCGATCCCGCTAAACCCGAAAAAATGGTGCATACCATCCGCGCCGTGGGGAACGTTACCCGCTCGCTGCAGAAATTGCGGACCGGCGATTGTTTGGGGTTGCGAGGTCCGTTTGGCACTCCCTGGCCGGTAGAGGCGGCCACCGGTCTCGATCTGGTCATCCTGGCTGGCGGTCTCGGCCTGGCGCCCCTGCGTCCGGTTATCTACCATGTCCTGACGCACCGTGAGGACTACGGCAATGTCGAACTCATCTACGGTGCCCGTTCGCCCCAGGACCTCCTCTATCGCAGCGAACTGGAGCGCTGGCGGGGGCGGTTCGACCTGCGGGTGCATGTCACCGTCGACAGCGCTGATCAGCGATGGCGCGGGCACGTGGGGGTCGTAACCAATCTCATCGGCCGCGCCAACTTCGATCCGCAGAGCACCGCCGCCCTGATCTGCGGCCCGGGCATTATGATGCGCTTCTGCGTACAGGAACTGATTCGCCGAGGATTGGCCCCCCCGCAATATCTATGTTTCCCTGGAGCGCAATATGCAATGCGGTCTGGGTCTTTGCGGCCATTGTCAGCTTGGCCCTTTTTTTGTCTGTAAAGACGGTCCGGTCTTCTCCTACGACCGTATCGGCAGGTGGTTTGAACTGCGGGAAGTGTAGGCCGTTCCTTATTTGACAAGGCCTTTGGCGGTATCCTGGGCTTTTTGGCCCAGGCGGAAAAGATTCTTGCTTGATTTTTTCTTCTTTCCTTGAGGGGGAAGTTTCGGGGTGAGAGGAGAAAAAGCCACTCCATTCCACATAAGCTCTCATTGCTGCGAGGACGCCATGAGCTCCCTGCTAAAACTCGCCGTCTGGAAATTTGCTTCCTGTGACGGCTGTCAATTAAGTCTACTGAATTTAGAAGACTACCTCCTGGACATCGTGGGCCGGGTGCAGATCGCCTATTTCCTGGAGGCAAGCCGCGACGTCGCTCCTGGTCCGTACGATCTGTCGCTGGTGGAAGGCTCTATCACCACACCGGAAGATGCCCATCGCATCAAGCAGGTGCGCCGCCGCTCCAAACTGGTAGTTACCATCGGCGCCTGCGCTACTGCCGGGGGCATCCAGGCTCTACGCAATTTCACTGATGTAAAGGACTATATTGCAGCGGTCTATGCCCGGCCGGAATATATCAAAACCTTGGAGCAGTCTACCCCTATTGCCGAACACATCAAGGTGGATTACCAGCTTCCCGGCTGCCCGATCAACAAAAACCAACTTTTGGAGTTAATCCAAGCCCTGCTGCAGGGCCGCACCCCGCGGTTCGCCGATGAGTCTGTCTGTGTGGCCTGTAAACTGCGGGGCAATGCCTGTGTCATGGTGGCCGATGGCGTGCCCTGCCTCGGGCCGGTGACCCACGCCGGCTGTGGTGCCCTCTGTCCCAGCTATCATCGGGGTTGCTATGGTTGCTACGGTCCCAAGGAGACGGCGAACACCGCCGCCCTCAGTGTCCGCTTTCGCCAGTTGGGCCTGTCGGAAGCCGACATTGTCCGTCTTTTTCGGACCTTCACCGCCTATGCCGAACCATTCCGTCAGGAGAGCCAGGCCCATGAATAAAACGATCAGAGTTGCCAATCTTGCCCGGGTGGAAGGTGAGGGGGCTTTAAAACTCAAGATTAAGGACGGTCGCGTCACCGAGGCCAAGTTTAGCATTTTCGAGGCCCCCCGCTTTTTTGAGGGCTTTTTGCGGGGGCGCCGAGGTGACGAGGCACCAGATCTCACCGCCCGCATCTGCGGCATCTGCCCCGTGGCCTATCAGATGAGCTCGACCCACGCTTTGGAGGGCATCCTAGGTCTCAGCGTTGACGGCCAGCTAAGGGAACTGCGCCGCCTGCTTTACTGCGGGGAGTGGATCGAGAGTCACGCCCTGCACGTCTATTTTCTCCATGCGCCTGATTTCTTAGGCTATTCCAGTGCCATTGCCCTGGCCCAGGATTATCCCGAGATCGTCAAAGAAGGTCTGGCCCTCAAGAAGGCCGGTAACGACCTCGTCGCCCTCCTCGGCGGTCGGGAGATTCACCCAGTGAACGTTCGGGTGGGCGGCTTTTATCGAACCCCGCGGGTTCAAGAGCTGCGGGCCTTGGCTGATCAGCTTCAGGCAGCCCTAAAGATAGCCCTGAAAACAGTGCGTTGGGTCGCCGGTTTTGACTTCCCGGACGCCGCCGCCGATTATGAATTTGTCGCCCTGAGACATCCGGAGGAATATCCGCTCTGTCAAGGCCGCCTGGTCTCCAGTCGGGGACTGGATATCAGCGCCTTTGAATACGAGGATCATTTCGCCGAAGAACACGTCCGGCACAGCACTGCCCTGCAGTCCCACCGGATAGGAGCGGGGCGTTACCTGGTCGGCCCCATGGCCCGCTTTAACCTGAACTTTGACCGGCTGACGCCTCTGGCCCAGGCCGTCGCCCGAGAAGTAGGCCTGACCCCGGACTGCCGTAATCCTTTTCAGAGTATCATTGTCCGCAGCGTTGAGCTGGTCTTTGCCTGCGAAGAAGCCCTGCGGATTATTCAGAGCTACGAACGTCCCGACCGGCCGTGTTTAACCGCTCCCTGGCGGGCCGGTCGGGGTTGCGCCATCAGCGAGGCCCCTCGGGGCAGCCTCTACCACCGCTACACCCTTGATGAGCAGGGCGTCATCCTCAACGCCCGTCTCGTTCCACCCACCTCCCAGAACCAGAAGTCAGTCGAGGACGACCTCAGCCGGGTAGCAGAAGCCAATCTGCACCTCGACGATGACCGGCTCACCCTGATCCTGGAACAGGCCATCCGCAATTACGATCCTTGCATCTCCTGCTCCACCCACTGTCTGCATTTTCAGATTGAACGTTAAGAGGGCCAATAGTTTTGATATCGGCAGTCAGCCAGGCAACTAATTTTTTTCGATCTGTTCTTATCTTACTTACCTGTATTTGTTTTTGCTTTGTTTTTGTTAATTAAGGTGGCCACATTTTCGAGAGCGCCTGTCGCCAGCCGCTCAGCATAACCGGCAGCTATTGAAATAGAAAGAACAAGGGCGCCTTCATGCTCCAAATTTACCTGGAATATGCCAGCCTGTAAGCCGAGATAGACTACCAAAGCGCCAACCCCGCCCCACAAGGGACGTATCAAGGTGACATACCAGGTAAGCAGTTGATCTATAATGCGAGCGCTGGCGCTCTTTTGGGTGGTAGAGAGAAAAGAAAAGATGGTTCCTCCCAGAGCTCCAAAGAGGAAAACAAGCAGAAGCATATTAATACTTGCGTGTTGTTCTATTTTACCTAAAGGAAGGCGGCTATTGGGAAATCCAAAAAGTATAAGAAAAAATATTGCCAATAGGACAACTGTAAAGTAAAAGAACCAACAAAATATTTGCCGTTTTATTAGATCATTTGTAAAGTATCGGTTATCAAAATGTTCGTCCAGGATTTTCCTAGCCTCGGCAAGATTCTCCATTTTTACCGGATGAGTAATTAGTTCGCTGACTGTTTTTTTACGCCAGGAGGATAATTTCTCCTCTGCTTCATTATGAAGACTCCTTGCTTCTGCCTCTAATTGATTTTGATCTAAAGCTTTAAGTCCCAACCGATATGCTGATTTAAAGAAATGATACCCTTCATTGATGGTTAGGGCTTCTTCTGCCATTTTGAGGAGGTTTTCCCAGGATGTTCTCGTATCTTCATCTGTTTTCATCATTATATTGGTGAATTCTTCTCTGTATGACTGAATTGAGGAATTCAACCGCTGTAGACGCAGCCTAAATCTCATAAACCATTTCATCTTATACCTTTTGTGAACAACGGTTCTCCGCTGAACTTTGATATTATCATTGCCATACAGCTTCCTCGAGAGTTCATTTAACCAGCCCTTTTATAACATAAGCTGAGTTTTGGACGAGCAAATCACGCTCCTTGGGATAGGTAAGTCTACGAATGGCTTCCTCAACCGAGAGCCATTCACAGCGTCCTACCTCTTCGGATTCTCTAAAATGAGAATCACCTTTCGGAACCATATGCCAAAATAATACTACTTTGGGAATATGGTTATGCTTGTAACAGACGCATCCGGCAAACTCAATTATTTCGGTCTCAAAGCCGGTTTCTTCCTTAGCCTCCCTCTGGGCGGCTGTCTGGATGCTTTCATCAGCTAAACTGACTTTTCCTTTAGGTAAGGTCCAATCCTGATACCTATTCCGAAACACCACGGCAATCTGCCTTTGCCCCTTATCCTCTCGCCACAACAGGCCGCCGGCAGCAAAAATTATCTTAGAGTCTTTGAGGATTTTTTGGAGAGTACTTTTCGACTCGTTCATACGATATATGTCCTTTGCAATGTATTGGGCTACAGGTTACCCTATCTATGGGCCCATAGTTCTGGGCGCCAGGCTTTTCTTCGTGGTCATTCTCCAATATCTCTATGATCTTTCGGATCGGGAGGTGGAGGAGCAGATTACCTTTAATAGGGCTTTCAAGTGGTTCTCGGGATTGAGCGCTGGAGAATTTTCTCCGGATCATACCACCCTGTGCCGGTTTCGTCAACGTTCGGGGGATGAGGGGGCAGGGCCATTTCCGAGTAATGCTCAATTGAGGGATAGGTAGAATACTGCCCTTGCCACTTCAAAGTTACCTTTTCCTCTGCTAACCTCTGGTTTATTCTGCCATCCAAATCAGGGATAAGTTTTCCCAAAGCCCTCCTCCATTCATTTTTGCTCCCAAAAGTTCACTCCTTCACGACTTTGAAATTAGCCTGCCATTATTCTTGACAAGCCCAAGCTGGGCTGATAAAAATAACGATGATCAACAGAGAGTGAGCAGGGGCCGTTAGCTCAATTGGTAGAGCAACTGACTCTTAATCAGTAGGTTCGGGGTTCGATCCCCTGACGGCCCACCAGGAAATTCAAGGGGGTTAGCGATTTTCGTTGGCCCCTTTTTCTTTTAGGGTTCTCTCAGGGTTCACCACCATAAAGCGCCGGTTTAATCGGCCTAAAGTGCGCTTATCCAGCTTCGCCAGATCCTTTTTGGCATCCTGACTCAAGACCAGGGAGAATTTCACAGCCCCAGTTCCTTTTTGACCTCTTCCCACGGGGTGAAATAGGAACTGTCGCCTGTCGCCAGAGCTCGGCGTCCGGACTCCAGGGCCTCGGCTTCTTTGGCTGAAAGCGGCTCGGTGTCCATCTGTTCCGGCAATCGGACAAAAAAGCGGTCCAAAATATCCGCCAAGAGCTCACCGTCCGGCCCCCGGAGCACTGCCTCAAATTTACCGATTAAAACCTCTCGACTGCCCGGCGCCATCGTTTTCCTTCCTCTGTCCCCCGGATAACGGGGGGTGAATAGTTACAATAGTTTTTGTTCTGTCGTTATTAAATATCGTTCACTTGAAGTAACGTCTGAAATCCTAACCCAGGAATATTCCCCTTCTTCATCAAAATAAATTGGATCATCAATAGGTCGGGGAGATGCCCCTCTTTTGACATTGGAAATTCGTTTGATCTTCTTATAGTCCCAATTCTCAGGCACATAGCCTAACCATTCGACTCCCGAGTCTCTGTAAGCTGGGTAAGGCCGCCATTTGCCTGGAAATCTGGTTTCCGGCTGTGGCCTGGCGCTCAGGCTTTGTCCGCCTGTGTTTCTTTCCGGTGCCCCGGTCATCTGCCTCACCGATACACCTCCCGCCGATGCCCGATGCGCACCACCAGGATGAGCAGCACCCGGTCATGAATTTCGTAAACGATGCGATAGTCGCCGCTGCGCACCCGGTAGCGGTTATCGCTGCCCGCCAGCTTTTCCACCCCCGGGGGCCGGGGATTGGCGGCCAGGGCGTCAATCTTCCGGGCGATCTTCAGCCGCCAGGGGTTCTCCACCCTGGCCAGGTCTCGCAGGGCGGCGGGGCGCAATTCAACCCGGTAGGTCATTCAGGCAGGCCCAGCTCTTTCTTCGCCTGCTCCCAGGGGACTGAGTCGCCCGGCTCCGCCAGGGCCGCCGCCGCCGCTTCGTTGTCGAGCTTGTCCTCTAGGGCCTGCAGGAGGAGCAGGTCGTCCATGGAGACCAAGGCGGCCACGTCTTTCCCACGCCGGTTGAGGATGACCCGTTCCTTGGCGTAGGCCACCTGGTTCAAAATGTCCGACAGCCCTTTCCGGACTGCCGTGGCGTTCATTCGTTTCATGGTATTTGCCCTCATATGTACCTTTTGTACATTATGCGATATTTGCCGCCCGGCGTCAAGCGGCCTGCAAGTCACCGGCCATATAACGCAACATCTCCATGATTTCAAATTATTTAATAATATTAAATAAAATTATTTTAATACTTAATCTACCGCCTAAACTGAGCCTCCAAATCAGTCAGGCGACGCTGCAGAGCCCGGTCTTTTTTCCACCTTGCCGTAACATCCCGGATGATGGCAGCTACTCCCAAGATTTTGTATTGATTATCCCGAATGACGATCAGGGTGAATTCCACTGATATCTTGGTGCCATCCTTTTTATCGCCGGTACGGCAAGGAGTTCAGCGGCATATTTGCTCCGCTCAGATTGCATGACTTGTCGGTAGCCCTGATCGTGACGTTCCTGTAAGTTTTCCGGGATGATGAGGTGCAGGGATTGGCCCAGTGCTTCCGCCGGGCTAAAACCAAAGACCATTTCGGCCCCTTTGTTCCAGAGGCGGATGATTCCCTCCCGATCCGCCATGATGATGGCATCGTGCGCCTCTTTGACGATCTGATGACACAGCTGTGCTTCTTCCAGGATTTCTCTCAAAGTATCGCCCTCAAGGTTCAGAACACTGATGCCGCCATTGGCGTTTTTTCAGATTGCCTCAGCACCTGGCCAATTCACTTCTAAGTATAATTGTGTTCCTTATGTTTGGCGGCGATAGCCGCGGCCAGATCATCAAGAGCTTTGCAATCAGCTTCTGAGGGCAAGCCTTTACACAATACCGGATTCAAGACTTCGACCTTAAGATTGGGGATCATGCCGGCCAGGATCTCCACGGTCCTCCCGCCCCAGCCGTAGGAGCCGATGATGGACAGAAACTTTGCCTTTGGCCGCAAGGCATTGGCCAGGAGGGTAGCGTAAGCCGCCAATGGGTGCGGGCCGGCCAAAACCGTGGGCACGCCCACGACAATAGTCGCGGCATCGACTAAAGCCATGGCGAGTTTCCCGGTATCAGTGACTGCCAGATTGAATAATTCGACCCGAATTCCCCGGTCCACCAGGGCCGAGACCAGATGTTCCACCATTATTTTGGTGCTGCCGTGCATGGAGACATAGGGCAGGACCACCAGATTGTGCGGCGGACTTGTGGCCCAGTCCTGGTAGGCCTCCATGATCCAGGCGGGTTGGTCGAAAATTTGCCCATGACTGGGGGCGATCATCTGGATATCGTAGGGCTTGAGTTTTTCGAGATTGTTGGCGATGACGCTCCGAAAGGGCATCATGATCTCGGCAAAGTAGCGTTTGGCGGCCTCGTAGACGCGCCCCTGATCGGTGGCGAACAGATCGCTGCTGGCGATATGGGAGCCGAAGAAATCGCAGCTAAACAGGATTCGATCTTCCTCCAGGTAGGCTACCATGGTCTCCGGCCAATGCACCCAGGGAGTATAGATGAACTTCAAGGTTTTGTCGCCCAGGGACAGGGTCTCGCCATCTGCCACGGTGATAAAGGCGGCCTCGGGGATTCTTAAGAAATCCATGAGCATGGGCTTGGCCTTGGCGGAGCAGACCACCTTGGCCTGAGGATATTTTTCCAGAACTTGGGGAATGGTGCCGGAATGGTCCTGCTCGGCGTGGAGCGAGACGACAAAGTCGATCTTGGCAATCCCATCCAGTTGCCTCATTAAGGTCTCGGCCATTGCCGGATCAACGGTGTCCAGCAATGCAGTTTTTTCACGGCCGGCAATCAGGTAGGCATTATACGACGTGCCGTCCGGCAAGGGAATCAGGGAATCAAACAGGCGCCGATCCCAATCAACGGCACCCAGCCAATACACTCCTTCGGCAACTTTTCTCGCTTGCATTTTTTCCCTCCGCAATAACCACCGGGTTCTCCCCGGTCGCCGTCAGTTGGTCCAGACAAAACGTCTGGCATGATAAATCTAAGGGAAAGATAACGATTTCCCCTGTCTGAGCGATATCAGGTCAACAGCCCGAGCCCCGTTAGAGCCAAAATTCCGGGTAACGACGGGTCTGAGCCAGGTTGTTGATGAGCAAGGCAATGAGCAACATAATCAGGGCGCCGCTGGCAACCGGCATGAGGACATAGAGGTAGCCCAATTGCTGGATTTTCGGGCCGCTGATGACCGCAATCAAGGCGGTGGCCCCACCGGGAGGATGCAGGGTTTTGGTAGCATGCATTACGGCAATGCTGAGAGAAACGGCTAGGGCCGCGGCCAGCCAAGCCCAGGGACCGCAGAGTTCTGGCCCCTACCCGCCAGGTTGTATCACCTCCTCGACAACTTCCTTGAGGACTACGGCGTTGTTGCGGTTCTGGTCGTGGGCCGCATAGAGGAGCGTAATCTGCTGATTTCTGGCTTTGCGGGCCAATTCCTGGACCAGGAGCGCCTTGTCGGCTGCCCCGAGTTCGGCCCGGTACCGCTCCTGAAAAACCAGCCAGCGGCTGCAGTCGTGGGCGAACCAGCGGCGGAGCTCGTCGCTGGGCGCCAGGTCCTTCAGCCAGCCGCTCAGGCGAACGGCGTCTTTCCGCACCCCCCGGGGCCAGAGACGGTCCACCAGCAAACGCTCGCCGTCAGTCTCCTCGGGGGGCTCATACACCCGTTTGAGCTGAATGGCCATCACAGTATCCTCATACAGCCTAAGAAGAAAATGTCTTTACGTTCCCTCCAGGTTCTCGAACACGCACCTGAAAGTTTTACTCCTCCCAGCGAATGCAGGAGACCGGACAGGTATCTATGGCCTCCTGAATGAGCTCTTCGGGGCCCCCTTCGGGCTTAATGACCTCTGCCTTGTCGTCTCCTTCCTTCATCTGAAAAACCTCGGGACAGATTTCCACGCAGGAAGCGCAACCGATGCATTCTTCCTCGTCGAGATGCACTGTCTTGCTCATGCTTTTCTCCTTAAATCGTATTGTTCTCTTTTATCGGCCTCGTTCCTGACGATTAGATAGGCGGCGCAATGGTGACCAGCAGCCGAACGTTGGTGGTTGCCCGAAAGCCGTGGGGCGCAGCAATGTCCGAAATGACCACGTCTCCTTGCTGGCCGGGGAAAGAGGTTCCGTCTTTGCCCAGGAATTCTCCGTTGCCTTCCAAAATCACTAAGCTTAATTGACCATCGATGTCGTGAGAATGCACTGGCAGCTCCTGTCCGGCTTTAAAATTGAAATTGATAATTTTAAAGTACGGTGAATCGTGCACCAGGAGCTTTTTCAGACCCTTATCGCCAAAATCATTGGCCTCAAACAGATTAATCTTTTTCATAGCTGTTCTCCTTTGGTAGCATTGCATAAGCAACCGTACTTTCCCCAGTTTTACCAGGGTTGGCATATGTTGGTGACAATATTCCGCCGAGAAAAATATTCCAGGCCCTGTCTATGTGGTTTGGCAAATTATACTCCCCCTCACTCAGGTGCCAGAGTATGGCCGCGGGTTGAATCATCCCGAGAAAAGCCACTGCCACGGAGTCTGCTTCCAGGCCAGCCCGGATAACGCCTTCCTTCTGTCCCTGACGCACTATCTCGGCCACGGCCCTGAGATAGGTTTCAATAATCGCCTGAATCCGGGTCTTTCTTGTCGGGGGGCCGCTCATTACGTCTTCCGAAAAGACGAGGCGGAGTATCCCGTGGTTTTCACTAATCAACTGCATATGCAGCTCTAATAATCTTCGCAGCCGCTCCAACGGCTCCGATGTTTTCTCTATAACCCTCTTGACGTTGGCCAGCAGATTTTCCCGGAAAAGATCGAGGATGGCCTCGATCACTTGGTCTTTGTTCCTGAAATGCCGATAGATGGCCGAAGGCACCAGACCAACCCGGTGGGCAATCCTGGCAATGCTCAATCCTTTCAGACCGTGGCTGGCAACCAGGCTTAAGGCTGCCTGAATAATCTGCTGGGTCCTGACTTCAGTCCCTAATTTTTGAGCCACCAAATCCCCTTATTGTGAATCTATATTCACAATTTAAACATTGGCGTACACCAGTCAACCTCCCTTTTCATATTATTTTGAAAATTTTGACTCAGGGATGTCCGGTTAGAAACGTGCAATAGGGTATAAAAAACCTCATGAAATATTTTTCGGGAATTGCATTTTCTGCTTGGCAAACCAGATGTGAACATCTGAACGAATTCGTATTATCCTATAAATACATTAAGTTACGAAATTGCGGCACACTAGCGATGCTTCGGGCAGCAAAAAAGCCCCCTTCCCTAGAAAAATTATGGCAGCCAGTCGAGCGTTTCGATGATGCCATGCCTCCTTTAAAGGCGCGAGGCGATAGACCCTTAAAATTGACTTTCGAACATCAACACCCAGGCGCGCAGTTTAGAAGCGCTTATGCCCCATATCAAGGAAGTCATTGAGTTGTCCCGGCAAGTCTCCGGCCCAGGGATTTTTTTTGCCTTGAGATTCTCACCGGCAGGGTCGGAAGATTGACTTGAGAAAATTGGACAGTTTTGGTTGTTTCTGGAATTGTCTGACGGGGATACTGGTGGGGAAAACTTAAAAAGGGTTAGCTGATTTTACTAACCCCTTGATTATCTATGGCGTCCCCAACCGGATTTGAACCGGTGTTGCCGGCGTGAAAGGCCGGTGTCCTGGACCAGGCTAGACGATGGGGACGCAATGCAACGTGGTGGGCCGTGTTGGACTCGAACCAACGACTCTCTGCTTAAAAGGCAGATACTCTACCGTCTGAGTTAACGGCCCACAATAATCAAATATATATAAACCTCGGCCCTTTTTTTGTCAAGCTATTGGCCGGGCTATTTTTAATAAAAACTGCAGAGGCGGTGATCCGTCTTCGCGATTCAGAAAAACAGGCGGCGACGGACAGAGCGCTAGATAACCAACGGCTCATCCGGCTAAAGCCTACTTTGTTTCGTGAAGAACCAGGATATAAACACTATCTCTGATCCTCCAATCATTCTTTCTCTTGTCCAGTGACGGGGAATTATTGGAGGAGGCGCCGTTCCACTTTTCTCGTATGCCTTTTGGGTAAATCATGATATATAATAACGTTGTTAGAATCGGGGGGGGAATCGGCGGTTACTGATATTAAACTCCCAATAGCCCGCCGGCCGTTTTCTAATAGTAATCTGCTGATTCCCAAGTTGATTCTGGCGGTAAAGTGAGTACCGGTAAATTCAGAAGAAAGGAGTTTGATAATGCCCATTACCATGAAGTCTGTCTTGGCCTTTTTGACGATCCTAACACTTTTTGTTGTTACAACCGCGGCGGCTGCCCCAGTCACCTATCAGGCCAAAGATTTTAGCCGCTTAAGGGGTATGAAGGGGTTTAGTGACCAGGCCCTGGAACTGCATTTCGTCCTCTATCAGGGTTATGTGAAAAACACTAACGCCATGCTTGAAACCTTGGCGCAAATCGCCTCCAGCACGCCGGCCTATGCTGAAATGAAGCGGCGTCTGGGTTGGGAGTACAACGGCATGCGCCTCCATGAACTCTACTTCGGCAATCTGGGGGGAGACGGCAAGATTCCTCCGGATAGCAAGATCGCCAAGCGTTTGACCGAGCAGTTTGGCAGCCTGGAGAGCTGGGCCAACGACTTCAAAGCTACCGGCGCCATGCGGGGCATCGGTTGGGTGGTGCTGTATGAAGACCAGGCCAGCGGCCGTTTAATCAATACCTGGATCAATGAACATGATCTCGGCCACCTGGCTGGGGGCCAGCCCCTCCTGGTCATGGATGTCTTTGAGCATGCCTTTATTCCGGACTACGGTTTAAAAAAAGGCGATTATATTGAAGCCTTTTTTCAAAATATTGATTGGAAAGCCGTGGATGCGAGGTTGGGTAAGTAGTCTGTTATAAACAGGCGGGCCGGTCTTGATTGATTCTGTCAGGTAGATTATACCCGCAAAAATAATAGGGCAGGAGGCAGGACGCTTCCTGATAGACTAGATAACTGCAGCGGAAACAGCAGTCCGGAAGTTCGTCGGCGCACGAGCAAGGCAGACCCTGCAGACCGGCCCGGAAATCTTCGAGATTAATCATCACTAACGCTCCTCATGGATTCAGGGCGTTGTCTTAGCCGTTTGTATCGGTGTCATGAGATTGTCCCACCCCAACCGTTGGCCTCCCACCAGGCCATGACTTACCAGCGCCGTGAGGTGCCACTGCGGCTGTCCATCGCTTTTGTACAGACGCTTCAGTTGGGCCTCAAAAACTGTCAGCTTTTTTTCTCGGTCCGCAGGGTTGGTCAGCAGTACATAAGCCTCGGCGACATCACCGGTTTTCCCATGGGGGAAATGCAGACCGTAAAAATCTATCACCTTGGCGAAAGAAGGATTCCAGTGGTCGATCGTGTGCTGCACCGCCTCACTGCTCAATTCCTGGTTTTCCCTGGAAGGTGCCTGACAGCCTGCTGCCAGCAATGCCAACAGGACAACCACTTCTACCACCAGGCATGACTGATAAAAGCCTCTGAAGTGGAAACGCCGCCTTTTATTCATAGTATACCGGATTTATGGTGCAGGGACGGCTGCGAACCATTCCTTCCAAGGACATTCGCAATCCCCAAGAAAAGTTGATGTGTTACGGGAAACGTAACCCCGTCTGGCAGCTTGCCGACCATTAGACAGAATAACATTCCTGCCCAAGTCCTCCTATCGGCTTGTAGCTGCCGACGGATTGAGCCGGATTATTTCCCTTACTTGCGCTGGATCACCACCAGGGACCCGTCTTCAATCAGGGGATAGATTTCATCCAGGTGTTTATTTCTCAGGGAAACGCACCCGAGGGTCCAATTTTCCCCGGTAAGATTTTTCAGGTCGTCCTCGGTCCCATGAATACCGATTTCGCCCCCGATATCAGCAGTTATGGGAATTTTGCCGCGTTTTTTGGCCTCGGCGAATTTCAGCCAGTTTTTCGTTGTGGGATAATTCAACAGAATAAATTTGTTCCATTTGGCATGAGGAAATTTGCATACCACTTTATAGATACCTTCCGGGGTGCACATATCCCCCTGGCGCAGTTTGTCGTTGCGCGGGTTGCGCCCCAATACTACCGGGTAGGTCTTCAGGGGCGTCGTTCCCCGAAAAACCGTCAGTTTCCGGGATTCTTTATGTACCAGCAAAACCGTCGGCTTCTTACCTCTTTTCCGGTAATGGTTTTCCTGCAGAACCTCTTTGACTACTCTCTGATCGGCCCGATATCTCGGATCAATGTTTTCCTCTTCTTCAATATCCGCTTCCATCTCCTCCGGAGGCACCGCCGTTACAAGCGGCTTCTGGGAACTGCACCCTCCCATTACGAACAGCAGCGCCGCCACCCCCAAAAATAACCAGATTCTTCTCATACCCCCTCCTAAACTCTTAACGATTGAATGAATAATTCTGTAAGCAACACCAGCCCTTGTTCTCCCCCCAAGGTGCTCGTGCCAGAAGAGCAGATCGGAACCGCTCATTCGACCTAACTCATATAACTCAGATTATCAAGAGGTTGGGTTATTCTATAAGAGTATTAGTCTGTTAAGCCCTTGTAGCATAAATTCCGGCATTTGACAAGTTATTTTTCCGCTCCAGACCAAAGGGCAGATCTTTAGAACTGGCGTCGGAGCATTCTAGAAGGCGGGAGGCGCTCCGTTCCCTCCCTGCAACTTTACAACTCTGAGGCTTGAGCTGTTGCTGTTGCCTTTCCTCTTCGCAGATATTTCTTGACAAATATCTTTGCAGTTATAAAATTAACTTCAAGTAGTAATTAATATCTACCTTCATTATTTCACCCTCCTGTTCCCGGGGAGGGAGCTGTTCCTGCATCTGCCGAACCGATCTGCAGGAATGATATTCGTAGAATTTTTCTTACCTCTCAGTTGACGTCACCTCACACCCAGGGCGCGGGTGGCATTATGGATTGGCTTCCGGCTCATTTGCCCAAGAATTCCTTGGCCAGTCTTTCCTGTCAAAAACCGATTGATCCGCCTAAGTACGTTTTTTATCTCTGTCACTCCATCGTTAAAGCAGTACATATCTTCTCTTTATTATCCAATACATAGACATCTGACGGATGTTCAAGGTGCGAGTATGTCTGGCGGGAAACTGAGTGAATCGTGGCGATCGGCGCTGACCAGGCTTGCTTCCGGCTGGAGGGGAAAAATGGAGCTGCTCTCTAAACTGGCGCATGTAGCGTTTCTGTTCTTCCTAACTATCTTATTTTTATACATTATCTTTAAATTAGGACTGAGCGCCTACCGGGTCTTTTCCCCCGCCCAACAAATCGACCTGGAATATACCGACAGCGCCAAGACCGACCTCAAGGAAGAACTGCGCACCCGCTGGCGAAAATGTCTACAACCCATCAGGCTGGAGAGGTTCCAGGAGATTCCCCTTGCCCTGCCGGAGTTGCCCTATATCTTTAAGCCTGCGAAAAAAGACGTCTTTCAGGACATAAATCTCAAGATTCACGATGTGGATTTTTCCTCGCTATATCAGAAATTCAGCAGTGTCTTCCTGCCTTCCGGCTATAGGGTCATTATCAGAAAGAGCGTCAAAGACGGCAAGGTCGAACATCTGGATATGAGCCTGGAGTATGGGACGGAAGTTCTCAAATCCTGGCATTTGCCTAGACATCTTATCTGCGAAGACTGGGAGATAAAGCTGCAGGAAAAGAAAAAGGAGGACTTTAAAGCTGTCCTCGGGGAGGCGGCCGGCAATGGGACGGCCCAATTGCTGCGGGATGACGAAGATTTCCTGATCAATCACGCCTTCTACGAACTTTATTTCTACCTGTATTTTGACCCGGACAATAAAGATCATAAATTCAAAAGGGGCGATAAAGAAGAGCATCACCAGTTTCCCAGCGGCGCCGCCCTCTGCGCCTATTACACCGGCATCCGGCATCTCAATAACTACCAGCAGTATGGCAATCAGGCCGAGTTAAATCAAGCCCTCAGATTTTTCCAGATTTTCCTGGCGGAATATCCTGGCTGCTGGCATGGCGCCCTCCTGTATGGCATGGCGCTGGCCGAAAACCGGGATGAACCGGGGGCGGTGGCGGCGTATGGGAAGGTCATAGAGCAGTTAGGAAGAGAGATAGAGGAAAATGCAAAAGAAATTTCGGCATTAAATAAAGTTACTGTACCTTCCAATGATCAAATTGTTGGAAAGCAGAAAAGAGAAGAGGAAAATAGGAATTTAACTCTCGTTAAACTACAGGCGCAACTTTGGCAGGCGATGGCCTTGAGAAGACACTATGGTTGGAAGACTACACATAAGGCAATAAGTGATCTAAATGGATTTATTACAGGGATTGATAAACCAGAAAATGCGCTAATAGGTGAGGTCAATAAAAATAAATTAAAGGTGTATGCCTATATAGAACTAGCCAGCGCCTATATTGATTATCTCTATATCTTCTTTCCCAACCGGCTGGAAGATATGCTAATGGCTTTGACGGATATATCGGCCCCTTCTCAAGTGAAAATAAGTGGTGTAATCAAGAATTGCATTGAACAGAGTGTTCAAGGCTTAAAAGAGGGTAGACCTGATCTGATTCATTGGCTCCAGGTAAATATTGTAATTGGAAGGATTTATCACCAATATTCCGACAACATTTCCGAGGCTCTGAAAGTTAAAGCAGGTATACAGGGGGAAGCTTCGGAAGAACGGGAAAAAATTAACCTGGACTGCCGCCTGAACAATGCCGCGGGTTGCGCCTGGTTTCTCCGAGCCAATTGGGAGGAGTTGGGACGGCAGGCATATCGGGGTGATTGTCAAACAGCCTTAAACTACTTGAACCAGGTCCAGCTTGACGACCCCCAGCATTACACCACGTTGCTGAACCTGGGTATGATTTATATGGACCCCTGGTTTGACCCCTGTGGTGAGACGCTGGCCATCGCCCATGATTATATCTGGCGGGTGACGCTTTTAAAGCCCAACGACCCCTTCGGTTTCGAGCAGTTGGCCTATGTCTATCGGAAACAGGCGGAGGTCAACGGCGCCGGTCCGGATATGTCCGGCATCATTGACCAGGGCATTGCAGCCGCCAAGAAAGCTTTGGCCCTGCGGCCCCAGTCAGGAGACGCCTTCCTCACTCTGGCGGAATTGTACGTGATGAAGTTTCTTCTTTTAGGCAAAACTGCGGATGGAAGTGAAATAGAAAGCAATATTATCAACTACCTGAACCAAGCGACGGTTTTGGAGAGTTTGAATCCGCGGCTGCATTGGACCAAGTTTGTCTGGAAAACCGCCAAATTAAAGCGGGCGGCCGATGCAGCGAAGCTCAAGGATATACAAAAAGAAATTAAGGAGCAGGCTGATAAGTTGGCAGCCCCTAAAACCCCCCAGTTTCGGCATTACCGGGAGAAGCTTCTGGCCCTGGCCGAGAGGATTAAGCCGGATCAGCCCGAAGAGAGTCAGGTTTTTACCGCATCGGTGGCATCGTTTTAAACTTAAAAGGGGTATTCCAAGGCAATCGGTTAGCGCTCCGCCCCGGAAACCCGCACGCAGCCGATACCTTGCCAAAGTTTGAGCAGGAAGGCAAAATAATTTTACCAAGGCAGGATCATTCCTTCACTACATTAACGTTAATTTTCAGGAGGGCCGCAGATGGATAGGCAAAGGCTGAGCAGCAAGGAATTGCAGCGAACACGTTGTTTCCTGGGTCTCTTGGTTATCATCCTAACCGTAGGGCTAGGCGGCTGCGCCACCATCTCACCCTACAGCGCCACGGCCTACGAACAGGCCACGTCCCTGAAAGCCGAGGCCCTCGTCCTTATGGGTAAGGCCACCGAACCCTATTCGCAGCATCAAACCCAGGTAGAGGCTTTGAAACTCAACCTTGAGAAGGCTTATGAATACGCCAAGGGAAGGCCGAAGAACGAATTATCCATCCGGCAATGGGAAATCCTCAAAGATCCGGAGCGGCATTCCCTCGGGGGGTTCTTAAAGCGTTGGCAGCAGGAATCCAGCCTCCGGCCGGCGTTTGTACAAGAGGCCAAAGAGCTGGTGGCCGATCAATTCGATGCCATTATCGGCCTGGAGTCAGGTAAGCCCAAAACTGCAGGAACAAAATAAACAGGCATGGGAGACAAGACTATGTCCGATTTCGATAGATTTTTGCAGCTTTTTACAGATGGCGTCAAAGATCTGGCTCAAAAGGAGTTCAGCGAGTTCGTGCAGGCCGCCCTGGATGACGGTGTGTCCTTTATGACAAAATTCAAGAGTGATGTGGAAGAATGGGGAATGAAGTTGGCCCGGGGCGAAATGACCGCGAATGATGTCGAATGGCTTATGCAGGGGAAAAAAGATCTCGCCGAAATGAATGCCCTGAAACAGGCCGGTCTGGCGCAGGCAAGAATTCAGGAGTTTGTGAACGGCGTCCTTAAAATCGCTTCGGAATCGTTGGTGAAGGTGTTTCTGCCCTCGTAGGATGATTTGTCGGGCTGACCCTAGAAATCGCTGAGAATCAGCGATCATGTCAGCAACGACTAGAGAAACGGATTGCCAGACCGAGGCGGGTTCGCCCCGCCCGGTCGGGAACCTGACCTAAGAAAGGATTGCTACCATGCCGACCCCAACTGAACTGCTTCCTGATCCGAATAAGGATTTCGCCGAACATTCCGATCTGCAGTTGTTAGCTATGGCTCTCTTCGGCGAAGCCCGGGGCGTCCCCAAACCGACGCGCCAGGGCATCGGACATGTGATGATCAACCGCGCCCTCCACCCCGGCTGGTGGGGCAGATCCCTCAAAGAGGTTATCCTGAAGCCCTGGCAGTTTTCCTGTTTCAATCAGAACGATCCCAATTATCGTAAACTCAGAAGTCCCTTGCAATATAAAACAGCAGAGGTTTGGGACAACTGTTGTCGGGATGCCATCGAGGTGATGGCGCGCGTAAATCAGCCAAACCTTTCCGACCCGGTCAGGGGTGCCAACCATTACTACGACACCTCTATCCCCTCGCCCAACTGGGCGGACGAGAGTAAATTTGTATTGGCCCTCCCGGCCCGTTCCGGCCATGAGGTCCGGTTCTACAAACTCTAGAGCCGATTTCTAAATAATACCGAAGCCAGCAGCAGTTAGCGGTATACGGTTTTTTCCTGCAAGGATTTAACCCACCCGAGAAACGGGCTACCCTAAAGCCCTAAGAAAAAACCGAGTTGCCCAGTAGTGTACCATCGTTCGCAAGCCCCATTTTGGGGTAGCTGTCCAACACTTTCACATCTCTCAAGACCACTGCCAACCCCTCTAACCCGGATAATTCACCAAAATCCCATATACCCGGTGGCACAGGCTTTCCAGCCTGTGCAAAAAAAACAGTCTGTATTTCAGGTAAGCCTGTTAATCCATGGCATTAAAATGAGTTAGCTATCTTTTTCAAAATATCATGAATAAAGCGGGCTAACTCTCTCAGACATTGTCATCAGCCAGGCCGGCAACCCTGTCGTCAATCTTGCCGGTAATATTTTTTTTGCCATCAGCGGATTTTTTCTGGTGAAATATTTTCGAATAATTTAATCATTAGGCTAAATTACCGGGCTTCTAACTTTCGGGCAAGGATAAATGCTTGACAAAGTCAACTGAGGTTTTGCATAATAGCGGCGACAATCATCCGTATAAAATCATAAAAATATACTCACAATAGAGCATTGGTGCATATGTTCTTTGGCGGTTCTGCCATGGGAGATTAAAGATGCCAATGTGGCGCGATGTTTTGATCTGCACGGTGGGCATCAGCCTTAAAGCCGATCTGGAGAGACAGGCTGCCCCCGACTGTCGGCAAGACCTCGAGCGGTGTTATGCCAAGGGGGTGGCTAAAAAACTTTTGGCCCTGAATCCGGATGATCGCCTCTGCGGGTCTGAAATCAACTGCACGAGGCCACTTTATGATCGCCTCTGCGGGTCTGAAATCAACTGCACGAGGCCACTTTGATGGGGAGAATTGCCGCCAAAAAATGAACCCAAAATTGCCATTACAATATATGCCTTACGGGAAATACCGTTTTTTTGCCTCTTTCGAAGCTGAGGCCCTGCTGCCGCCTTTTAAGGGCTCCACCTTTCGTGGGGTCTTTGGGGTGGCCCTGAAGAGGGTGGTCTGCCCCTTAAGGGGGCGGGAGTGCCTGGATTGCCTGCTGCGGCGTCAATGTGTGTATGCCCGGGTATTTGAAAATCTGACGACCAGAGGGGATAAAGCACCTTCGCCGCCCCATCCTTTTGTTATTGAACCCATGCCGGGCGAGGCAACCCGTTTTTATCCCGGAGATCCGTTTGCATTTACTTTGCTGCTCTTTGGCTGGGCCAATGACTATCTGCCATATTTTGTCTATGCCTTCGAGGAGATGGGCAAGATCGGCATCGGCAGGCATATAAACGACAGGCGCGCCGGATTCAGGTTAGATCGGGTGGAGCTTGGGGATGAGGTGGTGTATGACGGCAGGGAGCAAAATCTGGTGAAAAAAAGTCCGTCCAAGCTTTTTCTCGGGGAAAGGGAAGCTGATGGTTCAGTTTCGGCCATTACCCTGCTTTTGCAGACGCCGATGCGGTTGAAATTCCAGAATTCTCTCAAAGCAGAACTGCCCTTTCATGTGCTGATCCGGGCCTGCCTGCGCCGCATCGCCACCCTCAACCAACATTATGGGGCAGGGGAACCCGCTCTGGACTACCGCGGCCTGGTGGCCCGGTCCCAGGCAGTGGCCATTCGCCGCGCCGACCTGCACTGGTATGATTGGCGGCGCTATTCCAACCGGCAGGACCAGGGGATGCTCATGGGAGGGATGGTGGGGTCCATAACCTATAGGGGGGACTTAGCGGAATATATGCCGCTGCTCAAGTATGCCGAGAAAGTTCACCTCGGCAAGGCGACGACGTTCGGGTTGGGGAAGGTGCGCTTCCATATTGATGATAAGAAGTATTTAACAAATCCTGTGGAGCTAAAAAATGTCAAAAAATTATAGAAATATTTTCCTCATTCAATTAGGAGGTCTCCTCCATGATATAGGAAAGCTTTTGCAAAGGGCAGAAGTCAAGATTGATAATTTCGCAAGATATATAGAGGATTTTTGCCCTAAAAATAATAAAGATCAACCCACACATCTCCATGCTGCATATTCAGCTTATTTCATGGAAAAACATCTTCCTGCTCAAATAATACCAGATTATGAAAGGGGTATTCTGTACGAGGCCTGCCGGCATCACCGGAATAGCTCTGACGATATTTTTGTCAAATCAGATCGTCTCTCTGCGGGTGAACGATATGTCGAGATAAGTAAAGAAAAACCTCATTATAAAACTGTGCCCTTTCGCTCTGTATTTCCTTTTGTTGAAATTAATTACGCGATAAGGTCAAAAAACGAATGCGTTCCATATTGGTTCCACAATCCCAGGAAATTAAAAGGGGCCGAAGAATTATATCCGCATTTCTCCTCAAATATCCCTAAAACAGATTTGGTTCAGAAATATCAGCAAATATGGAAAGGATTGCAGCAAGATATTGAGGAATTACCCGTTGATCTGACATTAGAGCATTTTCTTTTGGAGACTTTCTATCTCTTACAAAAATATTGTTGGGCAATACCTTGCGATACCACCAGGGAATTTGCCGATATATCCTTGTTTGATCATATGCGGACCACTGCTGCCTTTGCCGGTTGTTTAGCTATCGGGAGACAAGAAGGATTCTTGCAGGGAAAAGAGTTCTTATTTGTTACAGCAGATATTTCTGGGATTCAAGACTTTCTTTTCAGGTTGGCCAGAGCCGAAGGGGTAGGTGGGATTTCCAAAAGGCTTCGAGGGAGGTCTTTCTATCTGAGTATGTTATCGGAAATTTTAGGCCGTTATCTTCTCAACAGCACCCACCTATCACCAGCGAACCTATTGTTTTGCGGGGGCGGAAATCTGGAGATGCTCTTGCCGAATACGGCCAATATACAAAAATTATTGTCAGAACTAGATTACGAAGTAAATCAATGGTTGTTAGAAAGGTTTGGGGGGGAGCTGCAACTTGTTATTGCAGGGCAGGAAGCGGCGGCAAAAGAAGTTTCTTTGGCATATACCAAAATAAAAGCACAAATGGCTCAAAAATTATCTCTGTGTAAACGACAAAAAATAAAGCCGATTCTTAAATATCAACAAAACTGGCTTTATCCACAGCAAACCAGGGACTTGATCATTCGATGCCCCTCCTGCCGCATTACCCTAATAACAGAAATTGAGGAGATTTGTCGAGACTGTAAACTTCACCGCCGGATTGGTGAAAAGCTGCCGGATTCACAGTGGCTTCTATTTGCGCCGTCTAACTTCAAAAAATACCGGGAGGAAGAAATCAAAGATGCGCTTTGGGTAGATTATGGGAAGTTAGGATCGGTGATCCTTTTAAGTGGTGATAATCTGGTTGAGGAAAAAAGAAACCAGCTTTGGGACTACCAGGCAATCAATCATTATAGACCTCGCTCCTCTGCCCTTACATATCTAACCCAGCAATTGCCAAGAGCCTTAGAACCTTTAGAATTGACGACTGAAAAAGATGACTCCGGAGATTTTTTTGTCGAGTCGGGGCAGGTATTGAGTTTTACCACATTGGCCGATATGAGTTATGGAGACAAACTCTTAGGCGTTTTGAAAATGGACGTTGATTATTTAGGAGCCATTTTTGCCCATGGGCTGGGGCCTATAGAAGCTCAAACAACGGTAGGAAAGGAAGATTTACGCTCCATCTCCCGGCTGGCGACTTTGAGTCGGATGTTCTCCTGGTTCTTTCAATCTCAAATCAATCGCCTTTGTGAAGAAGTATTTCAGGAATGGAAAATTACCAGTTCATACCCTTTCAAAGGTTCAATCAGTCAAATATTCTATACTGTCTTTGCCGGGGGGGATGATCTTTTTGTCATCGGCCCCTGGGACCAAACACTGGAGTTGGGGCGTAAAATTAGAACTGCATTCAAAGAATATACCTGTCATAATCCCAACCTGACTATTTCAGGTGGAATGATCTGCTGTAAACCCAAATACCCCATTAATCTAGCAGCCAGAGAGGCCGAAGAGGCCTTAAAAGAGGCCAAAAAATTAGGGAAAAATCGATTTTGTCTATCTGGGCAGGCGGCAGTATGGGACCTAGAAGCACCGGAAAGCGTGGCAAACTTAGAGGATTGGCAGCAAGTTTATTACGGCTTCGAGGACCGGGAAATAAGACGAAGCAGAGACTTTTTCGGAAACAGGAGTAAGACATTAAAGGAGCTATTGGATTGGGGGGAACTTCTTATGCGATGGCTTCAGGAGAAAAAGATAGCCCGCCGACTGCTTCACCGATTATTGCTGGAAGTTAAGTCAATTTTAAAAGAAAGTAGTCAAGAAAGAGAAGATAAACCCCAAAAATCTGCCATACTAAAACTTTTTCCTTTTCTGGCTTATCAACTGGCCCGAAATGTTAAAGACCCGGAGGTGCGGCAAACCTTACATGCCCAACTCATTACTTCCAATAATTTATCCGATTGGTTGCATCAATTGCCGCTGCCCCTGATATACATACTCAACAAATCACGGCAGCATTAAGGAGGCGGTATTATGGACGTGAAAAAAATCATTGATGAGATCAAAGAGAAGAATCAATTCAGTCAAATAACCATCGAGGAATTCGCTCCGGAAGAAGGATGGGCCAATAGCATTGCTAAAGAATTAAAAGACAAGAGGCGTCAGTTGCGCAAAGTTTTTGCTCAGATAAAAGATATTGAGAAAAAAATAAAAAAGATGAACGAACAGGATGAGTTAAATGAGCCAAAAATTTTTCTAATACTCCCTCAAGTCGCTTATGCCCGGGGACGAAATTTAATTCCGGTAGATTTTTATAATTTAATAAAAATAATTATAGGAACAAAGGGCAAAGGAACCAAATTGAAAAAAGTGGAGGATTTTCGCCGGTTCACTGATTTCATGACAGCAGTTGTAGCGTACTCAACCCTTTACGCTGACAAAAAATAATACCATATACGTTGAGGAGATATTACGATGGCAAGCAACAAAAAACCTGATTTTACTTTCCATGGAAAATATATTATTAATGCCGAACTATTGCTTTTGACCGGTATGCATATCGGCGGTTCCACTGAAGGTTTTGAGATAGGTGGTTTGGACAATCCGGTCATTAAAGATCCCATTAGCGATGTTCCATATATTCCAGGATCCTCTTTGAAAGGAAAGATGCGTTCTCTTTTAGAATGGGCCTATGGATTAGTTACCATTAAGCAAAATGAGAAAACCAGTCTTTGGGAAGGAGAGCTTTGCTCGGACGCTGAAAAAGATCTGGCCATAGTCTTTGGCGTGCCGGCAGAAGAACATCCAAAAGCCTCGCTACCCCCAGGTCCCACCAGGCTGACAGTCCGGGATGCCTATCCAAAAGGTTTTGAGGCAGGCTCGGACACCGTGGGTGAACAGGTGACCAAATGGGAAAGAGACATGGGGGAAGGAATCTACACGGAAATTAAATATGAAAACGCTATTGACCGACTAACCTCAGTAGCCAACCCACGTCCTATGGAAAGGGTGCCGGCCGGCTCGCGGTTTGAGCTTCAGTTTATTTATGATGTTTATCAAAATAAGGATATTGCCCGTCTCAAGCTTCTCTTCGAAGGACTTAGATTATTAGAAGATTCTGCTTTGGGAGGGGGAGGATCCCGCGGCAGCGGCAGGATAAAGGTAGAAAGTATTTCAGTTGGAGCGCGGGAGCGATCATATTATTTGGGGGAGAAAACCCAAGATGAAAAGAAACTAACACTAGAATGTCCAAAAGATGGAGTTGGCTTGGAAGAGATCTTGAAAAATTTCTCGACGCATTTTCCTTCCGGCGCAGGAGATTAACATGCCAACGTACGAAGTATGCCTCTGGCCTCGAAGCAGTTTTGAATTTGTGCCTCGGGCTGAGACCCTGTTTGGCGCCATCTGCTGGACCATTCGTAGCTTCTGGGGGGAAAATAAGTTAACCGATATCCTGGCGGAATTTTCCCGAAAACCACCCTTCCTCCTGAGTAGCTCCTTCCCTTGCCAACGTCTGCGCTCTGGAAAAATTATCCACTACCTGCCTCGCCCTATTCTGCGGCCTTTGTCTCTGAACGATATCGTTGGCTGTTGCACTGAGGCTAAACCGGATCATAAAGGATTGAGTTATGACTCTCCCGGACAAAGCGCCTTTACCTGGATTATGGAACAATACAAACAATGCAGAAAAATAGCATTCATCACTTCCGCGGCTCTGGATTTATTCTCCTCTGCCTCCGATGAACTTCCACTTTTTAAGGCCTTTCTTGAAGGTCAGCTCCAGGAACCGAAATGGCGATCGAATCAAGGGATGGCTAAGACAAAGATTGATCGGCTGGGGCAGGCAACCAGCGGGGCAGGAAACCTATTTTTCCAGGAAGAACAGTTCCTCTCCCAAGGGTGGGGCCTATATTTTTTGGTGCGGACTGATCATTGGAGTGATTTGATTTACCCAGTTTTCCGTTTTTTGGAGGACAGCGGCATCGGCCGCAATGCCCATACCGGCCGAAATCAATTTCGCCTGGAATGGACCGCAGAACCAGATTGGCTTCCTTCCGGGAAAGGTCCACGATTTATTTGTTTATCTCCTTATTGTCAGAATATTGGTGATGATATTGATTGGGACGCTTCGACGTATGGGGTGAAATCATTTCAAGGTGCGGTGGAAAGCCGGGAGGAATTTGCCGGCAGCCCCGTTTGGAAAAGGAGATTTCTCATGGTCCAGGAAGGGTCTTGCTTAATAGCGAGTCAAGTTAAGGACTACTATGGATGCCTGGTGCCCAGTTCAGAAATCAAGGGCAAGACGGTCTACACCTATGCTATAACCTGGCCTTTACATCTAGACATGCCAAAGGAGGATTAGTCCCCATGTCTGATCAAAACACCACTGCCATGATCAATATTTTAACACCAGTACATATCGGGACCGGCGAAAAATATAGCGGCTTGGATTATCTTATCGATGAAAAATTAAATCAGCTTTTTCGTCTCCCCACGGAAGGCGTGATAAACGCCCTCGGTAGAAATTGGACAATCTATACAGAATGGTTAGATCAAAAATTTAAAGAGATCGAATCTAAAATTGTAGGGCTTGATTTCAAAAAGAAAAGCAAAATCGAGCGAACTGAGCTTGCCAAAATCAATTTAGAAATATTCTGTCAAACCAAAGGAATCGATAAAGATATTTTTTTTTCACGCAGTTTATACAAGCTTCCATGTTCCAAGAATCTAGGGACCGATAAAGATATCAGTGAATTCCCTAAACAGGCGCATTTGGCTTATATGCCTGGCAGTGAAATCAAAGGAGCCATCAGGACAGCGTTATTGTATAGCCTCTTGAAACATGACAGTAATATAGCTATCTACGAATGGTTAAAAACAACAATTAGAAACCTTCCTAATATTAAAATCAAGATCAAAAAAGTAGAAAAAAAATGTCAAAACATTATTAAATCCGAAGGGAATAATTCAAGTCCCAATAAAAAAGAGAAAGGAATATTAGTCAAGGAATTAGGAAAAATAGAAGACGAACTTCAGAAAAGACTACTTCGCACCAAATTATTTGGCGGCTCCGATCAGGCTCATTTTGATATTCTGAAATTCCTCCAGGTCGGCGACGGAATCCCTTTCACTCCTGCCGATTTCCTGTGTATATGTCCTGTAGAACCCATTAATACCAGCAAAAAATTCGTTAACTGGCAGGAATTTTTAGTTCCTGGCAAATCAATACCTCTCTCTAAAATAGAATTAAATTCTCATAAATCAAGAATTCAAGATTATTTGGATAAACATCATTTTTCTAAATTACAGCAATCTTATCTATCAGAAGGAAGATTGACCCAAATACTACAGGCATGTTATGAATTTAATAAGGCTCTTCTTGAAGAAGAGATTGCTTTTTACGGGAAACCTCATATACAAAAACAAACACCCAAAGTTATTGATAGGCTAAAAAACTTACAAGAAACAAATACACCTACCTCCCCGCTTCTCCGTCTCGGCATGGGGCAGGGCTATCTGAGCGTCACAATTAATCTGCTTTTTAAGCAGAAAGAATTTGAGCTCTATGACAAAGTTTTAATCCACGCAACGCAAAACGTCAGTTACGACTCTGAACATGGCGGCCCCCTACCTAAAACCCGCCGGCTTGTTGAATATAACGGTGAAATTTGGCCACCTGGCTGGATACAATTGCAGATGGTAGAAAAAAAAACGGATATATTTGCTTTGCCAAAATCTTGGTCTCCTCTAAGTTTTGGGGATCTTAGTGAGGCGCCAGTTGCCAAGGGGGTGAATACCGCCGAAAAAGAACCAGAGCAATCAGGAGAATTAGCCCCGGCAAAACCTGAATTGCGGCCGGAGTACGTCATTTTACTAAACCAGGCACAGAGAGTCGACTGCGTGCCCCAAGAATTTGGGGGGATAATGCAGAAATGGCAGGGTTTGACTGAATGCGGAGAAAAAAGGGCTCTTGCTCAGGTGCTTCTGAAGAAATTGGAGCCATTGAAATTAAAAAAGAGAGATAAATTATTCGACTATAAAACACTTTTACAGCAATTTATTTCCGAGGAAAGCAAATCATGAAGGTATTTATTTGCCCCACCGGAACTTCTATCCTTACTGTAAAAGGGATAGGTTTTTCTGATATCGAGCACCGGCCCGGAAGCGAATACGCAAAGTATGAGAAAACCCGGAAATTATTAAAACACCAACTCGAATCACACAAGGCCCATCAGAATGCACAAAAAAATCTTGACGAAGTTTCGGCTGAATTCAAAAGCCTAGTAAAAATGGGGGCGGATAAGTCTGATATCGTCTATTTATTACATTCCGATACTGTAGACGGCCGCTTTTCGGCTGAAATCAATCGAGATCTCCTGGAAGATTATATCGCCTGCCACACTGAATTAAAAATCATCCCCGATCTTCAGGCAGTGGATGAAACCCGTTTTCGAAAAAATGGCTTAAAGAATTTTGTCGATAATATCTTTCAATTGATCAATAAACATCAAGGGAATCAAATTATTCTGAATGCAACAGCTGGCTATAAAGTTTTGGTTCCCTATTTGACTATCCTGGGAATGGTTCACAATTTGCCGGTAAAATACATCTTCGAAAAATCAGATACCGTTTTCACTCTTTCAGGTATTCCTTTGGACCTTGACTATGATCTTCTTCTCCCGGTTTTCCCTAAGCTCAGGCGCATAGAAACGGAAACCGCAATAGGTCTTGCCGATTGGCAGTCGGATATTGATTATACCGATACCCGGTATGACTGGTTGATTGAAATAGAGGCTGGACAGGTAACCATGAGTAGTCTTGGCCTGATGTTTTATGAAAAATTAAAGGTTGATTGGGGGGAAGAATTTGAACTATGCCCCAAAAAGCCAGAAGAGAAAAAAATCCACTTAAAAAAAGGCGATGAGGATCCACCGGTAGTCAAGTTAGCCAACCGTCTGGTTAAATCTCCGTATGTTTGTGAAATCTTAAATACCTTGCCTTTTAACCCAAAACAGCAGGACCCTATCCTTGAATGCCGGGATGACGGAATTTTGCATCTAGTCTTGACTTATACCGCCGAGGGGTTGGGTTTGGCAGTTCAAACTACCGGCAGGAACGCCACTGAAACACAAAAGATTGGCCGCCGCCTGGTCAAGAAATTTTTTCAAAGAATATAATAAGAAAAACAAACCGACTCGGTAACCGTCACTATATATATATTTTGCTCAGTGGAACCCCTTGGACCTGAAAGCTCAACTCCAAGCCAAACGTCGCCAAATCCTGGCCCTGGCTGCCAAACACGGCACCTCGAACCTCCGTCTCTTCGGCTCCATGGCCCGGGGTGGAGCCGGCCCAAAGAGCGATGTGGATATCTTTATCAACTTGGAATCCCGCCGCAGCCTCCTGAATCAGATCATCCTTGGCCAGGATCTGGAAGACCTTTTGGGCTGTAAAGTCGACGTCGTTACCGAGGCTGCCTTGCACTAGTATATCAGAGAAAAAATCTTACAGGAGGCCGCGCCACTGTGAAGGATTTTTCCTGGGTTGAGAAGCCGGAGCACCAGGAAATTGCAGCCATTCTAACCGCGACCGGGGTTGCTTGGCATCAACCGTAATATCAAATAGTTTTAGCCCGCTTTATTCATGATATTTTGAAAAAGATAGCTAACTCATTTTAATGCCATAGATTAACAGGCTTACCTGAAATACAGACTGTTTTTTTTGCACAGGCTGGAAAGCCTGTGCCACCGGGTATATGGGATTTTGATGAATTATCCGGGTTAGGAACGTAGAGCTATGCCCGCCCTCTTCCTCCTCTTCAACCACCGCTTCACCGCCGCCCAAAAGGTCGCAGCCCGGGAGCAGCTCGGCGTCGAGCGAATCTCTGTCCTTCCCGCTGAACTCCAGCCTATCTGGGGCCAGATTCCTCCTGACCTCCCGGAGCTGGCCAACTGTCTTGAACCGGTCCGGTCCTGGCTGGCCGGGCAGGCAACCCCCGGCGACTACGTCCTCATCCAGGGGGACTTCGGCGCCACCTACCTGATGGTCCGCTTTGCTCTGGAGCACGGTCTCATCCCCGTCTACGCCACCACCAGCCGCCAGGCCCTCGAGGAACATCTCCCCGACGGGACTGTCAAACTGCTGCATTATTTCCAGCACCAGATGTTTCGGAGATACGGAGGGTGAATCATGGCCAAACTTTATCTCTCTTTCCTGGGCACCACCAATTATCACCCTTGCACCTATACTTTTGCAGCTTGTGAAACACCTGGAGTGCGCTTTGTGCAGGAGGCCACCATAAAATCCTTCTGCGCCAACTGGACCCCACAGGATCGCATCCTGATCTTTACCACCGCCGAAGCCAATCAGAAAAACTGGCTGGATAACGGCCACACGGATTCAAGCGGCGCCGTTATCCCGCAGGCAGGTTTGCAATCCCGGCTTCAGAGGCTGTCACTCGCACCTTCGTTTAAAGATATTGCTATTCCCGAAGGTAAAAGTCAGGAGGAAATCTGGCAGATTTTCCAGATAATAATCGAGCAATTGCGAGATGGCGACGAAGTGGTTTTCGACATTACCCATGGTTTCCGCTCCATCCCTCTTCTGGCCATTGTCGTCTTATCTTATGCCCGCGTTATGAAAAAAATTGCCATCCAGGGAATCTATTACGGTGCTTTTGAAGCCAAGCAAGGGGACACCGCGCCTATCTTTGACCTGACCGAATTTGATGTCCTGCTGGAGTGGACGACTGCCTTGGATCGCTTTATCAAAGCCGGAGATGCAACCCTTGCCTGTGAGTTGGCTGCAGACGAAGTCAGAAAGAGAAGAAGGGAAATCAAAAGGCCGGATCAAATACTGCAAGCATTTCAAAAAGTCACCGCACAATTAAATAATTTCAGTCTGTCTCTCGCAACCTGCCGCGGGTTGAAAATAAGCCCGATAGTTTCAGAACTGAAAGACACACTGCAAAGATGCGTCGGCCTGCCTGGAAAGCGTCCCTATATAAATCTGTTAGAAAAAGTGCAGCATGAATTGGCTGCTTTCCCCGGGGATCATGTCCGAGATGGCTTGGCAGCGGCGCAATGGTGTGCGGATCATAATCTGATCCAGCAGGGGTTTACTATCCTCCAAGAAACCCTAATCAGTTATTTTACCTTACATGTCCTCAAGGATGACCTGGTTACACCAACCTCTCGGCATTTGATGAATCAATCAATTCATATCCTGCGTGAAAACCTCCCAGAGGAAGAATGGGCCGAACCGGCTAGAAGCAACCGTCAGAAAGTTGCTGCGATTATTGCAGCCATTCAAAGTTACCCGGCAATAGTAAAAAAACTTCGTGATCTGGGCAATGACCGCAATGACATCAACCACGCCGGCTATACGGCCAGTCCTATGGGTGCCGAAAGGTTCGCCACCAAGCTAAGAGATTATATCAACACCTTTCAGGAATTTTTTGGCAGGTGAGTTTATTTCAGGCACAGACCTGGAGGTCTGTGCCTACCGTTGGTTGAGCTGCCAGGGAAGGAACCATTCATTATGCCCAAAGATAAATCAGCAGCTGACTTTTTCCCGAAGGTAACATCTTTCACCGCAACTCGGCGCAAACTGCCCCATTGGCAAAATCCCGGCAGTGTCTATTTCATCACCTGGCGGTGTAAAAACCCCCAGGAACTTTCCAATGCCGAACGAACCATCACCTTGGAATCTATCCGGTTCTGGGACCGACAACACTGGCTGCTCTTCGCCGCCGTCATCATGCCTGACCACGTCCACCTCCTGGCTCAACCCCTTCCAACCCTCCAGGATGAATACATCAACCTGGGAAAAATCATCAAGAGCGTCAAAACATATAGCTCCCGCAGCATAAATCAGCTTCGCGGCCAGCCAGGCCCCATATGGCAGCCGGAACGCTATGATAGAATTGTCAGGAATGACGCCGAATTCTTAGAAAAATGGCAATATATCCGAAATAATCCCATAAAGGCAGGCCTCGCCGTCCACCCCGAAGACTACCCCTGGCTCTATGAATCAATCAACCCCATCTGGTAGGACCGACCTCCAGGTCGGTCCATAAATAAATTGACTGATATAAATGAACCACATACAATATTTTTATGCTAAAACCTGACCTTATTAACACCGGACATGCCAATACCCGCCACCCCCCCCTTCCCGGCGCCCCTATGTCTTTAAATAAGAGGAACTCCCATGCCCTCCTCCCTCAATGACTATTTAAATAAACTAACCCCCCAGGAAAAAGCCGAACTGGAAACCTTCGCCGCCTTCCTCATCGCCCGGCGGGGTTTAAGGTCATCGGCAATCCTTGCCGACGAGATTCCATCGGCGGAACTTATGGCTCTGGCGATGCAATCCTCCAGTTTTGACTGGTTGGCCGATGCCGACGAAGATATCTACGGCCCCACCGACGGGGGGGAGGCTACATGGCTCCGGGAGTGATCCGACGAGGCAGCATTGTTCTGGTCAAATACCCATTATGCCGATCAGGAGATCGGCTCTACCATTTTACTGATCTTTCCGCCCAGAAACTGCGCCCGGCCCTGATCCTGACCCCTGATTCCCTTTTGCGAAAACTGGATGAAGCCGTCTTTCTTTTTATCTCGTCCGTCATCCCTGATGTTGTGCTTCCCAGCGATTATATCTTGACCACCGATCATCCCTCTTTCCCCGCTACCGGCCTCAAACGTTCGTCAGTTTTCCGAGCCCACAAAATCATCACGCTCCACAAAACTATGGCAGCCCGCAGCCTCGGTGACGCCGATGAAATCCTGATGCGGCAGATCACCCATTGCCTCGCCAGGGCCTTAGGAATGCAACGCCATGAATGATACCCTGCTGGAACAGGTTAATGCCGCCCTCACCTCTGGCCGACCCGACCAGGCCCAATCCCTGGCCCTCTCCCGGGATACCCGGGACCTCCGCGACCCCGCTCTCCACCTGGTCTGGGCTGATCTCCTCGAGGAGCTGGGTCTCATCGATGAAGTTGTCAAGGAACTCCACCTGGCCCTCCGGGACAACCCCGACAACCCGGCCCTCTATCCCCGCCTGGCCGACATCTACCAGGACCTGGGCCGGGCCGACCGCGCCGCCCACGTCTGGGCCAACCGGGTGAAACGGGCGCCCGAGGACGTGGAGGCCTACCGCCAGTGGGGCGAGCTCCTGCGGGAGCAGGGGGACCCCGAGCGCGCCCGCCAGGTCTTTCAGCAGGGCCTCGCTGCTACTCAGGACCCGTCCTTCAACGCCTTATTGCGGGACCTGGACGGCCGAGAACAGGAACCCCTCCCCGAAGAGGGCCTCCAGGCTGGCCCCCAACTCCTCCCCGGCCGTCACCATCTCGTCGCCTTCACCGCCCTCTTTGCCGGTCGGGAAGGCGTCTACGCCCGCCAGTGGGCCAGCCCTACCGGCGAAACCGGCTACACCCCGGTACAGGAGCCCCTCACCCTCAAGGTGGCCGAGAACCATATCCTGGGCAACTACACCATCGGCGTCTATCCCGTCCGCCTGGACAACACTGTCAACTTCCTGGCCCTGGACTTCGACCTGGCCAAGTTCGCCGTCCGCAAGGCCATCACCAGCCAGCGGGCCTGGCAGACCCTGATGGACCGCCTCCATCAGGCCGCCTGCCGCCTCGTGGACCTGGCCGCGGCCCACGACCTGCCCGTGTATCTGGAAGATTCCGGCTTCAAGGGCCGGCACGCCTGGATTTTTCCGGATACCCCCATCCCGGCCGGGATTGCCAAAAAATGCGGCGACCTGCTCCTGGCCGGGATACAACCTCTGCCGGCGGAAGTCACCGTGGAGGTCTTCCCCAAACAGACCTCGGTCAAAAAAGGCGGCTTGGGCAACCTTATTAAACTCCCCCTGGGCTTCCACAAACGCACCGGCCGGCGGGCCGTCTTCCTGCACCCTGACGGCCGGCCCCTGGAGGACCAGTTGGAACTGCTCCAGAGCGTGGCCAAGGCCCCCCGCCGGGCCGTCTACGCCCTTATCCAGCGCCTCCAGGCTGGCGCCGCTCCCGCCTCCGGGCCGGAACCGGCGGCGGCTGCCGGGAAGCTTGATGCCGAGCCTCCCTGGGAAACCGCCCCTTCTCCGGCGCCCCTGCCCGGAGTTCCGGAGATCTATCATCTGGACCAGGACACTCAGTTCCAGTATCTCCTGAGCAGATGCCCGGTCCTCAAGGCCCTGGCCGATAAGGTCAACCAGACCTCCATGCTCACCAAGGACGAGACCCTGGTCCTGATCCATACCGTCGGCCATTTGGAAAACGGCCCCGCCGCGGTCAACGAACTGTTTCAGCGCTGCCTCAATGCCGATCCGACCCTGTTCCTGAAATCCCGCCTCCGGGGCCACCCCATGAGCTGCCCCAAGATCCGCGCCCGCATCCCGGACATCACCGCCGCCGTGGCCTGCAACTGCGCCTTTGACCTGGCCGTCAACCTCTACCCCACGCCCATCATCCACCTCCACGGCCTCAAGCCCGGCGCTGCCGCCCCCACCGGCCTTACCCTGGACTCGCTGCAATTCCAGCACCTGCTCCAGGAATACGTCAAACTCCGCCAACAACTCCGGGAAACCCAGCTTCTGCTGACCCGCTACGAACAGCAATTATCAGATTTCTTCACGGCCGCGGGGGTTGAAACCGTTAACACGCCCCTGGGGACCCTCTGCCGTAAGATCGACTCGGCTGGCAAGACCGCCTTTATACTGGAAATCTAGAACGAGAGCCGTGAGCCGGGAGCCGTGAGCCGGGAGCCGAGAGCCGGGAGCCGTGAGCCGAGAGCCGAGAGCCGGGAGCCGTGAGCCGAGAGCCGAGAGCCGTGAGCCGAGAGCCGAGAGCCGTAAAAGATGATAATAGAAAATTCCAAACCACATCGGAAACTTGACGCCTGGCGGAAAGCCATGCAGTTAGTTGAAAATATTTATCGAGTTACAGAGGCCTTCCCTGCCGGAGAGAAATTCGGCCTGACCGCTCAAATCCGCCGGGCTGCTGTCTCTGTGCCATCCAACATCGCGGAAGGCGCGGCGGACCGCACTGTCCAGCAATTTTATAACTATCTTTCGAACTGCATCGGCTCGCTCAATGAATTGGACACCCAACTCGAAATTGCCTTTCGCTTAAGGTATCTAACAGAAAAGGATTTCATTGAAATAAATGCCTTGCTGGATGACTGCCTGGCAGTTACCTTCGGCCTGAAAAAACACCTTGCCAAGAGAGCCAGGGGATAACATTAGTCACCGCGGCTCACGGCTCACGGCTTACGGCTCACGGCTCACGGCTCACGTCCCTAAGGATTTCATTGAAATAAATGCCTTGCTGGATGACTGCCTGGCAGTTACCTTCGGCCTGAAAAAACACCTTGCCAAGAGAGCCAGGGGATAACATTAGTCACCGCGGCTCACGGCTTACGGCTTACGGCTCACGGCTCACGGCTTATGGCTCACGGCTTACGGCTCACGGCTCACGGCTCACGGCTTACGGCTCACGTCCATGTCCATACTTTATCTCACCGATCAAGGCGCCACGCTTACCAAAAAGGGCAACCGCCTGGTCATTGAAAAAAAAGGGAATCTTGTCCATTGGGTGCACGCCTTCAAGGTGGAGCAGGTCGTGGTCATGGGGCAGGTCCAGCTTTCTCCCGGCGCCATCGCCTTTCTGTTGCAGGAAGGCATCGATACGGTTTTTCTGTCATACTATGGCAAATACCGCGGCCGTCTTATCTCGGAGTTTGGCAAGAATATCGAACTACGGCGCCGACAGTTTCAGAAGCTGGACGATCCCGGCATTCGGTTGGCCCTGGCCCGGTCCTATGTCAAGGGCAAGCTCAATAATTGCCGGATTTTTCTGCGCCGTCAGAATCAGGGATTGAATCAGGCCGACCTGACCAATACCATCCATCAGCTCCGCCGCTTGGCCAACCAAGCGGATGCCTGCGACAGCATCGAGAGCCTCATGGGCATGGAAGGGGCCGGGGCGGCCAGCTACTTCGGATGCTTTCAGCACCTTTTCCGGGTGGATGACATCACCTTTTCGGGCCGCAACCGCCGCCCGCCGCAGGACCCGGTGAACGTGCTGTTAAGTCTGGGGTATACGCTCCTGGCCAACGTGGTGCAGACCCAGGTGCATGTAGCCGGTCTAGATCCCTACCTGGGCTGCCTGCATAGTGTGGAATATGGCCGGCCGTCTTTAGTGTTGGACCTCATGGAGGAATTTCGCCCTGTCCTGGTGGATGCCGTGGTGGTGCAGGTGGTCAACAAACGGATTATTCGGTCCACCGATTTCTACCGCCCTGAAGACCGGGAGCCGGCGGCTTTTGATTTTGCCGAAACCGAGTCCCGCCGGGAGAACTACCCCATTCTCCTGGTCCATACCGGTATGAAAAAATTTATCACCCATTTTGAGGCCCGCCTACAACAAAAAGTCCTCTACCTGCCATCCGGCCGGCGCCTGACCTACCGGCAGATCTGCCTGGAACAGGTGCGCGCCCTGGTCCGCTTCCTTAACGACGGCTCTGCTTATCTCCCTTTCTCGTACCGCTGATTCTTCGCTCCCGGCTCCCGGCTCACGCCCAAAGGCTCCCGGCTCACGCCCAAAGGCTCCCGGCTCACGTCCAACGGCTCACGGCTCATGTCCAACGGCTCACGGCTCACGGCTCACGTTCAACGGCTCACGAAAAAAAGTATTGACAAAAATGCCAAACTGCCCCATGCTGTTACTAGCTTAGGTCTAATGTTTATAACCATCTCCTATGATATTACCGACAACCGCCGCCGCCAGCGTTTGGCCAAGATGCTGAGCAATTACGGCCACCGGGTGCAGAAAAGCGTTTTTGAATGCCGTCTAGACGACCGGCAGTATTTAAAATTGAAGAAGGGCATCGAGGAGATCATAGACTGGGATGATGACAGCGTGCGGTATTATTTTCTCTGCCAACATTGCACGGACAACATCGAAATCAGCGGTTGGGGTGTGGTCCGGGATGATGAAGACGTGATCGTGGTGTAATCACGCAGCCAATTTTCACAATTGCACGTTTGCACGCATCTCCGGGGTTTTTCCTGAAATCGTCTAAGGTGTTGAAATTATTCAGTGTGGCAAAAAAGATACATTAAATGATAACTCTACGGATTAATTGGCAAATCTGGATATTTCACAAGATGCTCAAGCTGTGGCGGGGGGTATGCGGCCTAGATACGTGTTTTTGGCCTTTATTTTCCAACAAAACCAGCCCGCTGGAGGGGGTGCTCTCAGAAACATTGACCTGATTAGAAGGGATTGCGACCAACGCCTCCATGGCCTCGGCCACGCTGTTGATCAGCCCTCAGAAACATTGACCTGATTAGAAGGGATTGCGACTAAACACAAACATCTATGCCTTTTACTCGCCTGGTTGGCTCAGAAACATTGACCTGATTAGAAGGGATTGCGACCTTATGAAGAGTCTCCCTGATGGCCGCCGGGTCGAGCCTTCTCAGAAACATTGACCTGATTAGAAGGGATTGCGACTTAGGCAGGATAGTAAACTCTGGAGCATTGTTCTCAGAAACATTGACCTGATTAGAAGGGATTGCGACTTTTCCTCAACGCAAATTACCGCAGGGAGAGCAATTCTCAGAAACATTGACCTGATTAGAAGGGATTGCGACTGTTCTCCAAGAATCTTTCTTTTATCAAGATAAAAGACTCAGAAACATTGACCTGATTAGAAGGGATTGCGACGTTTTTTCATTTTCTTTGTTCTTTGCTCCGGCCCGGGATCACTCAGAAACATTGACCTGATTAGAAGGGATTGCGACGCTAAAGCGGTCGCCGGAGACGTGGTAGAGCTACACTCAGAAACATTGACCTGATTAGAAGGGATTGCGACATCAGGCTCTGCACTTTTACAATTTCTCATTTTATTCTCAGAAACATTGACCTGATTAGAAGGGATTGCGACATAGTTGCTATCATCTATTAACGTTACTTTCATTTTCCCTCAGAAACATTGACCTGATTAGAAGGGATTGCGACTCATATCCCCAACTAAGAGATTTTTGATGCCCGTAAATCTCAGAAACATTGACCTGATTAGAAGGGATTGCGACGTAATAGTTGCCAACTTTTCCATTTGTTTCTCCTTTCACTCAGAAACATTGACCTGATTAGAAGGGATTGCGACATTATCCATACGTATTTGTAGTCATTATAATCCTTCTCTCAGAAACATTGACCTGATTAGAAGGGATTGCGACCTTCTGGCTCTCACTTTGCACTCATTTTCGAGTAGCAAGCTCAGAAACATTGACCTGATTAGAAGGGATTGCGACGATAAAGCCAGGTACGAGTAGCGAGGACTGAGGACTGAGTAAAATACAACGCTTCGAAGATTTGATTGCTTGGCAGAAGGCTCGGGAGCTGGCGAAGGCGGTGTACCTGGTTGCCACTAAGGGAGAATTGTCTCGGGATTTTGGGTTTCGGGATCAGATCAGGCGGTCGGCCGTATCAGTCATGGCCAATTTGGCGGAAGGGTTTGAACGGGGCCGACGGACCGAATTCCATCAGTTTATTTCCATTGCCAAATCCTCTTGCGCCGAATTACGGTCGCATCTCTATCTCGCCCTTGATATTGGCTATCTTGATCAAGAAACATTTACCCGGCTGCATGCCATGACCGAGGAACTCTCCCGCATTTTAGGAGGTCTCCGGGCGTCCGTGGAGAAGCAGAAGGGTTGAGGAAGCTTCACCACTCAGTCCTCGGCCCTCGTTACTGCCCTTGGCCTGATTAGAAGGGATTGCGACGATAAAGCCAGGTACGAGTAGCGAGGACTGAGGACTGAGTAAAATACAACGCTTCGAAGATTTGATTGCTTGGCAGAAGGCTCGGGAGCTGGCGAAGGGGGTGTACCTGGTTGCCACGAAGGGGGAATTGTCTCGGGATTTTGGGTTTCGGGATCAGATCAGGCGGTCGGCCGTATCAGTCATGGCCAATTTGGCGGAAGGGTTTGAACGGGGCCGACGGACCGAATTCCATCAGTTTATTTCCATTGCTGAAGATCTACACTGAAAACTGACCCCCAATCGCCATTGAAATTGACCCCCTCAGAGATAAACCGATGCCAGCTTACGGCGTCGGAGGTTCTATGAAAAAAATTACTTCATCCTTGACTTAATCAGCCACTTTTTTGTCATAAGATATCCAGCAACGTTTTCCCTCAAGGTGGCCGCTTTGGATTGTATTCACTAGCCGAAATGATTGGAATGCGCATCCGCCGGTAATTATAATTGTCGCTCATCACCCTCCCCATAGCACTGCAACCCCGACAGACTTATCCATAGAGGGAAATCTGGTATTCGTCCCCAGCAACTGAGATATTGCATTTCTCTTTTGTCAGAAGAGACCGCTTGTGGTAACATCTGCCTTGTATTCCGGTTCATTTTCAGTAATTAGAGTTTCGAGTTTCAAGTTCCGAGATTAAAATAAAAGGGAATATATTTCCGGGTTATCCAATAGTTGCAGATATCATGATCCCCTTTTTAAACTCGCAACTCTTATGAAGCTTTTCATAAGTAATTGTAATTACATACAAGTTCACATGTTCTCAAGAACACAACGAAGCATGAAAGAATAATTGGTGGCATAGGCCTCCTGGCCTGTGCATCAGCGTGCCGGCTGCAAAGCCTGCACCACCTTCTTTCATACAAGTCCACATGTTCTGCCGAACACAACGAAGCATGAAAACAGAAGCGTGGCGGCTGCTCCCAATAATGCTTTTGCTGTTCACCGCCCACTGTTTTCATATATATTTTCTCATCGACCATGTTAAACAGAAGCGGCGGCCATGGGCCGCTCGATCCCATTATCGATAATTTATTCGCAATTTTCTCATAGGGCGGGCCGCGCCCGCCGTCTTTAAAAGCACTGTTTTCATGCAGATCAGTCGCAAACCATGAAAATTATACCGGTGGCACCGGCATCCAGCCGGTGCGGTGGCTATTTCCCATGTAGTAAGCTGAATCTGCCAGTTGTTAACTTTATTCGGAGGAGTTATGCGTAATATCAACAGCCTAACACCTGTTTTTTGTCCACGCAGTGTCGCGGTCATCGGCGCCTCTACGGTGGCGGGCAAACTCGGCCATGATATTCTCTATAACCTGATTCATGCCGGTTTTCCCGGGCCTATCTATCCTATCAATCCCAAGGCCGACCAGGTCCTGGGGCTGGCAGCCTATAAACAGATCGGCGACGCACCCAGCTCCCCGGACCTGGCCGTTATTGTCATCCCGGCCCGCGCCGTCGCCGGGGCTATAGAACAGTGCGGTCAGGCCGGGGTCAAAGGTGCCATTGTCATCACCGGTGGTTTTGCCGAAGCCGGGGAGGAGGGGGAAAAACTTCAGGAGGAGTTGGCCCAAGCCGCCAGGCGTCATAACGTCCGGGTCATTGGCCCCAACTGCCAGGGTATCAACAACCCGCACCATAACCTCTGCGCTTCCTGGCCGCTGTTGACCACCAGGGGCGCCATGGCCTTTATCTCCCAGAGCGGTACTGTGGGGGCGGCCTTGATGGATTGGGCTTCCCAGGAACTACTGGGCGTCAGCGTCTTCGTCAGCCTGGGCAACCGGGCCGATATCGATGAGGCCGACGCCATTCAGTATTTTAATCAGGATCCCCATACCAAGGTCATTGCCTTGTATATCGAAGGAGTAAAACGGCCCGTCTATTTTCTGGATGCCTTGGCCGAGGCTACCAAACCGGTGGTCATCCTCAAGGCTGGCCGCACCAAACAAGGCCGTCTGGCGGCTGAATCCCATACCAAGTCTCTGGCCGGTCAAGACGCAGTCTATGACGCCATCTTCCGCAAGTACAAGGTGCACCGGGCCGAGACGATTGAAGAGCTATACGACTTTGCCAAGGGTCTGGCCTATCTTTCCAAACCCCGTGGCCGTCGGCTGCTCAATATCACCAGCTCCGGGGGGGCTGCTATCCTGGCCATTGATGCGGCGGAAAGGTTAGGCTTCCAACTGCCGCCGCCTTCGCCCGTCCTCCAGGCGAAGCTCAGGGAGATAGTGCCGCCGCACTGTGCCGTGGGTAATCCCGTGGACCTCACCGGCGATGTCATGAGCGATCCGGGCCTCTATGCCAAGGTCATCGACGCTTCCCGGGTGGAATATGACAACCTCGTAGTTATCTTTGGCGATCCGGTTCCTGGCGCCCACCAGATCGTTACCCCAAACGCTCAGGAACTGGTGATTTTTTTAGGCGGGGCCGAGGTGGAACGTCAGGAGGTCCCGCTCATACATCGGCGAGGTATTCCCGTCTTTCCGACGCCGGAACGGGGTCTGGGAGCCCTGCATCAGTTTTTCCGCTTTGAGCCAATGCCAACCGTGGGACCGATTGAGCCTTCTGCCATTCAGGAACTAAGCCTGGTTCCGCCGAGTGAAGCTGCCGCCCTCTTGGCCAAACACGGAATTCCGGTGGCCGCCTGTCCCTTGGCCACCACTGCCGATGAGGCCGTAACCCTGGCGGCACAGTTCGACAGCCCGGTGGCCTTGAAAATCTGGTCTCCTGACCTGCCCCACAAAACCGATGTGGGCGGAGTGCGTCTCAATCTCACCACCGAGGACGAGATCCGCTCGGAGTGTCAAGACTTGGTCAAAACCGCCCTTACCCATGTTCCCTGGGCTCGCATCGACGGCGTCACCGTCTCGCCCATGGCCAAACCGGGAGGGATGGAGGTTATTTTAGGTATCCTGACCGATCCCCAATACGGCTCCACCCTGATGTTCGGTTTGGGGGGCGTCTTCACCGAGATCTACCGGGATGTACAGTTCTGCCTGCTGCCGGCGGCGGATGAGGAACTCTGGGAGTTGATCCGCTCAATTAAAGGCTATCCCTTGCTGGCGGGTGCCCGGGGATTTCCCCCTTTGGACCAGGAGGCCTTGTTGCTGACCATGAAGGCCCTCGCCCGGGTGGCTACCTCGAATCCCCAGTTGGACCAGATCGAGCTCAACCCGCTCCTGGTCTATGAACGAGGCGTTTTCGCCGTAGATGCAAGGATGTACAGCCGGGTGAGTAGTTGATGCGGGTGTTCAGCCTTGGAACCGAAGCCGAAGGTAGCTCGAAATGGCCGAAAAATATACTAAAGCCCGTTTTTGGAAGTGTGCCCTTCAGGTGAATTCTGCTATGTATATCAATTACCGGGGTGATGCTCATGGAATGACTGAAGATGAGTACAATCGCGAACTCTTAAGAGTATGTCGTGAAGAAGAAATCTCTATCATTGGATTAGCCGACCATGGCAATGTGGATGCCGTCGATGCCATCCGTGAATTAATGGCCCAGGAAGGAATCGTTGTCTTCCCCGGTTTTGAAATTGCTTCTACTGAAAAAGCTCATTTTGTCTGCCTTTTTCCCGAGACAACATCCAAAGACCAGTTGACCCGCTATTTGGGAGCCTTAGGGTTGACCAATCCAGCCGCCGGGATTTGGCCTTCGAATCTGGGCGGCAATGATCTGTTCTCCAAAGTTAATGAGTTAGGCGGAATTGCCTATGCCGCCCATTGTATCGATGACAATGGCGTACTTTTTCGAAAGCTTCAACATGTCTGGCGAAACCCTCTGCTTAAGGCCGCGCAAATACCGGGAGCTCTGGATGATCTAAAAAATGAAGAGGAAAACGGCTATCGCCAAATACTGCTCAATAGAAATCCGGACTATCGAAGGGAGCGGCCGATTGCCATTATCAATGCCAAGGACGTGGCACGCCCTGAGGATCTCCGCAACCCTAAAGCTTCGTGCCTTATAAAAATGACCAGGCCATGTTTTGCGTCATTCAAGCAGGCCTTTCTGGATCCGGAGTCACGAGTAAGACTGAACTCTGATGTTCCAGAAAAATATTACTCCCGCATCGAATCGGTGAAGTCTACCGGAGGCTATCTGGATGGCCTGGAAATCGATTTCTCCGAGCATCTCAACGCAGTGATTGGTGGAAGAGGTACGGGTAAATCGACTCTGCTGGAATGTATCCGCTATGCCTTGGAACTCCGACCTCTCGCTAAGAACGCCCAGAAACAACATGATGAAATCATCCGTGAAAATCTGGGAAAAGAGAAGGGGCGTATAGAACTGACAATCCGATCGTCGGCCATGCATGGCAAACGTTTTTTGATTTCCCGCCGCTATGGGGAAAGCGCCACGGTCAGAGACGAGTTCGGCAATCCCTCGGCGTTTTCTCCTGCAGATGTGCTGCCCCGTATAGAAATTTACGGACAGAACGAGATTTATGAGATTGCTCAGAACCCTCAGGGGCGGCTTAGACTTCTCAACCGGTTTTTGGATATTGACAACCGGCAGTTGGATCAGCGCCTTGAAGAGATCGCTAGGAAGTTGAAAGACAACCGGAAAGCCATCCTACAGGAACAAGAGAATCTGGCGCAAGTGGAGGATGAAGTCTCTCGTTTGCCAAAGTTGCAGGAGCAAGTGGAACAGTTTAAAAAGCTGCGGTTGGACGAGAAATTGAAGATTATTCCCCTGCTTGAGAGTGAAAAACGTCTGTCTGGACGTGTCAGCGAAGAGATCGAGAACTTGGAGACCGCTTTTATCGGGGTCGAAAATAACCTTCCGGATACAATATTTCTTAGTGATAACACGCTCAAAGGTCTTCCCCATGAATCAGCTTTACAATCTATGCGGACTTTTCTCGATGAACTGACAAGAGATGTTCGAGGGTTTGTCCAGCAAACCCAGGAGAAGATCGCTGCATCAAAGGATAAGATACTTGGATTGCAAGAAACCCTTGCAGCTTCCATCAGGGTCGAAGAGGAGGCCCTCGAGAAGGCCTTTAGAGAGATACCTTCCTACGAGGGACGCAGTGGACCAGAGATCGGTATGCAATATCATACATTACTTAAAGATATCGAGCGGATTCGACCGAAAGAGGTCCTGCTTGCCAGTCATAACGAAGTTAAAACCGAGTTGTCTAGAATGAGGAGAGCTTTCCTTAGTGAATTATCAGAGGCCCGAGCGCAAAGGTCTGCCCAATTACAGAGAGCCTTGAAAAAGGTGAATCGGAGACTAACCGGCAAGCTCAGGTTAACCGTTTCCCCTGAGGCGGATCGAGGACCTCTGATGGAATTTCTAAATGCATGCGGACTTGAGGGGGTCGGTCTCAAACGCCTAGCCTGGATTGAGGCGGCAGAAGATTTCTCTCCCCTAAAACTGGCCGAAATGATTCGCAATGGGGTAGGTACGCTAAAGCAGCCCAACTGGGGAATCACTCAATCTGTTGCCGAGGCCCTCGTAAAATTGCCCCTCGCAAAATTAATGGAAATCGAGGAGCTTGAACTGCCCGATACAATATCCATCGAGTTGAACGTGTCACCCGCGGGAAAGGAGAACTATCGTCCTTTAGATAAGCTTTCCACCGGGCAGCAGTGTACCGCCATCTTACACATTCTCCTTTTGGAAAATCTGGATCCTCTCATTATGGACCAACCTGAAGACAACCTGGACAATGCATTTATAGCAGATAGAATTGTTGCCGAACTGCGGTCGGCAAAGATTGCCCGGCAATTCCTGTTCGCTACCCACAATGCGAACATCCCGGTGTTTGGTGATGCAGAGTGGATTGGGGTTTTTCAGGTTGTTGACGGACATAGCGAGATACCGGAAGAGCTGCAGGGAGCGATTGATCTTCCCGAGATTCAACAGAAGGCGGCGGAGATTTTGGAGGGAGGTAAAAGCGCCTTCATCCAACGGAAGGAGAAATATGGCTTCTGATAGAGGTGAAGCATGTTAAAAGCAGAGCTTTTAGAGATTATCGCCAACGGGGAGAACTCGGGAGTAGAGTTCAAACGCGATGACTGCCGCCCCGAGCAGTTGGCTAAGGAAATTGTAGCCATGGCAAATCTCCGGGGTGGCATGATACTACTCGGTGTTGAAGATGACGGGACAATCAGCGGCATCCAGCGTCGCAACCTTGAGGTATGGGTTATGGATACTGTCTTTGCTGCTAAAGTCCATCCGATGATCATCCCTTTCTATGAAGAAGTTGCACTGGAGGAAGGGAAAAGGGTTGCAATTGTATCATTCCCTCTGGGAACGACAAAGCCTTATGTTCTTCGCCACAACAATAGGGAAGAGATTTACATTAGGGTCGGCAGCACCTCACGACCGGCTACCAGAGAACAGCAGGCCAGGCTTTTTGCCAGCGGCGGGATTCTGCATCCGGAACTGCTGCCGGTTGCCGGCACTTCTTTCAAGTCGTTGGACCTGGAACGGCTGCGAGATTATTTTATCAACGTCATCCATGACCTCGATGTCCCAAAGTCAGATGGTGCCTGGATTCAGCGTCTGATTGCCCTTGGATTTATGGTGGAGGTCCTGGAATCTACCCCGGTTTGCACGATCGCGGGATTGCTTCTCTTCGGTGTTTCTCCACGGCGGTTTTTGCGGCAGTCCGGCATCCGCGTCCTGGTTTTTGAAGGGAATGACAAGACCTATCGTGCTCTTCTTGACAGAGTTCTTGACGGGCCTCTAGTGGGGCTATGGCATATTAATGAAGGCGGAGAGAGGATGTTGACCGATACTGGTTTCGGCCTTATTGATCGATTTGCAGAGATCGTCCATCCTTTCGTTTCAGAAGAGAGCGACATTATTAATGAGAATTTCAGACGAGAACGGCGTTGGCTCTATCCATTGGAGGCAATGCGCGAGGCGTGCATTAACGCCTTGGCACATCGGGACTGGACCAGATCAGTGGATATCGAGGTGGGCTGTTATTCGGACCGCATGGAATTCATCAGCCCCGGCGCCTTACAGAATACTATGACGGTGGAAAAAATGATCGCTGGCCAGCGCTCACCAAGAAATCCCTTGATTGTTGAGGTGCTGCGAGATTATGGTTATGTTGAGGCGCGGGGCATGGGAGTGCGTACCAAGATCATCCCTTTGATGAGGCAGCAAAATCGAGTTGAGCCGATCTTTGAGGCAACGGATGATTATCTCAAAACGATTCTGCCGCGCAGAAAAACTTGCATTTATGGCATGCCTTGACTTCTTTCTCAAATCAATTCCGTGAATCAATTAACTTGCCCCACAATCAAAATTAAGCGAAAATATACCGTTAATTTACTGAGCGGGAGCACAACGTAGCATGGAGACGCGCTACAATCCGGCGGTTATCGAAGCTAAATGGCAGCAGTATTGGGAAGAGCAGGATCTTTTCCGGGTGACTGAGCTGTCCGATAAATCGAAATATTATGTCTTGGAGATGTTTCCCTATCCCTCCGGGCGGATTCATATGGGCCACGTGCGCAATTATACCATCGGCGACGTGGTGGCCCGTTACAAACATATGCAAGGATTCAATATCCTGCATCCCATGGGCTGGGACGCCTTCGGCATGCCGGCGGAGAACGCCGCCCTGGCCCACGGTGTGCACCCGGCCGCCTGGACCTATGAGAACATCGACTACATGCGGCGGCAACTCAAGTCCCTGGGTTACAGCTACGATTGGAGTCGGGAATTGGCCACCTGCGACCCCGACTACTATCGTTGGGAGCAGTCGGTCTTTATTGAGATGTTCCGGCGCGGCCTGGCTTATAAAAAGTTGTCGCCGGTGAACTGGTGTGACCACTGCCAGACGGTGTTGGCCAATGAACAGGTGGAGGATGGCGCCTGCTGGCGCTGTCACCAGCCGGTGGCCCTAAGGGAGCTGGAACAGTGGTTTTTTAAGATAACGGACTATGTCGAAGAATTGTTGGAGTACTGCGACCGTCTGCCCGGATGGCCGGAACGCGTCCTGACTATGCAGCGTAATTGGATCGGCAAGTCCCATGGCGCCCAGATTGAGTTTGCCATAGAGAGCCTGGATGGGGTGATCACGGTCTTTACCACCAGGCCGGACACCCTTTTTGGCGCTACGTTCATGAGCCTGGCCCCGGAGCACCCTTTGGCCCCCAGGCTTGCCCAGGGAACCCGCCAGGAACAGGCCGTCCAGGAATTTATCCAAATCTGGAAACAGCGGGATCGGAGCAAAGGGGTAGTGGATGAGTTGGTGAAGGAAGGCGTCTTTACCGGCCGCTACTGCCTCAACCCGGTAACCGGCTGGCGGATGCCTATCTATGTGGCTAATTTTGTCCTTATGGAATACGGTTCCGGCGCGGTCATGGCGGTGCCGGCCCATGACCAGCGGGACTTTGAGTTTGCCCGAAAGTACGATCTTCCCCTGGTGGTGGTGATTCAACCGTCCGACCATACCCTGATAGCCGAAAATATGGCGGCCGCCTATGAGGATCCGGGGGTGTTGGTCAATTCCAAACAGTTTGACGGCCTGGCCAGCGAGACGGCCAAGGATGCCATTACCGCCCACCTCGAAACCTTGGGATTGGGTCGACGCTCTATTCACTACCGGTTGAAGGATTGGGGGATTTCCCGACAACGATACTGGGGTGCTCCCATACCGATTATTTACTGCGAACGTTGTGGAATGCAAACCGTCCCGGAATCAGACCTGCCGATCCGGCTGCCGCTGGACGTGGAGATTTCCGGGGAAGGCGGCTCGCCCCTGGCCAGATTAGACTCTTTTGCCAAGACTATCTGTCCGGTCTGTGGGGGGCCGGCCCGACGGGAAGTGGATACCATGGATACCTTTGTGGAATCCTCTTGGTATTTTCTGCGCTACGCCTGTCCTGATTATCAGGAGGGGATTCTGGACCGGCCCCGGGTAAACTATTGGATGGCGGTGGACCAATACATCGGTGGTATCGAACACGCAGTCCTACACCTGCTCTATGCCCGGTTCTTCACCAAAGTGCTGCGGGACCTGGGTTATATCCAGGTGGATGAACCTTTCACCCGTTTGCTGACCCAGGGGATGGTGCTCATGGATGGCGCCAAGATGTCCAAATCCAAGGGCAATGTAGTGGATCCGAATGAATTGATCGGGACCTATGGCGCTGATACTACGAGACTTTTCTGCCTGTTTGCCGCGCCGCCCGAAAAAGATCTGGAATGGTCGGACCAGGGGGTGGCCGGGGCCTTCCGATTTCTCAATCGAATCTGGAGCCTGGTGAAGGAATTGCTTGAATCCTTAAAATCGGCGCCCCCTTGGCGCGGAACCGGCGCCGAACTGTCGCCTGAACTGCGGCGGCTGCGCCAGAAGGTGCATCAGACCATCCATCGGGCCACCAGCGATATTGAAGCGCGTTTCCACTTCAATACTGCTATTGCCGCCCTCATGGAGTTGGTTAATGATCTCTATAAAGCCCGTGAGGAACCGGCGACTGATCCCTCCTCCAACCATCTGGCCGCCTCCGTCTGGCGGGAGGCGATTGAGGTCTTGATACTCATTCTCAGCCCCATGGCGCCGCATCTGGCCGAAGAATTGTGGCATCATCTGGGCCACCCGACTTCGGTCTATCACGAACCCTGGCCCCAGGCCGAGGCCGCAGCCATGGCGGCCGACGCTAGATTGGTGGTTATCCAGGTGAACGGCAAGCTCCGCAGCAAGATTGAAGTGGCGGCCGCCGCCAGCGACGAAGAGATCAAGCGCCTGGCCCTAACGGATACTCGTATCCAGGAATTGCTGGCCGGCCAGCAGGTTAAAAAGGTGGTAGTGGCCCGTCGGAAACTGGTCAATATTGTCGTCTAACAGCCGCTGATATCAATACAACTAGACTGACGGCGAAAGACGCGACGCTTTTAAGCCCGGTACTTTTTAGTCCTCCGCATTCAGGACTCAATTGAGGTTGTATGCAAGACAGTAATCAATTCAGACGTGGTGTAAGTCGGAGACGGTTGACGTTTCTCATGGTGTGCCTGTTAGGGTTAACGTCGGCTTGCGGTTATCAGGTGGTGGGATCGGCGCCGGCGGGGGCGGACCGGCCGCAAGCCACCATAGCTATTCCGCCCTTTGAAAATCGTTCCATGGAGGTCGGCCTGGAAACCATCTTTGCCAATGATCTCCTGCGGGCATTTGGGGACGGGGGCTCCGTCCGGGCCAAACCGGGGGATGAGGGTGCAGATTATCTCCTCCTAGGAACCATTAAAAAGCTGGAGCATTCTTCAACCGCCTACCTCGACATCGACCGGTCCCTCGTCCGTCGGGTGACCGTCACCGTGGAGATAACTCTAAAGGACTTCAGACAGAATAAGGTGATCTGGAAGAGCACCGAGATGATCAAGGCGGACTATGTCGCAGAAAATTATTACTCCATCGGTGAGGCCAATCGGACCCAGGGCATCCGGCAGGCCTCAGCCCGGTTGGCCCAGCGGGTCTACGACAAGATTAACGTCCTGCTCTAATAGTCATTCATTGCAATTCTTTAAAAAGCACTACAAGCCATGAAAATCATTTCCTGGCAGCACAGGCTTTTTGGTCTGTGCAGGTGTTTTTTTCCCATTTAATCGGTAATGCCGTACTGCGACCATATTCATGTCCCATATCCTGCTTGAACGTCACTTAAAAATCTCGGCCCTCAAACCGGTTTATCTGTTCTATGGGGAAGAGGAGTTTCTCGTCCGACGGGCGTTGACGCGCCTGGAGGATTGGCTGGCCCAAAAAGAGGATTTGGCGGCCAGAACCAGCCTGGAAGCAGGGGAAATCAGTCTCTTAGAAGCATTAACGGAGGCGAGGTCTCCCCAGCTCTGGGGTGGTCGGCAGTTGGTAATTATCTGGCGTATGGAGCGCTACAAGGCCAAGGAGTTGGCCGCCCTGGAGAGCTATCTGGCAAACCCGGCCTCCCAAACCTGCCTGGTCTTGGTAGCCATAGGACTCAAGAGTAAGGACGTGCAGACGCACCGCATCTGGCGGCGCCTCCAGGAGCAGGATGCGGCTTTGGGGTTTTTCCGACTGCGCGAGAATGAATTACCCGGATGGCTGCAGAAGGAAGCCAGGCAGTTGGGAAAAATGCTGAGTCCGGATGCGGCGCGGCAACTCATCGAGGCAGTCGGCTTTAATCTGCTTGATCTGCATCAGGAACTGGAAAAACTAGTTTTGTATGTCGGGAAAGAGCAGACGATTACGGCCGAAGCTGTCGCCCAGCTCAGCAGCCATGGCCGCACCCATTCGATCTTCGAGTTGGTTGATGCCTTAGGTCAGAGCCGGCCGGATAAGGCCCTCAAGGTTTTGAACCGGCTCCTGGAATTGGGAGAGCCGCCAGCTATTATCCTGGTCATGTTGGCCCGACAGGTCCGTCTTCTGATGCGGACGCGCGAGGCGTTGAGACGGGGGCTGGGATCGAAGGAACTTGCCCAAACATTGGAGCTGCCCGGTATCGTGGCGGAAAAGCTGCAAAGGCAGGCCGGTGGCTTCCGGTTGGCACAACTCCAGGATCATCTCATCCGCCTGCACGAAGCGGATTTAGGTTTTAAAACCGGAATGGCTCCCCCCCACCTGCTCTTGGAAAAGGTTATCTTGGAATTGTGCCCTCTGCCGGCTCTTAGGCATCCGAAGAGAGGGCATTAATGTGGCGGGTCAGCCGGGAGATTTTGCGAGCTGCGGTTTTCCAATGCATGGTGCCCTGGGCGGCAACCCGTTGGATTACCGGTGCTGCCTTCTGTAAGGCAGCCTGAGCCTGCTCTGGCTGGTTTTGCGAGACGGCCGTCCGAACAGCCTTAACTAAATTCTTGACCCGGGTTTTACGGCTTAGATTGCGGATTCGCCGGACCTTGCTCTGTCGGTCGCGTTTCATTACTGAACGGTGTTTGGTCAACTACTAATCCTCCCTTGAAATTATCCCAAGTACTCAGGGCTTAACCTGTAACTTAAAAATTATGCAATATTGTCAGGATGATAAGCTGAAATGATCAGGTTCAACCTCTTTCAGACTATTCATTTTACTTATTTTGTCTCATCTGTCAAGGTCATCTTGCAGGGTCTGCCGTAATTGCCTTCCGAGGTGCTCAAACTCTGGCGTTTTTGGAAGATATTCCAGCAACTTATCCAGATAACCCTTTTCCCTGGCGATACCTTGACTGACAGGATAATTCAGGTCATACAGCCAACTACACAACATCAGCTTGAAGTCATTCACCCACGTCAGATGCTGGTAATTCACCGATTGCCGGGCCTGCACCTTTTCCAGAATAGCCGGGGTATAATTGTCCGGATCGGGTTTAAGTTCCAGATTGACCACTTTATTATAGGGTATTCGGGGATCAAAATGCGCCAGCATAACCGCAAAGATGTCGAGTTTGTCAGCGTCGCGGACAATCTGAGTAAGCAGTCTAACTTTAACTGGTAGCTGGTTGGGTAAAAAACGCCGGTTGTGCAGGGCAATGGCTCCCAGGATAAGGTGTTGACTCTGGGGTGGAAACCCGGCCAATACGCCATGCTGCTTCATGGTCCGGACGCCTTCAGTGGCGTGGTTAACCGAAACCTTGTCATTGTAAGTTTTATAACGGGCATACTGTGGAAACCGGCCGATATCGTGGAAGAGGGCCGCCAGGTGCGCCATTTCCTGCAAGACCGGCGTGAGATCCAGGTTTTTAGTAATCTGGCGGGCAAAGCCGAGCACCCGAAGTGTATGGTTGATTTTTATCCGGATATTGGCCGTATCAAAATCGCTTCCCTGAAGATATCCCTGAGTAAAGTCCAGGAACCAGCGCTCATAAGTCCGAAAATCATATCCTGCAGGTAAATCATGCATTAATCAGATCCGGGTCCGGCAACGGTTTCCCGCTCTCAAGCCGTAAAAACTCCTCAAATGTCTGATAGATAGGCGGCAGTTGGTGGTGCTGTCGCTGGACCAGATAGATAGGCCGCCGCATTTCGACTCCTCGGATTTTTACTGCCGTGAGCGCCCCGTAATCAATATCCGCCGCCACCGCCAACCGGGAGAGGATGCCGATACCTACCCTGGCCTTGATACTCTGACGTACCGCTTCGGTGTTAGGCATCTGCGCCGCAACCTTGAGCCTGGCATACTCGAACCCGTGGGCCGCCAGGATCTGTTGTGCCGCCATCTGCGTCCCGGAGCCGCGTTCCCGAATAATAAACGGCTGCTCATAGAGCTCCGGAAGTTCCACTTCGCCCTTTACCGAAAAAGGATGTTCCGGAAAGACGGTCAAAGTCAGTTCGTCGGGGCACAGCACCTCGTAGTTCAGATGTTTTACCGGAGATTTTAATCCTACCAGACCCAATCCGAATTCGCCCTTGATCACGGCGTCGGCGATCGCAGCGGTATTGGCAATTTTCAAGGTGATCTGGACCGCCGGATGGTTGGCCTTGAAGGCGCCGATAGCTTTCGGCAGCAGGTAGCTCCCTGGAATAGTGCTCGCTCCGATAACCAGCTTCCCCAGCAGTTCCCCGCGATAATCGGCCAGGGCTTGACGCGCCTCTTCCCGCAGACGCAGCATCTTGCCAGCGTAGCGTTGCAGAATCTCTCCTGCCGGAGTCAACCGTACTTCCCGCCCTTGCCGGTCCACCAACTTTTCTCCAACTATCTCCTCAAGAGCGCGAATGTGTTCGCTCACCGTAGGCTGTGATAGCAAGAGCGATTCTGCCGCCAGGGTGAAGCTCTTAAGCTCCACCACCTTGCAGAAAATTTCGAGACGATGTAAATCCATATAACCAGGTTTTAAAACAGGGGATAAAGAAGAGGGGTGAGGGACTAGGAGATAAGCCTTTCCCTCTTCCCTTTCTTAGCTTAAACCACCTGCACGCCAAAGAGTCTCGCCATCCTTTTAAGCGCCCACTCATGATCACCAGGATCGAAGTCAGCTACCCCGTCCCGATAAACCACCACCCGATAACCCCGAAGATCCAAGTCGCGCGCCGTTTCCATGATACAGATAGAGGTGCAGACGCCCACTAAATGCACCTCGTTAATCTGTTGGCGCTGCAGGATTTTCTCCAAATCGGTGTTGAGCATTCCGCTTAGCTGTTTCTTGGTCACCCGGACATCACTGGGAACGGCTTTAATCTCCCCAATGAGTTCTGCCCCCCAGGTGTTTTGGACCGCATGGGGTGGAAAGCGGCTAAACTCAGGATCGTTCGGATCATGGGCGTCAGTCAGCAGGACAATCAAGGCCCCTTGCAGCCGCATTTCCTGCATCTTGGCGGCCACAAAGGGAATAATGGCCCGTCCCGTCCCTCCCACATAGAGAGAACCGGCCGGATTCAAAAAATCGTTGATCATGTCAATTATAATTAGGGCTTGGGCAGGCATCTCAATTATTCCTCTGGCACTTTCGAATTTATTATAGATTACCTCCGCCAAATTGCAAGGACAGGTGAGTCAGAGCGGATTTACGATCAGGGGAAGGCTCATTGAGAAACATGAAACGCCGGTGCAGCCGCTCATGCAGCTTTTTTAGGCGTTAAGGAAAAAATGGGGAACAGGAGTCCACGACTGTTTTTGTCAAAGGTGTTGGCCAGGCACAATTTAACCTTATCTATCAGTAAATTAAGAATGCAAAACTTGACATCTTAGTTGCATAGATTAATAAGAGCACTTATATTAATGATGACAAAGTGCCGCTCCGCGGTTGAACTGAAGGAGTACTAATGCCTGAAAAATTTAAACAGGGTATGCCGGACCCAGAAGAAGACGAATCTCCGGAAATAAATATTCCCGAGGAATTGCCGCTGTTGGCAGTTCGGGATATCGTGGTCTTTCCCAACATGATCCTGCCCCTTTTTGTCGGTCGGGAATCCTCTGTTCTGGCCATTGAAGCTGCGTTGGCCCAAGACAGATTAATTTTTCTCGTGACTCAACGCGATCCGGATATCGATGATCCGGAGCCGGCTGACATCTATCAGGTCGGCACGGTTTGCCTGATCATGCGGATGCTCAAGCTTCCCGATGGTCGGCTGAAAATCCTGGTGCAGGGGTTAACCAAGGCTTTGATCAAGTCCTTTCTGCAAGAAAAGCCTTTTATGAAAGCCACCCAGGAGCAGATCACCGAACAGATAATGGAGGAAATCTCCATCGAAGCAGAAGCCCTGATGCGCAACGCTCGTGAGATGACCGAAAAGATTCTGTCTTTGAAGGGCATTCTGTCACCGGAGATGAGCTCTATTCTGGAATCGATTGATGAACCTGGACGTTTGGCCAATCTGATCGCTTCCAACCTGCATCTTAAAATAGAAGAAGCGCAAGAGATTCTTGAACAGCGTGAGCCCATTCACCGGCTCATCCGCATTAATGATTATCTCAGGCGGGAACTGGAAGTCTCCACGATGCAGGCCAAGATTCAATCCGAGGCCAAGGAGGAGATCGACCGGAGCCAACGGGAATATTTTCTTCGGGAGCAACTGCGCGCCATCAAAAAGGAGTTGGGCGACTTCGAGGAGCGGCCCGATGAGATTGAGGAATATCAGCAGAAGATTACCAAGGCCCGCATGCCCAGGGGCGTGGAAGAGGAGGCGGTAAGGCAGCTCACCCGCCTGGAGCAGATGCATCCTGACGCCGCTGAAGCCACCATGGTGCGGACCTACCTCGATTGGCTCGTGGAAGTCCCCTGGAGCAGGAACACTCGGGACAAACTGGAATTAAAAGAGGCCAAGACCGTTTTAGACGCCGACCACTATGATCTAGAGAAAGTCAAAGACCGCATCCTGGAATACCTGAGTGTCCGCAAGTTGAACAAGAAGATGAAAGGCCCCATTCTCTGTTTCGTGGGTCCGCCGGGAGTAGGCAAAACCTCTCTGGGCAGGTCTATTGCCCGGGCCATGGGCCGGAAATTCACCCGCATCTCTTTGGGCGGCATCCGGGATGAAGCTGAAATACGCGGTCACCGGCGGACGTACATCGGCGCTCTCCCCGGCCGGATCATTCAGGGGCTGAAGAACGCCGGGGTCAACAATCCGGTCTTTATGATGGATGAGATCGATAAAATCGGCCAGGATTTTCGGGGCGATCCGGCCGCCGCCCTGTTGGAGGTCCTGGATCCGGAACAGAATTTTGCCTTCAGCGACCACTATCTTAATGTTCCGTTTGATCTGTCCAAGGTCATGTTTATCCTTACCGCTAATCTGGTAGATCCTATACCCTCGGCGCTGTTGGATCGGATGGAGATCATCCGGCTGGCCGGCTATACCGAAGAGGAAAAGCTGGAAATAGCCAAAAAATTTCTCCTCCCCCGACAGTTGCAGGAGAATGGCCTCAACCCGACCGAACTGACTATTACTCCCAACTCCTTGCGGGAACTCATCAGTCACTACACTCAAGAAGCGGGCTTACGCAATCTCGAACGTGAGATCGGCAGTCTCTGCCGCAAAGTCGCACGCCGCATCGCCGAAGCTGAGAAAGGCCCCTTTACGATCAGTCGGGGTAATCTCCACCGGTATTTAGGGCCGCCCCGCTATCTTCCGGAGGCAGAGCAGGAAAAGGACGAAATTGGGGTAGCCACCGGATTGGCCTGGACTGAATTCGGCGGCGAGCTATTATTTGTCGAAGCCAGTCTTATGAAGGGTAAGGGCCAGTTGACTCTCACCGGCCATCTCGGTGAAGTCATGAAGGAATCGGCCCAGGCGGCGTTAAGCTATGCCCGCGCCCGATCACAGTTATTTAATCTCTCCGAGGATTTTTACGAAAAGTTGGATGTCCACCTGCATGTTCCGGCCGGAGCTATTCCCAAAGACGGTCCCTCGGCTGGGGTTACTATGGCGACCGCCCTCATTTCAACCCTGACCCAGATACCGGTGCGCAAAGACGTGGCCATGACCGGCGAGATCACCCTGCGGGGCAAAGTCCTGCCGATCGGCGGCTTGAAGGAAAAAGCCCTGGCGGCGCTGCGGGCCCGTATCAAACAAATCATCATTCCGGAGGCCAATAGGAAGGATCTGACTGAAATTCCCAAGCATATTAAACGCCGGCTCAAGTTTATCCTGGTGCAGAATATGGACGAAGTGCTTCAGGTAGCTTTGACCCGTCTGCCGACCCGGGAAGAGACCAAAAAATCCTCCTCCCGGGCGCGATCGACTACCAGGCCCATAGCTTCGCGGCCTTCATAAGAGAGAGTAACCTTGGATTCTTCGCTGCGGCCAGAATAACAATGCCTGTCATTCTGAGCCGCAGGCGAAGGATCTATCCTTGCAAATCAACACCTTTGACCTTTATTCACCGACCTTGAATCAACAAATCTGGCTGAAATGGACCGCTCTGGCTCTTCTTTTAGGGTGTTATAGTTTCTTCGCTCTGGCGGAAACCTCCCTTTTCTCTTTAAGTCCTCTGGCCCGGATCAAACTTAAGAGCAAACATCCCCAGATTGGGGGAGTGATTGAACGCCTCCTGTCCCGCTCGCAGAGGCTGCTGACCACCATTATTATCGGTAATGAAGCGGCCGTAATTGTGGCTACCGTTCTGGCTACCTCATTATCTCTGAATATCTGGGGTGATAAGGGTAAATGGGTAGCGATGGGGTTGATGGCTCCCGCCCTGCTCTTGTTCGGCGAAATCATTCCCAAATCCCTTGCCTTGCGCCATCCGGAATTCTGGGCGCGGTTGATTGCCCGTCCTCTGACCCTGGTAATGCCACTCTTCACCCCGGTTCGGGTAGTACTGCTTACTCTCAGCCGGTCGCTGATGTCCTTCTTTGGGTTAAAACCTGCTCCCCCATCACATCTGGTCCGGGAAGACGACTTCCTCCGGATGGTCGAAGATAGCCATAAAGTCGGCCTGATCGCTCCAATGGAGCGGGAACTGATCGTCAACCTGATGAGTTTGGGCGAAACCACTGTCGGACAGATCATGGTACCCCGACCGGATATCTTTTATCTGCCCTTGAGCATGAAATTAGCGGAGCTGATCAAGGCCGTCAAACAGGCGCGTTTTTCCCGCGTACCAATATATGGCAATGATCCCGAGGATATAGTGGGCATCCTGCATGCCAAAGACCTGCTGAGCTTTGCACCCGAGGCCCCGGTCGACCAGGTCAGTTTAAAAAAACTTTTGCGGCCGGCCTATTATGTGCCTGAAAATAAACGGGCTTTTGATCTCTTGGGTGAATTGCAGACCCGGAAGATCCGTTTGGCTCTGGTGGTGGACGAATACGGCAGTCTGATCGGATTGGTGTCTGTAGAGGACATCCTGGAGGAACTTTTTGGAGAATTTGAGGAAGAATTCCAGCAGGCCGGTAAACTCCTGGAACAGTTGGCGCCCGGGGTCTACCTGATCAAGAGCAGGATGCCGTTGGACGATCTGAACCAGATTCTGGGTCTGACTCTGCCCATGGAAGAGTTTGACACCTTAGGAGGATTTGTCTTTAATCTCTTCGGCGAACTGCCCCATGAAGGCGACGCCATCGTTCATGACGGGATGAAGTTTGAAGTACTGCGCATGAAAGGTACCAGGATTTTGGAGCTCCTGCTTTCCCTGGAAACGTCATGATCATCTTACTGTACGTTACTATATTCCTCCTATTGCTCTTTCTGGAGGGTTTTTTCACCAGTTCCGAAATCGCTCTGGTCTCGGCTAATCACCGTCAATTGCAGCATCTGGCCGAAAATGGTCAACGCCAGGCCATCCTGGCCCAGAAACTGCTGCGGGCGCCGGAAAGACTCTTTGCCACCACCCTGTTAGGCTCTAATCTAGCGGAAACCGCCAATACCGTCCTCGTATCGGCTCTGTTGATTGATATATACGGTCGGACAGGAGAAGCAGCGGCGATGCTGACCCTGCCCCCCATAATACTGTTGTTTGCTGAGATCCTGCCCAAATCCATTGCTCGCCTACGACCTACCCGGATGGCGCAGAAGGTTAGTTTCTTCGTCTGGCTGGCCTCAATCCTGCTGGCGCCGATTACCTGGTTCTTTGCCTCCTTCAGTCGACTGGTACTACTGCTCACCGGTGCCCGGAGCACCAGTCTGGCCCCCTTTGTCACCCGTGAAGAACTTAAGATGGTGGTCAAAGCCAGCGGGGCCGAAGTCGATCTTGATACCGAAGAGAGAACTATTATCCACCGGATCCTCTATTTTAGCCAGACAACGGTCAAAGAGGTCATGATCCCGTTGATCGAAGTCCTGGCAATACCGGAAACCTATCTGATTTCCCAGGCCCTGGAAGAATTCCGTCGGGGCCGATTCTCCCGGTTGCCGGTCTATCGTCACCGCATCGACAATATTATCGGCATCTTGCATAGCTTCGATCTGCTGGGCGCAGAAAACCCTGCTTTCGGGATAAAAAAGCTGATCCGCCCGGCGCGTTTCGTCCCCGTGACAAAAAGAGCCGACCGCTTGCTGGTGGAGATGCAGCAGGAAGGTATTCACCTGGTAATCGTGGTAGATGAATATGGGGGTGCCGTAGGCATCGTTGCCCTGGAAGACCTGCTCGAAGAGGTCGTAGGCGACATTGCCGACGAATTTGACCAGGAAATAAGCCCCTTCCAAAAACTCCGGGACGGCGCCTATCTGATTAACGCCCGCATGGAGATAGAAGCCGTCAACGAAAATCTGGGGTTGAATCTGCCGCTGGGGAATTATCACACCCTGGGTGGTTTTCTGATCAAGCAGGTAGGAGACATCCCTCGCACCGGGGAGAGAATCCGCTACCGTAATCTGCTTTTCATCATTCGCCTAGCTGACCTGCGGGCTATTAAAGAGGTGGAGGTACATGTCGAAGCATCGAAAACAGCCAACTGACCGCATCCTTTATTTTGATTGTTTCTCAGGTCTTAGCGGCGATATGACGCTGGGGGCCTTTATTGACCTCGGACTCGAGCCGGAGAAGCTCTGGGAGGGTCTTCAGCAGTTAAAGCTGTCCGGTTATACTGCCCACTGCCATAAGGTTGCCAAACATCATCTTTCCGGAACCAAGGTCAGTTTTCAGATTACCGAGTCGCAACCCCACCGCACCTATCAGGATATAGTCGGGTTGATTGCCAAAGCGGCGCTGCCTCAAGAAGTTAAGGAACTCAGCTTAAGAATGTTCCAACTATTGGCCCAGGCCGAGGCTCAGGTACATCAACAGCCACTGACGCAGGTTCATTTTCACGAAATCGGCGCGGTCGATTCTATTTTGGATCTGGTGGGGACGGCCTTCGCGTATCATGCTTTGGGAATAACCCAGGTTTATGCCTCAGCTCTTCCCTGCGGTCAGGGTCTGGTTCGATGTGCCCATGGTCTGCTGCCCAACCCGGCGCCAGCCACCGTCCTGCTGCTCGAAGGCGCCCCGATGTATGGCGTGGACATACAGGCCGAGTTGGTGACGCCTACTGGCGCCGCCATTCTTAAAGGCCTGAACGCCAACTTCCAACCTCTACCTCCGATCGTTTTGGAAAAAGTGGGCTACGGTGCCGGAGACCGGGATCTGGCGACCCAGCCCAACCTGTTGCGTCTTATGCAAGGACGCCTCGCCGCCGCCGCAGCCTCCTCGGAGCGGGTTCTGGTGCTGGAAACCCATCTGGATGACATGATCCCCGAATGGTATGAACATCTGATGGCCACACTCTTCCAACTCGGAGCCTTGGACGTAGCCTATACGCCGCTGCAAATGAAAAAAAACCGTCCTGGCGTCGGACTTACGGTCATAGCTCCCTTAGAGACCCGGCAAGTTATGCTGGAGACCCTGTTTGATGAGTCTACTACCTTGGGAGTGAGAGTCTCGGAAATAGAACGGGTGACGGTGAAACGGTGGTTGGAGACTATCGACACCCCTTATGGACCCCTGCGAGTAAAGGTAGCCGACATCGGCGGCCGCCGCCGATTGTTGCCGGAATATGAGGCCTGCCGGGAACTGGCGAGGCAACACCACCTGCCACTGCTGGAGGTGTATCGCCTGATTCCGATGTGATTCTCATTCTACCAAAAGCAGCTACAAGCTATGGGGAAAACGCTATTATTTTCTTATTGGCCAGGAACCGGGAACGGTCTTAAAAAAACCTTGACAGCAGAGTGTAATGTAGTATATGAATTTTCGTAATGGAGTTTTGTAAAACTCTCTGAAGTCACAGAAGTATTTAAAATATTTTAAAAATCAGCCATGAAGGCCTGCTTTTCTCAAGAAGGGTCTTCGTGGTTTTTTTTGTGCAAAAATTTAAGAAATATTTCACAGTAAGGCGACAAAGCGACTTGCAGGAAGAAAAAAACGTTGTTCCGAGGACTGTACGGCCATCCATACAGCCTTGTCTTCTCAACAAATGCAGGGCTGTTTGCCAAAATATACGTCTGTCTATTGGAGGGATAAAGGAGAACAGAGGTGAAGAGAAAATGGTTTGGAACGTGGGGAGTCCTGATTCTTCTGCTTCTGCTTTTGGTGCAGCCGGTTCCGGGGGAGGAAGCCGGCGAAATAAAGCCGGAATCCGAGGTGAAGGAAGAGGCCGCTGCCAAGGTTGAGGAGGAGGCAAAATTACCCCAGATTGAGGTCTTGGCCCATAAGGAAAAGGCGGCCACCAGTACCGTGGTCACCAAAGAGGATATCAGCATCGGCCCTTATATGAACCTGCCGGGCTATCTCGAGGAACAGTCCGGGGTAGATATGAGCCGCCGGTCCTTCTTGGGGGTGCGCAGCCACCAGTTGTCCCTGCGGGGATTTGATGAATCCCGCTACCAGGTCTATCTCAACGGCCGCACCTTTAAAGGGGCCGGGGTTAAGGGCGGCTTCTATGTGGATTGGTCCACCCTTACGCCCCAGGACCTGGAGCGGCTGGAGATTATCCGCGGCGGCCTGTCGGCGGAATACGGCAATACCCTGGGCGGGGTCATCACCATCAACACCCAACGGGGTAGCAAGGAACCCAAGATTTACCTCGATTCTTATTGGGGCAGTTGGGATACCCAGAATTACCGACTGCTTCATACCGGCAGCAAAGGGCCGGTAGAATACGTTATCGGCATCAGTTATGGCAACACCGAGGGCTATCTCAGGAACAACTTTGTCCATGATCGGGTCAACTTCAACACCAGTTTGACCTATAACACCCCCTTTGATCTGAGTCTTACCGGTGCCGTGCGCTACATATCACAGAAAAACGGCTGGATCGTCTACAACCGGCCCGATTCCCCGTACTACAACCCCGATTATCCGCAGAGCGACTCGGACGGTCTCTACGGCCCGCCGGTCACCTACAGCGGCAATCCTCAAAACGGTTTTACCTTTGGCGACAACAGCTACTCCTATACCCAGCGGTGGGAGTGGGATTTCGAGGCGAAACAGAAGTTCTGGACTGGGGATGCCACCTTCCGTCTCTTCTATTTCCAGGCGACCCGCAACGACTTCTGGTATGCCATGAACAACCCGAGCCTGTTGATCGGCCAACGCGGTAGTTGGGATGAAGACAGTTGGGGCTGGAATTTTAAAATCCGCCAGCAGCCCGGGAAGGTCCGCCTGGGCTTCGGTCTGGAGGGCAATTATTTCGGCTACGGCGGCACCGACTATAGTGATTTAAACGCAGCTTATTATGCCACCCTGCCCACTGCCAGCTCCGGGCCGAGAGATGCTCAGAAACTGCATGGTGGTTTTGTCGATGCGGCGATGCCCTTCTGGAAATACTTTGAGCTGTATCTGGGGCTGCGGTACGACAACTATGACGCCGCTCCTACAGTCGGCGCCACCGGGAATATTGTTCCCACCCTGCGGGCAGATGCCCTGAGCCCCAAAAGCACTCTGACCATCCGGCCTACCGACACCACCGAGGGCTATCTGTCGGTCAACTTCAGCACCCGCTTTCCCACCTTGCCGGAATCATACTGGTTCAGTGCCGGCTATCAACCCGCGAATCGAATGGGCTACCTGTCGCCGGAGTTCGGTATGCAGTACGAGGCCGGTATACTCCAGCAGTTGCCCTGGTCCGCGTCGTTGCGGCTCAGAACCTATTACTATGATATGAATAATTACATCCGCACCGTTTTCGGTTACCGGCCCAGCCGGGTGGTGTATAACATCGACCTGGCAAAGCTCCGGGGGGTAGAGCTCGAAGGACTCCTGCCGCTGCCCTACAACCTGACCGCCTTTGCCAACTATACCTGGCAGCAGACCAGCACCAGCCCGGATCCCCTCGACGCCGACGTCCGGGAGTTGGTTGATCTGCCGGATCATAAGGTTAACTTGGGGATGCGCTACCGCGCATCGAATGAGGCCGAAGCCAAGGTCTACCTGCGGATAGTTTCTCATACCTACCAGCCCCAGCTAACTATAAAAAATCAAACCATCACCGGCATTTCCTATCTGCCTTTGAAAGGTTTTGCCACCCTCAATCTCGAAGGCCGCTATCCGGTGATGCAATACCAGGGCTATAAAGGGTTTCTTTATTTCGGCGTCGACAACCTGTTCAGCAATCATTATGAGGAAAGCTACGGGTATCCCATGCCAACCGCAACGGTCTACGGCGGTATCCAGCTGCGCTACTGAGACAGGGGATTGGTTGGCGGACTATCTCAAAAATCTTTGATTAATAATCGGACCACTCGGGGCGCGGTGCGCCGCGCCCCTTTTTTTCATTATACCTGAATGAGAGGTCAACGCATGATCATCAAACCTTTTAAACGGGAATCTCTGCTGCCGCTGCCGGTTGCCTTCATCTCCACTATCAGCGCCGACGGGGTCCGAAATATCGCCCCGTATTCCTGTATCATGCCAGTGCTGCGCCCCCTGGACCTGATCTGCCTGGCCTCAGCCTGGAAGCGGGATACCCTGAACAACATCCGTGCTACCGGGGAATTCGTCGTCAATCTGGCAGGGGCCGATCTGGCCGACAAAGTAATCCCCACCGCCCGTTTCAGCCCTCCCGAGGCGGATGAATTTATCCTGGCCGGTCTGTCGGCCAAACCATCGGTAGAAATTAAGGCCCCAGGGATCGAGGGCTGCTATGCCTGGATGGAGTGCCGGCTCTGGAAACTCTATGAGGAATCGCAATTTGTCCTGATTGTCGGGCAGGTAGTACACTGCGAGGTCGCCGATGCCGCCTGCCTGCCGGATGGTTCGATCAATCTGGAGACGGCCCGGCCCTTGATGATCACCGGCAGCAACCAGGGCATGAAGTTCTGCACCGCTTTTGATATCCACCGTTTTGAGCCATTCGGCGCCATGTTCCCGAATGGCAAAGATCCCCTGGCTGCCAAGTATACCGAAGAATAAAGCTGCGTATTTATTTGTTTGCGAAGGAGAATGATACATGTCGAAGCAAAAACTCAAGTTGGCGGCGATGATAGCCATCTTCCTCGTTGCCTGCGGCGCGATGCCGGGTTTGGCCGCTTCAGTAAGTCCCGGCAAATTCTATCTGGTCAGTACCGGCCCCGGCGACCCCAAGTACCTCACCCTTCAAGCTATTGAAGTCATCCAGAAGGCTGATCTGGTATTGTCCCACCCGGAGTCGGCAAAAAAACTGGCAAAGTACCTACAAGGCAAAAAGGTGGAAGACCCCTGGAAGGATCTTTGGATGCACCAGGGCAAAATCTGGATGAAGGACCTGCATACCTATAAACCTGAAGAACGCTCGGCGGTCATCGCCGAGAAGTCCCGCCAACGGGATGAATATGTCAAAAATCTCAAAGTTATGCTCGCTCAGGGGAAGAACATCGTCCTGCTTGACGGTGGCGACCCCACGGTCTACAGCCGGGGTTTCTGGCTGCTCGAGGGATTAAGCGATGACCAGTTCGAGATTGTCCCCGGTGTCGGCGCCATGACCGCTTCTTTTGCGGCCCTCAAGCGCGCCAGCACCGGTGCCGGAGCCCGGTTTGTGGCCCAGACCACCCCCTATGCCTTTTTTGGCAAGCAGGACCGCGACGACCTGGCCCGTGACCTCTCCCGCTATCCCGGAACACTGGTTTTCTACATGGGTATCTCAGAACTGGGCAATCTGGTAGAAACCTTAAAGAAATATAATCCACCGGATCTGCCCATCGGCGTGGTCTACTACGCCGGCTATCCGGAAAAAGAAAAAGTTGTCAAGGGGACCCTGAGTGATATTATGGCCAAGTTGGCGGATGAAAAAGAAAGATGGCTGGGGATGATTGTTGTCGGGCGGTGCCTGAGCGGTCCGCATTTTGTCCTGTCGGAATAACCACCACAAAAAATCGTAACAGTTCACCCTGTTCTTGAAACTTGAAACTCAATACCAAAGTGAGGTAAGCTATGAAAAGGTCGTTAATTCTTTTTTCCCTGGCCCTCGTCTTGGCCCTGCCCGTCCCGGCGCAAGCCCATTTTTTCTGGCTGATGCCTGACCAGACCACGGTTGAGATCGGTAAACCCCTCCAGGTGGAGGTCGGTTTCGGACATAAATTTCCTAAAGACGAAGAGATCAAAGCCGAACGTCTCCAATCCGTCAAGGTCATAGGTCCTGACGGCAAAGAGCTGCCGTTGACCAAAATCTCTACAGTCCGCTATGAATTCGTCCCCCCGGCGGCGGGTTTTTACCTGGTTTCGGCCCAGATGAAGCCAGGATTTGTCTGCCGCACTCCCCAGGGGATGAAAATGCAGACAAAGAAAGAACTTCCCGATGCCGAATTCTGCTTCCATTTTGACATGGCCTGTAAAACACTGGTTGATGTCGGCAAACAATCCCAAGGCTACCACCAGAGCGCCAAGAGCGTCCTCGAGGTGATGCCGCTGCAAGCCCCCAACACCTTGAAAGCCGGGGGAGAGTTTCCCGTGAAAGTCCTCTTTCAAGGCAAGCCCTTGCCTGGAGCCGAAATAACGGTAACCCACACCCAGTGGCCCGATCCCAAAAAACAATTTGCAGTGGTGGGGAAGACCGATGCTCAAGGTGAGTTCCGCCTGAAATTGGATAAACCCGGCCGCTGGCTGGTTATCGCCGGTCATAAAACACCCTATCCCGATAAAACAGAGTGCGATGAGAATATGTATCGGGCCAGTCTCAGTTTTGAGGTAAAATAAGGCATGAGCGGCATCGGGCAGACAAATGCCAACGATACCACCGTGGTTCAGGGCCGGCTGGAAAAGATCGGCCTGCCCTCGGCCACTATCCTGGTCGTGGCGAATATGGTGGGGACAGGTATCTTCACCACCTCCGGATTTATTATTAAGGATTTGCAGAATCCCTGGGCCATGCTGAGCTGCTGGGTCTTGGGGGGGCTGTTTGCCCTGGCCGGGGCCCTGTGCTACGGAGAACTCGGATCCCGCTATCCTCGGGCGGGTGGGGAGTATGTCTTTTTACGGGAGAGCTTTGGCGAGCTGGCCGGCTTCCTCTCGGGGTGGATCTCCCTGCTGGTGGGCTTCTCCGCCCCGATTGCCGCTGCCTCGATGGCCTTTGCGGCGTACTTCCTGGCGGGCCTGAACGGCGGCCCCACCTCGGAATATATCTGGACCATCCGGGGGATAAAGGTTTTGACCTTTTCACCGCTTACTTTGATTGCCTCCGCAGTTATCCTGGCCTTCACCCTGATCCACCGCCATAGCCTGTCACTCGGCAGCCGCGTACAGAACGTCTTGACGTTGTTTAAGATCAGTCTCATTTTCGGATTTGTCATCCTGGGACTCTTCTGGGGTCGGGGTTCGCTGGAGCACTTCGGCCAACCCCCGGATGTCCGCATATTCTTTTCCGGCGAATTTGCTATCTCCCTGATCTTTATCTCCTTCGCCTACAGCGGCTGGAATGCGGCGGCCTACATAGGCGGCGAGATCTCCCGGCCGGCCCATAACATTCCCCGGGCCCTTATCATCGGCACCCTCCTGGTCGCCATCCTCTACTTCTTTCTCAATGTTACCTTCCTCTACGGACTTCCCCCTCATGAGATGAGCGGGGTTTTGGAGGTGGGAGAAAAAGCCGCCCTGGCTCTCTTCGGCCACCGGGTCAGCCAGATTTTTTCTGCGGCCATTGCCTTGAGCCTTCTGTCCCTGATCAGCGCCATGATGCTGACCGGTCCCCGAGTCTATTTAGCCATGGCTCAAGATGGCCTGTTTTTTCCCAGCATCGGCAGACTTGGCACCCGGCGCCAGACCCCCGGCAACGCCATCGCCCTGCAGGCCACCCTGGCAATCATCCTGGTGCTGACGGCCTCGTTCGAACACCTCCTGCTTTTCATCGGCTTTACCCTATCCGTCTTTGCCATGTTGACCGTCGGCGGCTTGATGGTTCTCAGGCATCGGCAGCCGAGAAAAGACCTGCCGTATCAAACACTAGGCTATCCTCTCACCGCCGTTGTCTTTATTCTTGGCAATATCTGGATCATCCTTTTTACCATCTTCAGCAGACCCATGGCCGCCCTCACCGGCCTCGGCGCCGTACTGGCGGGACTTGCAGTCTATGCCTTTTTTAAATGGCGGCGGTCACCGGTGACTGTCTAAGGGAATCAAATCTGTATAAATTCTGAAAAAAACCCGCCATTAAGTATAGAGCGATGGTCAAAGGTTCTCATGTTCTCAGAAACACAACGAAATATGAAAAAATGACGGTTGGCCTGTGCATCAGCCTGCAGGCTGGAAAGCCTGCACCACCTTCTTCCATATAAATTGGCATGTTCTGCTGATCACAACCAAACATGGAATCAGAACCGTGGCGGCTGCTCACAATAGTGCTTTTTCTGCTCACCACCCGCTTTTTTCATATAAATTTTTTCTCATCGACCATGTTAAACAAAAAACGGCGGCCATGGGCCGCCCTATCCCATTATCGATAATCTATCGGCAATTTACTCATAGGGCGGGCCGCGCCCGCCGTTTTTAAGAGCACTGTTTTTATAAAAGTTCTGACCGATTGAGGGTGGCTATCGTAGGGGCGGATCCGAGACCATCACTGTAGTGGCGAACCTGGTGTTTGCCCCTCGGTGTTCGCCATCATTTACGGGCTTGACCCGTCCGGAATACCTGCCCTCCCAACAACCATGCTTCTGCCAAATCCGGTTGGGAAAAGTAGTCCTGGAGAGCCTGGGACAGGTCCAGGGGGCCGGTCTGGTATCCGAGCGTACGGCAGCCATCAATAAGACCCCGGCTCAAAGAGAGAAAAATACTGTGGCGGTGCCGATAAAACTCTACCCGGTTGACTTTGGGATCGGTCAATTCCTGTCGGCAGGCGGCCGCATCCAAAGAGTGCATTGCCCGGCACATCAGCGGCCGCACCTCGTAGACCGAACAATTGTCATCGAGCAGGAGAGGGCAGGGGAGTTCACGGCGTCTGGCGGCAACCTGTATCTTGGTCATGCCAGCTCGCTTGTCCAGGGATTGAGCGGCCAGTTCGAGGAGATTGGATAGATATGCTGGAGAACACCGCTGGGCGAGATGACCGCCCAACAGAATGGCCTCCGGGGGGGTCAGTTCGACCTGATTATGACAGCAGCAAGAACAGCCGGGTTGGCAGGCAAGCTGCCGTGGCAAGGAGGTATTGGCCTCCACCGCCTCAATGAAAAAATCGCCCCACTCAAAGGCAGTCCGGGCAATCTCGTAAATCCGGTCAACAGATGCCTCCTCTTCGAAGAGGCCGATCACTATTTGAGCGAAGCTGTGCGCCAGTTCTTGATCAAGAAAATGATCCTGAGCGCCCCGGAACATGAGCGTCGCTCCCTTGCCAGTGGTTCGGAATTCAGAACCCGCAGCTCAAAACTAAATTAGCCGGTACCCTAACAATTCGATCTTAAGCAGAGCTTCTATCCGTAGGGGCGAACCCGGTGTTCGCCCTCAGGCCTGTTTCCCTCTACTTCATCAGGTCCTTACCGATGGCAAAGGCCGGAGCCAGGAAGGGGCCGATGCTGTAGTAGCTCATGCTGTCCATGGCGAAGCTGAAAGGTTTAATCTTCGTAATATCGGGAATGCCTTTATCTGTCAGACAATCCTCCTCCACTTTAATGTCCTGAATCTCACCGACAAATAGGGTATGGAGACCGATCTCCACAATGTGGGTCACCTTGCACTCCAAAACCATGGGGAATTCCTTGACAAACGGGGCATCAACCACCTCGCTGGCCACCGGCGTCAGTCCGGCGACGGCGAACTTATCGACGTCCCGACCGGAGGCGAGGCCGGCGTAATCGGCTTCCTTGACCCGTGATTCCGGGGGAATACTAATAGTGAAGGCCTGCCGGGCCTTGAGATTGCCGTAGGTATAGGTGGCCTGCCTCAGGCAGATCGTAACGCTGGGTGGTTTGGAACAGCAGATGCCGCCCCAGGCTACCGCACAAATATTGGGCTTCTTGTTGTCATCATAGGTTCCGACGATAAAAACCGGCATCGGATACAGGAAGGTCCTAGCGCCAATGGATTTTTTCATAGATAGCCTCCAAGCATATAGGTTAAATGGGGTGCTGTTATGTACTAAGGTTTTTCTAAGACCTCTCGGAAGTATTGCAGTTCGCGCTGAAAAGCCTGCTTCTCCTGCAGCAGCAGACGGCCCTGATCATCTTTCTGCAACTGTCGGGCGTTCAGTTTATCCAGGGCGGCCAGGTAGGCAACACATTCCTCACTATAGGCCTTGGCCTTGTCCAACCATGTTTTCCTGTCGGTGGCGGACAGGTGCGAGTCTTGTTTGATTTTGACCAAAGAGGCGGTATTGCTCCGTAACTCCTTGATATTTGCTTTAAGTTCCTCTACGGCCTGATGCCAATCCGCCGTTTGGGGGGGAGTCGTCCGGCTGTTTTCGCTTTGACCGGCATCGGCATCTAGTGTGCCTCCAACCGAAAGAAAACACAAGATAAAAAACCAAAAAATGACCTGCCGTATTCTATCGAGTATCCAAAATGTAATGTCCATGACCTGTCAGCCACTCACCAACCACAGTAATCATTTATCAGTAGCAGAGGTTTTCTAACCTGTGCAGTAACTTTTCAGCTGTCTAAGAGGTTAAAAACCTCGATTTTTCGATAATTGCCCTTACCTGTGGGTTACCCGTGAACCATTAGAATTGGCGCCGGAGCATTCGAGAAGGCGGGATGCACTCTGTTTCCCCGCCCCCCAACACTTTATTCCCCTTGCAGCAACTGCGGCAGCAGTTCGCCCGCCTTGCCCTGCCAGGAGAAGTCATACAGATCAGATTGAGGAGTGGGTTCCAGGTTGATCTCGACCACCAGGGCGCCGCGATGTTTGGCGACGGCCCCCATTGAGGCGGCAGGCTGTACCAATCCGGAGGTGCCGATGACGAGCAGCATCTCGCAGGTGTGCAGGGCGGCATATGCCTGGTCCAGAACCACCGGATCCAGCATCTCGCCGAACCAAACCACGTGGGGCCGCAGCAGCCTGCCGCAGGCGTCGCATTTTGGCAAAGGCGGCAGGTCCGTCCGGCGGTCTTCCAAAATCAAGCCGCAGCCGGTACAGCGCAGATACCAGATGTTGCCGTGAAGTTCGATAATACGCCGGCTGCCGGCCATTTGATGCAGGCCGTCAATATTTTGGGTAATGACAGTGAAGTTGGGGAGCCGCCGTTCCAACTCGGCCAGGGTTGTATGGGCCGGGTTAGGCCGCACCGGCCCCAGCAGCCGGCGCCGCCATTGATAGAATTCCCATACCAGGCGGGGATCGCGTCCAAAGGCTTCGGGAGTGGCCAGATCTACGGCCCGGTAATGCTGCCAGAGGCCATCCTGCCCTCGGAACGTCGGCACGCCGGATTCGGCCGAAATGCCGGCCCCGGTCAGAGCCACTGCATGCTGACTGCCAAACAGCTTGGTTTTAAGGAGTTCGATATCTGTTTCGGTCAACGGTCCCCTCTCCCTCAGACATGGATTCTATCTGTAGGGGCGAATCTTGTATTCGCCCCAGACAACTTTCAGCAATTTTTGGCCTGCCGTTGCTCCTGGCAGCGTCTTTTGGCCTCTTTGCGACAGAGCTCCCAGATGACACACCCCTGGCGGAATTTGCAGTAGGCGCAAGGGTCGGTGCAGGCCTGGCAGTTGTCCAGACACTCCTGACAATAGTAATAACCCATTTTCTGGCAGTGAATGTGCGCCTCCCGGTCAGGGTGAAAACGGCAAAACATACGATAATCCTCTAATTCTGGCGCCAAACCAGGCGGGCGTCTACGGCCCAGCACCCCTCCGGAGTTGCCATGAGGGGATTGATGTCCAGCTCTCGGAGGGTCGGATGGGCCACCGCCAGATTGGAGAGATGGACCAGGGTTTGGGCCAATTCATCTATCGCCGCCGGCGGCGCTCCCCGATAACCGGTCAGCAGTGGATAAGACCGCAGTGAAGCCAACATCTCACGCGCCTGGGCCAGGTTAACCGGCGCCAGGGTCTTGACCACATCTCCCCACAGTTCGGTATGGACGCCGCCATAGCCGGCGACGATGACCGGGCCAAAAGTGGAGTCGGCTTTGATCCCTAAGAGGAGCTCGCGACCGGATAGTTGTTTTTGCACCAAGATGCCCACCGGGCCGGAAAAGGGGAGGGCACTCAGATATTGCAGCCGCTCAAAGCCCGCCCGAACCGCCTCCTCGGTCATCAGGTTCAAGATGACTCCGCCGCGGTCGGATTTATGGAGCCATTCCGGAGCAATAATCTTCAATACCACCGGATAGCCGGAAGAAGCCGCTGCGGCCGCAGCCTCTTCCGGGGTATGGGTTAATCGGCCGGAAACAACGGGAATCTGATAGGCGGCCAGAAATTCCAATGCCGCCTGACCCAACAGGAGTGGTTCCGTGGGAGCCGGGGGGTTGGTCTTGGCAACCAGACGCCAGCTTTCCGTCGGCCGCTTTAGCGCCTGATAGCGGCGATAGAGTTGACCCAAAGCATGAGCTGCCTGCTCTACCGAAAAATAGCCGGCAACGCCCGGAACCGGGTCTAAATTGCGGCGGACAACTTCCCGGCCATCGCCGTACAGCGAAACTACCAGGGGTTTATTAAATCTTTCCAGATGGAGATCGGCAAAGAAAGCGGGCGATGCAATGATATTGCTGTGCAAAGGGGAGCTCAATGCCGGTAACATGCAAATGATGCCGTCGATGTTCGGATCAGCCAAAAAGCCGGACAGGGTTTGCTGGGCAAGTTTAAGATAGTCGCCGGTCAGCATCCCGATGGGCCAGAGATCGACCGGGTTGTGGAGAATGTGCCAGTACGGGCCCTGTGGCTGCACGATGTTGCGGATGTTCTCCGGCAGGGGGCCGGAGACCAGATCTTCCCGACTGAGGGCGTCGAGGGCGATGATCCCCAGGGCGCCGCTTGGGGTGGCGATGCCGATACGCCGACCACGTAAGAGGGGAAGCTTACGGAAAGCCTGCAGGGTATCTTGCAGATCAAGGGCGCTGTGTACCCGACTAAGGCCTGCCCTGGCCACCGCAGCGCTAAATATCTGATCCTCTCCCACCATGGAACCGGTATGAGAGAGAGCCGCCTGCGCCCCGGAGGCGCTGACGCCGGTTTTAAAGATAACCACGGGTTTGCTGCGGTTTATGCGGTCGGCGGTCTCCAGAAAACGGCGCCCTTGGATGAGACCCTCTATGTGCAGCGCGATAATCCGGGTTTGAGGATCTTGTTCCAGATATTCCAGGACCTCCACAAACCCGAGGTCAGCCGCGTTGCCGATATCCACCGCCTTCCCCAGGGGGCCGAGGAAGGATTCCGAACCGACTTGCAGCGCCCCGCTCTGGGCCACCAGGGAGACCGGCGCCGGGTCCGGACTGCGGGGCAGGTCCACAAACGCCGTAGTAAAGCCATTGAAGGCATTCATCACGCCCATGGTGTTTGGCCCGATAATGCGAGCCTGGCAATGCCGGGCGGCAGTTACTAGTGCCTCCTGCAGCCGTTTTCCCTCGCGGTCGGCGTCAGCGAACCCCTGGGTAATGATTATCAACCAGCGGATGCCTTTGGCAAAACACTCCTCCGCTACCGGCAAAACGCGGTCCCGGCCGACAGCAATGACGGCCAGGTCCGGAACCTCGGGGATATCGGCAAGACGCTGATAAACTTTCTGTCCCAGAATTTCTCCGGCATGTGGATGGACTACGTATACGGCCCCCCGGTAGCCGAAGCGCTGCAGCATCTCCAGACCATTATAGGCCCCGACGCCGGTCTGGCGAGAGACGCCGATGAGAACTACGGCTTTGGGATCGAAGACTTCTTGCATAACCCGTTCTTCCTTATTGCTGCTTTAAGCCAGACTGACTTTTAAAACATCCTCCTGGGGAACGACCCGATCAATCCGGGCAAAAATAGTCTCACCGGGTTGAAACTGATGACCGGAAGGAGCAGGCATCTCGGATTCCAGCAAGATATCGAGAAAGAGCAGCCGATAACGATTAGGGTGTTTCTCCAGAATCAGGGCGGAAAACTTCTGGCCGACGTGCTGGCTTAAGAATTTTAAAAGCCAATAGCGCAGCCGCCGCGTCTTGAGCAGAGCCGCCCGACGCAGGGTGGGCTCCAGGAGAGTAAGCAGCCCTTCCAGTGCTTCCCGAGTATAAGGGGTCGGTTGATTGCACAAGGCCGCAAACAGTTGTCGGTGAATGATCAGATCCAGATAACGGCGGATAGGGGAGCTGATCGTGGTGTACACCGGCAATCCCAGTCCCCAGTGGGGCTGGGGTTCCAGATCGAGGAGCACCCGGCTTAATCGGCGCCGGTTTTGCCAGAGTTGGAAGAGCGAACCGGTTTCCACCTTTTCAAGCTCTTCCCGAGGTGGCGCCTGGCTGCGGTAAAGGACGGGAACCTTGCGTTCCGCCAGATACTGGGCTCCCAGATAGTTGGCTAGAATCATGGCCTCGGAAACCAATTCATGACTGGGGGTCTCCGTGTCCTCAATTTCGACCCGCACTTCTCCCGAAGCATCTGTCAAAATAGTGACGTCCGGAAACTGCAACTGCACCCCTCCCTGGCTGAGACGGCGTTCCCGCAGGCAGGCAGTCAGCCGGTGTAAGGCGGCCAGCCTCTCGTTCTGGGCCAACAGGTAATCTACCTCATGATAAGTGAAACGCTTGCTGACCTGTACCATGCTCAGAAGGATGGAATAATTCTGAATTTCACCCTCTGCCGTTAGATTCACGAGAAAACTGACGGCCCGCCGGGGATGTTGAGCCAACAGGCTCAGGGTGTTTTCCGATAAGGCCTCCGGCAGCATCGGGATGCGCCGATCCGGCAGGTAGAGGGACGTTCCCCGTTCCAGCGCCGCCTGATCCAGGGGGGTGCCTAAAGGAATGTAGGTAGAGACATCGGTGATGTGGATGCCCAACCGCCAGCCCTCCGGAATCTTTTCCAGACTGAGGGCGTCATCAAAATCACGGGTGCGTTCGCCATCAATGGTAAAAAGCTGCAGCCCGGTAAGATCAACCCGCCAGGGAGCAAAAGGATCCGGGTATGCGGTTTTCTGACAAAGGGCCAGGGCCGCCTCCTGAATTTCAGCGGGAAAATCCTGAGGTGTTTCATACCGATGGAGGTCAAGGTTCTCGTCCGGGCTGAAGACGCCTAACTTTACCAACAGTTTAAAAGGGGTATCGGGTTTAAAGAGTTTGGCTTCCTCCAGATAGGCCTTGCCCAACTCGTAATCCTCGTGGGTTGCACCGTGCACCGCCATATTTTGCAGCACGGTCAGGAGTCGTTCCCGCCAGTGGGGATCGGTGATGTTCCCACTTTCCCAGGCTGCTCTCAGCCATCCGGCGGCGGTTTTCAGCTCCTGGCGCCGTTCCTCTTCACGGCGGTGCTGTTCCTGCAATCCTTCCACTACTTCGGGCGGATGCGGGCTCCAAACATTACCCTTAAATTTAAAGTAGAACCGGTCTTCATACAAAGCTCGGCCCAAAGCCGCAATCTGGTCGGAGGTCACGCCATCACCATACCAGGTACGCGCCAGATCTGCAGCGCTTAAGCCCTCGGTTTCGTTTACCAGCAACTCCCAGAGTTCGAACAGGTTAATGTCTTGTTTCAGAGTCTCCCGTCGGGCGCCAACGGCTCTCAGGCGCTCGACTAATTCATGCCGGGAGAGACTGGCACCGGCTGACCAGGGTGCAGCATGGATTACTCGCTTGCGTGGCAGGTTAACTTCGCGGTTATGCTCGGTGACCACGTGCAATCGCTCCCCGCGGTCATCCGCGACAAAGGCACAGTATATTTTTCTCTCTTCAAAGAACTCAACGATCTGATAATTTTCCATGGATCCCCACGACGGTCATATTTGCCAAATGTATCAAGAACACATTAAAAGTCAAGGGTTCCGCAGACATTCCCGGCTTTGTCATTGCAATCCCCCCTGCCCTTGATATAATCAGGTCATTACCTGACCGGCGGTCTGCTTTGCCGGGGATCCAAAGAGTGTGCAGAATGAAACTGGCCCTGATCTCTGATGTCCACGCCAACCTCGAGGCCTTGGAGGCGGTGCTTCAGTCGATTGATGGCGAAGGAGTGGACCTCATCGTTCATCTGGGCGATCTGGTAGGCTACAATGCTAATCCCAATGAATGCATTGATCTCATCCGCCAGGAACAGATTCTCTGCGTCGCCGGCAACCACGACCGGGCGGTGATCGATATCAATCTGGCCCAGGATTTCAATATCATTGCCTACCAGTCGATTATCTGGTCCGGCGCCCAGTTGACTGCTGAAAATAGAATCTTTCTGCAAGAACTTCCTATTACCCGACTGATCGGGGATCGTTTTCTTGCCTGCCATGGCACTCCGGTCAATCCGGACGCTTATATTTCCTATCTGTTTCAGGGCAAACGGGTCTTTAATATGCTCCGTCGGGAGCTGCAGCCAGTTGTAGTATGCCTCTTCGGTCATACCCACCGGCGGGCGGTATGGCGTCGGGATATCCGGGGCAAGATCGTTCAGCTCCCTATTTCCGAACAGAGAACCTATCTGACCAAAGACAACCTCTACCTGATTAACCCCGGCAGCGTCGGCCAGCCTCGCAATCAAATCCCCCTGGCCTCGTATGCCGTCTTCGATACCGATGAATACTGGCTCCATTTTAAACTGGTTCCTTATAACATCAGGTTTGCCCAAAAAAAAATCTTGGCCGCCAACCTGCCGCCATACCTGGCCGAACGACTGGCTTACGGAGTATGAAGCAGCTTTGCCAACCTAAATATCGGGGAGGAGGTTCATCATGCAGGGGTTTCGCAAAGAGAGCGTGTTGAAAGACGGCACCAAGGTGCTGCTGCGGCCTATGGTCAGCGATGATCGGGATAAACTCCTGGATTTTTTCTCTCGGGTCTCCGAACAGGATCGCCAATTCTTGCGCAACGACGTCCGTGATCCCAAACTGATCGACCATTGGGTGAATAATATCGATCTGAACAAGGTCTTTCCCCTGTTGGCGGAGGTAGAGGGCAAGATCGTCGGCGACGCCACATTGCATATGCGTAAATCGGGCTGGAAGAGACATCTGGGAAATGTTCGCGTTGTGGTCGCCAAAGACTTTCAGCGCCGGGGTCTGGGTAGCCTGTTAATTAATGAGATCGCGGAACTGGCAGGGGAATACGGCCTGGAAAAGCTGGTAGCGGAGATCTATTTCAATGCCCCCGGCGCCCTGAATGCCTTCAAACGGGCCGGGTTCGGGGTGAAGGCGGTTTTTGAAGACCTGGTGAAAGACCTCTATGGCCAGAACGCGGATATGATCGTTATGGTCTGCGACGTCGAGGCCCGCAAAGACCGACTCCGAGACAAGGCGCTGGCCTGATTATCTCCTGAAATTTCCCGCTTAACTCGCCTTTTTCCCTCTCCCCGGGCCGATGCGGTTCTTCAGATAGCCCAACAGGCCGGGGGTGGATGTGGCCTTGCTGCGGCGCTTGGTTTTGACGCCATCCGGGGAAGTATAGTAATAATGGTAGCGGTAATACTGATGATAGTAGTAATAGCCGTTGCGGTGGAGGGGGACGTCGTTGAGCACCGCACCCAGGATCGGGGCCTTGACCTCCTGCAGATCGTTTCGGGCTTCCTGAGCAGCCTTGCGCGGTACGGTCTCGGCCTTGATCACCAGCAGGACGCCTTCGGTCAGGGTTGCCAGAATAGCGGCGTCGGTGACCGATAGCAGGGGCGGTGAATCTATTACTATCTGGGCAAAGCGCTGCCGGGCCTGGGCTAGAAATTCCTGCATGCGGGCCGAGCCCAGAAGCTCCGAGGGGTTGGGCGGCAGCTTGCCGCAGGACGTCACCCAGAGATTCGGCATCGCCGTCCGCTGCACCGGCAATTCCGCCACTTCACCGACCAGGTAGTTGGTCAGTCCCGGCTCCTTCTCCAGTTGAAAGGTCTGATGCTGGCTAGGACGGCGGAGGTCGGCGTCAAGCAGCAGGACGTCGCCCTTGGCATGCGCCATGACCGCGGCCAGGTTGGCGGCGATGAGGCTCTTGCCTTCCATCGGCTGGGCACTGGTCACCAGAACGATCTGCGGGGCCTGGCCGGGAGTGGAAAAGAGGATGCTGGTGCGCAGCCCGCGAAAAGCCTCGGCCGCCAAAGTCTGTTTCTCCTGGTGCACGACCACCTCCGGCACTTCCTCGGGGGCGCCGCTAAACTCCAGGTGCGGAATCAGGGCCAGATTGGGGACCTCCAGCCAGGCCTCGATCTCCTCCGGGGTCTTGAGGGTGGTGTCCAGGCTTTCAAGCCCGAAAGCCGCGGCGCAGCCCAAAAAGGCCCCTAGAAACAGGGCCAGGGCCAGATTGCGGACCTTTTTCGGCTTTACCGGCTTATCCGGCACGGCGGCCGGATAGACAATATGAATATTGGTGGACGGGAGATTGCCGGTGGCGGTGGTCTCCTTCAAGCTCTTCATCATATTTTCGTAGAGCGCCCGGTTGGTCTCCACATCCCGGAGCAGCACCCGGTATTGGATGGCTCGCTCCCCCAAATCCTGCGTGGCGTCTTTATGCGTCTCCATGGCCTGCTTCAGGTTTTCTTCCTGATTTTTTGCCATGTTATAGGCGTTTTTAATACTCTGTACGATATAACCGGTTTCGGCCGCGATCTTGCCGCGGGTGGCGGCGATTTCGTGCTGCAACTGGATCATCCGGGGATGTTTTTCGCCGAATTTCTTGCTGAGCTCCGAAATCTGGGCGATGGTTTTGGCTTCCTCCCCCTTGAGAGTCTGAATTAAGGGGTTATTGAGCACTTCCGGGATAGGACGGCCGGCGCTTACTTCCTGGAAACGGGTTTCGGCCTCCAGGCGCCGGGTTTGGGCGGCCACCAACTCGCGATTGAGCTGCTCCAGCTTCTGGGCGGTGATGGTCTCCTTATCTTCAAGAGCTACGATCCCCTGGTCTTTCTTATACTGGTTGAGTTTGCCCTCGGAGTCTTCCAACTTCCGGCGCGCCTCCACTAATTTCTGTTGTAGCCACTGCCCGGCCTCCTGGGAGGCGGCATAGCGCAGGTCCAGGGATTTTTCGATATAGGCCTGGGCCAGGGTGTTGACTACCCGCGCTGCCAACTCTTTGTCAGGACTGGAAAAGCTGACATCCACCAGCGAGCTGTTGCGGATCGGTTTTACTTCGATTTGGCTCTGAACGGCATTCACCAGATGTTCTTCGGCCTGGCGCTGCTGGGTTTTGTCGGCCTCGGGCGGCAGGTTCTCGAAGATTTTGGCAAATTGCGGATGTTGGGCCAGATGCAGTTTGTCGGCTACTTTCTTGGCCAGGGCCAGGCTTTCGAGCAGCTTGTATTGGGTCTGATAAAACTCCTCGCTCTTCATCTGCGCTGCGGCGGCGTCGCGGGTATCAAAAATCTGCGGCTGCTGCCGTTCGATGAGAAGCTGCACCGTCGCCTGGTAGATAGGAGTGGCAGTAAAGGAATACAATGCCGTGGTCGCGACCAGTACCAGGAAGACACTGAGGACGACCCATCGCCGCCGGATGATGATGCGCAGGTAGTCATGCAGCGTTCGCCCCGGATGCGGGGCGGCTAGATATGTCTCGGAACTCACTAATTCATCAGCCATATGTCACCTAAAACCATGCCTCAGGTACTACTATCGTGTCTCCGGGGCGGATGGGGTCGTCTAACTTGACGGCGATCTTTTCTTTCACCTGCCCATGCTCCCGGATGATATGGGTGCGTTTAGGGGCGGCTTTATCGGTAAAGCCTTCGGCCGTGGTTACCGCCTGCAGGATCGTTAAGCCTTCTTCATACGGATAGCGCCCCGGCTTTTTGACTTCGCCGGTAACAAAATAGACCAGAGCCGGCACATAGATCGTGTCACCGTTTTTGATCTCCACATTATGCCGCGGATCACCGGTCATGGCGCCGGTGAGAGAGACTACCAGCTTATCCTGCGGCTTGGCGTGCTCAGGCAGCAGCGGTTTCTCAGCCTTGGCCCCCTTTGGGGATCGGACAATAATGGCGGTGCCGATGGTGGCCGATTTCCCCCCGCTGCCACCACTGGCCACCCCGCCAGCCAGGGAGATCGCTTCCACCACGGTAATATTTTTTGTCAAAGGGTACGTCCCCGGCCGGGCTACGTTCCCAACGACAAAAAACCTTTGGCTCTTATAGTCGGTGATGGTAATGGAAACATGGGGGTCAATGATATAGCCGTCGCCCAAACGTCGTTGCAATTCATTCTGGAGCTGCGACAGCGTCAGACCTTTGGTCTTGATATGGCCAATAAAAGGGAAGGAAATACTGCCGTCCAAACCGACCCGCAACTTTCGGGTCAGGTCATCATGGTCCCAGACCTTGATCTCAATTTCGTCTTCCGGTCCCAGGACATAATTCTCCTGGGAGGCGGCTACCTCCCCCGTCATTCCTAAGCCGAGGGCCAACCACAAAACTGCTAAGAGACCGGGCCAAAAAATTTTTACTCTCATCAGCAGAAATAATCCTTTCCAACTGAAGTAAATAGTGTCTCCCATCTTAATCCCGAAACTTGAAACTCGGAACTCGATTTATCCCGGCGGCAGGAATTTCCGTAATTTAGGTTCCAACCCAACCGCTTGGTCCAAATGATATGCCGCCCGGTCCTGCAACTCCGCCGGAATCAGCCCGCTATAATACCGTTCGGCCCAATTCAAGGCCGTTCCGAGCCTAAGGTGAAGTAAGCCCGAAGCCGGGAAGAGGACGGTGGCCGCAGCATATTCTTTTAGGGCCTGTGGAAGATAAGGATTCGGCGCAGAGGCGGCGCGCCGCAGATAATATTCCGCCAATTGATAGCGGTACTGCCACTCGGCCGGGGCTCCGTGTATCGCCTTTTTGAGAAGCACCTCGAGGTCGCCGAACGATCCACTTTCGCTTCCGGTCTGTTTTCCTAAAAAAACCGCTATTCTGCTATAATAGCGGCTATTAGCAGGGTTGTCAAGCAAGGCCTGACGGTCATCCTCCGCACTCCTCGCCGCTACCGGCCGCCGCGTGGAATCAGGCTCGCTCGGAGCCGTGCTTTCGGCCCGCCACCAGTGCCAGGCCCAGACAGTAAGAGCGGATTGGCAGAGTAAAACGGCCAACAGAAGAATTACTAGCACCTTGGGGCGGCGCGCCAGAGCCGCCCTCGGGTAGGAAAAATACCCTAGCGGTTGGTGTTGCTGCAGCAGGAGATATATTACTGCCGCCAAGGCGGCATACGTCAAAGTAAAGGCTGTAATATGGAAAGGAAATTCTCCCAGGCCATGGAAGGCCCCGCCTGCCAGGGCTCCGAGACCGCCCAAACCCAGACTCCGCACATACTGATCGCGGCGCTGGCGCCACTTCCTGACCATCCGGAGGTAGAAAACCAACCAGGCGCCACCCACCAGGATAAAACCGACCGTTCCGCCTTCGGCCAGCAACTGCAGCCAATCGCTGTGAGCGTCCAGAAAACGCGCCTCTTTAAGCTCCACGGGCTGATATCGATAAAAGACCTCGCCAAAAGTTCCTAGCCCCGATCCCAACAATGGAAAATCCCGCCAGAGCGCCAAGGCCCCCTGATAGGCGGCATACCGCCCTTTATCGGTAAGATCCTGAAATCTTGCCAGATACGGCAGGCTGCCGAGAAACAGGCTATAGATCAAGGCCGCAGCCAGGAAAAAGCCGATCAGATAGAAATGTCCCCTTACTGCCTGTCGGCTCTGATGCAGCAGCCCCATGATCCCAAACCCGATTAACAGCGAGATCATCCCGCCGCGCGAGCCGGTAAAAATCAAGGCCGTAGTGAGGATCAACACTACAAAGAGCCAGGCGTGGCGCTGTAGCCAGGGCTCCAGGTATTCGGACCGGGACCACCGCTGCACCCGGGCCCATCCCCTCAGATTCTCCGGTGGTCGTGGACCCTCCTGGCGCTGGGCCAAGAACTGTCCGAAACCGAGCAGGACGGCAAGCGTCAGATACGCCGCCAGATGATCACTGTTGATAAAGGTGCCGCACAGCCGGAAGCCGGTATAGGGATTCCGCCAACCCCAGATTGTGTTCTGGCGCAGTTGGCCAAAGCCATACAACGCCTCAAACAGGGCCACCCCTAAGATAAGCCAGAAGAATAATCGGAGCTGAGTGCGGCTGCGCCCGGTATAAACGAGCAGGTAGAATATGGTTGCCGCCGGCCAGAGTTTCAGCGCCTCCAGGCCGCTGGCATAGGGGTTGAGTGAAAAAGGCAGGGCATCGGCCAAGCCGTAGCCATTCCCCAGAGACCGCAGCCGGAGTGCCGTCGGTGAAAAGTACTGCAAGACCTCTGCCGGCCAGGGATAAACGTGCAGGACAACCAGCCCGGCCATACCCAAAGCCGCCCACCAGAGCGGTGGCCGCGGCCAGTTCAGGGCGGCATAGGGAGTTGTCCAAAGGGTGTAGATTCCCTGGAGGAGTACAAAGGCGCTCAGCAGTCCGAGGCTGATACCGAGAGTATAGTAGGCCCAGGGATGGACCGCCCCATATGCCAGGGGTGCCAGGGCAGCCAGGACCGTCGCGCTTCCCCAGATAAGCCAGCTACCGCTGGCCAGAACTCGGCTCACGGGATTAAGTGCTCTGCTGATAGCGGTAGACTCGGACCTCATACGGCCCTAAATTTTCTCGAATATCGCCCTGTAGGGTAACGGTCTTAATCGGCAGCCAGAAATCCTGGAGCCAGGCAACCTGAGGGGGAAAACCGGCCAACCGGAAACTGACGGGTTGGTCGAGGACGTTAACCAGAATGAGCAGCCGGTCGCCGTTCTTCTTTTTCCAGGCATAATGAACCGCCGGTCGCCCGCGGTAATCCGTCTGATAAGGTGGAAGCATTTCCAGGGTGAACGGACTGCGGGTGTTGGGAACCGCCAACCAGGCCTGCAGGTCCCGCAACTGTCCGACAATCCGGGTAAGTCCGGTCCAGGCTTCCGGCGAGGACCGAGCCTCGGGATACGAGAAGTAAAAGACTCCGTGCGCCCCATGCACCAGTGCCAGATAAGTCAGGACCCGCATTTCCATATAGGTGGGACGCCGGGCCCAGCCATCTTTGACGTACCTACCTCCCCCGAAGGCCTGCACCACTGCCCAGAGGCGTTGCCGGGAAACGTGCTGCGCCGCCTCCTCTATGCAATCGGCCATCCAGGTCAGGGGCATCGACGGCACCGGATAGGGATCCAGGAGAAAAACGTCGGCTCCCCGCCGATATTCTGCTACCATCTGCGGCCGCAACATGGCCACCGCGGTTAACACGTCGGGACTGTCCTGGCGAAGCTGCTGTTTCAGGTTAACCAGTGACTCAGGGCTGATTGATCGGCCTTCAGGCTCATCTTCTATATAAAAACCCAATAAATCCGGTAGATTGCCCAGCTCCCGGCTCAAGTCCGGTTCGTAGCAGCGGAAATTGGGGAGAATCTTCAATCCAAAGCGCCGGACTGCCTCCGCCATCTGCCGCAGGTGCCCCGGCTCGGAGTTATAACTCTGTACCGCATTGAAGCCTGCCGCCTTCAACTCCGGCAGGTTTTCTAAGGTAGCCCCAAAGATACCCACCGGGAAAGTTTCCGGCCGACGGAAAGGGGTGTTACTCTCGGCAACCGGAGGCCGCACCCTCCTCAGCCGCGGAGCCCCGAAGGCCAACACTTCCGGATGGGGGTTGTCAAACACCAGGGTCGTGCGCCCCCGGCAGGCGCCGGAATTAATCCTCAACCACAGCGGCTGCACCCGCCTCCAGGAGAAATGTTGATTGCACACCCGGCGCTGGCCGAAAACCTCGACCTCCAGATAAACACCGTTGACAAAGTTTGGCCGGTAAGCCAAAAACTCGAGAAGATAATCGGTGTGCGGCCGGATGCCGGCCAACTCGGTGACTACGCGCCCCCCGCGATCTCCTCCCCCTATGAGGGCCAAAAACTTTCCCTGTTGGCCCTCCACTTGGCAGAGATATACCTGGCTTGGGGAGGCCCCTGGCGTTGCCTTGACCTGGCGCCGCCAACTGCGAGGCATTCCACTGGCCGGGTCTACCGCCTCAAAACCCGGATTGCGGATCAGATTGGGGCATGTCCCTGCCCCCTGAACGGCCGTGGGCAGACAGAGCTGCCAGGCTGCCAGTATCCAAACAAACCATTTTATCAAGCGAATAGTAATAATGTGTGAAACGCCTGCAAATTATCAGCCGGTAGGGCGGGAAGGCGAAGCGCATCCCGCCGTTAAGCCCGTGCGGTTGTCGTTTCTCAATATCAGAAAGAAGACTGTAGACCAACCAACATCCGATGTTCGTTGTAAGTATAATTGCTGAGGTTGGAACTCCGATCAATATATTGATAATCCAACCGCGCCCGCAGCCAACTGGTGATTGGCCGGCTAATGCCGCCCCCGAAGGAAAAGATGTCATCCAATCGATTGATAAACTGTCCGGTTCCGGTATCGAAGATCGTACCGAGATAATCGTTTCTGGTATAAGCAAACGCCAGATAGACTGCCGCCCGGATGAAGTGCCAATCATGGTTCCAGGAGGCATAGATGCCGGTATTCCGGTAGGCGTTGTTGTTGCCCAGGTCAATATCTTCCTGAATGGAGTGCTGTCCGGTTAAGGTAAAGGTGGTAAATCTGCTGTAGCGATACAGCGTCTGTAGACTCATGGCCCAGGAGTCAGGCGAATCATCCCGACCCACCACGTCCTGGTCAAATTTCTTCATAGTGTAACCGAATTTCACCGTACCGCTCAATTTGGCCGTCGGGTCCCAAGTCAGGCCGAGGAGAGGCGTATGGCTCATATTATCGCCCCGAGGCTCGTAAGGATACTCTCGGGAGGTAATGATATATTGCACCAGGGCGGCGGTTTTGGGCCAAAATTTATAGTACAGGGTCATCCCGCCGATATGTTCCCGGTATTCATTTCGACGATCCTGGATATCGGCGAAATCCAGACAGTCATACTCGTAGGAGCCTTGAAACTTCCACTTGTCGGCAAAGGCGTAGGTACCCGTAAAATAGGGGTTAATCCGGTCATAATTGCGCTTGCGGGAAGTACTGACGTTCCGCTCTTCGGTGGCCGACCGGTAGGTGTTGCCGAAGCGCAGCGATAGGTTGTTGCGGAAATTCACCACGGCGTCGGCATTGACGTTATGATCATAATGGCTCTGATCGCTGTTCTCCGAGTATATATAGTAATTGCCCAGATAGCCGACCGAGACCTTGTGGCGGCTTAATATCGGCAGTTCGAAGCGTATGCCGGGATTAAGGCAGTTGACAAAATCAGATTGTTTGTTATTGGAGGTCTGGTAGATGTTGCTGCGATAGATGCCGTCGTACTCAAAATACGGTGCGACAATCACCGGTCCCAGACGGTGGGCCTTCCATCCCCGGAGCAGGGTGTCATAGGCGGCCGGATAGCCATACGGCGCCATCACCCCGGTTATCGGCCCTACTTCAGACAATGTGCCATAGGGGCTGGGCGGCAGCAGACCGGGAAAATAACCCGGTTCCTCCGGCAAGAGCGGCGGCTTCTCCTCTTCTTCCTCGGGAAGCGCCACTTTTTCGGCCTCCTCCGCCGCCGTAGACGGCGGGGTTGCGGCCTTTTCTTTTTCCTGACCGAAGGCCGTCCCGATTAGCAAAACCATGAACATTAAGGTTACCAATCCACCGAGCCCTGCCAAACTTCCCCGGCGGTTTTCCATGATCGTCTCCCCCTTAATCTAAAGGCAACTGTGATTACCGGGCCGGACTGACAGCTCCTCCGCCACCACCGCCCAGGAAGGAAGGAGTGCCACTAGGAGGTGGCGGCGGTGGGGTTGGGGCTGAGTAAGTATAATCATCGGCCCCCGGATATCCCATGTTGGCCAGGGCCTGCCTGACTTCTGCTAATTTGGCGCCGGCCGCCATAGCCGCATTCGCAGCCTGCTCCATACCGATTCCGGCCTGTACCGCCGCCGCCATGAGATCTGCGGCGCCTACCCCGCGCTCCATGCAGGCCTTGAAGATCCTTGCCAAGTCAAGCTTGAGGGCTACCGCGGCTTTCACGATATCCTGATATTTAGCGCCAGCCTCTAAAGCCTGGGCGACAATCGCCTCGATTGTCATCCCAGTTCCCAAGGCGTTTTGGATGACCTGCTCCATCGGCAGACCGGCGGCGATATCCCCCGCCACCGTGGCGCTGGCTGGAACGCTCAGCAAAAGCAGGCTCAACAGTACGAGCAAAACCGCTGTTCTCCTCACAAGGTTTGACAACGCCATAACCAAATCCCCCTCTCGATGCTCGATAATGGTTGTCATCAAAACACAGGTTCCCATGATCACAGTAATACATCGGTAGCACAGGTCTTCCAACCTGTGTAGTTTCAAGAATACATCGGTAGCACAGGTTTTCTCACCTGTGCAAAATTTATTTCCTTGCTATGGGTGCATCTTGGATGCGCTTTAAACAACCTAGGCCATTTTACAAATGTATTCAGACTTAAGTCAAATGATATTTCTGCGATTCTGCGATTCAATGCTGATTTTCCAACAAGGCCGCCAGACGCGGGGCCAGGGCTGAGTGTTGCCGCCGCAGCTTCCAATATTCTTCCCAGGCTGCCGCCTGTCGCCAGGAAAAGTGATAGGCCAGAGCCAGGTGGTAACGGATGTGAGTCTGCTCCGGCTGTTGTGCTACCGCCTGTTCCAAGAGAGGAATCGCTTCCTCCGGCCGCCCCAATTTTACTAGCAGTTTGCCGCGCTCCACGAGGGCCGGCAGATAATTCGGTCGCAGTGATAAGGCGTGACCAAAGGCCTCTTGGGCCTCTTCCCAACGCTGCTCAGTCAGGTATATCTGTCCCAGCCGCCACCACTTCTCGAGGGCTTGCGGGAAGTCATCCGGCACCTGCTGCAGGAATTCTTTGGCTGTTGCCAACTTACCGCCGCGGTAGGCCAACAGTCCGAGATGCAGCCAGGGCTCACGCATGTCCGGGGCCAATTCTTTGGCCCGATGATAGGCAGTCGCAGCCTCGGTCAACAGTCCGGATTCCTCCTGGGCGCGCCCCAGCCAGAAATAGGCCAAGGCATAGCCCGGCTCCCACTTTAAGGCCTTCTGGCAATCAAGAATCGCACCGATATTATCTTTTAAATGCTGTCGGGCCACGCCCCGTCCTAATGCTGCTTCGGGGAGGACGGCCTCGTTCTTCAGGGCGGCGTCGAAGTGCTCCCCGGCTTTGCTCCAATCTTCCCTTAAACTGGCGGCTACGCCCTCCCAAAAGGCCTGATAGACTTCCGGAGGCAGAGGCGTCGGTGCAGTCGCAGTTATTGATGTTCCTGCTTCCCGGCGTTGAATTTTCTTAGGCAGGTCCTGACTGTTTAGGGCCAGACAGAGCCGCAGGTCGGCAAAATCATGATACATGCCTAAAAGCCGTCCATCTCCCGAAAATACAGGAGTCCCATCCATGATCTGGATATCCCCTGAGGTAATTTTGAGCAGCGTGATCCGGGGAGAGAGGGCCAAGACACCGGTTATCGTACCTTCTGTCAGGGAAGGGCCTTTTCCGGTCAAGACGGCTAAGCCAACCTTTAGCGGTGGACGCCACTTTCCTTGAGCAGGTTGCAGCGGGGACGACACGGCCAAACCTTCGACCTCCAACAGGCATAACCCCTGTAAAAAATCCTGCCAGAGTGGCGGTTTGCTAAGATGCAGGGTGCCGTCCGCCGTTTTAATGACGGCCAGCCCGTCAGCTCCTAGGATGCTGTTACTGCTGAGAACCAGACCATTTTCGAGAATAACTCCCATTCCATGCCGTTGCGGCGTTCCTTCGGCATCCAGGCCTACCACGGTCACTGCCGCAGGCGCCGGAACAGCCGCCGGTGCCGGACACGCCCAGATAGTCGCGCCCCATAAGACCAGCAGCCACCGCGCCAGCCTTAATGAAAGATTTGACCGTTGCCTAAACCACGTCATAATCTAATGAAATGCCATTCTTTTCAAAATCACCCACAAACGATGAAAATCATCTGCCGGTGGCATTGGGTTCTAATATGCCTAAGATAAATTTCTAGGTATAGCCGTCAGCAGGGGGCTTTTAGCTTAATACGGCTCCACCGCATCATCGTCTAATTCAACCGCCATGGATCGCTTGAATAGCTCTACGGTTATGACCAGGCGGCGCTTCCGATGTTTCAGCTCTTTGATAATGCCGACAATCCCCCGTAAAGGACCCTCAACCACCCGAACCTGCTTGCCGCGTTGTACAAACGCATGAGGTCCGCACGGGCGCAAACTCGCCAAAGACTGCCGGATAGATTCGATAACTTCCGGGCATACCGTGGCATAGCCGCCATTGCACCGCAAAATCCGAGCCACTCCAGGCAGCCGGACAATTTCGTGGTACACCACGGGCGTCAACTGCTCCCGGATAAAAAGATATCCCGGAAAGAGGGGAACATTGATCTGCAGCCGCCGATCGCACCGCCGGCTGGGTACAGCAATCCAAGGCAGAAAGGTTTCCCGGCCGCTCCGCTTTAACCGCTGCTCGACCCGAAATTCGTGATGACAGGCCGTATACACTACATACCAGGAAGCCGTCCCATTTCCCGCCGCTCCCCACACGCCGGCCGGGTAGTACGTCTGCTGGTAATTCCCTAGGCTTTCTTGGTACATACCAATCCCCTACAAACTTTGCAGTTATAACAACTTACTTCATATCCTATCTATTATTTTAAAAGACTATTTAATTTATATTAATTGGATAATTTAAAGGCTTTTGCAAAATTCTTGTTATAGGGTTAGGGTAATACTTCAGCTATCTGAGAGAATAGATCAAGGAATGACGGAGGGTGCCCACCCAGCAGCACTACAGCACCGACAGGCCCATCCGTAGTGGCGAATCTTGTATTCGCCCCAAACAACTGAGGTGTTGCCTTTTTCTCAAAAAAACCATTTTATGTGGGAATCGTTAGGAGGAGTGGCGTTCCTGGATTTTCTCGGAAGGGACGCTGCCGGCTTCGCCTTCGAAACGGTATCTGCCTGCCAGAAAAGCCTCGGCGTACCGATCTACCATGGCATCATCAGCCATGAGCATATCCCGTTGGCGGGCGCAGCCCATAAGGCGGCCCAGGAGGTCAAGCTTCTCCTCCAGCAGTTCCCGAGGGTATTTCCACAGCCGCCCTACGACCAGATCGCCGGTTACTTCCACCTCAAAATCCAGTTTTTTTAGGACGGCGCCGAGAAACCGCACCCGCCGTCCCCGGCGTACTTCGTCGGCGGCGCCACCCTTAAAGCGGAAGGTGATATAGTTGTCATTGCGGGTGTCGCTGACATAGGCGTCGATGGTGGCGAAGTGGTAGCCCAGACGCGAGCTGAAGTTCACGTAGTTTCGAGAGACGATGGCAAAGGTGCGGGACCAGAAGTCCGCATGTTCGGCCGGCGCCGCCGTCAAGGAGCGGGAAACTACGGAATAAAGGCCCTTGACATCGATGGGAATAGGCCCGGCCCAGGAGATCTCCGGATGGCTGATGCCGCGCCACACGGCTTGCATGGGTATGGAGGTGATGGACTCCGGTGGAATGAACCTGGCATGGCGGCCGGTCTCGAGGCCTCCGCCAAGATCGATGATATGCAGGTTGAGAGGAATGGGCGTTTTGAGTCGGACTGATTGTATGTCATATTGGCTGGCCTGTTCCGCCAGCTTGAACATCTCGCTGATGCCCATCTGGTGGGCGAAGCGGGTGATATCGTGCAGAGTCTTGCAGGCGGCGGGCGTCAAGTCGCTTAACTTCGGATCTACCAGATTCAGGGGCGTAATCCAGCGCAGTACCCGGCGTAGCTTGGCGTAAATGGCGGTTTCGCTGACAGTGGCGGTTTTTTTGGCAGTTTCGGCCAGCAACTCCGGGATCTCGCCTTCATAGACGCGCAGGTGGGTGGCATCCAAAGTAATGATCTGGCCCGAACGGAGTGTTGTCGTTGCCTGGCCAGCGTCCACCAGGGTCGGGATCTTAAATTCGCGAGCCAGAATTGCCAGGTGGGAGGTGGCGCTGCCGATGTCGATGACCATGCCCCGGGCTTTATGAAGAATCATGCCGTAGCGGACGCTGGTATGTCTTGCCACCAGAATCGCCCCTTCCGGGAATTCACTTAGCTCCTGATCCTCGCCGATGACAAAAGCCGGTCCGCTGACCACCCCGAAACAGGCCACGGTGCCGTTGTCAATCAACACCGGATGACGCTCCTGCTCGAAAGCCGGAGAGGCTTCCTCCGGTTGCGAAGCCAAAACCTGTAACGGGCGGGTCTGCATCAGCACAATCGTTCCTGGCGGGTCAATGGCAAATTCAATGTCCTGCGGTTCCCCGAAATGGTCCTCCAATTGCAGTCCATAACGGCCAATAGTCAGCAACTGTTCCTCGGTTAAGGCCGGTTGGGTCCTCTGGTCGCCGCTCACCGCCATAGTGGTCAAACCGGCGGCTCCCTCCAAGCCCGCTAAGAGTATGGGTTTATCGTGAATATGTTGGTCAATGAGTGTTAAAGTCGGTTTCTTGGCCAGAAAAAACCGGTCCGGAGTCACCGCCCCGTCTACCACCGCCGGCCCCAAACCCCAGGTGGCGTCAATTAGGATGACGTCGCTGGCGCCACTCAGGGGGTCAACCGTGAACATGACCCCCGCCGCCGCGGCTGGCACCATGGCCAGGCAACCGACGCTCATGGCCTGCTCCCGGTGTGTCAGCCTTTTCTGGCAGAGATACACCAGAGCCCGCGGATTAAACTGGCTGGCCAGGACTTCCAGATATGCCGGGAAGAAATCCTGAAAGGAAACATTTAATCTGGTAAGGAACAGGCCGGCAAAGGAAAATTCCTGATCCTCATAGATGCCGCTGCTTCTGAGGGCCAGAGGGGGGGCATATCCCAAAAGGGCTACTAACTGTTGGTAGTGTTGGGTGACTTCCTCCCGGAGTCGGGTCGGGATAACGGCCTCCCGGAAGGCCATTTTTAACGACTCGCCCTCTGCCGTCAGTTCTTCCAGGTTGTTCGGATCGATAGTATATAAAAGGTGCCGGATGCGGTCGGTCAGGTCATTCTCGGCCACGACTGAATGATAGGCCGCATGGGTGAGGGCAAAGCCATCAGGTGTAGGAAGACCTAGACGGTTTTTCATTTCGCCCAGATTGGCGTTTTTTGCGCCTACCTGGCTCAGGTGGCGCCGGTCTATCTGAGTGAGGGGCAGGGCCAGGGGAATGATCTCATCCGGCAAAGCCGTAGAGACTTCACTAGAAATTTTGGTTTGTAAATCCTCATAGATGCCTTTGATAGCCTCATACCGGTTGTCACCCAGGACATTGAGCGCTTCAACGATGATCCCGACCTTGGCCAGGATCGAGCTGCTGCGAGAGCGGATAAACTGGATATCAAAGACAAAATCACCTTCGGCAACCGATTCCAGCCGCGCCATGAGCTCCAGGGCGTCATTGTTGGCATCCAAAAGATTTTTAAAACTCTCGTATTTTTTCTTAAAGGCTTCCATCCCCGAGCTCGGGGCGGATTTGCCTTTACCTTTAAACCATCTAAAAATATTCAACAACGTTCTTCCACCGATCCCCCCCAGGACTAGGCCCGGGCTTGGGATTTCCGCCGCTGATTGAAGGCTTTATTGATAGTCATCAATATCTGTTCTTTGCGGAAAGGCTTTGTAATGTAATCAAAAGCGCCCTGGCGCATGGCCTCCACTGCCGACTCAATGGTGCCAAAGGCAGTCATGATGATAAAAGGCGTGTCGGGATCCAGGTCTTTGACCAGCTTCAAAAGTTCGATCCCTTCCATTTGAGGCATCCGCAGATCGCTGATAAAGACATCGGCGTGGTGCTCCCGGTGCCAATCAAGGGCCTGCTTAGGGTCGGTAGTGGTTAAAATAGTATAATCGGTCTTTTCCGTCAGGATTAACTTCAACAGATCCAACAGATCCGGTTCATCGTCGATTATTACAATAGTCTCTGGCATTACCTGCACTCCTCAGCCAAACCCTCGGGCAGATTCCTGGCTGCCTCCCCAAGATCCATCCTTGAAGCAAGGAAGAGACTCTGTCAGCTTCTCATTGGGAAGAAGATTCCTGCATCATGCGCTTCAGTTCCCGGTTTTCCTTGATCATGCCCCGCCATTCCAAGGCCCGGGAGATGGCCACCAGAATCTGTTCTTTGCGAAAGGGTTTGGTAATAAAATCATAAGCGCCCTGGCGGACTGCTTCTTCTGCCGACTCGATGGTGCCAAAGGCGGTGATCATAACCACTGGCGTATCGGGATCGTGCTGTTTTACCGCCTTAATAACCTCAATCCCATCCATGGAGGGCATCTTCAGGTCGGTAATGACCAGGTCGAAGGTATCGCGGGTCAGCAGCTCGGTCAGTTCCAAAGGATTGTTGGTCGTCGTCACCTGGTGGGGTGTCTTATCCGTAATGATCATCTCCAGCATATCCAGCATATCCGGCTCATCATCAACAAGTAATATTTTGGCGGACATTCTCATCCTCTTAGACGGTGCTTTCTCCCCTGTTATTTTGGGCGGCTGGCAGGGTGATAGTAAAGGTGGAGCCGCTTTCCTCCTTTCCCACTTCCTCTTGGGCTTTACTGACGCAGTTTATGGAACCGCCGAATTTGGTGATGATGCCATAACTGACAGACAAGCCCAGGCCGGTGCCTTCCCCTACCTTGCGAGTGGTAAAGAAAGGATCGTAGATTTTCGGCAGGTGTTCTTTTTTGATGCCCACCCCCGTATCGATAAAGAGAATCTGTACCTCAGCCCCATTTTTCAAAGAACGCGTGGCGATTGTCAAACGGCCCCCCTCCGGCATGGCTTTGACGGCGTTGGTAATGAGATTCAGAAAGACTTGCTGCAGTTGCGCCGCATCGCCGTTCACCCGGGGCAATCTCTCCTCCAGTTCTAGCTGGTATTCAATTTTTCTGGTAAAAAGGGTGTTGCGGACTACTTCCAGGACCATCTCAATATTGCGGTTGACATCAGTATCGTGCTGCACCTCCTCCGGAGCACGGGCAAAGGTCATGAGATTTTCCACGATTCTTTTGCAGTTGTTGCCCTGGCGTTCGATGGTCTGCAAGATTTTATACTGCTTGCTGTCGGCTTCGGTTTTCTCCAACAACATGTCCGTGTAACCCAGGATAATGGCCAACGGATTATTGATCTCATGAGCTACACCGGCGGCCAACTGCCCCAGTGAAGCAAGCTTCTCGGTAAAGTATAACTGCTCCTCCATCTTCCTGGCCATGGTGACATCATGGGCGATGAGCAGGACGCTAACCACCTGTTCGCCTTCGATAATCGGCGTCAGGTTGATATTAAGATGGTATTCTTTGCCGCCAAGGACAACTTCCAGAAAAACCCGGCGGCCGGTCTGGGTCTGGAAGACATCGTCGATCTGATGACCCAATGTGACATTGGCTGACCCTGGAAGAATGGCCGCCAACGACTTGCCGATGATGCCGCGGGGGGTGTAGCCGAAAAATTTGGCGCCAAAACGGTTAATCGAAACAATCTCCTTATGTATGTCCACGGTGAGAATGGAATCCTCCGCCGACTCCACCAGGGATTTATACAATTTCTCTGATTTTTCCAGTTCGTCCGTCGATTTTTTCAATGCCGCAGTCTTGCGTTGCACTTCCATTTCCAGGGCTGCGGACCAACGGCTTTCATAAAAAATAATTACGCCGCCGGCCATGAGAATCAGAATGATTATGCCCCCCTGGAGTAGAAATTGCCGGAGATAAACTTCGTGAATCACTCCCTCCACTTCCGCCTGGGGTGCTACTACTGCCAGAGACCAGATCAGCTGCTCATTATCACCTTTCAGGTGAATAGGGGCGAAGGCAATGAACTTTTTCATCTTCTGCTCAATGCCCCGGTGCCAGCCGCTCCAGTACCAAGAGGCACCCTCCCGACCGGCCAACATCTTTTCGCGCTGAATCTTATTGATTTCACTGAAAGATATCGTAAAATGGGACCGCTTCCGACGCACCTCAAAAGCGTTTTTACCGATAAATTCCTCTTCCGGATGGTAGAGGAAAAAACCCCGGCCGTCTATTACCCAGGCATAGCCGGTCTGGCCGGAGCGAAGGTTTTGGACGAATTTCTTTACAAACGAGGACGGATTGAGTAAAAAGTAGAGCGTTCCGGTGAACTGACGCGAAGCAACCGGATGACTTTCATCCACCGAAACCTGGTAGGTGGGTATGGCAATCAATAAATAGGCGTTATCATCCGGCGAGGAACGTAAATCGGCCCCCACCTGCTCCAGTAAAAATTTGTTTAGGTGACCGGGGTCTCTGATCCATGATAGCCAGCCAAGATTGGCAAAATCAACTTTTTTGACCGAACTCCGGTTATTTGCGGTTAACTGGTTCAGTTGGCTGCCCGCAGCATTCAAAAACCCGATCTCCACCACCCCGAGGTCTCTGACGGTATCCATGGTAATCTGCATCCGGTTGGGCCAGGAGACTTCCAGATATTGTATCGAGGGAGACAGATTCAAGGTGTGCAGTTCATTCTGGATAAACCTAAACTTGTCTTCGATGTCCGAGGCCGCCCCCTGGGCGATCACCAACTGCTGCTGGTTAAATTGTTCGCTGATAACCTCCCGCATCTTATCGGCGGACATCAGTCCCAGGATAAAAGCCCCGACAAGCACCAAAAAGGTGATAACGCCAACAATAACATAGACCTTTGTCGAAACTAAGCGCACCAGTTACACCTTTGGCTGGGAGAAATCAATGGACCGACACCAGGTCGGGTTTCATAGGAATGGCTATTGCCTATCGGGCAATTACAAAACCCAAAAGTCATTTACTGCTATACGCAGCACAGGCTTTCTAATCTCTGCAGTAATTATTGTATACTTAACTCGCTGCCAATCCAAGATATCTACTGACAGGGGAATTATTGGTGAGCCGGACGGCGCGCCCGTCTCCCCGCCAGCCTGAAAAATACAATGCTACATGTTATTATGAAACAATTGCAATGGCAAGTTTTTCTGGAAAATAGACCGGCTAAACCGGCCCAGGTCATCTTGGACCTGTTGGCCGGAATGGCCAGGTAAGGGAGGTCAATTGAGGGGAAAATAGCAGGAGCACACGAAAAAAACACTTATATAAAAACCGTGAGCCGTGAGCCGTGAGCCGTGAGCCGTGAGCCGTGAGCAGCAATAACATTATTGTGAGCAGCCGCCACGATTCTGTTTTTATGCTTCGTTGTGTTCGGCAGAACATGAGCACTTATATAAAAACCGTGAGCCGTGAGCCGTGAGCCGTGAGCAGCAAAAACATTATTGTGAGCAGCCGCCACGATTCTGTTCTTATGCTTCGTTGTGATCACGAGGACATGCCGATTTATATGAAAGAAGGTGGTGCAGGCTTTCCAGCCGGCATACCCATGCACAGGCCAGGAGGCCTATGCCACCAATCATTCTTTCATATTTCGTTGTGATCACCAGGACATGACAATTTATATGCTGCGAAGCAATCAACGTCATTGTATTATTTATAGAATGCCCGCAGACCATGATAATATTCAGTGTCCTGACAAACCCTGACCTTACCTTAAGCCATGGAAATCACTTGCGGGCGGTACAGGTTTTATGACCGGCGCAAAAGTTATTTTCTTGTTAACTCGGAACCCGGAGCTTATTTTCTCGGTAGATACCTGCACATGATAAAACTGCTTTTTGTAGGGGCGAACCTTGTGTTCGCCTACTGCCTGTAGAGGTGAACCTCGTGTTTACCTCGGCAAATTAAGCCCCGGCCATGGCGACAGCCGATTCCAGGCGCCCCAACCGTTCGTTGATCATGGCCAGGGTGTCGGCTTCAGGTTGGGCCTGGCGACTCAGTGCCGGATTGGTCACCCACCAGTCGATACCCAACTCTTTGGCCTTGTCCACCGAACAGATCACCAGGCGAATCTGCAGGGTAAGAAGTTCTACTTCCACCAGCCGGATTTTGATATCCCCCGCAATAACAATTCCTTTGTCCAAGATGCGTTCCAGCAGATCTGCCAGGTTGGTGCTCTCAATGGAACTCTGGATGCCGCGTTGTCTAGTCATCTTCTTTTCCTCCTTAAAGGAGTTGGCCTAAAGGGCCAAGGTCGATGTTCAAATCTTCCTCTTCGAGGCCAAACTCTTGCCGCAGTCGGTCAATTTCTTGGGCCTGCCTCATAAGTGTCACTCCCAAGCGTTCAATCTGATCCTCGGTGAGAGAACCGGCTTCAATGCGGCGGATGCTCTGCCGCTCCAGCAGCTCGTGCAGAAGTTTTACCAGGGTTAATACTAATTGTCCGAGACTGTTCTTGAGATTATCCTGATCCAGATTGATCCGGGGAATCGGCTCACCCCGGATATGTGCCGGTCCCGATGTCCCTTCCTGCATTATCCGGGCGAAATCGTTCATAGTCTCGGACTCGACGTGATTCACCGCAACAGACGCCATATTCATACTCCTTTAATGATCAAATAAATCCAGGCCGAGACATTCTTCGGTGGGACCGGTTTGCATTCCTCTTGCCGTCTCGATGGAAGACACAATTACCTGAAGACCCAGATAGACCAGATCGATATCAGCCACGGAAATTTTGACTTCTCCGAAAAGAACCGCCCCCTTATGGAGAATACGATCCAATGCTTCACAGAGCGATACATTTTTATCCGCCGGCAGAGGAGTTGTCAGCCTCGACGCTTCTGTAGTTTCCATGTGGGGCTCCAACCAGTCAAGCACCGAGGTGCCTTCGGGTTCTGAGCAAGTCATCGCCGGTTCCGATGGAAAAGTTTCCATGGACCCTGCCGGAGAGATAAAGTAATGGCGTTCGGACGCCGACAGATCAAGCAGAAAGGCACCGCACCGCGGACATAAACGGGAGGTCAGGGGTATCTTAGCTAGACAGCGCGGACAGATCATGAGCAGCGCCATTGCAGTCCTCCCTCGTGCGGGGAAGATAGAGCGCCTTCCCCAATTCATCCAACAGGTCTAGCCCCCGGGGGGTAGTCTGACGATAGATAACCGTCTGATGCAGCTTGGCAAAACTTTCTTGATACTTTGCTCTGATAAGGGCTTCCCGGCGATTGAGAGCGGCGCACAGTGGGCAATCCGAAGCCGGAGTAGCCTGGTTCAGGAACAACACGGGCGTCCACAGCCCCTGCCGATTGCAGGCCGCCAACAGGTCGCTGGTTTCCTGAAAGGCCATTTCCGTGAGTATGCTTACCGTATACAACGCGGTTTTGACCGGGTCTTGCCACATTTTCCGCAGCAGCTTCACTTTTCGTGAAATTTTCACCATCTCTTGGGACAGAGACGGAAACCTGAAGGCAAGCTGGTATTTCAGCAAAATGCCAAAAAAAGTTTTCAACCATTCGTCAATTAGTTCGGGCAATTCCAGGAGCCGCAGCAAGTGGCCGGTGGGCGCCGCGTCTAGGATAAACAGATCGAAGCTACCCTGGTCTAAAAAATCCAGGACTATTACTAGGGCCATGATTTCATCTAATCCCGGAGGTGACAGGTCTAAAAGACGCTCCAATACCTGGCGGTCAAAAGGAACGTCGATATTCTTCAGAGTGCTTTGGAAGAATCTTTCCAGATCCTGGCGGTAGCGTTTCTTAAAGGCAGCGAATTCTCCCGGAGCATCGATCTCTATGGCGGTGAGCCCCGGCGCCAGATGCACCGGCCGGGGACCGACGGGAAGTTTCAGACAGGCGCTCAACGAATGGGCCGGATCGGTAGAGAATAGCAAACACCTTCTTTCTGGAAATTCCCGAGCCAGACGGAGAGCAGTGGCGCTGGCCACCGTGCTTTTGCCCACACCACCTTTGCCGGCAAAGATCAAAAAGGTTGGCGCCGTAGTGGGGCAGGGATAGGGATTCTCTACAAATGGCGGCGATGCCATCTGGATGGTCGCCGGACCTGAAGGAGTAAGCTCAAGTGCCGTTGCCCGTTTCCATAAGGTTGCCAGATTCGCTCCCCGGATTTCATCCGGAAACAGGGGCAGTCCCCACCAGACATAGTCGGAGGTCGAGGACAGGGAAGCCAGCTCGGCCAGAAGCTGCCGCTGCCGTTGATAACCGGCGGCACACCGGGGACAGGAGCTTTCGGGATACAGGCGATTGACTATTATCTCGACCACCGGGATCTGCCTGCGGCGCAGCTCGCCCAAAAGTTTGAGGGTTTCACTAATGACGATCTCTTCTGCCAGCATCACCGGGACGAAACGGCATAGACGCGTATGGTGCAGCAGACTTTCAACCTGTTTGACCTTATCAGTCAGCGACGCCAAAAATCGGTCCATTTCATCCGGTTGGTATGCCCCTCGAAACCGCTGCTGCATAAAACGGTGTTTTTCCATCAAGGCATCCAGGGCCTTAAGCCAATTGCGGATCAATCCCGGAATAGTCAACAGCCGCAGGGTGTGTCCCGTCGGAGCAGTGTCCACGATAATTTGGGTGTAGGACTGGGTTTCGACCCAACCGGCAATTTCCAGAAGGGCCATTAACTCATCCAATCCGGGGAGAGAAAGCTCCAAAACCTGCCGGATATCTTCTTCGTCGAAAAAAGACCCCCTGGCTGCAATCTCGACAAACTTATCCCGATGTTGGGCCTGGAAAGATTTCAGAGCCTGTTGCGCATTAAATTCTTTCGCTGTCAGATTGTCAGGCAGGTGGAAAGAGCCTAAGCTATCAACGAGGGAATGTGCCGGGTCGGTAGAGACCAAGAGGACCGAATTTTGAGGGGAGTGAAGAGCATGATGCAATGCAGTGGCTGCTGCGCAGGTTGTTTTGCCTACACCTCCTTTGCCGCCGAAGAATATCAGTCTGAGATCTGGATCCTCTAAAAAAGTCAGCATGTCCGTTATTCCTGTCGGCAATGAGGGGGAGGAAGTCAGCCCGAAGATCTACGACCGCGGCATGGTACCCCGAATTACTGAACGGCGCCGATCTTAACCATTTCTCCGACCGCATCGAAAGTGTCTTTATATCTGTAATAGTCGCCAGTTTCTGTCAAGAAATAATACCCTTATAGCCGCAAGGCGACCGGACTTCGCGCTCAGCCCATGCCCCTGTTTTATTATGGATGGCTGTAAACTTTTTTGGCAGCGGCGGCCTGACGCCGCGGCTTGGCCCGCTTCTTTTTCTCTTCAGGTTTGGGCGAGGTTTTTTCTTGAGCCTGCAAAAGGTCCAGGCGATCCAAAAGTATTTTTTCCTGAGCGTCAAACTCTGCTTCGGTGATCTGCCCGGTGTCCAGTTTCATGTAAAGTTCGCTCAAAGAGGCGGTGATAGCATCGCTTTCGCCAGCCTGCTCCTGTTGCGCCGCATCGTGAATCTCTTTGAATATCCAGAAAATCCCTTTGAACGGGGCCATGACGACATCATCTAACAGAAACATCCGGTCTTCCTCCTCTGCGCAAGCGGTTATAGCTTGAGGTCGAGTTCTACAAAATTATGAGGGGCCCAGGGGCCGTTGTAATCGAAAATATAATTGTTATCAAACAGACGAGCCGCCTCAAAGACGCCATTTTCAAACTGATCCTGCCGGTCTCGCCGTATCAGGCAGGCAAGGTTCATGACCTCGCTCTCCTGACGACATTTATTCCGTTTAATCTCCTGGCAATAACTTCGCAGTATGTCCTCCACCTTCTCCGTGTAGGCTTCCCGATCTTCGTTCAAGAGGTGATCGAACAGACGCCCCAGCTCAATCTTGTCTTCCTGGGAGGGATTCCCCCGCGCACCCAAAAGATGATCCCGGGCAATCTTGAGGTCGGGATGAATATTGACAAAATATTCAAAGATATTGGGAACGCTCCAGGAAACCCGCAACCCCATTTCCACCATGCCGGCCACGCGCTGGAGTTGGCTGCAACACGCCTCATGGTTGCGGGATAATATCCTCTGGACGGCCTTGGAGCCATTGGCGATGATGCCAAAGGCCATGGGCAGCATGGCGTCGGCTTGGGATAACAAACCTTTGAGAACCGCCTGTTGGGTGGCCAGATGTCGGCGTTCCGGCCGTATCCGATCTTCGGAGACGTCGCTGACCACTGCGGCCACCTTGCCGCTGGCGATGCTGTACACCGCGGCCCCGCCAATACCCGGAAATTCATAAGCCGCCTCTCCCGGGGCATTAACGATCGCATACACGTATTTACTGCTCTTAGCTGAGGTATTCGCCGCCATATCGTTCTTCCGTTTTAAAAGGATAGGCTAAATCGCAGGTTACGATTCCTTACAAAATCCTGCCAGACTCCTTTGACATGGTAGGCAAGAATTTAATCAGGCCGCCGCCTCACCTAGTTCTCTTCCCCTTGAAGGGCGGCGGGAAATGTTCTCCATTAGCCTAATAGCCTTAAGTCGGCCATCTTCAGTCCTGATCTCTAACATGGCACCACAGAGACACTTAACCGGCCCCTCAAAGTCGTCGTAGGCATCACCCAGGTCAAATTTGTGGCCACATGATAAGCAGTTTATTCTCATAATTATTCTCCCTGTCAGACTTCGGACGATTCCACGCCCTTTAGCCGGAGTTTAAAGTTTGGTGTCCCGATTGAAACTCGAAACTCAAAACCTGAAACTCAACCACAATGAATCCAGGCAGTTAGTTAGCGGCAACAGAGACAACGGCGTTGCCAGGCCTTTAGCAGCCTTTCCCGGCGTGCTTCCCGATTATGCCGAGCTACCTCTTCCTGAAGCATGCGACCCAGATCAGCACCGTGGGTTGACAGGCCGGTGGAGGTAGGACAGGAGCGGAAGCTTTTGACCTGACGCATGGTGCGCACCTGATTAACAGTCTTTAAAGTTATCATCGGCATCCTCAACGTTTTTCATGAATATTAATATTTAATTCTAAAACTGCTGCTCTTCGGGAGCGACTCCGTTCGTGTGGGTAGGACTGCGCCCTCTCTATCTCCCATCTCCTGCAGCAATCTGTTTTTTTCAGATTCAATTTCTTGGAGACGTGTGGCAATGTCCGCCATTAATTGCTTAGCCTTTTCACTCTCCACAAGCTTTCTGGCCTTTTCCATTTCAATATGACTGATGCGGAGGTAGGCCTCGTGCGGAAGGGTGGCCTTTCCCACCTTTCCGGTCACGGTACGGATATCCTGTAAGCCTCTTCTCGGAATAGCCATCTGCCAACTCCTTTATGGCAAATGTGGTCTGGTTGTCAGGGACGCTTCCTGGTATGCCCCCAAGACCGCCTGGATTACTTCATCGACCTTCTCAGCCATGATTGATTGGCCACCACGGGTCACTTTGGCCGAGTCGGTGTTCAGGACGTCACGGCAGGCCCATTGAAAAACCGCATCGTCTTTGTGAGCTTGAGCCCCCTTATAAGCCAAAATCTTGGCAATGGCGATGCAGGCCCGGATGGTGGGACGGTGGTTGTTGACCCCTATTCCCCGCAATTCCCGGACAACATCCACAATAACTTCGGCATCCGAAAACGGCAGGCCGGATTTGGCCAGGGCAATCTGGATTTCGGTCTCCCGGTCAAAATGACCTAAGTTAATGGTGATGAGACGGTCCATGAGGGCGTCCTGGGTCTTGTGGACTCCGGCATACTCCTCGGGATTGGAAGTAAAAATGGCCCTAAATTCCGGATGGACTTCCAGGTACCCTTCACCTCCCCGAGACATTTTGGGAAGATTGAGGATCTTCTCTTCCAAAATGCTGAGCAGGGCGTTATTAGCCTCGGGCCGGGACCGGGTAAACTCATCGTAGATCAGAGTAAAACCTTCTTTACAGGCCAGGGTGAGGCGATTGTCCATCCAGGTGATGTTCATCGATTCCTCCGTCTTTAAAACGGAGTGGATAAAATTGTCGATGAGTTTCTGTTTGCGATAGCCGGAGTGGCGTCCCACCAGATCGGAACTGTTAAATTCATCATCTCCATGGATCAACACCACCGGACGGCCCCGCTGGGCCGCAACGTGAAACGCCAGGGTGGTCTTGCCCGTCCCGGCCGGTCCGGCAAAATGCACCGGATAGCCTACCTCTAAATAGGCCATGGCGCGGTTGGTCAGATTCTGTACATAAGATGTTTCCACAAATTCCGAACTAGCTTCCGGCGTCACCTGGTCTTCCCGACTCTCCACCTTGACCACGGTCATTGCCGCTCTCTGTCGCTGCTCACCACTCATGCACGTTGCTCCTCTCGTTACAGAATGCACTGCCCCAGAACTTTCGGGCAGTCGATGGTATTCTATTATTGCCAACCCTTCTGGGGCAGCAACCCTCGCCCCCGACAGGCTATACAGGCTAGGGAAGAGGAGGCGTCGTCCCCGGTTCCCCGACATTCAGGGCAGGTCACCACAGGCCCTGGAATGCAGGGAACATAACCTTTGCCCTGGCAAACGGTGCAGGTAAGGGTCTTGATGGCGCCTGTGCCCTGGCAGTGGGCGCAACGCTGATAAGGCGCCGCCACCCGCACCACCCCACTGCCATTACAGACACAACAGGTGGACAGCCAGGACATTACTCCGAAGGGGTCTCTGCCCGAGCCGCCGCAGAAAGAACAGGTAACTTCCACCATCCTCCCTTCCCGCTCAGCCATCTCCGATACTCCTTTCGCCACGTGAGGGATTATTCAAACCGGCCAGCGAGGCGTGCTCTTTATGAACTTTATAACCTGGCCTGGAAAGTTTCTGGGTAGCTAAATGCTTTCTAGTGCGAGTTGATTGCCTGATGGATGAGTTTGCCAGTTACACCAACATATCCTGTGAAACCGGCCTTAATGTGGGCGCACCCAATGGTACGCCCACGTTTAAGACCACCTGTTCGATCAGACAACTTTCCATCGTCAGCGAAGGGGCGCTCAGCCTTTCTTTTTCCCGGGGCGATGCGTCTCTTCTTTGTGCTCAGACTGTACCGCAGGTTCGGCTGGTGCTCCCTGAGCCATGGTTTGGGCAATCAGGCGTTCCCTTTCCGCAGCTTCTTTGGCTCGCTGTTGTTCAGCAGCCAAGGCCCGGCGTTTGGCTTCGGCCTGCGCCTGGAGTTCCTGGGGAGAAGGGCCAAACCAGGCACGGTGCGCCCCTGCCAGATCTTGGGCAAAATCCTGGCGCATGGCACCCACACTCTGCTTCAGGTGGGCCAAGGCAGCGCGCCGCGCCGTCTTTGTATTACGGGCCATCTCCTTATGAGCCCGGCGAAAACCCGCCCTCATGCTAGCCACCTCATTCTCCAAGGCCTTGACGAAATTCCGACGCTCTGCCCTGCTGGTCTGGGCCATCAGGTTGTGAGCCCGGCGAAACTCCGCCTTTTGGCTAGCCACGTCTTGAGCCAGGTTACGAACAAAGGTTAGGCGTGCCCCGCGTAGGGCCTTGATCTCCCCGCACAACCTGGTCATGCTTTCAGTTAAAGGACCCACGTGAAGTATCTCCTTTCTCAGACCTCCCGAGGAATTTGGCTCATCAAAATTGCCGCTGAAACCGAATCACCGGCAACCCTCATCGAGAGGGAGTCGACTAAGCCGACCCCACTCTCAATCAGGAATTATTCCCCGGATCGGTCTTAGGCCGGAGCCGCGGCGCTGGCTGTTAAGCCGATAGCCTCGGCATACTTCAGATAGGTTTCAACAGAGGCGATGACCACTCGAGCTTCCACGGACAGCAATTCAATGCCAACCAGGGCCACTTTGACCCACGCATCAACAACGATACCTTTATCCAAGATACGATCAACGACTTCCGCCAGGCTGGAGGAATCGGTTGACTTCTGTACTTTAGCCATGGTATTATCTCCTTTCAGCTAAGTTAAGCGTAAGGTAATACAAATGGTAGTTTGATGAGAACGTTGCTTCGGCTTATTTGCCGGCCCAAGCCTTCCGGGCACCCTCTAAGTCCGCTGCAAAAGCATGACGCATGGCGCCCACGGTTTTCTTCAGGTGAGCTACGGCTGCCCGCCGCTCTGCCTTGGTAGTACGGGCCATGTCATTGTGAGCCCGCCGGAAGTTGGCCCGCATCGTAGCCGTATTACTGCTTAGGTCCTTGACGAACCCCTTCCGGGCCACACGCAGGGCGACGATCTCACCACAGAGCCGGGTCATTTCGTCGGTTAAGCGACCCATGTGGTATCTCCTTTCATTCCGCCTTACACCTTAAGGGACAAGTTGGCGTCGGTCTGCTCACCCCTTGAGGACAGTGAGGGGCCTCTTTCCGGGAAGGGTCCCACCAGACCCCTCCCGAAAGAGGAAATTCCCCCTCAGGCTTATGCTGGAGCAGCCGCACTGGCCGTCAGGCCGATAGCTTCGGCATACTTCAGATAGGTTTCTACGGAAGCGATGACCACGCGGGCTTCCACGGACAGCAACTCAATTCCCACCAGAGCCACTTTGACCCAGGCGTCGACAACAATACCTTTGTCCAGAATGCGGTCCACAACCTCAGCCAGACTCGAAGAGTCGGTTGATTTTTGCACCTTAGCCATGGGGAACCTCCTTCAGATAATTTGGTTGAATTGGTTTGTTAGGCATGCCTTATATCATGGTAATCCAAAAACCATGCCAAGACCGCTTATTCTTCTTTACGCGGCACTCAGTACTAATTTTTCCTTATTTGTAGTATATGGAGATAAACCGATCGGATGGAATGGTGAATGAAATCTATGGAGCGGGCGCCATACTATAGAAAAAGAACCCTATAAAGACATTGAACCATTTTGCTCATCGGTTCAGAAATTGTCTACTCTATTGCTTTCAGGATTTCTTGCTGCAGAAAGGGCTTGCTGATGAAATCGTGGATAAACCCTAATCGGATGGCTTCTTGAATAGAGACGTCATCCCGGTAAAAGTATCCGGAAACCATGATGATGCGAATTTGGGGGGCATTCGCCAGGATTTGGCGGGCCAATACCAGGCCGTCCATATCCGGCAGCTTGGCGTCCAAAAAAGCACAGGAGAACTGACATTGGTCCGTCAAATTCAAGGCTTCCTGAGCGTTTAAGGCCCTCCGGGTTTGAAACCCTTGACTATGCAGCAGATGTTCCAAGGCCCAACACATATCCGGTTCATCATCCACTACAAGTACCAGTTTTTCAGCCATTGACATCCTCTATTTTTGCTCGGTTTACAATATCGGCAATTTTACCACAAAGGTACTGCCCTCACCTTTTTGGCTATCGACGGTAATAGCTCCAAAGTGCTGTTTGATGATGGAATAACAGATAGATAAACCCAATCCCGAACCCTGGCCCACCGGTGCGGTAGTATAAAAGGGGTCGAAAATATTATTCAGGTCGCTGGGCTCAATCCCGTGCCCCGTGTCCTTGATGGCGATCCAGGCTTCGGCGCCGATCTTTTTCAGGGTGATATCTATCACCCCGCCATCGGGCACCGCCCTGATGGCATTTAGCAAGAGGTTCATAAAGGCCTGCTGCAACAGGCCTTCCATGCCATTGATGATGATGGCGTACTCCGGCAGTTGCGCCCTAAGCTCAATCTTTTGGATCCGGGCCTGGTTAGTTACCAGGGAGAGTGTTTCGGACAAAAGGTAGGTAAGGTTGATCTTTTTCAGATCGGTTTTCATCGAGGGGCGGGCAAAACGCAGGAGGTTCTCAATGATCATGGAAGCCCGCTGAATGCCGCGGTGAATCTTTTCGGCGCATTGTTGGCGAAATTCAGGGGTTACATCACCCTGCATGATGAATTGGGCCGCTGAGGAACAGACGGCCAGGGGGTTGCGGATTTCGTGGGCAATCCCCCCGGCCATGACACCGAGCGCCGCAAGTTTCTGAGATTGCAGGAGCTGGGCCTCCAGTTGGCGGCGTTCCGTCAGGTCACGCCCCACGGCTACCACACCGGCGGTTTTAGAGATAAGATCCCGCATGGGGGAGAATATCCAGGCCACTGGAATCCGGCCGCCATGGTTAGTCTTCAGATCCCATTCCGACATCTGGGCTTCCTGGCCGGCCTGTAGGTTGGAAAAGACATTCCTGATTTCCGCCGGGTCGTCGCAGACACAAAAATCGAAAAAATTTCGCCCCCGTACCTGATACAAGGTAAAACCGGACAACCTCTCGGCGGCGGTGTTCCAAGTCAGAATCCGGCCTTCCATGTCGGTGGACAGCACAATGTCCTGGGCGCTTTCCACTACGAGGGCCAGGTGGCGCTCCACCCGGCGGACTTCTTCACTCAGTCTCACCTGTTCAGTGACATCCTCCATGAGCAGCATGGCCAATTCCACTACTCCCTGCCAGGAGAAGGGCAGAATACTATAATAGTAAATGCGTAGCGGAATTCCCGGTGCCCGATAGGTCATCCGCTCCCCCTTGACCCGGAAGTTTTGTTCAAAGACCTGCCGGATGCGTCCGGGGAAATCCATCTGGTCAATAATGATCGCCGGGAATACCTCATCCAAGCGGTGACCGATGGTGTCAGAAATAGTGCGGCGGTTTTTTTCCAGAAAATTACGATTTACGGAGACGATGCGCAGATCCTGGTTGATCAGCAGCACCGAAGAGGGAATGGCCTCCAAAAGCATTTCGTACAAAGTTTGATAGCGCTGCAATTCTAGACCATGATTTATCGGGAAAACCTCGGCTTCCATGACAACTCCGTCCTTCCCAGTGAAAGGCCCGTTAATTCGTTTTGACAATTACCCCAAAAATTATTTTCGAGTTTCAAGCTAATAAAAAAATTCTACTCAGGCTGGAAGCCTGTGCCAGGACCGGTCTGTTTTTATGATCAATCCATAAAATAGTTGCCGAATCATCTTAATCTCGAAACTCATTACAAATGATAAGATCAGAAAAGGTTCGGGCCGCGGCTCACAAAATTATATGGTGGCCAGGGGCCGCTCAGTAACATACGAGCTTTTTCAATTCGGGAAAGATGTCGGAACGCACGGCGAAAAGGCTCCACAGCCGTTTGAGGCACAAGGAAATACAAAGATAGTAGGGGGAGACGCGGTGATGGAGGCTCAATCTTCTCTTTGATAAAAAGGCCGGTGAGATAGGTCCGACATCGATCCGCGGCTTGCCGGTAATCTCGGGTCCAACGGTCCTGATGGCTATAATGGGTTTTGCGAGCGGTCAAATAGGCCAGTCCGGGACGCGCCGGCGGCGTCCCGAGGTCTGGCGCCGGTCCCGGCGCTTCCCGGCTGCCAGCCGGGATCACCGCGCTCCATGAACCTGGCGGCAGTAAAATCCGCAACCCCATTTCCACGCAACCCTCCAACTCCTGCAGCAGAGTCTGGTAATAGCCGTGACACTCCTCCAGCCGCTGCCTGATTTGGGCTTCCTCGGTAGCAACACAGCCGTAACGCAAGGGGATAACGGTTCCCTGTCGGTGGCAGATATTTATCACATTTTCGTAAACCTTGATCTGAGGAAGGTCAAAGGAGAGATCCTGATGGGCGATTTTCGACACCGCTGCGCTTAATCCTCCCTGAACCACCTGATAGACCGGATATCCGCCAACGCCCGGCAAGGCATCTGTTACCTCCGGCCCCGGATGCCGGCATACGCAATAACAGAGACAGTTCATCGGACTGATTCCATATCCAAAGCCGGGCAGAAGCTATAAGGCGGCCAGGGACCGGTTTCTTCCAACACCAGACCCAGGTCGGCAAGTCGGTTATTAACCTCCCGGATATGAGCCCGGAAGTCTGCAGCGACCCCGGTGGATATCAGGAAGGCCCAATTAAGCACCATTTCCCTGGTATCTCCAGCGTCACGGCGACGCAGCTCCCGTTCCCTGCCCTCCACCGTCAGATGTTGCAAGCCCTGCCAAATCTTCTGGCAGACCTCCGGCAACCAGCGCTGGAGTTCCAAATCAACCGAGGCGCGCTGTCGTTGTTCTGCAAAATATCGTTTCCCAGGCGAAAGGGACTTCAGGCGGTCGCTATCTTGTAACCATCTGCGGGCAAAAAGCTTCTCTTTGGCTTCTTTCCAGTCCAAAAATCCTTTAACGCCCCACTCTTCGGTGCCTGAAACATATCTCAGAAAACCATCAATCCGATCATAGTGGCGTTGTATACTGTTTTCCAGGCTTTCTCGGGAAGTAAAAATGACGCCGAAACGGACCGGCAGCACCGGGGAATGGCGCATCAAGGCAGCTACCACTTCTTGATGTCGGATGACTTGGGGACCGATCCAGGTTAGATCCTGCAGTCGGGCTTCCGCCTCCGGACCGCAGAAATCCTCAAGAGCCACGGGGCTCCAAATTGCTGCCAGGTCATTCAAGGGCGCCGCTTGCAAGGGATTATGGCCATCCAGTCCAATGCCTTGCAACGGCACCGGCATCAGGCCGGACCGAACCAAGCAGTACAGATACAAACCTTCAGTCATAACTTCTCTCTGAGTGGAAGAAGATGCACTTGAACATGAGGGGATCGATGGCGACGTTATTCTTAGTTCTCCTGATTCCCCAACATCTCGTGCAGGGCCTCTTCAATATCCTCCGGCAGGATAAGCACCTGCTCCAAGCCCGTGCCTTCCTGGGCAATTTCGGCCATCACCGCCCGCCGCACTGCACTGAGGGCAGCCTTGCTGCAGACCGCCGCAATCTCCGCCCCGCTCAGACCTTCGGTGCGCGCCGCCAGCTCTGCCGGGTTAATACCCTTGGCCAAGGGCTTGTCGCGCAGATGAACGGCAAAGATCTCCCGCCGGTCTTCTGCATCAGCCAGGTGAATGGTGATGATCTCGTCAAAACGCCCCGGCCGCAAGACTGCCGGGTCCATCATGTCCAGGCGGTTGGTAGCCCCCAGAACCAGTACGCCTTTTAATTCCTCAATGCCGTCCAATTCTGCCAGAAACTGACTGAGAACCCGTTCGGAGACATGCGAGTCTGAGCCCCCAGCGCCTCGGGCTGGCAATAATGCTTCGGTCTCGTCCAGGAAGATGATACAAGGCGCCGCCTGCCGGGCGGTGCGAAACATCTCTCGCACTCCCCGCTCTGATTCGCCGACATATTTGGAAATGAGGGCCGGACCTTTCACCGAAAGGAAATTCACCCGGCTTTCGGTTGCAATGGCCTTGGCCAGCAAGGTCTTGCCGCAACCCGGCGGTCCGGTCAGAAGGATCCCCTTGGGAGGTTTTATCCCTGCTTTTTTGAAAAGATAGGTGTACTTGAGAGGCCACTCGACCGCTTCCTGCAGGCGATCTTTGACCTCCCGCAGACCGCCGACGTCTTCCCAGCGAACGTCCGGGACCTCAACGAATACTTCCCGGATGGCCGAGGCCTCCACCTCCCGCAGCGCTCCCAGAAAATCGTCCATGTGTACTTCCAGTTGCGCCAACTGTTCGTAAGGGATAGTAGACAGACCGTAATCTATCTCGGGCATAAGGCGGCGCAGACAGATCATGGCCGCTTCCCGGCACAAGGCCTCCAGGTCGGCTCCGACAAACCCGTGGGTGATTTCTGCCAGATGACCCATGTCGACATTCTCGGACAAGGGCATACCTCGACTGTGAATTTCCAGGATATCCAACCGACCGTGGCGATCGGGAATGGGGATGGCGATCTCGCGGTCAAATCGACCCGGCCGCCGCAAGGCCGGATCCAGGGCGTTGGGGATATTGGTGGCGGCGATGACAATAACATTCTGCCGTTTATTGAGTCCGTCCATCAAGGCCAGGAGTTGGGCCACCACCCGTTTCTCCACGTCCCCTACCACCTTCTCCCGCCGCGGGGCGATGGCATCGATTTCATCCATAAAGATGATGCTGGGACCCTTACGAGAGGCCTCTTCAAAGATCTTGCGCAAGTGGGCCTCGGATTCACCGTAAAACTTATGCACTACCTCCGGTCCACTCACCGAGAAGAAGTTTGCCTCAGTCTCATGGGCAATGGTGCGGGCAATCAGAGTCTTGCCGCAACCTGGCGGGCCATGCAGCAATACCCCTTTCGGGGCGTCGATGCCCAAACGCTCGAACAACTCAGGGTAACGCAAAGGTAGTTCGATCATTTCCCTAATGCGCTGAAGTTGAGGTTTGAGACCCCCCACATCTTCGTACGACACGGCTGCCGGACGACGGCCCTCAACAACGCCTCCCGCCTTGCCGATCACCAGGGTGGTGGTAGGATTGATCAACACCGGCCCCGGAGGAGTCAGGCTTTCCACCTTAAAATCTGCGGTGCGGCTGCCAAACAGGGTGGCCCGGATGCGGTCTCCCTCCCTTACCGGCAGGCCGTCCAGCAGGCTGCCGATATATGGCAGATCGCGATCCGCCGGAGTAATGGTGATCGGTGCCAGGACAACCCGCGTGCCAGGACGGCAGGTGATCTTAGAGACCAGCACCGAATCGTCCAAACCCGCCCCGGCGTTCTCCCGGCTGATGCCGTCCAATTGGATGCGGGATCGGCCCCGCAACTCCTTATAGGCCGGCATGGCTTTACAAACGGTTTTCCGCTTGCCCGCCACTTCGATAATATCGCCGATCGATAGCTCGAGTTTCTCCATATCTTCCGGCCCCATACGGGCATAGGCCCGACCCACGTCTTTACTCAGGGCCTCCGTTACTTTTAACTTGAGAGTCATCTCTGGTTCTTTTTTCATTGCCTATCCCCGCCCAGGACTACATGGCGCATTTGATCTCCAGGATGCCGTTGTTGCACGTGACCTTCATCTTCTCTTGTGGATAACTCCGGGGCAGGAGAATCTCCTTACGGTATTTTTTATCTTTCTTTTCAGCATAAATGGTGAGCAGGTCATCCTTTACCTCGAGATGGACGTCTTTGGCGCTGACGCCGGGCATCTCCGCCACCACTAAAGTATAGTCCTTTTCTTCAAATACATCCACTACGGGCTCCCGAATCTCAGCCACCACGGTTTCCCCGGACTTTTCATCTTTGCGAACATTACCGAAGGGCTCTACCTTCACTTCTTTGTCGCCTTTGTCACCCAGGCCAACCTTCACAGAAAAACCGTAGACCCCCTTGACGTCCTGATGGGTAAATTCCCCGCTTTTTTTCAGGTGTTCGCCTTTTTCTGCCAGATCGCCCAGCTTCTCGATGAGGTTAGCCAGTCCTTTGAACATTCCTCCAAACCCGACGTCACTCCCACCAGCCTTCTTCTTAGTCATAATTGCCTCCAGACCACTTGATCCCGAATTGCTTCAGTTTAGTGTGAATCGTTTTATAATCAATTTGCAAAAGCCGTGCCGCTTTGGCCTTGTTGCCTTTGGTATATTTTAAGGCCTGGATCAGGACTTCCCGCTCAACCGTACAGGTGCTGCGGTGGACAATCTCTTTGAGGGACATGTCTTCCCAAGGAGCTCCCTCTACTCGGGGTGTAAAGGCCAATCCCGGCACCGGGGCGCGTTTGATCTCCAGATGCTTCTCGGTTATAACCTTATCGGCCAATAATACAGCCCGGCGAATGACCGACCGGAGCTGCCGTACGTTTCCCGGCCAGTTATACGACATCAGGGCTTCGATACAGTCCTCGGTCAACTGCTGGACGTTCTTCTGCAATTCTTTGTTCGTCAGGTCAATAAACCGTTTTGCCAGATACGGAATGTCTTCCCGACGTTGCCGCAGAGGTGGAACCGAAATGGTAAAATCATTGAGGCGGAAAAAGAGATCTTCGCGCATCTGCCCCGCTGCCACCATGGCCTGAAGCTCCTGGTTGCTGGCCGTAATCAGGCGCACATCGATCTTGATCGGCTTGTTGCTGCCCAGCCGTAGAACCTTTTTTTCCTGGAGGACGCGTAACAATTTTGCCTGAGAGCCTAGAGGCAGATTGCTGATCTCATCCAAAAACAGCGTACCTCCCTGTGCCGCCTCAAACTTGCCCGCCTTGGAGATCGCCGCCCCGGTAAAGGCCCCCTTTTGATAGCCGAAAAGTTCGCTTTCAATCAGTGACTCAGGGATGGCGCCGCAATCCAGGGGAATAAACGGCGCCTGGGCCCGCGGGCTCAATTTGTATATGGCGCGGGCCACCAACTCCTTGCCGGAACCGGTTTCACCCTGGATGATGACACTAAAGTCAGAATGGGCCACCCGATTTACCTCCCGAATGATGTGGGTGACGGCGTCACTGGGTCCCATCATGATTCGCAGGCAATTATCCTGGGAAATTTCTTGGGAATGGGGTTGGCGGTATCTTTCCCCTTCAGTCAGGGCGGCCCTGACCACCTGAATTACCTCTCCGTGGTTAAAGGGCTTGGCCAGATAATCAAAGGCCCCGGCCCGCATGGCCGTCACTGCCGAAGGGATGTCAGCGTAAGCGGTAATGAGAATCACCGGCACGTGGGACGCCGTTTCCCGCACCCATTTCAAGACCTCCATGCCATCAATGCCTGGCATCTTAACGTCCACTAACATCAGATCGGGATTGACCGACGAAAGCGTCTCTAAAGCCATCTCCCCGCTGTAGGCCGACACCGGAGTCAAACCTATTTTTTCCATGAGGGTGCAGAGCATGAGGTTGAGGTCGTGATCATCGTCCACCACAAGTACAGTGCGTTTATTTTTCTGCATGGGACCCCCAGGTTTATCGCGGTTGGAGCGGATAGATCACTTTAATATCCTGGTCCAGATAGCCTCTCAATGAATGGAATAGACCTATAAAAAGGATACCGGTTTCTCCGGTTCGAAGTGTTTCATTGATACGCCGCGCCATAAAGTGATCCCGCTGTGTCAACAGGTTTTCACTCCTTTGCCGGCGCAGAGTTTGTACCCCGGCAGACCGGGGTTGACTTCCCTTCAAAACTTGCTTGGACAACTGATATTCCTGCAACAGCAGATCGCGGTCTTCGGTGCCCATGAGCACCGCTCCCCGGTCCATCAGGCGCAATAAGAGTTGATGGTTGCGGCTGCCTTGCTGGGCAAGTTCGGCGACAATTGCCGCCTCTCGTCCGCATACCGGCAGTCCATCCTGATAGAGGCGAACCCGATCAAAAGCGAGAGACATCCCTTCGATAGACTTCTCAATCTCTGTCCAGACCTGATCTATCAGTGCTTTCTTCCGAGTCAATCCGATTCGGCCCGTTTTCTCTAACGTGGCCCGAACCACCGATTCCTTGAGGGCACCCATATCGGCTTGGGTGTGAACGATAGGATAATACACTAATATCCGTGTAGGATTACTTATATTCATGTTTTGAAGCTGTCTTTTTGAAGTAATATTAACTAAATAGTTATTTGTTATTAATTATCAAGTAGAATTACAGGGATAATAACTTCTGCATAGGCTGGAAGCCGGTGTTACCAATAAACTATTTTCATGGTTTGTGGGTGTTTTTAAAAGAATGACCGTTAGTTAGAAAATAACTTCTACACAGGCAAATGATTTTCATGGTTTATGGGTGATATATGAATAATGACAATTATTAAGTAAATATTCTTATTTAATTTGACCATTATAATACCCTTTTTTAGGTTATCGGCCTTTTTCCTAATTTCTTAAATACCATTACCTGCCGCGCCTGGCCAGATGACAGCCCTCCTCAGGTGGTTGGTGCCATCCTAAACGTTCTATATCCACCATGCGACCCACGCAAAAAAATTTTGCACCAAATCCCGGCTTTCTCCACGATGTTTTTGACATTTTACCCATTATTAAATAATATACCAGGTATCGAGGGGTAGACAATGAGGACTGCACCTTCAAGGAGTCATCAGATTCATTAATCAAGCTATTGTTAATCTTTCATAAGCACCTGCAGGTCAAGAAAATCATTTGCCGGTGGCACAGGCTTTCTAGGCTGTGTAAAGGCTATTATTATCAATGTTTATTGACACGGAAGGGGGGCAGCCCAGAATGAGTGGTAGGCAATGACCTACCTTAATTTAACAGCATTAAGGGTCAGGATGGGGGGGAAAATAAATCATCACTTTTCTAACTGCCAGTAATGTAAGCTATTCAGGAGGGGGTTGAACAACCTACATTGTTATGCGTTCCGCCAAATTGATCGTTCAGGGTCTCCTAAATCTTGCGGATGTGCATATTAATGGCGACCGCGCCTGGGATATGCAGGTTTATGATGATCGTCTCTACAGCCGGGTTCTGCGGGAAGGTTCTCTGGGTCTCGGAGAAGCGTATATGGACGGCTGGTGGGAGGTTCAGGAACTGGATGAATTTTTCAACCGGGTTTTGCGTGCCGATCTGGAGCAGAAGGTTACCGGCAATTGGAAGACGCTTCTCTGGATCATCGGCCAGAGGGTGATGAATCGACAGAAAAAATCGGTCGCTCATCATATCGGCGAACACCACTATGACATCGGCAATGATCTCTATACCGCCATGCTCGACCGGCGAAAGGTCTATAGCTGCGGCTACTGGTGCCATGCCAGCAACCTCGACCAAGCCCAGGAAGCCAAACTCGATCTCGTCTGCCGGAAGTTGGATCTGCAGCCGGGGCAGAAAATTTTGGATATCGGCTGCGGCTGGGGCAGCCTGGCCAAGTTTGCCGCCGAAAAATACCAGGTTTCGGTTATCGGCATTACAGTATCAAAAGAGCAACTTGCCCTGGGCCGGGAACTGTGCGCCGGCCTGCCGATAGAACTGAGGTTTCAGGATTATCGCGATATCGAGGGTGAATACGATCATATCGTTTCTTTGGGGATGGTGGAGCACGTCGGCTATAAAAATTTTCGGACCTATATGCAGACGGTGTATGACCACCTGAAACCGGAAGGATTATTCCTCTTGCACACCATCGGCAGCTATTGCTCTTCCAAGGAGACCGACCCCTGGATCGGCAAATACATCTTCCCTCATTCCCTGGTTCCTTCTGCCGTACAGCTCACCCGCGCCATGGAAAAATTGTTCATCATCGAAGACTGGCACAACTTCGGCCTCGACTACAGCAAGACGCTCATGGCCTGGTTTAAGAACTTCGATGCTAATTGGGCCGCACTCAGGCCAAAATACGGCGACCGCTTCTATCGCATGTGGAAGTATTATCTACATGCCTCGGCCGGGACCTTTCGCTCCCGCAAAAACAGCGTCTGGCAGATTGTCCTGTCAAAAGGCGGTTTACCAGAAGGATATGAATCAGTGCGATAACGCATTGTCTCTCAAACCAAGAACCGAACCAAGGTTTGAAATTCATCTTCCGATAAACATATTTAATCTAATATAAACATATTTTAAATATACTTATTAATTTCTTAAATTTGTGCTCTTGACAAACGCGCTGAGAAAGGCTATCATTACTTTACATTTTTAATATCTCAAGATTAGGCAAAGGGCAAGGTCTCGCCTAATGATAGAGAACATTTTCAACCTCCTCCACCATATATCATATTCCTTAAAAACTCAGCACCTTGTAAGGCTGAAGTTCAACCAGGGGAGCCCCCCTAAAAGTATTTCAAACCACATAGAGCTTATTACTAGCAGATAATCGGTGTAGCAACTGGAGATAGGCAGACATTCATCACGTCGAATGAATGGTTGAAGTATTAATGCCAGTAAATAGGTCTAATAGCGCAAGCATCGCGCCGTGACGTATTTGGCCAGTTTTCTTGCTATAATGGGAACAGAGTTATTATCGAAGCTGTATCTGGCTCTTTCTCAAAAATATGAGGCGAAGTAAAGCTCTTAGCGAGCGAGGAAATAATATCGTTTTCCGTGTATCGGGAGTTGTACCAGAAGAATTGGTATTGGAAAAATTAGTAGCGCAGACCTCCAGTCTGCATCATCAAGAGCCCTTATCGAATCCGGACTTGGAGGTTGGTGTCTTTCAATAAAATGCGGACAGCCAACGTTGCCCGCCTACCCGATGAAGACGTAACTGTGCGCCCTGAACGGATCGTGCCAGGGACGCGCTCGTTGCCACAAAGAAAAAGGAGGCAGAGAAGATGGCAGTAACGCCCACGTACCCCGGTGTTTACGTTCAAGAAATACCAAGCGGGGTTCGCTCGATAGCCGGCGTCAGTACGTCAATCGGCTTGTTTATCGGGCGAACGTCTAAAGGTCCCCTCAATCAAGCGGTGCGGCTGTTCTCCTATACCGACTTCGAACGGACCTTTTCCAGTGATACCTCCGTCAGCGCCATGGCCGACCACGTTCGCCTGTTCTTCCTCAATGGGGGGACAGACTGTTACGTGATGCGCATTGCCAACGGCGCCACCTTTGCCCAGACAACGTTGCTGGCCGAAGATGGTGTGACGGAAGTTCTACAACTCACAGCAAAATTTCCCGGCGCCATCGGCAATAGCATCCGGGCAGTGGTCAGTTATGGCGGTGCCAATCCGGAAACGACCTTCAACCTCGACCTCTTCCGCGAAGAGGTCGATGCCGGGGGGCGGATTTCCATTTTAGAGGCCGAAACCTACAAAAATCTGAGCATGAATCCTGTTGCGGCGCTCTATGCTCCAGAGGTTGTTAACACTAACTCCAGTCTGGTGCGCGCCGCTGTTCCCGCTCCGCTGCCGGCGACGAATCCCGGCTTCAGTCTGAGTGGACAGCCGGTGGTATACGACAGCGGCGACTTGACCACCCTGCGTGATATGTGGGCCAACCGCCTGGGGAATGCCTCGATCGGGGGGAACCGCTTTATGATCAGTGTGGACGGCCAGCCCGTGATCCCGATCAATCTCAACGGGGTGGATATCGCCGGCATCGCGGCGCCGACGGCCGCGAATATCGCCCAGGCAATTGAAGATGAGATCAACAATCTACTGGCGGCCGCAGGTCAGGCCGGGACAACGGTAACCGTTACGCTCGATGACGCCAATGATGTCCCCAACGTCGTCACCGGTGCCGTATTGGATGCTGGGATTGCAGGGACTGCGGACAGCGCCTCCGTCCTCAAAATCGCCTCGAATGTGGCCAGCGGCGCCAGCGTGGTGATTACGCCCAGCGCCACCAACGATCTGAGCGTGCCGTTGCGATTGGGCGCCGGTCAGGGCGGTATCGAGGTCTCGGCCTACAGTGCCCATCGCCCGGCCCCGAATGGCATCAGCCTGCAGGCCGCCGATCAGACGGTGCTGCGCGACCTCGGTGATCTGCAGCACAATCAGATCCTGGCCCTCCGGCTGAGCGCCTTCGACAGCGCCGGCGCTCCAGCGATTGCCACCGTGCCGGTGAACCTCTTGGCTGAAGGCGGCGCCCTGGCAACGACCCCACTGTGGTTAAATAGTCTCGGGGGACTGCGGACCATCCTGCAGCGCCTGGCTGACGCAGTCAATACCTATCGCAATGCCAACCCGCTTACCTTTTTCTGGTCGGCGTCCGTGGCGGGCAATCGCCTGACGCTGACTACCTCGCGCGGAACGGCGAACACTGTCTCCGCCACCTTCGCCTCCGATCCGGTGGCGCAGGATATCGGACCATTCTTCAACGTCAATACCCGCTATTACAGCATCGGCGAAGGAGCCCTGGTAACTACCTTCCAGACACCCACCCCGGCCGTCGATACCAACGGCGCCGCCGCTCCCTCCGTTACCGACGGAACCGCACCGACGCTGCAGGACTATACCAACGCCTTCCCATTGGTAGAAAAAGATGCGGATATTTTTAACATCATGGTCCTGCCGGAGGATGCCGACGCCGCCGCAGTGGATTTATCCCTGGTCTATGGTCCGGCGAGCGTATTCTGCCAACAGCAACGCGCCTTTCTGGTCATGGAGGCCCCCAAAGCCTGGAAGACGGCCCAGGATGCCAGCACCAAAGTTGCCAATCTGCGAGTCGGCCTCGTCAAGGATCACAGTGCCCTTTATTTCCCGCGCCTTTTGATCAGCGACGGGAAAAAGACCAAGGCCCTCGGGGCTGCCGGCGCTGTGGCTGGCGTCTACGCCCGCATCGACAATACCCGCGGGGTGTGGAAAGCTCCCGCCGGCGTCGAAGCGGACCTGCGCGGCATCGTCGGGCTGGAACACCGCTTCACTGACGGCGAACATGGCGCCATGAACCCTCAGGGCGTCAACGTTCTGCGCCCCTTTCCCAACGGCTTGGTGATCTATGGGGCGCGCACCAATGACGGCGCCGATGATTTCGCCAGCGAATATAAATATATCCCGATCCGTCGGCTGGCGCTCTACATTGAAGAAAGCCTCTATCGCGGCCTCAAATGGGTGGTCTTTGAGCCGAATGACGATCCGCTGTACGGCCAGATCCGCCTCAACGTCGGCGTCTTTATGCACGACCTTTATCGGCGCGGCGCCTTTCAGGGTCCCAAGCCCAGCGACGCCTATTTCGTCAAGTGCGATCGGGAAACAACCACCCAAAGTGACCGCAACCTCGGGATCGTTAACATCATCGTGGGGTTTGCCCCGCTCAAACCGGCCGAATTCGTGATCTTGTACCTGCAGCAGATGGCCGGGCAGTTGCAGGTGTAGGCATCGACGGCGGTGAAACAGCTTGAGATTTTTCATTTTCATGGTCATTATTTCTAAGTCACCGGGAAACCACGAAAATCCTTAACCGGTAGCACAGACTTTCTAGCCTGTGCGAGATATGCTTTCCCTGAAAATGGTTTATCGGTAGCACAGGCTTTCTAGCCTGTGCAGAACTTATTCTCTGATTACCAACCAAAAACCGGAAACCGGAAACTCGAAGCTCTATAAACCCTTAGGAAATCCGGTGGCAAGGTTTGGTGAAATCTGCGGCGGACTGATAGTCTACAAGATAGGGGGTAGAAGGCATGGCACTCTTTCCAATTAATACCCACCGCTATGATCCCTACAAGAATTATCGGTTTCGTGTCCGGTGGGATGGTCGCCCGGTGGCGGGAGTCAGCAAGGTAAGTGCACTCAAACGCACTACGGAAGTTGTCTCGCACCGCGAGGGCGGGGACTTCAGTACCCCGCGCCATTCGCCCGCCGGCTCGAAATATGAAGCAATCACCTTGGAACGCGGCGTCACGTGGGATCTGGAGTTCGAGGCTTGGGCGAATAAAGTCTACGATGTATCGGCGGGCGTCGTCTCATCGTTGAAAGATTTCCGCAAAGACATCACCATCGAGCTCATGAACGAGGCCGGGCAAGTGGTGATGGCTTATAAGATCTTTCGCTGTTGGGTGTCGGAATACCAGGCGATGGCGGAACTGGACGCCAACGCCAACGCCGTGCTCATCCAGAGCATCGTTTTGCAGAACGAGGGTTGGCAACGCGACGAATCCGTGACCGAACCGGCTGAACCATAAGCATTCCCAACAGGCCCCTTTCTTATTGTCTTTCTCCCCCTTGGGGGTAGGGTGAGGGGGTTTTAACCGCTTGTAGATGCAAAGCATCTTACGGCGATCGGATTGGGCAGGCGATGGGTATATGGACAATCCCCGGAGGGTGGGTGGAGTTCCGGCCGCTGACCGGGTATGACGAACGCAGCATCGACGGTCTGGGTCTCTTTGATGCCTTGGCGCTGATCGACCGCCTCAATAGAGGGCGTCCCGGCGGGTTGATCAGACCGGGAGAGGCAAAATCGCTCGCCGCGGCGGTGCGTGACCGGGTGCTGGCGGTTATATACACCGAAAATTATGGCAATGTGATCGCCGCCAGCCCCCGCTGCGCGAAGTGTGGGGAACTTTTCGACCTGTCTTTCCTGCTGTCGGACATGCTCCAAGCCTGTCCTCTGACTCTTTCAGCCGATGGGATTTACCAGACAGCCGACGGCGGGCGCTTTCGCCTGCCGACCGGGGAGGATGAACTAGCCACCTTTGGGCTGGCTCCGGAGGCGGCCCGGCAGGAATTGCTGAGACGCTGTATGCTTACCGAGGATGCTGACCCTGAGGCGGTGGAAGCAGCTATGGAGGCGGTCGCTCCCCTGTTGAGTAAAGAGATTGAAGCGGCCTGTCCGGAGTGCGGCTCTCGCCAAACCGCCGATTTCGATCTCGGGACGTATCTGTTGCGGCGGTTGTTGAGCGATAAAGAACGCCTGCCCGGCGAGGTTCATACCCTGGCGCAAGCGTATGGTTGGGGCCTAAAAGATATCCTGAGCCTGACGCGGTCCGAACGGCGGCGCCACCTCACTCTCATCGAGGCGAGTGCCCCAAGAAGCTGGGCGCGGCAGGGAAGTGCCTTACGGAGAAGGTCGGGTTGAAGAAAATAGTCCCTCAAGGCAGGTGGAATGGTATATGAAACCAGGTACTTATCTGCAAAGATTGATAACTCGCATGGGTATGCCCGCCGCCCGCGCCGCCTCTCCGGTGACGTCCCACCTCATGCCGCCCGATGCCCCCATAGCACCGGTGTATGATCCGTTTTCCGAACCGGAGGAAATAGATGAGGTATTACCGTCCCCGCCGGTAACGGTAGAGCCCCGAGAAGCGAAAATCCCTCCTCCGCCGGTCTCTCAAGCGGAAGAAAAAAGCATGTCCGCCCCCCGGGAGCTCGGCAGGGAAACGATCGTTGAGAGGATGACCGCGCCGCCGGAACCTCAGGAACTCAAACCTCTGCCGGAAGAAGTATCGAAGATATCGCCGGAAAGAGCTGCCCCTCTCTCAGTGCACCCTTTCGAGTCTGAGGAGGAAATAATTCTCCCTTCTCTACGGGGGAATGAAACAGTGGAGCGCCTGGTGCGTGAAATAGTAGAGCCGTTGGGGGTAAATGAACCGCTCTCCCAACCCCTGCCGGGATTCGAACAGACAATCAAACCGCCACCACCGATAAAACCGCCGGAATCGGTGAGCTATACCTTTATTGAGCCTCCGGGAGGGGAGACACCCTCGACTCCGCTGGAGCCGCCTGTTCGGCCAGACGCACCGATGTTACCGCCTGTCGCGCCGGCCGCCTCGCCTCAGATTACTATCGGGGATATAGTGGTCGAGATTGTGAATGCGCCTGAGGTACTGACGCGAGCGCCGCTGATGTCCGCCCCACGGGCTCTGCGGCCAGCGGTATCGCCTGCCCCCCGGGCCGGTGTCCGCTCCAAGCGCGGGTTCGGGTTGGGGCAGATGTAGTCGTGATCAGGACAGTCCGGTCGAGAAGGAGCTAAACCTCCGGCGGTTGTGGGTCAGCACTGAACGTATCGGTGTGGCTGGAAGCTGGCTGCTGACAGCAGAGGGCCTTTTTTGCCAACCATGAAAATCAACCTCTGTAGGGTCACTGCTTGCTGCGCCCTCTGAAGGTTATTTTCTAACTCAGCTACGAAAGTGATACCATGGCACTGCTCGATCTTTCCCTGGTGACGCAGACCCTCATTGATCTGATCAGACTACACGTTACGGGTTCTGAGGCCTGGAATCCGGCCAATGTGCTTGCAGTCGACCCAATGCCGCCGGATAAACTGACGGGTGATAATACGCTGGGCTTCTACCTTTACCACGCCACCGAAGAAACGACGAACAAAAATACCTACATCCCCGGCATCAGTGACGTCCCTGTGCGCTATAATCCATTGGCGCTCAACCTCTTTTACCTGCTGACGGCGCACAGCGATGTTGAAAACGGCAGCACCGGCATCTACCGCGAACAGCTCATGATGGGGCTGGCCATGAAGGCCCTGCATGATTACCCGCTGATAAACGATAATACCGCCGTCGGCGGAGTAGTCATTATGCAACCCCTGCTGCGAGGCAAAGACAATGCTTTTCGGATCTCCCTGCTTCCGGTAAAGGTCGAAGAGGCGGTGAGCTACTGGATGGCGGGATCAAATCCCCAACGATTGGCGGCCTATTATCACGTGGCGGTAATCAAACTCGAACCGGAAGAAACCCCGCTCCGCCCCGGGCGGGTGCTGATCTACAATATCTTTACGCTTCCGGGAGATACCCCCCGAGTCGATACGACGGCCAACGTCATCAGCTTTACCTTACCGGGGGAAACCGATCCCCGCTCTCTGGAATTGAGGCCGGCGCAGGTAACCTATGATCAGGGTTTCACGGTGATCGGTTCAGCCTTTACGGGAAATAAAGTCTATCTGCAAATCCGCCGCCTGGACTGGGCCGCTCCCCTAATAGTCGACGCGGCGTGGGATGTTGCCGTGACCTCTAGCCGCATTACCGCCACCGCCCGCGCCACTGCTGCAGGCAGGGACATTCTGCCGGGATTTTATGCCGCTTCCGTGCGGGTGGAACGCTGGTCGACCATGGCCCACGGCACGCGTATCCTGGAAACGAGCAGCAATGAAACACCGTTCGCCATCGCCCCGCGTATCGGGGCGATCAGCCCCCCGGACCCACAGGGAAACTTTACGGTCAATGGCTCGATTTTCGAGCATCCTGATCTTGCTGCCGAAAATGTGCATGTCTTCATTGGCGCCACCAGGCTGACGCCGGGTAATGCCGTCAACCTTCAGTCAGGGGAATTCGCCGTTATCAACCCAACCACCGCAGCGGTTCGACTACCGGTGGGATTGACTCCCGGCGAAGCGGTCAGCTTTCGGTTGATTATCAACGGCGCAGAAAGCGCACCGCAGTGGGTGGTCGGGTGAACATGCAACTCTTTAATGAATTCAGATCCCTCTATGTTCCCAAGTACAAACTTGGGGAAGCATCGGGAGTAAGTCGATGAGCCGGATGGCCGTACCGATTTCTCTAACCCCAGAAATCTCAATCCACGATGACAAATCGGCGATTGATGCGGTACTGCGGCGCATCCGGCTGCTGGCCCGACGTCGGCTGCTCTGGTTGACCGAAGGAATGTCCGCCCCGGCGGCGAGTTACGGGAAACGTCTGTTCCCGGCCACAGGCGATATGCCTCTGGCCTCCACAGCCGAGATTGAGTCGCTGTTAAACGACCGGGATGATCCGCTGGCGGAAGGGCAATGGCAACACACCCGGACGGAACTGAACACCCAGATTGGGGCGGTGGAAGAGGCGCTTAAAGCCGACCGGGTCTCGCGCCTGTCGCAGTTGATCCACATCTTTGCCCTGGATGACTTTGATCGCGATCTGCTGCACATCTGTCTGGCGCCGGGGGTCGACCCGGCGCTGGGGCGGCTTTACGCCTACTGTCAGGACAATGCAACCCGAACCTATCCCACGTTGGCGCTAACGGCTCGTTTGTGCGGACATGGACGTTTCGGTCTTTGGGGGAGCGACAGTTCACTCAGGCGCTGGCGCATGATATCCATGGTGCCGGACCTGGCGGGCGGCAGCGATCAGTTCGGCAAGCTGACGCTTGACCCCACAATCCGCAATTGGCTCAGTGGCGTGGACGAACCTGACCCGCTTCTGGTGGGACGGGCAAGACTCGTCCGGCCACTCGAGCCGCTGCCGGAGTGGAATGTGGAGTCGGCTGCAACGTTTGCCGCCGAGGCCCTGAAAGATCATCCGACCCGTACGGTCGTCATCCAGATTGTGGCACCGCCGGGAAGCGGGCGGCAAACCTTTGCCGCCATCATAGCCAGTCATTTGGGAATGCCGCTGCTGGCGATTGATACCACCGCCATCCCGGAAGATGACTGGATGCAGGTCTTTATCCAGGCGCACCGGCATGCGTTTCTGCATCGCGTTGCCCTGGCGTGGAAAGGCGGAACAGATACCGCCGGAGCGAAGCCCTGGACAGAATATATTTCACATTTCCCCGTGCAATTTATTCTGCGGGAGGCCCAAACCGCCGCTCCTCTGATCCCGAACGCCATTGAACTGCGGGTAGACCTACCCGCCCCGGCAGTGGCCACGCGCCAGTCTCTGTGGAAGCAGTACGCCCCTCAGGCCGCCGCCGCCTTTCCGGATCAGGTGGCGGAACTGGCGGAGCGCTTCAACGCCCGGCCGGGGGCGATTGTTGCTGCCGCAAGCATACCGGGTGTATCGGTCCAAGGTATGGCCCAGGCGCTGCGTTACAGCCAGCGCCACCTGTTGGACAATCTGGCGCAGCCGCTCGAATGTCCGTTTGCCAAAGATGACCTGGTGGCCACGGACACCTTGCACGAAGCCTTGAACGACTTCATCCACGAGGCTAGGGATCGGGTGCTCTTCTGGGAACAACCCCAGGCGCGGCGCCTGTTCCCGCAAGGGCGGGGATTGGCCGCACTGTTTACCGGCTCTCCGGGGACTGGCAAAACGATGGCGGCGCAGGTCATCGCCGCCCAGTTGGGATTGGACCTGTTCCGCATCGATCTCTCCGCCGTGGTTAGTAAGTACGTAGGTGAAACATCTCATAATTTACAGCACATTCTATCACGGGCGGCGGATATGGACGTAGTGCTGTTTTTTGATGAGGCCGACGCACTCTTCTCCCGACGCACCGAAGTCAAGGATGCGCATGACCGATTTGCCAACACCGATACCAACCATCTCCTGCAAGCCCTGGAAAACTACGGTGGGGTTGCCCTTTTAGCGACAAATCGCAAGGGGAACATTGATCCGGCTTTCATTCGGCGGCTGCGCTATGTCCTGGAGTTTGCCAAGCCGGATGCGAATCAGCGTCTGCAGTTATGGATCCGCTTGATTAGCGCCCTGGCGGGAGAAAAGGCCGCCGCCTGTCTGGCTCCGCTGATTGAGAGGCTGGCTTCGGAGATCGAACTGACGGGGGCCCAGATCAAATATGCCGTGTTGACTGCGGTGTTTGCGGCGCGTCGGGACGGCGTTGCCCTCCGGACTGATCATCTGCTGCGTGGTCTGGATCGTGAAATGGCGAAGGAAGGCCGCGCCTTAAGCGAGCGGGAAAGAGTGAGGTTGAAGTACCCATAGTTTTTCCCTGAGCCTCACCTCATTTTTAGGGACAGGCAGGTAGATCGATTGAGGCGTCAGACAGCCTAATGGACATTCACATCGGCAACATTCGAGTTCGGGCGCAGAATTTGACCCCGGCCCAGGGGCGGCAATTGGGCGAGCGGATCGGGACGCTGTTGGCCGAACGACTTGCCAGGGGTGAGGTGCTGCCGCGTGAAGCAGGGCGCATATGGGCACGGGTAAGCGGACGCGGCAATGAAACCATGGAGCAGCTGGCAGTGCAGGTTGTCAGGACTATTATTGAGGGGATGTAACCGAGGTATGAAACAACAGGCGGCGCAGAAAAAGGCGGTACAGACCAAGGCGCGACGGCCGACGGTTCAGACCCATGAACGCCAGGCCAAAGACGCTGCGGCACGCCTGTTGAACGGCGAACAGGACCTGAACCGGCTGTTGACCCAGACTCCGGCGGCGCCCCGCGTGCCGGTTCATGACTGCCGTACGCGCCCGGAACGATTGCCAGATAAGGTGCTGGCGGTGCTGGAAGAGGGCTTCAATGCCGACTTGGACCGGATGCGAGTGTATCATGACGCCGCCGCGGCGCGTCTCGCCGCCGCCGAAGGCGCCCGGGCGTTTACCAGCGGCCCCGACATCTTTTTCGCCGCGGATGAGTACCGGCCCGGCACTACCGAAGGTTTGCGGCTGTTGGCCCACGAGACGGCCCATGTCCTGCAACAGACCGGTCGTATGAACCCCGACGGTGTGATGACCGCCACGGCACACTATGGCAGTGGCGAGTTACAGTTCGATATTGCCTGGTCAAGGCTGCGCCAGGCTTATCAGCAAAGCGTCGAGGCCGAATCAGCAGCGGTGCAAGACTCGATGACGGCTATGATCGCCGAAATCGAAACGCTGGTCGGGGCCGGGGCGACACTTTCGACCGAGTTAGGTCGCGGCGTTATGGTAGAGCGCAGGCGCGGCGGGCGCACCGAACGCGTGAATAACCTGACGGTCTTTGAGAGCCGGGTGACCTCCGGTGAGTTCAACAGCAGCGAACGCCCGGCAAGAAGTTTACTGTTCGATGCCCTGAAGGCGTTAGGACGTTATCAGGGTGCGGCAGCTTTACTCGAACATGATCCATCATTGCCGACGGCGCTGCCGGATACAGATTTTCTTGAGTTTTTGCAGACTGACAGAAACTACGGCCTGGATTGGTTTGCGGCCATCTTTTCTCGCATCGAAGGAATCAGGGAGTTATATCCCGACCGGTACCTGGAAAATATCTACCGTTACCTGATGAATCCAGTGCGCGGGGCGGTTTCGTCGGCCGACATCCGCACTGCGCTCAATAATTTCGCCACCCAATTCCTGCGTCGACAGCGTGAGGGCGCCTTTGATCTTGAAAATGAACGGGTACGGGGTGCCTGGGGGGCGCTGCGTCTTATCAACGAAAGTCTGCAGACGGATCTGCGCGGTCTGGAGCGAACCGGCCTGGATCTGGCCCCGACAACCCGGCGGCGGTTGGCGGCGGGAACCATCCTGGCCGCGGCGCGACGTTGGGAAACGCACGAACTGCGTATCTTCCGCAGCCTGAGCACGCCGACCGCGAGCGTGGCTCAGCAGGCGCTCGACTTTTGGACGGAATCGGAATTGCGGCAGGCGCAGCAGGCAGAAGCGGCGCATTTCCTGTTCCGACGTCTGTTTGAAGCACCCGGCAGGGAATCGGCGCGCCGCCGCACCGGGGCGAGAGCCGCAGGGCGGGTCGGAACCGCGCCAACCCCGCCGGAACTGCTGCAAATTCCAGCCGAAGTGCAGAGCAATCGGGTGTACGCCGGATTTTTGCGCCGGGTCAAATCCGAACTGGGAAATGTCCTGGGCGGTGATCCACCGGTGCTCCTGGAACCGTCGGCTTATGGGCGTGCCCTGGTACGGCTGCAGAGTGTGCTAAATGAGCAGCGCTTGGCGCTCGGCAACGAATTATTTCGACAATTTAGGCGCGGCGATGCGGGCGACCCAGCCAAGTTGGAGCGCGCCCTCTGGTTCGGTATGGCGCAGTTTTTCATCGATGGCGTCATCAGCGTCATTGATGAGTACAACGCAGCCCTGGACAGGCGTTTTATAAACGAGTATGACGGCTTACCGGACGTGCGGCTGCGAAACCGCTATCGGCTGGCGAGATACGCCTACCAGCTTGGCGCCATGACCAGCGCGGCGGTGCCTGCCGCCCGGGGTGCAGTCAATATTCAGGATATCGCCGCCCGGGTCCTGACCGGTGGCGACGTAGGTCAAAGCTATCTCGCTTTTACCGGTGACTGGTATGACCAAAATGCCAACCCGGAGCATTTGGAGACTGATTTTGTTCCTACTGAACCGGTTGAGGGATGGGGGCTGAACGTCAACCAGATACGGCGGATATTTTATCTGTTGCACGAGCGGGCGTTGGTCAATGCACTAAGACGCATCCTGCGGGCCATCGAGGGCAGGAGAGACCCCCTGGCGGCAGAAACCTATGGCATCATTCAAAACGCGCTGCGGGCCGCTCGGGAGGAGGTTCCCGTCCCACGCCGCTGGGCGCCGCGCGACTACGTGCTGGTGTGGAATAGCATTGATTGCGAGGTGACAGAGCGCGCCCACATGGCAGAATTGATCCGCAACCACCCCCGCTTTGACGAACTGCTGCGGCTGGAAAACCACGCCACCGAAGCCCATATCATCCCGAATTTTCGCGCCAGCCGACCGTACGTCTGGTTTTTACCCAATTTTCAGCGCCTGGTGAACTACGTCTGCAGCATCACCCCGGTGCGGGCCGGCCTGCAGACAAGAACGACAGAGACCATTACCCCTTATAACTTGTTGGAATATCTTAACTCGCAGGCAATGTCGGACAGGGAGATGGATGCGGCTGAACAGCGGCGGAGGCGTGACCCCAACGCAGATATAGTAACGTTTTTCGATGAGCTTATGGCACAGTTGAATGCGGCGCTAGGAACCGATATCTCCGCCATTGAGAGCCGACGTCAGGTATTGCTTACCCAGGCTCGCATCCATGACCGCCGGGTAATCGAAAACCAATCTCGGGCGCACCTGGAAGCGTACGCCGCGGACAGCAGCATCAGCAATTACGCCCTTCCCAGCCGGGTGATCACCCTGATAGAACGCTACCGGCAGGACATTGCTACCGAGGCACATCCACCGCCTGGCGTGCTGGCGGAACGGGCGGCTCACATGGCGGTGCTGATCCTGAAATTGGCGGGCAACATGCGGGCGGCGTTTGTGCGTCCATTGGGCTTTATTTTTGAAGGTATTGAAGTCGAAGACCGCTACGATATCGTGACGAACTTCTTCGGCTACATCATGGAAGCGCTTGCTTTTCTCAGGCGCGACAACGCCCGGGAGCTGCTTCAGAGGGTGCTGCACAGCAGTGAAAGCGTGGAGGAGGTGATCGCCGGACGAACGCCCCTGGAAGAGCTGCGCCGACATTTTATCGAGGTAATTCACCGGTTACAGGCGCGCTTCGGCTTTCGCACCAACGATGCTGGCACCGAATTACGACGCCTTGAGACCGAACGCCCGATCGTTGTCAGCGACACCCTGATCATCGATGGGGTCAGCTATCGCCTCATCCGGATACATCAGCCATTCATCTTTCATGATTCATACGGCCACGGCACGCCAGCCTACCAGCCGTCGATCCTGAAAAGCATCAGCCGCACAGAATATACCCGCGAGCAGCGCAGCCGTAATTTCCCGCTCATTACTTTAGAGATTCTGTCCGGTGCAGAAGGAGCGGAAGAGACGGGTAGCATCGCCGAACCTCCGGCCTCTCCAGCCAGCCCCACCGCTGAAGCGGGAGCCGCAGGTGAACAGACCCGCGCCGGTGGTGCCACAAGCGCCACGGGGGGGCGCACCCTCACCCTGACCAGTTCGATGGCGCGTCCCAACGAAGTGATGTTGGAGAAATTGGCGCATGCAGTGACTATGGAATCGATCCGGCGCGGGTTGGTGGCGGCGGCAGAGGCGATTGAACTGTTTTTTCGGGGAGGGTTGGAGGCTGCCAAAATTGCCGCAATGTTTTTTCCACCGGCCGGACCGATCATCGTGATGATCGCAGATTTTGCGGAATTCCTGATTACCGAACTGCCGCGTATCCGGACCGAAATCCTGGAAGAACCCATGCGGGTGGTCGAGGAACTGCAAGAGTTTGTCTCGCCGGAAATGCGCTCCCGGATGCTCGAACGTCTGTGGGAATACCTGTTGTTTGAGGGGGATATCCCATTTCTCGAACAGATCCAGGCTCGGCTGGCACGCCCTGCCGCCGCTGCCCGCCGCCGTTCCTCGCCTCGCCGGGCCGGGGTCATGGGACGCCTGGCGCATTTCGCCGGAGACACCGGCAGACGTATCTTACAGGCTTTCCTTGGGTTGCGGCAACGCTCACGCGCCAGGTTCATCAGTGCGCATCGCATGGTCGAACGGCGCCCGCGGGTCAACCGCTTCCTGCGCGCCATTCCCGGCATCCTGGAGATGGGGAGCATGGTCCGGGCCAGAGATCTGGAAACTGCACGGGAAATTTTAGGCGACCTGTTGGAAGGCAATATCCAGGAAAACATCTCCAACCCCTTGCGGGAAGCGCTCATCGAATTGTTCGAAGGACTGAACGGTTTAGAGATTCCGGGGGAAATCTTGCCATTAGATCTGGTCTTGGAATTCCTGTTGGATCGCTTCTTGATGGTATTAGGGACGCGCGGGCGGCTGGTGAGACGGTTTATTGATAACGGCGTAGCGATTGCCCGGGGAGTCGGCGTCGATTTTGACCCCCGGCGCGAGCTGGCCCGGGTGTTGGCGACCCAGCTTCGGGAACAGGGGCTTGACCCGAATATCCTTTGGCAGGGATATCTTCAGGTTCAACTCCAAACCATGCTGATCGGGGCGCGCACCGATATGATCAACGGGATCAATGCCCTGTTTAGTGACCTGTTCGGCACCCTCATACAGGTGGATGCCAGTGATCTTCCGGATCTCACGGTGGCGATAGAGCGTGAACGGGTTGAACTGGGTACTGAGCCGGCGTTGGAGCCGATGTTGGCCAGGAAGCGGGGCGAAGAAGACGAGGAAGAGGCTGAAGCCCTGCCAGGCCGTCCGCCGGAAGTCACTGCCGCTGGCGGGGTGCCGCTGCCAACGCCGCAGCGGCTCCGCTACGAGGGGGCCTTCGGGCATGATTTCACCCATGTGCGCCTGCATCACGACCGGCGTTCCTTCCGGGTCACAGAATATTACGGTGCCGAAGCTTTGACCAGTGGCAGCCATGTTTTTTTAAACGAGGGATTGTCGTTGCACAACCCGCGCACCGAGAGCGTGCTAAAACACGAGCTGGCGCATGTCCTGCAGCAGACCGGGGCGCGTCCGCTTACTATGGAGCATGCCCCTGATCCCGAGATGGGCGCAGCCGGTCGCGGTTTGCGTCGGGAACCCCGGCGGGAAGCTGCTGCCGATCGGATGGCGCGGGCGGCGGATTTCAGGCGCGTCCACGACGATCCTTTGACCGTTGAGGAACCGGACGAGCTGGGCGGGCTTGTTCCCATTATATCAAGTGATATCATCCAACGGACAATTGACTTCCTCGGGTCGGAGCGAGTCGCTGAGTCCTTCAGACAGCAGGTCGAAACGCTGGTTTCCATCCCGGCATCGATCGCCACCCAACGCCGGGGCGAATTCACCGCTGCGGTGGATGAGGCGCGTAGAATTTGGAATGCCACGAGAACGAAACTTCAGGTCACCACGGCCGTGACCAATCCCCGCCACCACGGTCCCCAGACGTTTAACAACCCTACGGCTCGCCGGGTAATCAGCCATTATTTCAGTTCCTATCGAGAGATAACCGAGCCGCGCCTGCGCGCCCTGACTTTCTACAGCTATCGCCTCCGGGGCAATCGGCTGCGCCTGAATGCGGATAGCTTCAAACAGAATCTGGCCAACTACATCTCCGAATCCACCGGCTTTGACATTGTCATTGATCCAACCGGGCGCACTGTCGATTTTGTCAAAGTGATGAATATCGATCTTGGCGAGGTTCACGGCAATACCCGGGTATACCAGGAGATGAAACGGCAGACGAATACTCGCATCCAGCGCGGCCGCCCGCCGATCCCAGGCGTTAACGCCCGATTCACCGACCTGGAATGGGCGAAGATCCGTGTCGAGATCATCGGGGGCGGAACCGATGTGCCGATCTGGGATAGTGAGGAATACCGGCTGAGCGATGCCTTTATTCGCCGGATGCGCGAGATGCTGGACGCAGTCGCCGGCGGCTCGGTGGATACTTGGGAGAATTACACTACCACGACGGAGGTGAGCAATGCCACTTTTGGGGGGTTGCGCGTCGGTACCCATGGACAATTGACGGGCAGGCCAACGGGTGACGTGGATTTGGAGCCGGTGTCCGGCGAGGGCGCCGGAATGATGTCCCGGCCGGCGCGGGCCGGACGTCAGTCGCATCATATCCCCCAGTATTTGTTAATCCAGTATTTGCAGAACTTACGAAGCGCTTCGACCAAAATCGCCCATGAGGGAGGCGGCCGACCCTTGTTCCCGCCGGGCTTCAGCGTGACGGGAAACACCGCTACCGGTTTTAGCGGTGCGGGAAGAACCCTGGACTTTGCTAGACTTGACCCCGGTTCCACGACAGATCGCGGGCGAGGACTACCGGCCATTTCTTTGGCGGCCAAGACCCATCAGAAAGGGCAGCTCCACATCAACGCGGCCACCACGTGGGGGAGCTTCACTGAGGCGGAACCGAGTATTGAAACTACCGGCTCACACACCCAGGGCGTGTTGTTAGACCGGAAGTTTTACGGTTTTCTGCGCGGCCGTATGAGTCCAAGACCCCCGGAAGATAAGCTTAGCATATTGAGACAGGCGAACCTGCAGCCCTCGGCGAATCACGCCGCCGTCTTTGAAGCAATCCGCGACACCTACATGTGGATGTTCCGGGATATGATGCGGGCGCTGAGGCGGACGCTGAACAGAGACGTCAACGACCGCGAACACTGGGAGGCGGTAAGCTACCGGATGTTCGCCTTGAACCGGCCGCAGACGCAGACTGCCCCTGGGGTACTAAAACCTGAATATACCCCGCATAACACCCAATTGACTTCTGTAGCCAATGCCATTGAAGAGAAGAATCGCCAGATTATGGCGGACTGGTACCGAGGTTAGGAGTAAAAGACAATGGGAACCGGTTTTACCAGGACTCCAGTGCTGTTGAAGGGGGCGCTGATCCGTTTTGATGCGCCGCTGCTGATCCCGATCCCGAACATCATTATTTTTCAGTATAACCCTGAGACGCTGTCGCGTTCGCTGCGGCCCTATGAGCCACAACCGGCGGAGGAACCGCGGCCGGCGCCGGGAGCCGGCGCTGCAGCCGGTGAAGGTCAGACCCGGGAGGCAACCCAAGCCGCAGCGCGGGCGCAGCCGTATGATCCGCAGGAGTCTTTCACCCTGCGCCTGATCGTTGACGCCGCCGACGCCCTGGAAAAACCCGAATCTCACCCGATCGCTGTGGCTACCGGTGTCGCGGATCGCTTGGCAGCCCTGGAAATGCTGCTCTATCCGATAACCGAGGGTATCAGCCTGCTCGGGTCGATCAGCGGCTCCTTGGGAGGTGCGGCCGGCGGCGCCATCAGCGCAGCCGTCGGTGGAGGGGGTGGCGGCAGTCCCTCGGGCAGTGAAATCCCGTCCCGGAACGTCCCGGTCACCCTCTTCATCTGGGGTCCCGGCCGCATCGTGCCGGTCCGGGTCACTAGCTTCAGCGTGGAAGAACAGACGTTTTCGCCGCTGTTGTATCCGCTGCGGGCGACCGTCTCCCTGGGTCTGACGGTGTTGCAGCCGAGTGCTTTCCAACGGTATCGGGGTACCGGAGACAGCGCCGCGGCGATCCCGCTGACTGCGGAGGAAGAGTTCGCCGTCGGCGCTTATAAGTTTACCATGGTGCAAAAGCAGGTATTGGCCACCGCCAACCTGGCGAACTCGGTGGAATCGATCATGAACCTGCTGCCCTTTTAGAGGAAATCGACATGAACTTTGATGTCAAGAGCCGCTATGCCAAAGCGTCTACGATCACTGTGACCGACGGGCGTGGTCGCACCGTCACCGCGGTTGTCCCGCCGGAGGCCCCCCGGCAGATTTTCCTCGGTTATCATGTCCGGCGGCAGGGGGAAGGACTGGACCATCTGGCGGCCCGCTACCTCAATGATCCGCATGGGTATTGGCGCCTCGCCTTGATGAATGACGCCATGTTTGCCGAGCAGATCAGCGAACTGATTGAGATCGCCATTCCGGCCAAGGGAAGTTGAGCTCATGGTCTGGGGCACTGTCATTGTCGCCGGGGGCAGGCGAGCCGATGATCTGATGGGATTGTTGCTGGCCGAAGTGCACGAGGAAGTCGGCAGGCCGACGACGTTTTATCTGCGCTATCCGGTGGAGCGCGATGCGGACGGCGACCTCTTTCCACTCAAGGAGGCGCGCCTGGCGCCCGGAGCCGAGATCGCAGTCTTCCAGCGCGGTTCGGGTTTCAATGATTGTCTGGTCAAAGGCTACGTCTTCAGCCATCAAATCCGGCTGATACATGGGGTGGAGGGCTCAACCGTGGAAGTGATCGGCGGCGACAGCACCATTCTGATGGATCGGAAGACAAAGATTACCCAATGGGCCGATAATACCAGTGACAGCGACGCAGTGTCCAGCATCGTCGGCGGCTATGGTTTGACGCCCGAAGTGGAGAGCACCAATACCCGCCATCTGGAAAACAAGCGCACGCTCATTCAGCACGATACCGACCTGAATTTTATCCGTATGCTGGCACGGCGCAATGGTTACCTGTTTTGGGTGCGCGCTGATGAAACGCTTGAGGAGACGGCCTACTTCAAACCGGTACAGTTGAATGCCGTGGCCGAAGCGCCCCTGTTGACAATCAATCTGGACAACCCGAATATGCGCGCCTTTGACATCACCTGGGATGTGGAGCGCCCGACGAGCATCATCGCGGCAGCCTACGACGGCGCCGCCAAAACGATAATGGATGGCTCCGGCGCGCCGCCGCCGTCTACATTTGCCGGGGACGTGCCGCTCAACGCCATTGCCAGTGAAGTTCGCTCCACCAGTATTATCGCGGCGGTTGCCGACGTGGGCGATCTCACCGGCCGGGCCGCGGGCGTGCTGAACGATACGAGTTGGTTTGTGCAGGCGACCGGCACAGTCAGCGCCCAGGAAGTTGGTGCCGTGATTCACGCCCATACCCTGGTCAATGTGGACGGGGTGGGCACCCGTTTCAGCGGTTCCTATTTTGTGGCGGCGGTCCGGCACGTCATAAGCAGCGACGATCACCTGATGACCCTTACCCTGGTGCGGAATGGATGGAGGGCCTGAGGTCCGCCGGGCCGATATCTTTCCTGACTTCGCTAACCCGGAACGGAAGTTGCCATGCTGTTAGACAACTACAACCTCGATGCGGTAGTGACCTGGATTCGTAGCCATTATTTCGGCAAGTACGCCGGCAGAGTGACTGATACGAACGATCCCCTCGGCAAAGGGCGGCTGAAAGTTGAAGTTCCGGATGTGTTTGCCGACGGGACGGCGGTATGGGCCATGCCGTGCGTACCGTATGCCGGAGATCAAGTGGGGTTCAAGAGTTTCCCGCCAGTCGGGTCAAACGTGTGGATCGAGTTTGAGAAAGGCGATATCAGTTACCCGGTGTGGGTCGGATTCTTTTGGGGGGATGGCGAAATGCCCTCCGAAGCCGGGCAGGATGACAACGTCAAACTGTGGAAAACGGGTGCGTTCACTATCACGATTGATGACCAGGCGGAGGAGATGGTGATCACCGCAAACAGTGGGGCCACGTTGACGATTTCCACCGAAATCAAGGCGGAAGTGAGCAGTTCGACTGCTACCGTGGCTACCGGCGGGATAACCCTCGAGGGAAGCGGCAAGAAGGTCGAAGTCACCCAGGTGAGCGTCAAGATCAACGACGGGGCCCTGGAGGTAACCTAGTGGGCCAGCCCTTCGGATCTTGCAGTTGCAGCAATAAATCGAAAGGATGGGTTAGATGGCCGGACGCTTATTGACTACGCAGACGCAGATGCAATGTCCGCACGGCGGGCAGGTGCAGGCGGTGAGTTCCAATACCCGGGTGAGCGCCGGCAGCGGTGCCTTTGTGTTACGGCGAAGCGATACCTTTACCATCTCCGGTTGCCCGTTTCAGATCCCCGCACCATCCGGTACGATCCCCAGCCCGTGCGTGCGGGTCGAATGGCTAGTAGCAGATATGTGTCTGAAAGTTGATCAACAGCAGACCCTGAGCGAAGGAAGTGTTGGACTCTGCTTCAGCGCTCAACAGGCTCCGCAGGGTACCGTGAGCGTCGTTAACACGCAGATGCGGGCAAGCAGCAGGTAATACTGACGCCGCTACCTGGGTTTGGCTATAGTTCCTAAAGGGATAGGCCAGGCAGGATAAGAAAGGGACGCACCATGCCGGCACAACCGATTTATAGTATCCGATATCCGGTAGGGGTTGATACGGCGCTGGGCCGAATCGCCGTGGAAACAAATTATGCCAAGCACGTCGAACAGATGATCTTGCAGGTCTTGCTTACTAATCCTGGGGAACGGCCCCACCGCCCGGATTTTGGCTGCGGGGTGCGGCGCCTGCTGTTTGCACCCAACGATCCGACCCTGGCGACGCTTACTCAGGTAACCGTCTACCAGGCCCTCACCCGCTGGCTGGGCTCGGTCATCGAAGTCGGCGCGGTGGAAGTGCAGGCCCTGGAGTCCACGTTGGCAGTCACGGTCCGTTATGTCTTGAAAGCTCGCATGGAACGACGAATTTTGAATATTGAGGTGACGCGATGACCACCGGGGCCGAAGATCGCCTGGAACTGCTCTACGGACAGTCGGTCCTGACGGGGATTGACTTTGTCTATGTCTATGAATCGCAGGATCGGTTGGATGTATTCTTTTTGCGTCCGCCCGAAACCCTGGACGTCCCGTTACCGGGAACAATCCCGATCAGCGCCGTTCGCATTGAGAATACCCGCGACCGGGGGATGCCGGAGGTAACCATTACGGACCTGAACTGGGCGGTGGTGGGCGGACGCACGGTCATGCGGCTAGATGTGATCCGACCGGCTTCTTGGGCGGATCACCGGCTGACTATTATTGATCCTGCCCTGCCGCCGCGTCTGGACCCCTATTATGATAGTAAGGTGTTCAATTTTCAGGTAAACTGTGAAACCGGCCTGGACTGCGAACCTGAGGTAGCGTCGCCCTTTCCGGAATCTTATGTTGATTATCCGGTCGACTATACAGCCCGCGACTTTCTAAGCTTTCGTCGGGCCCTGCTCGATTTCGCCGCGCAACGGTATCCGCATTGGCAGGATCGGCTGGAGGCGGATGTCGGCGTGATGCTGGTTGAGGTCATGAGTGCGCTGGCTGATGAAATGGCCTATAGTCAAGATCGTATCAGCCGGGAGGCCTACCTGTCGACCGCCACGCAGCGGTTCTCGCTCCGGCAGCACGCCCGGTTGGTGGATTATGAACCCTTCGAAGGTCAGGCGGCCAGCACGATCCTGGATTTTACCGCATCAGCGGCAGGCGTTATTCCCGTAGGGACTCGCGTGACCGATGCCGATGGTGTCTATACGTTTGAGGTCGGCACGGGACTTTTTGATCCGAGCGGCGGTTATGGCGTCGATCCGGCTCGCAACCGTTTTATTCCGTATTTCTGGGATGAGGATGATGTGGAACTCCCCGCCGGATCGACGAGGATGGAGGTGCGCGGAGCAGCCGCGGCGGCTTTTCCGCCTTTGAGCGGCGGCTACCCGATCTTATTGCAGACCAACCCCCTTGATCCTGCCGATCCGGCGGTACGGTTGTTTGTGCGGTTATTGAGTGTCGTGGATCTGGTTGACCCGCTGACCGGGAATCCGATCAGCCGCTTCACCTGGGACACGCCGACGCCGTCTAGCCTGGATAAGACGGCATTGGAGGTGCGGGGCAATATTGTTCCGGCGACGGCCGGTTTGACGAAGCGGTTTGCCTTCACCGTGGGAAGTTCGAGTGATCCGGAGGCACCGCCGGACCATACGCTTGTCCGGCGCGGCGCCGACGGGGCGCCGATTTATCGCATCAGCCTGCCCGGGAGCGAGGAGAATGGGATCGCCTATGTCTACCGTGAGGCACGCGGGGCGCTGGGTGCTGAAATCCGGCTTTACCGGGCGCAGAAAATCGGGGGCGTCTGGAAGCCGATTACGACCGAGGAATGGGAATGGCGTAATTCGCTGTTGGGCGCGGCATCATCAACAGCCTTTGATCAGCATTTCACCCTGGACGATGGCACCTGGGGGCGGGTGGTCGGCTATCCTATTCCGGGCGGCGAATACCTTCACGAAGATTACAAATTCGGCGCGGGATTGACGATTCGCTTCGGAGATGGCGAGTTCGGCCTGATCCCGCCGGAGGGAGCGGTGTTTATTGCCGACTACCGCCTGAATATGGGTGAGAACCTGCCGCGCCACGTCCTGAGGCGCATCGATCCGGCAACGCCGATCCCCTTTGTGGCCGCAGTAACGAATCCTGTCGCGGCGAGCGGGGCGCTGCCGGCCGAGAGCGCCGGGAGCGTGCGGGCCAAGGCGCCGGAGGCCTTCCGCGCCGTCACCTATCGGGCGGTCAAACCGGAGGATTATGCTGAAGCGGTGGAACGGCTGGACTCAGTCCAGAATGCCGGGGCGTCGATGCGCTGGACGGGAAGCTGGCGCACCATCTTCGTCAGCGCCGACCCGCAAGGCGCCGTGGAATTGACTGAGACAGAGCGGACCGCGATAAATCGGCAGATCGACCGCTTCCGCCAGGCAGGGCAGGATGCCCGGCAACGCCCACCGCACTATGCCGACCTGGAGGTGGAGATCACCGTCTGCGCCGAACCGACATCCTACGCCGGGGCAGTCAAAGAGGCAATTATCCAAGCTCTCACCGGTCCGCAGGGCTTCTTCTCGCCTGACAACTTTACCTTTGGGACGGTCTTGTCTCGCGGCGCCCTGGAGGCAGTGGTAGGTGCAGTTGCCGGGGTGCTGGCAGTGGAAAAAATCCGTTTCCGGCGACGGGGGCATTTTAACTGGCGGGAGTTTGGCTGTTTCGAGGCGTTCTACGCCCCGGGAGTTGATACGATTATCCGTTTGCAGAACGACCGCCTCTATCCGGAGCGTGGTACGATCGACGTCATCGTGAATGGAGGTGCCTAGCATGACCGCCCATGCACTATACCCCGGGCGTCCGCAGGAACCGGCGCAGATCAAGATTGCCCCCGGATTGAAGATGATCCTGACATCTCGGCAGATCGGAATCTTCCCGGCGTTCAGGGCGGCGCTGTTAGGGGATGCTTCACGGGAGACGGCGCTCCGCCGGGCGAACTGGTTGGGCCGCGACGTTGAGGACTTTGGCGTCATGCTTGCCGAGATGTTTGCCTATGTGTGCGATGTCCTGGCTTTCTATGACGGATTCATCGCCAATGAGTCGTATATCCGGACAGCGTTGCGTCTAAACGCTATCCGGACACTGACCGGGCTGATCGGTTATATTCCCCGGCCGGCGGTGGCGGCGATGGTAGATCTGGCCCTCTCGCTGGAAGGCCGCTTGCCGGTAACGGTTCCGGTCGGGGCGGCATTTCGGTCGGCGTCGTTCCTTACTGTACAAGGCGAAGAAAAGCCGCAGGTTTTCACCGCGCTCGCCAGCGGCACATTCCATCCGCTGCGAGCCAGGTTTACCCTGTTGCCTCAGCCTAAGGAGAAGCTTGCCGGGGCAAGTGGCAGTACGCTGCTGACCGGGTCACTATCATGCCAACGAGGATCAGTTACAGTCAAAGCCGATGATCCGATCCTGGTCCGGACCGGCACCAGTCATGCCGCAGCCTTGGTAAAGCAGATCGAAAATACCGAGGACGCCGCCGGCTACCCGATCACACGAGTGAAGTTCGGTTCAACCCTCAAACTCCTGGGCGGGACGCCGATCGTGGACACGGCCATGCAACGGCCGACAGGGACGGCATACGTTAAAAGCGCCGACTATGTCTACGTCGACGGCCTTGGGTATCGTTATAAAAATGTTTATCTGGATGCCCTGTATCCTTCGATCAAGCCGGGTGATCTGGTGTTGCTGCGCCGAGGCGTTTTCGTCCGCTGGTTTACGGTTTCGTCAGTGTCTACCTATAACTGGACGGTACAGTCGGCCCAGACGATCAGCTCGACGTATGATGGGAAGACGCTGACAACCACGGTTCCCGCCGTGAAAACGCCCGTGACCAGACTGGTCTTGGATACGCACTGGGATGAGGCGGCGCGTTGCGCCCCGGAAGACACGGCGATGTGGTCAGGGACGGCTGTCACAGACTGCACGTTCTATTTCGGTATGCACACTGCCGGGAGGATAGTGGGCGAAGCAGAAGCCAAGATCGGGGCCCAGGATAGTCTTAAAGTGCGGGAAAAGGTAGAGGCGGTTGCTGCAGAATATCAGCCGGAGAGGTTTATCCTGCGTGATCTGGACGAAAACGCTGTCAGCCTTGGCGGGGCGCTTTCTACAAACGGCATTTTAACCGTCAGCGAGGCGGATAGCTGGGGCGCCGGTTTGACGCCGCCCGTTAGCCTTTATGGGGCAATTTTGCGGGCCAGGCGCGGCGAAAAAGTGACCGCTGAAGTCTTGGGCATCGGGGACGGCAGTATTGCTAACCAGACCTTCAGGCTGAGAAAGAAGCCGCTCACCTACCTGGACGCACCCGAAAGCGAGCTAGGGGTGAGAAGCACCCTAAAGATCTATGTAGACGGCGTCAAGTGGCGAGAAGTCCCGCGTTTTTACGGCAGGGGAGGGGAGGAACGGATTTATATTGTCCGCCAGGATGAGAAGGGCGACAGTCTGATCACTTTTGGCGATGGCGAGCACGGTATGCGACTGAAAACCGGGACGCACGTGGTCGGACATTATTACTTCGGTGCGGGGAAAGCCACCCCGCCGGCCCGGACAATCACCCAGATGGTCACTCCCGTTAAAGGTGTCACGGCCCTGGTCAATCCCCTGGGCGCCTTTGGCGGGGCCGACGCCGAAAGCCTAGCAGACATCAAACAGTATGCACCGCGTTCAGCGTTGATGCTGGGTCGGGCCGTCTCGCTGGTGGATTACGAAGCTGTCGCCGCGGCGAGCAACGGGGTGCGTTCCGCCAGAGCCGAATGGCGCTGGAGCGGAGTCCAACAAAGGCCGGTCGTCAAGATCTGGTATATCGGGGCAGGAGATGTAGGCTCGCTGATCAAACAGCGACTGACGACCGTGAGCGCCGAGGGGGTGCCTTTCGAGGTTGAGGCGGCAAAGGTCATCAAGGCCTGGTTGCACGTTTCGCTGGAAATTGACCCTGACTACCTGAACGATATGGTGACGGGGGAGGTCGTGCGCGTCCTCACTGCGGCGCTGGCTCCAGAAAAGGTGGGGATAGGTGCGGCGCTGGTCCGTAGTAAGGTGCTGGCGCTGGCTGCGGGAGTGGAAGGCGTTGTTGCGCCTCAGGGGCTCTACATTAACGGTTATCCTTACCTCAAGCCGGGTTACCGTCCACCGATGGGGACCTATGTTGAATTCGTCAAGATAACTGCAGGGGTCTAGACCGTCCTGGTAATGGATATGATTCATGAAAGGATTGCACCATGAGCGATGATACGCCCGAGGTCCTGCTGGTCAACGACGGCTATACCGAGTACTACGCTGAAAAGCTGTGGGCGATGATTCCGGCAGTCTATCGACATGAGGATGGGATTGCTGCTGATCCGGGCGTACTGCGCGCCCTGGTGACGGCCTGGGCTCGGCAGGCGGCAGCCCTCAGGCGGAGCCAGGATCGGACCTGGGAGGACTTTTTCATCGAGCTCTGCAGTGCGTGGGCCATTCCCTACATCGGCGATCTGGTCGGGACGCGACTGTTGAGCGCCCTCAATCGGCGCGGCCAGCGGATCGATGTGGCGAAGACAATCTACTACCGTCGTCGCGGCGGAACGCTTAGGGTGCTGGAAGAGCTGATCGCAGACGTCACTGGCTGGGAAGGTGTGGTCATTGAAGGTTTTAAGACGTTGATGCGGACCTTTCACAATCTTGATTTAGCGCCGGTTCCGGCTGGAAGACTGACGCTCACCTTGCCGGGCGGGACCCCGGATCTGCGTCGCAGCGAGGCTGCCGATCTGGTGGGGACGCCGTTCGATGAATATTTCCATACCCCGGATGTCCGTCGGACTGCGTCGTATGGCATCCCCAAGTTGATGTTTTATCTGTATCGGCTGGGAGCAGTCGAAGTGCGCGGGGTCGATCCCCTGCCGCAGGCGGCGCCTGTCGGGGCGGCTTTTACCTTTGATCCCAGCGGGCGCAGCGTGCCGTTGTTCGCCCCGCGTACCCGTCCGGAACAGTGGGAACACTGGCGCCATGCCAGAGAGTACGAATTACCCCGACCGATTCCTTGCCGCCTGCTGGCAGAGTCTCGTTACCAGGTAAACCTGGAGGATGCCGCCACCCTGGTGGCCGAGGTGGGGCTGACTGCGGCGGCGGCGGCTGATCTCCGTTCGATCGCCGGGATTCACTTCAAGAGAGAAAGTGAACTGCGCACCCGTCTTGCCATGCTCCCTCAGGCGGCGGAACTGCTTAGTGCGGGGGTGTATCCGGAGATTTTGCGCCTGGCCGAACTGCCGGATTGCGGCAAGTTTGCCCTGCTGCCCAACGCTGTCAGTATACGGTTGGATGGCTCTTCCGTCTGCCTGGCCAATCATGAGGTAGCGGCGGCAGATTTGTCGGTCTGGGAGGCCTTCCCATTCCACAAGCGCGCCTTAATCGATCCGGAAGGCGGACGGTTACTCATCTACGACCCGGTTCCGGCCAGCGTTCTGGTGGATTACCATGTCGGGGTCTATCAGCCTGTGGGGGCGGGCGGCTTTTCCCGCCGTTTTTCCGCGAGGCCGGATACCATATTTGGTGGTGGTGGTCCTTTAGGCGCCATCCCATCCACGGGTGTGGTTTGTATTTCAGACAGCCGGACCTATTCTCCTATTGCCGATATATCGGATATTCGTGGCCTGGTCTTGGGGGCAGTCGATCAACAGCGACCCTATTTGCGGCTCAACGCCGACTGGACCCTCACCAGTGCGCCGCCAGACCCGGCCCAACCCGATCCGGTGATGACGTTGGAAGGCCTGTGGGTTGGCGCCGTGACCGATGAACGGGCGATCATACTGTCCGGGGATTTCGAGCAGGTAACGATCCGTTTCTGCACCTTCGATCCCGGAGGGTTGGACGTCAACGGCAACCCTATTCCACGCGTGCCCCTGGTGGTTGCCGGGTATGTCGAACGTCTGGTGATTGAATCGTGTATTCTGGGAGCGATCCGCCTTGCCGGCCCGGGCGCTATCGAATCATTGGTTATCCGGGACAGCATCCTCGGAGCAACCGGCTCGGCAGAGGCGGTATTAGAGATCGGAGTGGGCCTGGTTGACATGGCGCGGGTGACCGTTCTGGGGGGAGCAGTAGACGTGTTGCGATTGTATGCCACCGACTGTCTGATTGCCGGTAAGGTGGAGGTCGCCGATACCCAGGCCGGCTGCTTTCGCTTCAGCGCCGCGCTGCTCGGGTCACGTCTGCCTCGCCCCTACGAGTCGTTCACCCTGGAACCAGGGACCGCCAAGGCGCTTTTTGTCAGCGATGAGTATGGTCAACCCGGTTACGCCATGCTCCAGCCGGGAGCGCCGGAGGCGGTGGCGCGTGGCGGGGAGGACGGTACCGAGATGGGGGTTTACCATCGGATGGGTGCTCCGTTCAAACTGGATGGTCTGCGCGCCAAAGTTACCGAGTTTATGCCGTTCGGACTGCTGCCCGTCTTCGTAGTAGAGACCTGAAACGTGGATTAACCCGCTTGCCGAAAGTAGACTGATTTCGCTAGCGTACAAGGGGGTATCGTTGTGGGAACCAAAGATGCGTCGCGGTCGATGTTCGACCCGAAAAAACACTATACAGGCACGTGGACGCTTCAGGGGCGGTTGATTACCGACTTTGACGAGAATGACGGCAGATCGATAGCTTTGGAGGAAGGGCGGCGCACCCGCCTGGACATCATCGGCGCTTATGGATCACCCGACGATGGCTTCCGCGTCAAGAACGTGCGTTCGGTGGGCGGATTCCTCGAATTTGACCTACTTGCCGGGTCTCTCTACCTTGGCGGCCTGCGTCTGGAACAGGAAGATAACCAGACCTATAATACGCAGCGGGACAATCTCCAGGTGACCCGTATCCCTGCCGGAGGACAGGGACGGCGAGACCTGGTATTTCTGGAGGCTTATGAAGCGCCGGTGACAGCGGTAGAAGACGGTGAATTACTCGATCCCGCCGTCGGCGTTGAAACCAGTGCCCGCAACCGCCGCTTTCAGCGGATCCACGTTCTGACGAACGTCAGCGCCGGGACTTGTGATCAGGCCTGGCAACTGCTCGAAAAAGAAATGAAGGATCACAAATGGGGCGTGATCGGGCAGGACTGCCGCCAGATGGTGAACACCCGATTGACCGTCGGCTTTACCGAAGAAGGAGTTGATGACGACCTTTGCGAGCCCCCGCGGGAGGGTGGCTACCAGTATGCCGAGAACCAGGCTATTCGCGTCCAGCTTGTTGAAGGTGGCCATAAACTCACCTGGGGGTTTGACAACGCCGCACCGCTCTACCGAGTATCTCTTTCGGCGGATCGCCGGAAGGTGACGTTGATAACCCCGCCACGCGACCGGTACAGCACACCCATTGTGGGGCAGGTGGTTGAAATTCTGCCCTGGGGCGCACTCCTCGCCAACGGTGAGAAAACTGCCGGTCTCAGCGGCTACCTGACGCGCCTTACCGCCGTCGATCCATCAGACGAAACAGCCAACGCCGCCATCACTTTGACCCTGGCTAATCCGGTTCCCAATGGTTTTGACAGATGGAAAAATCGCCCGGACGCGTCCCAACTGGCAGAGAATGGCATTTTTTACTATATGCAGATCTGGAACCGGGGGGGCGATATCACGTCGCCGCCAGCGATCCCATACACCTTCGGAACGCCGCTTGTCCTGGGTACCACCGGCCTGGAGATTACCCTCACGGGTGATGAGGCCATGGTCGATGATTACTGGATCATTGCAGCCCGCCCGGAGACGCCGACCCGGGTTTATCCCTGGCAATTGGAGAGTGGTGCCGCTCCCGAAGGTGTGCCGCGCTTCTTGGCTCCCCTCGCATTGATTCACTGGAAGCAGAACGGTTCGATTGACGTTACTGACTGTCGACCGCCATTCCGGCCGCTCACTGTTAGGGAAGGGTGCTGCACCTATTGTGTGGGCGATGGCAAGAACAGCGACGGCGATTACAATGACCTCGATATGGCGCTGGAGCAGTTGGGTGGTCAGGGGGGAAAAATCTGCCTGTTGCCCGGTATACACCGCGCCGACGTCAACCTTGTCGGCCGCCGTAACCTTACGATCAGCGGATGTGGTTGCTGTTCCAAACTGATTCCGAAGACCTTGAACGATAGTCCGGTGATCAAGATCAACGACTGTTCAAGGATAGGGCTTGGCAATTTCGAGATCATTTCGGTCAACGGGTCTGGGATTGCCGCCGAACAGGTAGCCGGTTTGCAGATTGAGGACATGAAAATCCTCGCCGGGAAAATCGGCATCGATGTTGAGGATAGTCAGGACTTGATTATCCGACGCACCGTCATCCGTATGCTGGACAAGGAAGGCGGCGACGTCGGGATTTATGCTCAGGGTGAACGTCTGGCGATTGAGGAGTGCGATATCCAGGTTATACCTGGCGGCAAACTGCCGGAAATCTGGACCGGGGAGGACAAAACGCCGTCGGTGAATCCGACCGATCCTTGCCTCGATCCGAGCGATTTTTATGATAATCTGGCCTTTTTGGTCTATTATGTCAATTGGAGCTGGAGTGTTGATACCTTTTATCTGCCGATCGACAACCCTTATCAGACTCTCGGTGGCATCCAGATAGGCAGTGGCGCCGAAATCGTCACTATCCACCGCAATACCATTATCGGCGGTGCGGGTAATGGGATCACCTTGGGAAGTGACATTGCCGACGTAAATCTCGCTGAATTCGAACCGCCGCCGGGTGGGGCGGAGGAATTCCCCGAAGTTACCCTGAAACAGGATTATGAGATCATCAGTGGAAAGGTCTTGTTGGACAACGAGGCCATCGGGGATTTGACCCTCACCTTTGATGACGGCAAAGGGTTTGTCCTGCCGTTAAAAGTTGACGCCAGCGGTACTTTTTACGGCAAACTGCCAGCCGGTGTCTATAGCGTTGGGATAGTCGACAGTCAATTTGGGGTTAGAGAGATCGAACCGCTGGGCGAAGGCAATTATGGGACGGGCCTGTATTATATATATCTCGAAGCACGGGAGGAGAGAGCGCCCCGAGGCGGGGAAGATCTGCTGGCGTTCATTCATGATGTGACCATCGATTACAACCGGATTGTCAACATGGGGTTCTCCGGCATCGGCGCCCCGCGTTTTACCACAGCCGATATCGCCGCTTTGAGTGAGTTCAGTTTTGCTATGCGTGGCAAGGCGAACCTCCAACTTCTGTATCTGGTCTATATCGCCACCGGCACCATTACCGGTTTTGTCGTTGATTTGACCATTTACCGCAACACGATTACACGCTGTCTACAGAATGTTCCCCTAACCAAGGTCGATCAATTTGCTATTGAGCGGGCCCTGGGAGGTATTTCCCTGGCATTGTGCGACGGAGTGAATATCGAAGAGAACATGATTCAGGACTGCGGTCGTGATGCGGCAACGCCGGTGTGCGGCGTGTTCCTCTCGTTCTCAATTGATGTGACTATTCGCGAAAATCACATCTTAAACAACGGACAGGATCGCCGCGCCGAACAGGCGATCAAGGAATATGGAGCAGTGAGTGAGACGGAAGAGAGCGAGCTGCCGGGGTCTATTTCGGAAAAACGGGGTTCCTACAACCGGTATAGAGTAACCAACGCCTCCGGTTATTTGGCCGCCAATATTCCGGACATAGATTACGGCCGCGGCCCGCGTGCCGCAATCCTGTTGCCGATCTGCCTCAGCGCCAATGTGTTTGCCGGCGGGGCGGCTCAGGAAGCCGTAGCCAGCCTTAATGCCCAGGGGTTAACGGGGGCGGCGCAGGGTCGCCACGCGGCGCGGATTGATGGCAATTATGTGATCCATCCTTTCGGCAAGTCATTGTTTGTCGGGGCCGCAGGTCCGCTTTCGATCACTGATAACCAGCTCATCAGCGATCGCGCCCTGCCGCGTAGCCTGGACGCGCTGGCAGGCGGTTTGAGCGGCCGGGTTGCCGCCGGCTTTGTGCTTGGGCCGCTCGATCTGTTCGCCTCCAATGTCATGGTAGTGGACATCTGTCCGGGTGCATACCTGGTAGAACAGTTAATGCTGAGGGGATTGAAAGCCGAAAGTATGGAGGCGGCCGCACAGGTCCAGCCGGTGCAGATACCGTTCGGCTATCCCGATGGCAACATTTTGTTTGCCGGCAACCAGATCAAGCAGGGTGATGCCGGGGATCGCCCTACGATAGTCACGATAGCCACGATGGACGATGTAAATTTCGTCGATAACCAGATCGATGTGCTGAATGCCACCGGCATTGTAACCACAAGTATCATTTTGGGTGCAACTGCCCGCGCCGCTAACAACCGCCTGAAAGAACCTCCGTTGCTGGCTCTGAAGGCAAACCTGGCAGGAATGATCGCTGAGGGAAGGGTCTCCCGCTTCTCGCTGCTGCAGATCGGCATGCTGGCCGGCGGAATGATAAACAACCAGGGACAGTATTGCTTCAAATTGTTTGGCATTACAGATAGGTGTTTTGAGTCGGCAAATTTCGGATTGAATACGAATACCATGAACTGCGGGGAAACAGTAATCGAAACGATTCCCACCATCTATGTGCAGATTCTAGAATGGCTGTTGATCGCCAGCGCCAGATTTGCCTTGGCTTTGAGTAAATTAGGGTAATAAAACTAAATACCTGGAAAGGGAGAGCCACCATGGCGCAATATAGAGAATCAAAACCCGAAGACGATGCCTTCAAACGGTTGAGCGACCTGCAGCGGTTGGGACAGGCATTATTTGAGCGCGAAGCTGGGAGGCTGGCCCGGAAACACGGGATTAATGATCCGCGGGTCCAGCGCATGATCCGCACTGCCAGCGGTGCCGGAGATATGCTCAGCGCCCTGGAAACTGCTCTGGAGGCAGCGCCCGAGGAGGTGCAGGCCGATCAGGATGAGATCGTCATCTATGGGCGCGTGGCCTACGATGATCTCAAGGGAGCTGCCAGTGTGGTAGTCGCCATCGAAGACACCGAGGGGCGGGTAGTGCCGGCCGCCGGCAGCACCACCACCGAGACAAACGGACGCTTTGCCTGGCGCATCCCGCCGAAAGTGGCGGCGAAGTTGGCCGGCAAGGACTATATTGTAACGGTGCGTACTCGCAGTGGAGAAGTCATCTACCGGACTGCCGAGACGGTCAGGCTCGATGTGAACCGCACCTTTAATGTCGAAGTGAATCTCGGGGCACACAAACCCATCCGTCGACCTTCCGCTGAATCTGCGACCCCGAAACCCCCGCAGCAACCCGCAGAAACCGTCAATTATAGCGTCAGTGGTCGGGTTGTTGACGCCGATGGCAAACCCGTAGCCGGTGTACTGGTGCGCGTTTATGATAAGGATGTCCGATACGATGATCTATTGGGAGCGGCGCTGACGAACCGTAAAGGAGAATTCACCGTAACCTACCGCCGTCAGGATTTCAGCGAAGGCGAAGAACTGGCGGATTTATATTTCGTGGTGGTGGATGCCGATGGCAGAGAATTACTCTCGACGGTTGATCACGTCAGGTTCAATGCCGACCGGATAACGTTTGTCATCCTGACGCTGCCAAGAGAGGTTGAGTAAAAAGGGAAAAGCGCCTCCACATCCTGGCCTGCACCGCTATTTCCGTCCCCGCCTTTTTAGCTTGCACCTTGATGAGCTTTCTCTTACAATTCTGATGGATTCGAGATAATTCAAAGGTCATCTGGCAGTCAGCTCCTTTAACCTTTTCTCGGACGCCATTTCTCAATGCGGGGAACCATGCCATGCTGCGCTGTTTACTTGTGATTATGTTGTCGGTGTTTTTGCTGCCGGCCTGCGAAACCATACTCTATCCTCGGTTTGAATCGTCAATGTGGCAGAGTTATTTCCGCCTTCAGGATATCAAAGCGGGTATGAGCAAAGACGAAGTCATTGCCCGGATGGGTCCCCCTAAGGTCACCGAGGAAGGCTCTCGAGGCAGTTCCCATTACACCATTTTGATGTACCAGACTCATACTATGGACCAGGCCGGCAGTGAAACCATTCGGGGCGGCTACACCCCGCTGGTATTCGAGGGAGATCGGCTGGTGGGCATCGGTCAGAGAGCCTATAACCGAGCCCTGGCATTTCCAGGGAGGGAGGCGCAGGAGGGTCTGCCCTATGAATTGACTCGCTGAAACGGAGCACCTCTCAATCTGTTCTAGAGGAGTTCCATCCACTATATAGCAAAACGTCCGGTCAATCCCGTAGCCGTTTAGTGAATGACGGGAGGGATGTCTCTTTGCACCTCCCCCGCCAACTGCCCGCAGGCGGCGCTGATGTCAGCCCCCCGGCTTTCCCGGATCAAGGTGGTGTAATGTTTCTGAATCAGAATATCTTGAAAAGCGAGAACTGCTTCCGGGGTTGGACGTTTAAAGGGGAGGCAGGAATCGGGGTTGAAGGGAATCAGGTTGATTTTGGCCCGAAATCCCTGGAGCAGGCGGGATAACTCCCGGGCATGGGAGGGAGTGTCGTTGATCCCTTGCAATAGGACATAGCAGAAGGTAATGCGCCGGTGGGGCGGTAAGGGAAAGGCCCGACAGGCCTCTATGATCTGAGCAAGGGGGTATTTTCGGTTTACCGGCATCAGTTGGCTGCGCAGGGCATCGTTGGGGGCATTGAGAGAGACCGCCAGATTTACCCGGATGGCATGGCCCAATGCGGGAATCAAGGGCGCCAAACCGACGGTGGAGACGGTCACCCGCCGATATGAGAAGTTGAGTCCCCAGGGGGCAAGGATAATGGTAAGCGCCTTCACCAGGTTGGCAAAATTATCCAGTGGTTCGCCCATCCCCATGAACACCAGATTTGAAATAGCCTGTCTTTTCCCTACCAGGGAGCGAGCCGCCAGCACCTGATTAATAATCTCTGCCGGACTAAGATTGCGGGTTAGCCCCCGACGTCCGGTCAGACAGAATCGGCATCCCTGGGCGCAGCCAACCTGGGAGGAAAGGCATAAGGTGTAGTGATCGTTTTCGGGGATGAGAACGCTTTCGATGACTTCGCCATCAGACAGGCCGAAAGAGAATTTCTCGCTGCCGTCCGCAGACCGGCGGCGGGCCAAGAGGGCCAATTGGCTGATATACGACTTTTCCTGCAAGAGATGGCGAACCTCTTTGCCGATATCCGTCATGGCATTAAACTCGGTGGCGCCTTTAAAGAGCCATTTCTGCACCTGCCGGGCGCGAAAGGGTGCCTGCCCCCAGGAGACCATGAGCTGTTCAAAATCGGTTTGGGTAAGTTCCTTGAGATTTATCAGGTCTGACATGATGATTGGCGCAATATGGCGGTGAGAAAACCCCGGCGAGCCTGAATCAGTCCAGTTTCACCGGTTTTTGGCAGGCTTTATGATCCCCGCAGCCGCTCCAGTTTTTCCTGGTGGGCCTTGCATTCGATGCATAACGTCGTGACCGGACGAGCCAGCAGTCGTTTTTCCCCGATGGGTTCCCCGCAGACTTCGCAAATCCCATAGGTACCGTCTTCAATCCGCTCCAAGGCTTCCTTTATTTTAGAGATTAACTTACGTTCCCGATCTCGGATGCGCAACATGAAGTTGCGATCTGTCTCAAGACTGGCCCTGTCAGTGGGGTCGGGAAAGGAGTCGAGAGCATCCGCCATGCCTGTGACAGTCTTATCGGCCTCTCCGAGAAGTTCTCTCAACCGTTCTTCCAAGGCCTCTTTAAATTGCGCCAGCCGTTCCGGTTCCATCTCCCTTAGCGCCTCCCTTGCGATCGAAAATTATTCGCTCGGTGCCGTTGCCCCAAGAGTGTAGTTTCCGCTTTTGCCACCGCTTTTCTGCACCAGGCGTATCTTTTCAATGACCATACTCCGGTCGATCGCTTTGCACATATCATAAATCGTCAACGCGGCTGCAGCCGCGCCGGTTAGGGCCTCCATCTCTACCCCGGTTTTAGCCTGGGCTCTGACCATGACCTTGATATTCAGGGTCAGCCTTTGGTGGTCCGGGGAAAAGTCTATCTCAACCGCGGTGATGGGAATAACATGGCACAGCGGAATAAGTTGCGATGTATTCTTGACCGCCATGATGCCTGCCAGTCGAGCTGCAGCCAGGGCATCGCCCTTTTTGAGACTGCCGCCGAGAAGCAACGGGAAAACTTTGGGTCCCAAAAAAATAGAACCCTCGGCAATAGCCTGGCGGACGGTTTCCGGTTTGCTGCTGACATCCACCATGCAGACCTGCCCATTGGCGTCTAAATGCGTAAATCTGTTATCTGCCGGAGAATTCAAAGGACTCATTTCCTATTCATTAATCTCTCTTCTCTTCCGGTAACTTTCATGAGCAGCGTCAGTTTGGGGGGCTCTCGGTCTGTTGCTTATCTGAATTTTTATAATCAGATCTCCGGGCTGGCGGCCACCCCATCCCGGCGCTCCGAGGCCGGGGAAAAGAAAAGTCTGTCCGGAAAGAGCGCCCCTGGGCAAGTCGAAGGCAGTGCTTCCAAAAAGTGTTGGTATTTCGATCATTCCCCCCGTAGCTGCCTGGGCAAACGAGACATCTAAACAGCCATAGAGATCCTGTCCTTTGCGGGTGAAAAAACTATCCGGCTCGACATGCACTACCACAACGAGCCGCCCCGGCGTTCCTTGCCGTGATCCTTCTCCTCCCTGCCCGGCAATCATAATGCGGTCGCCGTCTTCCGTACCCGGAGGGATCACAATCCGGTATCTCTGTGACGTTTGAGTATATCCCTCTCCGAGACATTGCGGGCAGGGATGGGTAATAATCTGTCCTAATCCTTGGCAGACCTGGCAGACGGCGCCGATGCTGAGCTGCCCCGGACTGGCCCAAAGACGGCCGCGCCCCTTGCAGGCGGAGCAGCTCTGGTAATAACTCCCCGGTCGCAGTCCAGTGGCCTGACAGGTCTTACACGGCGCCAACCGTTGAAATTCAATCTCTTGTTCTATGCCCCATATGGCGGCAGCAAACGAAATCTGCAGGTCATAGCGGAAGTCCGGTCCGGTATGGCTGCCACAATACTGCAGCCTGTCTTCAAACCCAAAAAACGCCGCCATGTCTGCTTTGGTAAAAGATTCCGGCCTGACGTTACCGTTATCTGAATAAACACCGGGACGCTCTTTCTCCTCGGGTGTCGATGCCACCTGCGCTCGGCGCTGGGCGCAGATTGCGGCATAGGCATCAGCCAACTCTCGAAACCGGGCCGTTGCCTCCAAATTGTGGGGATTGCGATCCGGATGGAATTTCAAGGCCAGGAGTCGAAACCGCCGCCTGATCTCAGCGACGCTGGCTTTGGAAGAAACGCCCAGAAGGCGATAACACTTAGGCGCGGTCGGCATGATCACCACCGAGAGGTTGCCAGTCACTCTTCCCCAACTCGCCGTCTCCACATTCAGCCGGGGCACTCTTGCCAGCCCGCTCCCAGGCCCAGCGTGCCAGGGTAAGCTTTCCCAAGGCCTGCGCCTTGGCTGCGGCCTGTTCCCATAGCTCCGGTGCCGATAACCCTTGTGCTTGTAAAATCCGCTCCAGGAGGTAGGCGTCTCCCGTCTGCAAAGCAATTTCCTTGAGCTGTTCCAATCCCGGACCGTCTCCGGCTTTAAGAAAGAAATCCAAGGCGTCAGCCAACGCACCTGCATTCAGGAACATAGTGCCATAGTCCCGGCAACGCTCCGCCGAGAGTTTGGCGTCATCCAGAAATCTTTTTTTCTTTAAAAAACCAGGCACCTTACTCACTATCATAAAACTCCGCCAGTGCTGATCTGAACAATATTTCACAACATTAACAAGTACCACTCTAAATTATTAAATGTAGCTAAAATTCTTTTTCTTGTAAACCATATTTATTAGCCTTAAATTCATCTTCAAAACCATCAGGATTATCCGGCTAAAACAGGAGAGGAATCCGGATCAGATAATTTCGGCGGCCAAGGGCCGCTATAGAGTAACAGATTGTCATTCTTAAATAAAAGCACCAGTTAAACCCAAAAATGGCTAACTGGTGGCCTAGGCTTGCCAGCCGGTGCAGAAGTTATATTCGTGTAATGTCAAAAAGAAGGGTATTTCCCCAGACAGGCAGGCTCAGTGTTTTCTCATCGAGAGCGCCTCGGACAAGATTTCCCGGAGCTTTGTGAGAGAATAAGGTTTTTGGATGAACCCCGCCAAGCCGCCGCGGTAGAAATGCTGGACAACGTCCTGCTCATTATAGCTGCTGGACAGAATTACCGGTATGTTGCTTCGTAGGGCGCGAAGCTTGACAAACGTTTCCTCCCCACCCATGCGGGGCATGGTGAGATCAAGCAGTACACAATCGATGTCGTCCCCCTGCGCCTGGACTAACTCCAAGGCTTGCTGGCCGTCGGCCGCCGTCAACACTGAAAAGCCCAGACTTCTAAGCATCCTTACACCGACCTGGCGTACACCGGGGTCATCGTCAACGAGGAGGACGGTTCCCCCCTGCAGGGGGGTAGGGCAGAGGACGGCATCGGTTGTCATTTCTTCGCGAGAACTTAAGACTGCGGGTAACAGAATGGTGAAGGTTGTCCCGCGGTCCGGTTCGCTGCCAACTCGAATAGCACCCCGATGTCCCCGGACGATGCCAAGCACTGCGGCCAGACCTAGACCCCGACCGGTAAATTTAGTAGTAAAGAATGGGTCGAAGATTCGCTGCCGGGTTTCCTCATCTATTCCGGCTCCTGAATCCGAGACCTTTAGGAAGACGTACCTCCCCTCCGCCAGGTTGTCATCCAGGTAGCTTTCGGAGAGATAACGCCGGTCACAATCCATAACGCCGGTGGACAGGGTGATGACGCCGTTTTGGTCGTTGAGGGCTTCAGAGGCGTTAATGATCAGGTTCATGATAATCTGACGGAGCTGCGTGGCATCGGCCTCTACCGCCGGCAGTGCATCGGCGAGACGGTAATTCAACATAGCCTTCTTGGAAATCGATACTTCCAGCATCCGGGCCATCTCCCGAACAATTTCGGAGAGGTTGTATCGCCTTACCAAGAATCGGCCCTTGCCGGAGTAAGCCAGCATCTGGTTGCAAAGATCGGCGGCGCGCTGGGAGGCGCGGGTGATTTCCTGAAGATAGGGGATAGCCGGAGAAGCGGGTGAAAGGGAAAGCTGAGCCAGGTCGGCATTTCCCATGATGCCCATGAGCAGGTTGTTGAAATCGTGGGCGATACCCCCGGCGAGCACTCCCAGGCTTTCAAGCTTCTGGACTTCCCGCATCCGGGCTTCGAGTTTGGCCCGCTCTTCCTCGGCCTGCTGGCGCTCGGTGATATCCCGGATTGCCTCAACGGCTCCGATGACGTTTCCTTGAGAGTCATAAAGAGGACGGGCTTTGGCATAAAGCAGTCGGTTTTCTCCTTTTAATATCACTTCCGCTTCGGCCTCGAGAATATCCCCCTCTCTTTTGATAAAGAGATATTTTTTTTCTATATCAGGATCATTTGCCAGCGCCAGATCAATAAGCGCCGGTCTTCGAATGCCATAAAAGGGTATGGTATAGGCGTGGCCATCCTCGTTAAGTATGGAGTCGGCCTTGACCCCGGTCATCTCTTCGATGGCCCGGTTCCAGATGATAATCTTTCCCTGCCGATCGATGGCAAACATAGCATCCGGCAAAAAATCGATGAGTTGAGCTAATTGCCGTTCTGATTCCCGCAACGCCTCTTCGACCCGTTTTCGTTGGGAGATGTCGGTATGGGTCCCCAACATGCGGCGCGGTTTTCCGTCAGCATCCCATTCCACAATACTGCCCATCGACAGGGTCCAGAGCCAATCCCCTGACTTGGTCTGTTGGCGAAATTCTATCCGATACTCCGGCAACTCGCCCTTCAGGTAGGCGTGGTACGCCGTCGCAACTGCCTCACGGTCATCGGGGTGAAGGCGTGCTATACATTTGTCTGCGGTCTCGGAAAATTTCTCAGGTTCATAACCCAACATCCGGGCATACTCCTCGCTGACCATAGCCTCGCCGGTTTGCACATTGACGTCATACCAGCCCCGGTTGGCCGCGCTCAGGGCCAGTTTCAGGCGTTGTTCGCTCTGCTTCAGCACCTCCTCCGCCCGCCTCCGCTCCGTTATGTCCCGGAAACTCCACACCCGTCCCACAATGCGATCGCCCAGGTATTGCGCCTGGGTAAATCGCTCAAAGATCCGCCCGTCAATAAATTCAAGGATATCAAGAGATTGTTCGTGGGGGCGTTCATACAGTTCTTTGACCCGATGTAAAAAAACCTGGGGATTTTTAAGTTGTTGGGATAACCATCCGAGGGCGCGGGCGTCATCGTGGGATTTCAACACCTCGTCCGGGAGGCGCCACATTTTGGCAAATTTCTGGTTATAACTGACAATCCTCCCCGCCAGATCGATGACCAGGATGCCATCTGCCGTGGACTCGAGGGTAGCCTGTAACAAGGACACGGTTTCCTGCAAGTTCTCTTCTTGCGTTTTTACCTGTTCCGTTGCGGTATCCTTGGCCTCTTCTAATTGGAAGATATATTCTTGAATAGAACGGCGTTCTTGTTCCTCGCGATCTACTGCCTCAATGATTTCTCCGGGATAATCGATATCTTCTTTGCCATTATCCAAGGTCGGCCTCCTCAAGGGTTTTGATCTCTTTGAGAATATCGGGGAAACTTATCGGCTTTTAGAGATACTTATACGCTCCGGCTTTTAAACCTTGTATACATTACCGAAATTTACAACAGATTCTTTTGGGTATCTTCCGGGACCGGACCTTTGCGCTGCTTCGGGGCTGATTTAAAGGTAGCGGCGCCGAATTTCGGGTGTTCCAACTGTTTGCCAGCCAGCAGATCGGCGATGGTGAGAACCTGGAGGCGGGGGAATTTCAGACCGTTGAGCTGTTCGGGTTCATAATAACCGGCGGCGGCAGCTTCGGCCAGCATCTGGCGGGAAGGCTCCTTCAAGGTCAGGAAGGCTCCTAAGGCCGCCTTTTCCCGTTCCAGCACGCCTTTCAGGTCCCGCACCTGGGCAACGCTGACCGCCCCGCTCTTCACCTGCACTACGATCTTCTTAGGTTTCTCAGTATTGTCATCGAAAAAATAGATATAGCCGTCGACGCCGGTGTCCGGCCCCTTGCGTTTATCCTGGGCTGGCCGGGCGTCCACCAGGGACAGGGCCCACCACTCGAATTGATGCCGGTTATGTTCTGCCAGGGCGGCGGCGCTGGTCCAATCGGTGGGGGCGCCGATCACCCGGAAGTCGCTCAGGCTCTCGCCGAAGGTGTCCCGCAGGCGCTTTTTGATCAGGGTGATGGCCAGGTGGGTGATGTCGATGCCGATCCAGCGCCGTTTCAAGCGCTCGGCCACGACTGTGGCGGTACCGCAGCCACAGAAGGGGTCCAGGACGACATCCCCTTCGTTGCTGCTGGTCTTAATGATGCGGTACAAAAGTGCTTCGGGTTTCTGAGTAGGATATTTTAACCATTCTTTGTTTGAACCATGGAGATGCTCTATATCGACCCATATATCAGTTAATAATGTTCCCTTCAATTCATTAAAATATCTCTTCAGCCGTGGAACACCACCTTGTTCAGGTATGACAATCATCCCGTCTTTCCAGGCCTTCATCATCTTCTCTTGTGTCCAACGCCAAACTCTAGTGATACCGCTTCCTGGCGGGAATTCATAAGTTAGATTCGGCCGATTCCTGTTAGGATTTGTCAGGTCTCCTAACTGAAATATTCTTCCCGTCTCAGGCTCAATATGTCTGTAAAATTTCTTAACATAATCCTCTTTATATCTAGAGTATTGCTGAGCAAATTTTGTTTTTTCCGATTTTGCATAGAAAAATATCGTATCGTGGGATCGGGAGAATCGTGTAACGGCATGGGCTTTCGGCTGAGACCTTTTCCAAATAATCTCATTGCGAAAATTTTTAACTTCGAAAATACTATCTAAAAGCAATTTGATATAATGACTCGCTGTCGGGTCGCAGTGTAAATATATGCTTCCCGTCGGTTTTAAAACCCGGTGCAGCTCCACCAACCGGATGGCCATCATGACGATATAGGCCATCATATCGTTCTGGCCCAGGAAACTGCGGAAGGCGGCAATCAGGTGGGATAGCTTTACTGGTCCTGTGGTGATGAGATCGTGGAAGGCCTCCTCTGCCTCCCGACCCCAGTGCCAGGTGTCATCAAAGGCAGTAATCTGGGCCACGGAGGCGTCGCCGCTCTTTTCGGCGAACAGGACGTTATAGGTGGCCTTGGAGTTGAAGGGCGGGTCGAGGTAGATCAGGTCGACGCTCTCCGAAGGGAGGTATTCTCTTAGGATATTCAAATTATCCCCGAAGTAAAGCTGATTCTGCCATGCGTTCATAGCCGTCTCGTTCATTCCTAAAGGTTGTATGAAAACCTATTCCTGTAATACTACAGTTTCACCAACTGTTGAACGATTTCCTCCGGGGTAATCAGATTGCCGTCGATCCGGTTTAAGGGCACGATCCTGGTTTCACCCTGATTCACCCGGAGGACTTCCTGATAAATCTGTCCCAGGTTCAACTCCGGGACCAACACGGCCCGCACATTGACCAGGTAGGGTTCCAGGAGACGTTCGGGAAAGGGCCAGAGGGTTTGAAGATGCAACAGCCCGGCCGGCACACCCAACTGCCGGGCTTCCCGCACGGCCCGCCGGGCGGACCGTGCCACTGAGCCGTAGGCCACTACCAGAATCCGGGTGTTGTCGGTCAGATCGGTCTTTGCGAACTGGATCTCAGGAAGATGTTGATAGATTTTCCGAAAGAGACGACGGCGCCAGGCCAGAATTTCCTCGGGGCGCTGGGTCGGGAAGCCACGGACGTCGTGGATCAGGCCGGTGACATGGTAACGATAACCGTCTCCGAAGATTCCCATGGGCGGCACGCCGTGGCGGGTGTCCTCGTAAGGAATATACCATTCCGGGGGCATTTCGGGTTTTTCCCGGTTGATCACCTGCACTGTTGAGGCTTCCGGAATGATGAATTTTTCCCGGGTATGGGAGACTACCTCATCGGAAAGGATGACCACCGGTGTCCGGTAGGCCTCGGATACATTGAAGGCCTTGACGGTCAGATCGAAACAATCCTGGACGCCGGAGACCGCCAGGACAATAATAGGATGATCGCCATGCGCCCCCCAGCGGGCTTGCATGACGTCTTCCTGGCTGACATTGGTGGGCAGGCCGGTACTGGGTCCGCCGCGCATAACGTTCACCACCACGCAGGGGACTTCGGCAGCACAGGCAAATCCGATATTCTCCTGCATGAGCGAAAAACCCGGTCCGCTGGTAGCAGTCATGGCCTTGGCCCCGGCCAGGGAGGCGCCGATCACCGCCCCCATACTGGCAATCTCATCCTCCATCTGGATAAAGGTTCCCCCTACCGCTGGCAGCCGGATGGACATCACCTCACTGATCTCGGTGGCCGGGGTGATCGGGTAGCCGGCGAAAAATCGGCAACCGGCGGCTAGGGCCCCCTCGACCATGGCCTCATTGCCCTGCAAAAGTACGGGTTTTTTGGCTTGTCCGCCGGATTCGGTCACAGTTGACTCCGGTTATCTTAATCCGCCTCTGAGTTGTCCGAAGTGGGTGTTATGGTTGGGCGCGGGTGAACGCTAATGGCAAAATCCGGGCAGTGTATTTCACACCAACCGCAGCCGATACAGCTATCCGGATCAACAACTAGGGGTCCGCCGGTATCATCCCGGGTAAAGCAGTGCTTGGGACAGAGCGCCGCACAGATGCCACAGCTTTTGCACCAATCGCGGTAGATGTCAATATCAAAATACTTGCGTTTTTTCTCTGTAGCTTCCTCACCGGGAGGTGCGGTTATCGCCGTAGGCAGAGAATTGGCCGCCATTTCTTTAAATAACTCCTTGGCTCGTCCAGTCACGGGGAGACAATGAACCTACTGTAGTTCGCCGAGAATTTTTCACTCCTTATTTCCCTTACCTTGTTCCTTTTTCCTGTCTTGCACCCCGCTGCCGCTTGATAAAATTTCGCAGGATATTCATGCCCTCGGCAGTCAGGATGGATTCGGGATGAAACTGGACGCCAAAGATGGCATGCGTCTTATGTCGCAGTCCCATGATCTCTCCTACCGCAGTCTGCGCCGAGACCTCCAGGCATTGAGGAAAGGTCTCCCGTTCGACAATCAGCGAATGGTAGCGGGTGGCTTCAAAAGGGGACGGAATGCCCTGGAAAATGTCCTGGCCGTCATGATAGATTAAAGAGGTTTTGCCGTGCATCAGGCGCGGGGAGCGGATAATCCGGCCGCCGAAGGCCTCTCCGATGCTCTGATGCCCCAGACAGACCCCCAGAATGGGAATCCGCCCGGCAAAATGCCTAATGGCCGCCACGGAAATCCCCGCCTCCTTGGGGGAGCAGGGTCCGGGTGAGATAATCAGATGAGTGGGATGCAACTCTTCCAGGCCAACGAGGTCAATCTTGTCATTGCGAAAGACTGTCAGCCGGGCACCCAACATCCCCAGATACTGTACCAGATTATACGTGAAGGAATCATAATTATCAATGACCACCATTAGTTGTGAGTCACTCACAGTTCTTACCTCGCCTCTGGTGGGCAAACTCCGGCTTGGCGACGCCAGCGTGCGCCGCTGAGCCGGGGCACCCTGCCAACTCTTATAACAATCCTTTAGCTGCCAACTCCAAGGCCCGCACCATGGCCTGGGCCTTGTTCACCGTCTCCTGATACTCACTGGCGGGATTGGAATCCGCCACAATGCCTGCCCCCACCTGAAGATAAACCTGTTCCTGATGAACCGTCAAGCTCCGGATAGTGATACAGAAATCCATATTGCCGCTGAACCCGAGATATCCTACCGCCCCGGCGTAAGGGCCGCGGCGGGTGGGTTCCAATTCCTCGATGATTTCCATGGCCCGGACCTTAGGTGCCCCGGAGACGGTACCGGCCGGGAATGAAGCCCTGAGCACCTCCAGGGCATCCTTGCCTTCGGCCAGACTTCCTTCGACATGGGAAACGATATGCATGACATGCGAATAGCGCTCCACCCCGAAAAGTTCAGTGACCTTGACGCTGCCGATTCTGGCCACCCGGCCGACGTCATTGCGGCCTAAATCCACCAACATAATGTGTTCGGCTCGTTCTTTGGGGTCGGCCAGCAGTTCAGCCTCCAAGGCCTTATCCTGTTCCGGGGTCTCGCCCCGCCGCCGGGTGCCGGCAATAGGTCGCAGTTCTATCCTGTCTCCCTCCAGGCGTACCAGGATTTCCGGCGAAGCACCTACCAATTTCAAGTCTTCCAGGTCGAGATAGAACATGTATGGGGATGGATTGATACAGCGCAGGGCTCGGTAGAGATCAAAGGGATCATGGCGCAACGGGGTCTGGAAGCATTGCGACAGGACAATCTGAATGGCGTCCCCGGCGGCGATATACTCCTTGGCTCGTACCACGATCTCTTCGAACCGCTCCCGTTTCATGTTCGAGACTAACTGCACCTCTGCCGCAGTTGGCCTGGCCTCAGTAAAATGATGAGGGGCCCGCAGTTCGGCAATAATCCCCTCGATGCCAGCCACCCCTTGCCGATAGAGGGACTCCAGGGAGGCATCCGGGTTGATATGCACCAGGGCTACGACCTTGATGGTGTGCCGCACGTTGTCGAAGATCAGCAGGTGGTCGGTGAGCATCAGAACGGCTTCAGGGATGCCGCCATCTTCTGCCAGACTTGGCAGCCGCTCAATGTAGCGCACCATGTCATAGCTCAGGTAGCCAACGAGGCCGCCGTAGAAACGGGGCAGATCAGGGATAACCACTGCCCGGTAGCGGCTGAGCACCTGCCGGATGATTGCAAAAGGGTCGGCTACTGTCTCGTACTGTTCCATTCCCCGATTATTCTGAACCGTAACCGCGTTTCCTCGAACCTTTAGGATCAAGGAGGGGTGTAGACCCAGGAAGCTGTAGCGCCCCCATTTTTCACCCCCTTCGACGCTTTCAAGCAGAAACGACATGGAATTCGGCCGCAGTTTCTTGTAGGCCGAAACGGGGGTTTCCAGGTCGCCGAGAATTTCCTGGTATATAGGAACGACATTGCCCTGTTGGGTCAGGGCAGCAAAGTCATCAAAGTCAGGAGTTACCATGTGCTATCCTTATATAAAAACAGGTTATAGGTAAGGGGTAAGAGGTGATGACTCCTGGCAATCCGCTGGAAGTCGACTGTTTTTATGCTTCGTTGTGTTCTTGAGAACATGTGCACTTATATGGTTTCCGGTTGAAATAATATAGTAATGGTCATTCTCTTGAAAGCACCCACAGGCTATGAAAATGGTTTTCTGGTAGCACTGGCTTTCTAGCCTGCGCAAAGGTCAAGGCCAAAGAAAAAGCCGCATCCGACTCTTCGGGCGCGGCCTTTGTAATAATACCAAAGCCGCGGCCTCCTCGCGAGGCTCGCGGCTCTTTCTATTCGGTTGTTTGTGTTCCAAGAGCGGCGGCGTTACCTCACGAGGAAGAAAAGCGCCACCAGCACCATTGCTGTTTTTCTGCTACCATATAACTTTTATTATCCAAAAATACTGCCGCTGTCAACAGAATTTCCGGGCTCCAGGATTATTGGATTTTTGTCAGATTATCACCGATTTCTTTCGCCGCCGCCATAGTTGCAGGGCTAAGATCATAGGGTGCCTGACCTTTCAGGTCGGCTTCGATCACCTTTTCGTCGAAAGGCATGAAACCCAAGAATTTTAAAGATGAAAGGTTGGTCTCCAAAAATTCCCGGTCCTGTTGGCTTCTTACTTTATTGCCCACCAGAACTATCCGTTCGATGCCGATATCTTTGGCCAGATGCAGAACGTGCTGGGCGGTTTCGATGCTGCGGCGGCCCGGCTCGACCACCACGATGAGTTTATCGACGCTCCGGGCGGTACCACGGCCCAGATGTTCGATGCCCGCCTCCATATCCATGACCACCACTTCATTGCGGAACAGGACCAGATGGGTCACCAGGGTGCGGAGGAGTACGCTCTCCGGACAGATGCAACCGCTGCCGCCCTTTTTAACGCCGCCCAACACCATGAGTTTGACGCCGTCGATAGTGGTGGAAAATGTATCGGGAATATCGTCCACTTTGGGGTTCAATTTAAAGAAACCGCCCATCTTGCCGGGTGTTGATTCCGTGCGCTCTGCCACTAATTGTTTCATTTCGGAGATAGGTGTGATCTCCTCCGGATGCGGCACGCCTAAGGCCACGGCCAGATTGGCGTCCGGGTCGGCGTCGATGGCCAGAACTTTTTTACCCTGATCACGGAAGTATTTGATTAACAAGGCCGCCAGCGTCGTCTTGCCGACGCCGCCCTTGCCACTTACGGCAATTTTCATAAATCCATCCCCTTATACTGCTCTTATTTCAATCGGTTTGTGATGTTTGGTTTTAACCTCATTGTACCTTAACCATGCTGCATTGGATTTTCAAGGTCGGGCGGTGCTGCCAAAGGAATAATACCGGCGGGCCGCTAGCTGGACTGCTAGCCAGGAAAGGATTTACTTAGCTAGTAACTTCGGTAGCTTGGATTAATAGGGGAGCAGCAGGGGCAAAGAGAACGTTATTGACGGCTCCGGGGTTTACGGTGATTGAGCCTTCTGAGTCAAGCACAATAACTCAGGAAACTTGAGGTGATATCAATTCTTTCATCTTGCCTCTACTCATAAAAACACCCGATAATCCACTTTAAGGATACCTCCCAGGCGTTTGGCCATCTCCTTGCCTATGGGGAGCTTGCCGTGCTCAATGTCGGAAATCCGATTCTTGCTAACCCCGATCAAACGAGCCAGATCTTTTTGGGTCAACCCTTCTTTTTTCCGACCACCCCGCAAGGCAACACCGGGATTAAAATCGGGAAAAACCTCCCGCCAGGGAATCGGACCTGATGACTCCTGTCCCCCATGTTGAGCCACCACTTTTATTATTTCGTCTACTTTTCCTGAGGGAATGCGAAACTTAATCTCTACATAATCGGTCGTACCGGGCTTTCTCGTGGGTTCCAACATACATCACCTCTACCAATTTTTCGGATTGACTAACCACCCGCCAAACCGCCACATAGGTCGGTCGACCTTTTTGTAAGTGGCAGTGGTAGCAGTTATTCCATCCTGAAATCTTCCCGAAATGTGGCCAATTGCTTTTTATCGGGCCGGTATATTCCAAATCCGCCAATAAAATCTGAAAGGTTTCTCTAACTCCCAGGGGAATTTTAATGATGTTCCGGCGAGCCTGGGCGCTTAATCTGACATTCCAGATCGTAAAGAGAATATACCGTTATTTTATTTATTTATCAAGTCTTGGTCGTCTTTCCCAGCGAGGCGCCCATGGACATGAACGTCCGACCCCGATGGAATCGGTCATCAGAAAAGGCGAGATAATGCTATCACATCCAACCGGGTTGATACTGCCACTATTAAATGCGAGGTCATCGTGCTAACCGTCAAACCCATCAGAACCACAGCGGACTATGAAGCCCCTTTTCCCGCCCTTTGCAAAAGATTTCTTGCGGCCAAACATAGTTAAAGGTATAGGTAAGTATGAGCGGGTCAGCTCGCCAAACTACGGGGGACGTTCCAGTACCCACCCCAAGCCTTACAAAAACAAGGAAGGTGTATTACATGCCGGAAGTATACCAACCCCTAACTCCCGAACAAGAAGCTGCGGTTCGGGCACGGATTACCAACAATCCATTTATCATCTCTATGGGAATTGAGGTCCCCGAACTGGGTCTGGGCTACGCCCGGTTTGTCATGCCCTTCAAGCCCGGGCTGGCCAACTCCATCGGTCTGCTACAGGGAGGCATGATCGCCGCCCTGGCAGACGAGGCGGTAGCCTATGCCCTCTGGTCTCTAGTTCCGGAGGAGGAGTTAATCAGCACCGTGGAGTTAAAGGTCAATTTTCTGGCGCCGGTGCGCCAGGGGCCGGTTGAAGCCATTGCCCGCATCGCCAAGCGGGGTGGGACGCTCTCGCTGGGGGAAGTGGAGGTATGGGAGAAAGACAGGCTGGCAGCTAAAGGTCTTTTCACGTATATCCATCTGAAACCACGTTGAGTCTAGGAAACCGCCGGGATCGGATTTTTAAGCGTTGATGGCAGCGACCGCCGCTTGTATAAAAACAGTGGCGGTGGGCAGAACAGGCATTATTGTGTGCAGTCGCCACGTTTTTGTTTTTATGCTTCGTGGTGATTTTTAAACATGACAACTTCTAGTATTCCGGCCATGATCAGTCAAGTCCAGGGTTGTTGCAGCCTCTTACCCGCGTGACCTGGTTACCACACCTCAGCTCGACCCTATGGCAAGGCGGACCATCGCGGACGCCGAGTCAACCTGGGCCACAGCGCCGATAGGCAGCAGGAAGTTATCCGGCTGGTGGCCTGCCGGCAGGCCGGCCAGGATTGGAATACCCAGAGCTGCCCCTACTGCAGTAAAAATATCCCAGAGCTGTTGAATGTCCCCGCATTGCGTGAAACTGCCCAAAACCATTGACCTGACTCTGCTCAGACTGCCAGAGAGCCGTAGATGCTGGAGCATGCGATCTATCCGGTAAGGAGCCTCATGATGATCTTCCAGGAACAGGATACTCTCCGAGAGATCCGGGGCAAAGGGCGTCCCCAGGAGGTGGCAGATGGTGGTGAGGTTGCCGCCGATTAATGGTCCTCGGGCGGCACCGGGCCAGAGAACGGTCAGATCCCGGAAGCAGACCACCTCGATTTGATCCCCGGTGAGCAGGCGATAAAACTGTTCCCGCGCCGGCTCGGTTAATTCGCTCAACTGGGCTACTGTGGGGCCGTGGAAGGTGATGATCCCCCCTTGTTGATGCATGGTGCACAATAAGTTGGTGATGTCGCTGAATCCGATAATCCATTTGGGATTGGCGCGCAGCAGCCCGTAGTCCAGGTGTTCCAGGAGCCTGAGGGCGCCGTAGCCGCCGCGGGCGCAGATGATGCCCCGTACCTCGGGGTTGGCTAACGCTTGTGTCAGGAATCGCCAGACTTCGAGGTCGGCTTCTATTCGGAAAGGGCGGGGGGCAAAGATTTCGGGGCCGTAGCTCAGACGAAAGCCCCACTTCTTCAGCCAGGCGGCGCCGGTCGTGAAGAGGTCTGGATCAACCGGACTGGCAGGTGCGACTACGGCCAGCAGGTCTCCGGGTTTCAGAGGTGCCGGCCAGATGATTGGAAGCCGGTTCGGCGATTCTGGGGAGGTATGCAGGGTCATTGGCTCCGACTTTTGCGGTCTTGATAGTTGTTCTGATAAAATCTCTTTTCCTCTCCTGACCCTTTCTTGCAGGGGGGAGAAGGGGCGGGGCTTATTAGCTTGTGAATTCAATCATCTTCCGGTATTATAGCTTAATCTGAAATAATTACACGGGTAATTTATGAGGGCTGCGGGCCGGGCAGGCCACCATACATTTTTTTGGGTCATACTTCTTTTGATTCTCGGGATAGGTGTCTTTTTCCGACTCTATGGCCTGGGCGATCGAGATCTATGGACAGACGAGGCCTGGGTGGCCTTGGCGGCAACGCAGCCGACTGCACCCGAGGTGTTGGTGGCGGGGAAATCGACACCGCCGCTTTACCTGTTGACCGTGTGGGAAGTAGGACGCCTTCTCGGGCGGAGTGAGGCCGCCTTGCGCCTTACCTCTTGTCTGTTGGGCATCGGCGCCCTGCTGCTGTTTTGGCGTTTGGCCGGGAGGGTGCTGCCCCCTGGAGGTGCCTTGATTGCCCTGGGTCTGGCCGCCGTCTCCCGCCGCTGGGTTTATTTCTCCAAGGAGTTGAAGCAATATAGCGCCGACCTCTTCTTTGCGGTGCTGGTCTTTTATCTGGTGGAAAGGCAACTGCGTCGGCAAGGGCGGGGCGGCTGGCTGCTCTTGACGGTGCTGATGGCCTTGGGTCTGGGGTTTTCTCATCCGTTGGTCTTCCTCCTGCCGGTGGCGGCGGTGGTATTGTGGTGGGAACTGCCCGATTCTAGAAGAGAAATATACCGGGCCTGCGGCGGCCTAGCTTTGATTTTCGCCGGATATTATTGGTTTTTCTTCCGGGGACAGGTAGATCCGGAATTGCTCATTTACTGGCAGGCTGATTTTCCCGTCTTAACTTCCATTGGAGACTTTCTGTGGTGGTTGGGTGGGGCCTGGAGCCGGTATGGGCGGTACTTCTTTGGTACCTGGGGGGCGCCGATTGCCTTGGTTTTCCTGTTGGCGGGCCTGATTTATTGGTTGAAGAGTTCTAGACCGCGAATTATCTGGTATTTTTTCGGACCCCTGCTGTTTGCCCTGGCAGCCGCCTGGGCCCAGCGATATCCATTCATGGGAGGGGCTGGCGGGGTGCGTCTGATGATGTTCAGCGCCCCGATGTTGTACCTGGTGGTTGCGGCCGGGATCATGGCGGTGGTTGCCTGGGGATGGCGGCGGTGGAAGATAGCGGGTCTGATATTGGCGGCAGTAGTGCTTATCTGGGTCCAGCCGGTAATGCTCTGGCGGGAAAATCTGCACCCCCGGGCAAACCGGGAAGAGATCGAGCCTTTGGTGCGGTATGTGCAAACCCACCGGCGCCCGGCTGATCTGATCTATGTCTACTACTTTGCTATTCACCCCTTTAAATTTTACTATCAAGGCCCTCAGGAGCAGATCGTCTGGGGTGCGTCCTGCCATGAAAATTGTCTACCCCTGCCGCCCTTGCAACTCCGGCAGATTGAGCGGGTCTGGCTGATCTTTTCTCATTTTGAGACAGAAGAAGATATAGAGCGGTTTAGCCGCAATCTTTTGGGTGAGGATTGGTCCAGACAATTCGAGCAGCGCCTACCCGGGGCAGCCCTTTTCTGCTATGTACCTGCCCAGGCCATGACCGCGGCCAGTTTTTAATCCGTCATTCTCCCAGTACCCGGAGGATCTCCTCTTGTAGCTGTTTGGCCCGAAAGGGCTTATGAATCACCCCCGCAACCCTGGCCTGTTGAAATTTATTCAGTTCTTCCTGACCGAAAAAACCCGAAGCAACGATAACTTTTACCTGAGGTGCAATAGTGCGCAACTCATGCAGGAGCTGATAACCGTCTTTCTGGGGCAGATAAAAATCCATGATTACCAGATCAATCTCCTGGGTCCGCTGTCGGAATATATCGAGGGCCTGGTCGCCCCGGGCAGCTCCTAAGACCCGGAAACCGAGGTGCTCTAAGAGTTCTTGTTCCAAGGACAGAAAATGTTCGTCATCTTCCACCAGCAGGATGACTTTCAACTTTTTCGGGAAGGTTGGGTCATTCTCGTGCATCTAGCAATACCTGGGCGCACCGGTTTTCGACCGCGCCGTACGAAAACCAGGACTGCGAAGTTCCAATAATTATTCGAGGTTTGAATGTAAATCTAAGCGGGTGGGATGATTAACAGATAGTATATACCGGCAAACAGAAAATGCCTAACGTTTTCGTCGGGGTATTGGAGATCGTAATACTTTAGCTATCTGAGAGAATAGATCAAGCAATAGTGGCCGGTGTCCACCTCACCGCACGACAGCACCGACAGGTCCATCCGTAGGGGAGAATCTGGTATTTGCCGCAAACAACTGAGGTGTTACTGGGGGCCAACACAGGGTCCGCCCCTGTTAGAAAGTTTTTCTAAAGAGTAAAAATTCCTGTGGTTTGCAGGTGATTGACAGAAATGTCGATCACCAGGCAATCAATAGATTAACCAGGCCAGAGCAACAGATCAACCTCGCTGATCGATGACCAGGGGGGAGGTTTCACCAATTCGGACGATGGTATTGGGTTCGACCAATTTGACTCTCGGCGTGACCCCGATGCTCTGGGCCAGTTTATGGCTCAGTTGGTTAATGAGCTGGCGTTGGGCCACCATGCGGTCGAAGAAGATGCTTTCCCTGACTTCTACCCTGACTTCCAGGTAATCCTGGCGCCCCTCCCGTCCCACCACTAACTGATACACAGGGGCTTCTCCCTGCAACGCGGCCAGAATCTGTCCTACCCGTTGGGGAAAGATATTGACCCCTTTGACGATGATGACCTCGTCGGTACGCCCGAGGATCCGGCTAAGGCGGGCGAAAGTGCGGCCGCAGGGGCAGGGTTCATAGGTCAGGGAGCATTTGTCGCCGGTGCGGAAGCGGATTAGTGGAACTGCCTCTTTGGACAGAGTGGTAATTACCAATTCGCCGATCTCACCCGGTTGTAAAGGAGCAGTAGTTACCGGATCGATGATCTCCGGGAGAAAGTGGTCTTCGTTAAGGTGCATCCCCTGGCGGTATTCGCATTCACCGGCCACCCCCGGTCCCATGGCCTCGGAAAGGCCATAAAGGTCGAAGGCTTGCAGGAGAAGACGTTCTTCAATCTCCCGGCGGCGGTCTTCCCCCCAGGGTTCGCCTCCCATGAAACCGACGCGCAGGTGCAGGTCTTTGGGGTCCAGGCCGATTTCCTGGCATTTATCTGCGATCACCAGGGCGTAGGACGGGGTGGCGACCAGGGTGGTAGTGCGGTAGTCCCTCATAATCTGGACCTGACGGAAGGTATTGCCGGTGCCGGTGGGGATGACAGAGGCGCCCAGCACTTCAGCGCCGTAGTGAACGCCAAAACCACCGGTCATGAGGCCATAGTTGAAGGTTATCTGAACGACATCATCTTTGGTTACACCGGCGGCGGCCAACATGCGGGCGGCCAATCTGGCCCAGTTCCGCAGGTCCCTGCAGGTATAGCCCACCACCATGGGGTTGCCGACGCTGCCGGAAGAGGAGTGAATCCGCACCACTTCGCGTAGCGGCACGGCAAACATACCGTAGGGATAGCTATTGGACAGGTCCTCTTTGGTGGTGAAAGGCAATCTGCCAAGGTCTTCGAGGGACTGAAAGTCCTCCGGCAGGAGTCCGGCCTGGTCAAATTTCTTCCGGTAGAATTTAACGTTGCGGTAAACCCGCTGCAGTGTCGACTGCAGGCGCTCGAGCTGCAATTGGGCAATCTCGGCACGCTCCATGGCCTCGTATTGGCTTTCAAACATCGCCATCTTCCTCCTCCCGGCCCAGATACGCTTCGATAACCTGCGGGTTCTGCCGGATGGCCTTGGGCGGTCCCTGGGCGATGACCCGCCCCTGGTCAAAGACCACGATCCGGCTGCTGATATTCATGACTAGGTTCATATCGTGTTCGATGAGCAGGACGGTAATATGCCGCTGTTGGATATTGTCAATGAGCGCCATCAGATCTTCGGTTTCCCTCGGATTCATGCCGGCTGCGGGTTCGTCTAACAGCAGCAGGCGAGGGTTGAGGGCCATGGCTCGGGCGATCTCCAGGCGCCGCTGGTCGCCGTAGGCCAGACTGTCCGCCGCCCAATGCTCTTTATCCGCCAGACCCACGAAGTCCAGCAACTCCCGGGCGAAGTCGGCACTCCGGCGCTCCTGGCGGCGGACCGCAGGCAGATTCAGTAAGGTCGCCAGCAGATTGCCATGCAGATGCAGGTGTTGGCCCACAAGGACATTTTCGAGAACCGACAGGCCGCTGAAAAGCTGGATGTTTTGAAAGGTGCGGGCCAGGCCGAGGCGGGCGATGCGGTGCGGCGGCAGATAGCTAAGTTCCCTGCCGTCCAGGCGTATCGAACCGGAGCTAGGAGGCAGGATGCCGCTGATGAGGTTGAAACAGGTGGTCTTGCCGGCTCCATTGGGGCCGATAAGCGCCTGCACCACTCCCATCCGGACGTCAAACGTGACGCCGTTCAAGGCCTGGAGTCCACCGAAAGATTTACTGAGGTTGTTGATCTCTAAAAGCATCGATTATGCTGACAGGTTGGCCGGTAGATCGTGTCCGCCCTAATTTTATGTGATGATTAATACATAGATCATATTTGCCGCTAAATTCACTATTCCCAGACTTCCTGGTAGCCTTTTCCGAGATAGGCCCGTTTAACTTCGTTGTGATTCATCAGATCCGCAGCGGAGCCGTCGAGGCTGATGCCGCCGGTCTCCATGACATAACCGCGGTCGGCCACCTTCAGGGCCGCTCGGGCATTCTGTTCGATGAGCAGGATAGTGGCACCGGTTTTCTGCAGACCGACGATGATCTCAAAGACGTGTCTGACCAATCTCGGCGCCAGGCCCATGGAAGGCTCATCCAGGAGCAATAGTTTGGGACGCGCCATAAGCGCCCGGGCTATAGCCAAGATCTGTTGTTCTCCACCGCTGAGAGTGCCTGCCGGTTGTTTGGATCGTTCTTTGAGGATGGGGAAGCGTCGCTGGATGTCCTCAAGATCAGCCCTGACAGACTTATGGTCGTGGCGGGCAAAAGCGCCCAACTCGAGGTTGGCCGCGACACTGAGGGAACTGAAGACCCGACGACCTTCGGGAACATGGGCGATGCCGCGCAGGACGATCTGGTCGGCACTTAGGCGGCTGATATCTTCCCCCAAAAATTCAATTTTGCCTTTCCGGGGCCGGAGCAGGCCGGAGATGGTCCGTAGCGTAGTAGTCTTGCCGGCGCCGTTGGCCCCTAACAGGGTGACGATCTCGCCTGGACGGACGTGCAGAGAAACGCCCTTGAGGACGTGTAACCTGCCGTAATAGCTGTGGACGCTTTTCAGAGTGAGCATGGGTTTTTCTGATTCCGGCAGGAATAATCCTTGTCAGAATCTTTAGTTGTCGTTTTTCCTACCCGGAAGGATGAATTTGCGGCTTAATTTGCCACCGCCCAACAGACCCTGGGGACGCCAGATGAGCATCACGATCAGGAGGCCGCCATACGCCAGATCCTGATAGTCGGCAAACCGCCGGAGCATCTCCGGCAAAGCGGTCAGGATGCAGGCGCCGAGCACTGACCCGAGGATGCTGCCCATTCCCCCCAGGACCACCATGGTCAGGATCAGGATGGAAGTGTGCAGGCCGAAACTTTCAGGATTGATAAAAGTAATATAGTGGGCGTATAGAGACCCAGCGAGACCTGCCAGACCGGCGGACAGGGCAAAGATGGCAATTTTGTAGGCCGCAGTGTTGATACCCATCACATTAGCAGTGATCTCATGATCCCGGATGGCTTTCAGGGCCCGCCCATGGCGGGAGTTGACCAGACGATGGATGAACAGCAGAGTAAGGGCAACTGCTAGAACCACCAACATCAGATACCAGCCTTTGAGGCGGAAATTCAAGTCGAACATTGTGGGCGCCGGAATGCGGGTGATGCCGTCCGGACCACCGGTGATATCCAGGTTTAACAGGACCAGGTCGATAATAACGCCAAATCCCAGGGTGACGATAGCAAGATAGTCATCCTTAAGTCGGAGAGTAGGAATCCCCAGTGAAAGGCCGAAAAGGGCAGCAACAATCATCGCGGTCAAAAGGGCCAGGAGAAACGGGAAGTGCCAATGAATGGCTACGAGGGCCGAACTGTAGGCCCCCAGACCGTAAAAGGCCGCATGACCTAATGAAACCTGGCCGCAATAGCCGATGATGAGATTGAGGCTGAGGGCCAAGATGATGTATAAACAGGAGATAATGGCTAAATGTAAGAAATATTCGGTCATGATTGTATGACGTTTGGTTTTTCCCGCGTTCCGTTTGAGGCTCTAGTGGCCGCGGCTGCCTAACAGACCGCGGGGCCGCACCAAAAGAACGACGATGAGTATGGCGAAGGCAATGGCATCTTTATAGCCCGAAGACAGATAAGCCGCTCCCAAGTTTTCCGCTACTCCAAGGATCAACCCCCCAATGATGGCCCCCGGGATATTGCCCACCCCGCCCAACACCGCCGCACTGAAGGCCTTGAGACCGGGCAGGAGACCCATCCGGGGATACGTCGCGTTATAGTAAATGGCCATCATAATGCCGGCGGCGCCGCTGAGGGCAGAGCCGATGACAAAGGTCAGGGTAATCATGCGGTCAACATTAATCCCCATCAGCCGGGCAGTATCCTGATCCAGGGCCGTAGCGACGATGGCCTTGCCGAACCGGGTGTATCTCACAAAAACCATCAGGAGGATCATGAAGAAGAGGGCGGAAATAAAGATAGCCGCCTGCAGCGTAGATATGGATGCGCCAGCCACATCAAGGGCGGCGAACTCAAAGTGCGTCGGGAAGGAACGGTCCTCGGGGCCGAAAAGCAAGAGGGCCAGACTTTGCAGCAGGATGGAAGCCCCGATGGCGCTGATGAGCGGCACCAGAGGGTGGGCGCCTCTGAGCGGCCGGAAGGCGAATCGCTCCAAAGCCACCCCCACCAACACCGCCACCCCCATACCAAAAAGACACGCCACGAAAAAATTCACCTGATAAGCACTCAAAAGCAGGACGGCAGCAAACGCCCCGGCCATATAAATCTCGCCTTGAGCAAAATTGATCAGGCCCAGGATGCCATAGATCATGGTATAACCCAGAGCGATGAGGGCATAAACGCTGCCGGCGGTGAGGCCGTTGAGAATCTGTTGCAAAAACATGAGCACCGGGGGTCAAGGTCCAAGGTCTCAAGACCGGGGGCCGAGGTTCGAGATTCAAGGTTGGAAAGCCCGGTCGATTGGCCAGGACATCATCTTGCTGCATACTTTTATCTTATTATCCCTGATAATGCAAGGATATGACGTTTCGGGAAAAGCGGCGGACCGGTGGTTTTTGCCGGGATTCAATATTCTTCTAACACCCGGCCGGTGGCGGTGAAGCTGATCCCCTGGTTGAGGAGCGTGCCTATCATCAGCCCCTCGATGACGGGAGGAGATACTTTTTGCGGCGCCCGCCAACGCACGAGAAAACAGGCCTCGGAACCGGCGCTGACATCGGACTCCCGCACGTGAAACCGCACCGCCGCCAAAGGCTCCAGAGTTACGGCAGGTGGGACATAATCCCGCACCAGTTTGCCGTTTTCGTCATAATATTTCACTGAGACAATTTCAATGGGGCGCGTCGTTTCGGTATTGCGGAGACTGAGCGTGATGCCAAGATTAAAGGAATGCATTTTATCCCCGTAGTAAATGTGCGAATAGACCGGCACGTAAACCAATTGGCCCTTGGAGGGACTTCTGGTATCAGCCGGGAGGGGAACACTCAGCCAACCGGAGAGGATCAACAATGCACACCATATGACCGACCAGGTCTTCCAGGACCACATCTTCATAGCACCCTCCTTATGGGATAACCCCCCCTGACGCCGGGACGGAGCCTTAGACTTTGGCACATGGCGTCCTGCTCCATCGCTTTCAGGCGTAGGTAATTTATATCTGCAAGGCCTGAAGTAGTTGACGGTGCAGCAGGCCATTGCTAGCCGCCACGTTATCAGAGGCCAGATCAAAAGGACCGCCCCCGAAGTTCGACACCCGCCCGCCGGCCTCCTCAACGATCAACACCGCGGCGGCGGTGTCCCACGGTTTGAGCCCTTCTTCCCAGAAGCCGTCAAAGCGGCCAGCGGCCAGGCAGCTTAGATCCAGGGCGGCTGAACCGGGGCGCCGGACGCCTTCCGCCAGAGCCACCAGTTTCTTAAAACGCCTGATGGTATTTTCCAGACGTTCATTGACGTTATAGGGAAAGCCGGTTGCTACCAAGGCCTGGTCGAGTTCTCGGACCGTCGAGACGCGTATAGGTTGCCGGTTAAGCCAGGCACCCCGCCCCCGAGCGGCTTCAAAGAGCTCTTCTCGCATAGGGTCATACACTACCCCGTAGAGTACCGCCCCCTGCTGCTGAAAAGCAATGGAAACGGCGAACATCGGGAAGCCATGCGCAAAATTGACTGTTCCGTCCAATGGATCGATAATCCAACAGTTGTCCTGGGACGACTTGGCAGAGTTCGGCGCCCCCTGTTCTTCAGCGAGAATATGATGGTTCGGGAAGACCTGCAGAAGGGTTTGAACAATTATTTCCTGGCTTTGCAGATCGCTCTCGGTTACCGGATCATGGCGGCCTTTAAGGGTGATTTTGTGAGGCTGAGCAAAATTCCGCCGCAGCAAGGCCCCCGCCTTTAGGGCAGCCTGGCGGGCGATTTGTTGAATCTGGTCTAACAACCTGAACTCCTTCTATTGACTGTAGTCTTTACTGAAAAGATTGTTTTTGGCGCCCCTTATCATGCCACTTGGGGGAGAGAGGGGATTAAAAAAGGCTTAACATATAGACTCTATGCCACTGATGTGACGTTGATCACCAGGATGTGCAAAGGCTATCTCCGACGGCGATTTTTGGGGCGTCGAGCGGTCTTTTGGCCTCTGCCGGAGGAGGCATCGGGAAGAAAGAGAAACACCCCCAAAAGACCGGTGAAGAATCCTCCCAGATGGGCGAACCAGGCCACCGGTCCTCCCTGGCGCAGTCCGTAGAATTGCAGCAACAGCCAGAAGCCCAGCCAGACATAGGCGGGAATGGCGATGATCTTCACCTTCACCAGCAGGTATACCAGGGTTTGCACCGGCGCCTGCGGGAAGCGGATGAGATGGGCCCCCAGGACGCCAGCGATGGCGCCACTGGCCCCAATGATGGGCGCCGACAACTTGCTGGCTGCCAGGGAGTGGATCAACAGGGAGAAGAAGCCGCAGAAGAGATAGAACCCGAGAAACCGCCAATGACCTAGTTCGCCCTCCAGGGCCTCGCCAAAGACCCAGAGAAACAGCATGTTGCCCAACAGGTGGACCCATCCGGCGTGCAGGAAGAGAGAGGTGAACATCGTAGCCGCCAGCTTGAGAGATTGCCCGGAACCGAATAGCTTTACCTGGGAAAGCTTGGCCGGGATGGCGCCTCCCTGCCAAAAGAGTTTTAAAGCAGCCTCCTGACCGATGTGCAACTGAAAAAAGAAAATGACAAAATTAAGGCTGATCAGCCCGATAGTGGCAAAAGCCCAAGAGTTCTGGGAAGCCAGACCGCGGATTGGTATCACCATAGATGCCTTGTATACCTTCTACCGGAAACTGTCTTTTCTGACTAACGAAAAGTAAGCTCTACCTAAACAATACAAATATATGCAGCCGGTCCCGGTGATCACGTTGCCGCCTGTCGGAGGACAAAAGACCGGAGCGGGACGTTCAAGGCGGTGGCCACCGGATGACATTTGGCCTGCAGGAGAAAAAAAAGGCGAGGGTCATGGTAGTGCGCCAGGGTTTCGAAGTGACCCATGCCTTTGACCAAAATGAGGTCAGCGGCGGCAAAGCTTTGTTGGAAAGCAGCGCTTGTCTCGTTCAGGACTAGACCCACGGTCAGAGCGCCGGTATCCACGATCGGCTCGAGGGCTGGACCCAGCCCGGAATCGAAGAGGTCCCGGCGGGTAAGGTCATTTTGGATGGGCCCGCCTTTAACCACGTAATGAACCTCCCAGCCGTCGAATCGGAGGAGCTCTACGAGGGGTAGATCAAAGAATTGCTCACCGGCATTGTCGGTGAGGAAGAGGAGCAGTCCGGACGGACCCTGGAGACGCTGCTGCAAAAGATCGACCTGCGAGTCGGTAAAATGCACCGCGGAACGCATATCATTGGCGATTTCTGCCGAGCCGCGGAAAAAGTCCAAGGCGTTGCCAGCCGCCGCCAGGGCCAACCGGGAGGTCAGATCGACCCCCCAGCGGGGGACTACTTCCGCCGCTACCTGGCGGGCGAGTTCGGTTTCGGCAATTTTCCGGCGCAGAAAAGGATCAGGATTACCGGTAATGGTTTTGATGGCTTGATGAAAGATATTGGCAATATAGGCCGGAATAGCGCTGGGGGAAAATTCCGCCGCCAGAATTTCCCGAGCCTGGCGCCGGGCTTCGGCCTGTAAGTGCTGGTCTTCAGTAGCCAATTCTACACTCAGGTCTATCAGTTTTTCCAGGCAGGAATAACATTCAGGGCGAATGAGCATGGGTCCGAACTCCTGGTGACAGGTAAAGATAGGATCAAGCAGAACCGACCACCAATCGGTGTGAGGGGTGCCGGCTGTACGCCCGGCCCTGGTTCACGGCTGGGACTGGCTTCCGGCAGGTATTCTGAGCTTCTGGCCTATCCGAAGCAGGTTTGGAGCTTTAAAGCCTGTTTAGAAAAATGTAATATGTTTTATGTTCTCACAGAGTTCTACATGGAAAGCCTATATAATAAAGGCAGCTTTGCGTCGACTTCGATACATACAGGAGCTTTTCCCGCAAGCAAAAGATATCAAGCGACTCGTAATTAAGCAACTGCGGCAGGTAAAATAGTTCCTTAAAGATGACCACAAGTCCGGATGCAGGTCTAACCGGGGACGATCTATTAAAATCCCCCTTTCAGAAAGGGGGATTTTTCCAATTAATTACCTCTTATGAAAGGGGGATTTTAACAGATTTGATCGCAACCAGGCAGAAAGGGGGAATCTTCTCGCCGCAACTTGCTCCTTTTCTCTAAATTCTTAGGAGCTCATTGCCGCAGTGATCTCAACCTCTTGCTGGGCCAGGGTGCGGAAGCGGTCCAGGATGGCCAAAAAGATAGGGGCTGCCTGTGGTTGACAGAGGCCTTCAATCAGCCGGGTCTCGTGTTCGGTAGCATAGTCGGCACAGTTTTGCACCTGCTTTTTGCTTTCTTCCTGCACGAACTTTTTCAGGAAATCGTTGTTTGTCTGAATAATGTCGAAAACCGACCGCAACAGGCCGCTCTGTTGATCGAACAGAGCGTTAGTCTGCGCCACGGCCTTTTCGGAAAACAACACGCTGTTTTTTACTTTTTTCTCAATGGGTTCCCGTAAACCTCCCAACGCTTCAGTCATAAGCTGCAGTCTGGTCAACAGACTGTGGCTCCGAGCCAGTTGAATTTTATCGGCGGCGCTGGCTCTGGACATTGAGGCATCGAGTTTTTCCAAGGCCGCAGCTATATTCTTCACCGCCGCCTCCTGCAGGTTCTTGAACTGATCTAATCCGGCCAGACTGTGACGGTTGAACGCATCTCTGGCGGCGCCGATCATACCCGCCAGCTTTTCCCCGAGGGGGCCAAAATCTACCTTTTCTTGTTCTCGCATTGCCAACCTCCTTTCCCAATCCATGAACCTGAATGATCCGCAGTAACTCCTAAGGTAACAATAAGCATTCTCAGAAAAAGTTCCAGGTATGGGTGAAGAGAGAATATCAGGTTAAGGCATATTTCTCCCGCAGTTGCCGGGAAAGGGCCTTCACCCAACTATAGGCCTTGGCGACGGTTTTCTCCCGGTCGGGGTTGATGAGACAGCAGGTGGCCGGGCCCAACAGACTCTGGGCCAAGATCTGCTCCAGGGAGATGCCTGCCTCGGCCAAGGTCTGCCAGACACCTTCTAATACCGCAATCAGATGGTCCTGCGACTCCTGGTCAAAGGCCTCGAAACCGGTGGGTACCACCCCCCAGGCCAGCACCCCGCCGCGATCCAGAAAGCGTTTGATATCCTTTCCATAGCAGCGAAAGATTTCGGCATTGGTATAAATGTCCATCGAGAGGATATCGAGATACCGATTGAGCAAAAACTGCCAATCAGGGTTGCCGCACAGGTGGATGCCTCGTGGACGGTCAATCTGCGAGAAAAAACGGTCCATGTCCTCGGCGGCCATGCGGTCGGTATAGCCGGACATGGAACTGAAAACAAATTGCAGGCCGGGCTCATCAATGAACATAAAGGCACCGGGATGCCTGGTCTTCAAGTGCGTCAACTGCGCCTGTGCCCGGCGGGCCATAAAATCCATTAGCATCCCTCGTACCTGGTCATTGAAAATCAGGGGCTTATCGTTCTCATCTAAAATTTTCATCCCGAAGCTCACCGGTCCCTCCAGTTGACCGCGGATGGCCGGATAAGAGCTCAGATCCATCTCCAGGAAGCGGTGATATACGACCGAATAGGTGGGGGAGATGTCAAAATAGGCCAACTCTTCCCAATGGTCCAGCATTTCCGGCAGTTCATCATAAAATTCGGCGTGTCAAACCGGATGCTGTTCTGTTCGGGCATCAACACAATACCCGGAAAGTGTTCCGCCGCCTGGACATACATATCTTCATAATAGCCAACATGCGGAAGCTGCGGCCAGAAGGGAATATCAAGGGTACGGGCCAGCTTTAGGGCCTCCTCGACGTGGTCGTGGGGCAAGATGGCCATAGCGGTGGTGAGCAGTTTGCCGGGAATTAACTGGGACATGATTTCCCCATTTTCTGGAAGGAATTATAATTTTAGTTTCGGGTTTCGATCTTCGAGATCAATACGAAACTCGGAGTTCAAGTGTGATAAACTCTCGTATTGTGGCTGAAGCGCAGCCTGACAGACAGTGTCGTTTCTAGGGGTGGATATCCCTTTATCGAATAAAAATACTGTCAAAATCATTATTCTCTAGTATTATCTAAGTATATCGGTGTCTGAAGAAGGTCTCTGAAGACTGCCCAGACGAATGCCTTTCATCTTAGGATCACCCGTGAACCATAAGAATGGTTTCCGGGGGGACAGGCTTTCTACCCTGAACAGAACTTAATTTTTGGCCAACGACCGGAAACCAGAAACCGTATCTTCTTGGCAACTGTATATTACCATAAACCTTGGGTAAAAGGGTAGGGGAGGGTGCCGTATGACTGAACCCATAACCGCGTCCGAAAAACAGAAACGAGAACAACTGCTGCCGCTGGTGGTGGAAATCCTGCCCGGTCAGGCCGGAGAAGGTCTTCTGGAGGTCTTTGAGCCCGGCAGCTACGAGGGTAAAACCTTAGAACAGTTATGCCGACAAATGCTGGCCCGTTCGGATTGGAGCATAGAGGAACGGCAAATCCTGGATGATATCCAGCGCCAGCTTCAAGGTGGCAGACTCTTGGCCAAGGGTCGGGACCTTGAGTCCAAGGCCATTGATTACGCCCGTCTGGAGCAATCGGAGGAGGGTGAAGATTATTTCTATGCCCCGGTGCGGGCTATCAGACCCCAAGAGGGCGGCATCTACCTCTAAGGTCTTAGCGAAGGACAATATGTGGCCGATGTTGGCTTCGGGGGCGGAGGTATACCTCCGCTCAGGCTATCTCTATGCACCGCTGCTGTTTGATCCGGAGATCGAGCAGGAAATTTCGACTATGACCGCGGCCAAGACCCGAGAATTAATTTCAGGGGAATGTCTGCTGTCAGTCGACGGCGGCTATTTTGTCAAGACCATCTGCTTACCTTCATTAGTGGAGAACTATCCGGCGGTATTTCCGGAGGAGTATGAGAAGCTGCGCCAACACCAACTCCAAGGGCTGCTTCCTGTGCGGCCGGATTATCGGCCGCCGCTGGACGCCAAGTTGGAGGTCATGCTTTTCGAGATCCTGCCGCATTTTCTCAGGAAGCGGCGTGAAATACGCTGTCAGAAAGCTGATTGGGGAACCGTTCTGGACCTGTTGGCCGCCAGGATTCCGTCTCGGAACATCAATCCGACCCTCGTAAATAGGTTGCGGCTGACCGAAGCTTCCCTCAGGAAATGGCTTAATCGACTGGAGGGGTTGGTCAATCACCCCTGCCTGCCCCCCGAGGGTTTGCAGAGAGGCATTGCTCTGCAGCAATGGTTTCAAGCAGCCCTGCAGGCTCATATACTGACTGAGGAAGTTAACCGGTGGCATTCGACCTTGAAGGAATTGCAGCGGCTGCTAGCATTGCCGCAGCGGCTTCTGGCCGTCTTGCTCACCATTGCCAAACGGGGTGCACTGGAGGTTGACGGCTTCGGTTTCACCCGTTTGAAGGATCCACGGGAATACCTGATTTATAAGCGTACGGGGGCTTATGCCCTGAAAGATTATTTCGGTCGACTCTATTTATTTCCTGATTGCCGAGTCGGCGTCTCTACCGCCGGATTAATATATCCGAGGGTTTTAGGTATGTATAAACACCCTTTGTTGCGCCGATACAGTTCTCAACAGCCTATCTGTCTTACCGAATATAAGGCCGAGGGAGAATTCTCCGCCGCCGCCGTGATCAAGGCCTTGGAAGAGGGGATCAATGCCCTTTTTTATGGTTATAACCATCGCAAACGCAACGGCTATAACAGCTTGGACAAATTTGCTTTGCATCACTCCATGGTAGATTTTGATGATCTGCGGATTCCGAAAGATCATCCGAGCCTCGTTGCTGGCGAAGTGGAAGTGAAAAATGACTTTTATTGAGGTTAAACTGTGACCGTCGGGCTTCTGGAGTCGATCAAGTCTGTCAGAATGCAGCAAAAGGCCAGATCGCCGCTGCCCCGATCGGTTTTTGCCCAGGTAGCAGCCATCGTTCAACAGTATGATCTGGATCGGGATTTTATTCAGCAGTTGAAGAAACCGGAATCGTTAGATGTCGGGCTGCAGCCCAATGCTACCCCATCGGGGCGCTTGAGCCTCTTTCCCTTATTAACATGGAAGAAATATCAATTGACGCAAGAAATCATTACCCACAGCGGTAATCCTTACCTGATGTATGTTCGATCACCCCGGGAAATCGGGCTCAGCCGAATTTTGTATCACCTCGATGCCTCTATTTCGGCGGAAACCTTCGATCGACAGACGGTGACCGAGCTCGTCGTCGCGAGATTAAGCGCCCGGAAGGAGTAGGTCGTCTATAGGGTAAAGGGCGGGTGTTTCTTTTGATAAGAGTTTAGGCCGATACGGGTGAATGGCATGTATGATCATATTTCGGAGCAGAGCCGGCGGCGGATTTTAGACAAGATGGAAATCATGCGCCAACAACAGTTGAATGAGGCGGCGCAACAGATCATCGAATTTGCCAAAACGCCGGTGGAGTTGAAGGCCGACCTGGATCGGTTCATTGTCGGCCAGGAAAGGGGTAAGAAAACTATGGCTACGGCCATTGCCTTCCACTACCGGCGCCTGGGACATGCTCTGAAAACGGCTCTGGCGGAAAACAGCAAAGACATCGAGCAGGCCCTGCGTCAAACCCGGACCCCTAAGGCCAATATTGTGCTCATCGGTCCCACCGGTTGCGGCAAAACCTATACAGCAGAGGTTGCCTCCGGTCTTATCGGAGTTCCATTTGTGGTGGAAGATATGACCAAATTCAGCGAGACCGGCTATGTCGGCCAGAATACCGGTGACATCCTGATCGACCTCTTGGTTGCGGCTGGAGGCAATCCGCAGGTGGCTCAGATGGGAGTGGTCTATCTGGACGAGATCGATAAGATCGCCGGTGAAGCAATAGCCTATCGGGATGTCTCCGGCCGGGGAGTGCAGAAAGGTCTGCTGAAATTGATAGAAGGGGTGGAGAATACCGTAGATTTGGGTCGTGAACGCCTCAGCCTCTCCACCCGGCACGTCCTTTTTATTGCCGGAGGGGTCTTTGAAAAATTGGACGCCATTGTCCAGAAACGGATGGATCTGCACGGTTTCTCCGGGGATTGGCAGGATTACCTGCTTACCGAGGACCTGGTAGTCTTCGGGATGGAACGCCAACTGATGGGGCGTTTCCCCGTGCGGGTAACCTATGATATGCTCACCACTCAGAATTTAATGGATATCCTCACGCAATGTGAGGAAAGCCCGCTGCAGGCCTACATTCACGATTTTAAAACCTGGGGGATCGAACTGGTCTTTACGGCTGAAGCCCTTAAAGCTATAGCCCTCAGGTCTCAGCAGGAACGCACCGGCGCCAGAGGTCTGATTAGTATACTCCACCGGGTGCTCAGTGAAGATCTGTTCCGTCGGCCAGGGAGCTACACCGGCCTCCTACAGGTGGATGAGGGCTATGTCCGCCGGAGGCTGCAGTGAGAATCAAGAACCTGGCCTCCCTGAAGAAAGCGGCCAGCCGGGAGATCATCCTGGCTGAACTGCCCGAAACTATTCGCCTGACGCACTTTGCCAACACCAAGGCCTTTAAAATCAATGAGCTGGTGCGCTCCATACATCAGCAGAGTTTTGAATGGTATGGCTTTACGTTGGCCCTCAGGGAGGCTCCAGAGCTGGTTATAGATCTCGGCCTGCCGGTAAATGAGCAGAACCGGGAGGAATACGTCAGCGTCGAAGCCGAAAAGATTGCCGCTTACCGCGATTCCCTGCCGGACCATCTAATCATTAACGGCTGGATTCATTCTCATGGGGACCTGTCATATCGGCATTTTTCCCCCACCGACGCCACCAATCAGGCAGTGGTGCTGGATTACGTGACAGCGGGGCTGCGTCAGCCGGTGGCCAAGGTAGAGATCGCTATTCAAGATTTTGTCTTCTTGTGTCAGGGGTCCTACCGGCCGGAGGATCTAAGAAGGGGCAGCGTCAGCCTGATTACTGATTCTCCTGTCACTCGGGCCAGCCTGTGGGAAACGGTCTACGGCGGCTTCTGTTACGCCATTGTCATCGGCGATGAGGGCTGGCATGAACAGGAAATTCATTACAAAAGACGGGGTATTCTGACCGGTCAAACCTCGGTCGGGAGTAAAAAGGACGCGGAGCTAGTACTCATCGATGATGGCCGCCTGCTGACCAACTCGGATATTGAGATGTTAGGAAGCGAGATCAGCAGCAAGCTTTCCCCGGTAACGTCGGTTCCTCCCAAGTTGGAAAGTATGTAGGTCCAGGCCTCAAAAGCTAGACATCATCGGCGAAAAGGCGGGATGCGTTTCACTTCTCCGTTCCACGGTTTTATCTTTGTACCAAGCATTTAGCGCTCAGGACTTAAAGCCAATGACTCATCCCGCCCGCCTGGACCGACAGCTCCGTATTCCCCATTGGAACCAGGACTTACTGGCACGGGCTCAAATCGGCGTTGTGGGGGAAGGCGGCCTTCTCACCTCCTTGTATCTCCTGTCCGCCATGGCATTAGGCATTAATCATCTCCGGGTGGTAGCCCCCCGACTGGATGAACGTCTGCTTTCACTCGGACAAAGGCTGAACCCGGATTGCCGACTTAGCTTTTTTCAGGGTTATTATACGCATCCGGTCTGCCGGGAGATATTTCTTGCCTGCCCTCTGATAATCGACCTCAGCGGCTACTCCCTGGCTGGCAAGATTCTCTTGGAACAGGCCTTCCATGAAGGATTGCCAGTAGTGCGGGGGGGTGTCTGGCAAGAGGCTCGGAACCAAGGTTTTCGGATCTTCACCTACTTATCGGGCCGCGAATGGCAGGAACTACAGCAGGTTTTGACAACACGGAATCTACCCCAAAACGCAAATTCTGAGGATGGGGTGCTGGAGATCATTGCCGCCGGGCTTATCCTAGAAGAAACCAAGAATATTCTTATGCAAAACCCTGTTTCCCCGGCACTGATTACCTATCAGGGTCTACGGCCAACGGTTTTAGCAAGCAGCCCGCGTATCTTAATCGCGGGGGCGGGGGCTTTGGGCAATTTTGTCGGCCTGGGGCTGGCTTTGACCGGTTTTAGTCAAATAACCTTTATGGATCCGGATGTCATCGAGGTGACTAATCTCAACCGTCAGGTCTGTTTTGCGGATGCCGTAGGTGCCAGTAAGGCTGAAGTGCTGGCGGCTCGGCTCAACAGCAGGTTTCACACCTCCGCCCATGCGGTGGTTGATTATTTCCGGGAGGGGACTGATATTTCCGGTTATGACGTGGTTTTTGATTGTGTCGACAATTTTGCCAGCCGTATTGCCCTGAGCGAAGCCTGCGCCGGGGCCGGTACGATTCTGGTGAGCGGCGGGACCGGCATTGATGGAGGACAGGTAGTGGTATTTCATCCAAACCTGCAACCTCAGACCCCGGCGGCGGTATTGGGATTTTATGATATTGCGGCCAGTGACCGCTCCCAGGGCTATCAACGCGAGCGAGCCGCCTGTATCTACCGGCCAGATCCGTCGGTAATCATGAGCAACCAGATTATCGGTGGTTTTATGGTAGAGGCCGGACGGAAGGCCTTGGCCGGTGAAGTGGCGCCACCCTTATTTTACCAGGCCGAAGCGGCTCAGCGGTTCACTTTTATGCAATGAGCCGATCCATGAAAATTCTCTGGCGCAAATCGAGACTTCATTCTACTGCTGGCCCTGACCGCGGGATTGCTGGCCGGCCAGTATGCCGAGATTGCTGAGCCATAAGTCCTGCCAGCTTCCAGACTGGTCATGATACTCTCGGTTTTCGGGTTGCCGATCAGTATTTTTAGGTATCACTGAGCGTTTCCGGGGCGGCGTCAGGCTCATGCTTTCTGCCTCCGGGTAATGAGAAAACATTTGACTCGAGTGTAAGGATGTATTAGATTAGATTTACGGGGAACTGGGGGGAATAATGTTTCGGGGAATAGCGCAGCTCAAACGCACTGCATTGATATGCTTCTTGGGGTTCATGTTAATCCTGGGAGGTTATAGCTTTGCTCAATCAAGTGATTCGAGCGGTGCCCTCATATTCATACCCTCCGTACCCAGCAAGACCGCCCTCGAGATGCACCTGCTTAATGACAGCCCCGAGTCCGCGGGGTCCTCTTTGACCTTCTCCTGGGGGAATAATCTGCCATTTTTTACCCCGGTAGCCCAGAACACCCTGCCGGGAGGGGCCGCAATCCTGGATCGTCCGGAAACGAATGGGCCGCATCAGATGACGGCGAAATTTGCCTTCACACCTTCTTCCGAGTTGCGGGTGTCTTTTCTGTATCATCAGGATCAACCGGTTGGCCAGACGCCTGATACTCCTGCCAGTCATCTGTTGTTTCGCTACTCCATGGATTATCGCGTCATGCCCAACCTGAAGGTAGGCTTAAGCGGCTACCTCTATCGTCCCCAGGCAGAATACTTTCCGTGGCGCGGGTATCAAACTTCCGAACCGATGTTAGGTTTCGGGCCGGGGGTAAAATATGACCTGGGTCGTTGGAGCTTTCTCCTGAGATCGCAATTGGAACCCGGAACGAAAGATCGCGGGGAAGCCCTGCACAACTGGTTCAGGGTTTGGTATTCTTTTTAATTCCTTGTTATTGTCAGTCTTGCCACAGTTGCTAATCATCGAACCGACTCCTACAGCAGCAAGCATCCCGCAGATCTCATAACTAACTGTTTTGCCAGTTCGATCCTATCTGATATTCCCTGGTCCCCTCGGCACCTTTCCCAATAATTGACGTTAAGGTCATCCTTGCAGACCGATTATCCCAAAACCGTCATAGTCGGATGAAATCGTGAAGTATTAAGGGCGCATGAGCGTCAGGTTAAAGAATGGAAAATTCCTCTTGCCTTCACCTTGAGAATATTTTAACATAAGTCGTTTTGGGAATTTGGCGTGGCAGCGAGGCTCTAGTCTCTAGCTGAAAAACCATTATCTATCTGATATAATTTGTTATTATTTGAAATACCGGGAAAGATGGACCGGAGAGCAGCACATAATGGTTAAAGACGTTGGAGTAACCTGATATGAACGACACTCTCAAGATTTTTGCTGGCAACAGCAATCCCGATCTGGCTTTGGAGATCTGCAATTGTCTGTCGATGCCCTTGGGCAAGGCCTTCGTGGGTACCTTCAGCGATGGAGAGATCAGGGTTGAGGTGGGAGAAAACGTCCGTGGCAAGGATGTCTTTGTTATTCAATCGACCTGTCATCCCGTCAACAACAATATAATGGAATTGTTGATCATAATCGACGCCCTGAAACGGGCCTCGGCCCGCCGCATCACGGCCGTCATCCCCTATTACGGCTATGCCCGGCAAGATCGCAAAGTGGCGCCGCGGGTTCCCATCAGCGCCAAACTGGTGGCCGATCTCTTGACCAGCGCCGGGGCCAACCGCATCCTTACCATGGACCTGCACGTCGGTCAGATTCAGGGTTTTTTTAACATTCCAGTCGATAACCTTTATGCCTCTTCGGTAATGATGCCCTATATCAAAGCCAACTTCAGGGATGATCCGGTTATGGTCTCCCCGGATGCCGGCGGGGTGCCGCGGGCCCGGGCTTACGCCAAAAGATTGGAAGCCAATCTTGCCTTCATCGATAAGCGACGGGATGCCCCCGGCAAGGCCAAGGCCATGCACATCATCGGGGAGGTCAAAGATCGGGTGGCAGTTATTCTCGACGACATTATCGATACCGGCGGCACCCTGAGCGAAGCCGCCAAGGTTCTGTTAGAAAAAGGGGCGAGTGCCGTATATGCCTGTTGTTCCCACCCGGTCCTCTCCGGTCCGGCTGTGGAAAGGATTCAGGAATCGCCGCTCAAAGGTCTGGTAGTCACCGATACCATTCCCTTGCGGGAAAATGCTCTGCAATGCAAGAAAATTCACCAATTGTCGGTAGCGCCGCTATTCTGCAAAGCCATTACCGGCATCCATAAAGAAGACTCCATCAGCTCCTTATTCGACATTCAATTTTAAAAACCACCCAAGCACGTCCAGGGATGGGGGACAGGCTCATACGCTGTTTTGCCGGGCAAGATAATGTGGTGAGAGAGAAGAAACATGGGTATCTCTAGGGATATCAACTATATATTACCCCTGCCATTCTCAGGCGTATTGTGTTGGACGGGTCAGCTAAGAGATTCTCGCGTAAATAAGATACTTGCTCCCTACTGTTTGTCGCTCATCGGGGTGATTACCTGGGGGACATAATTCAGGTCGCTAGGATCGATGGCAAAGACATAAATGATTGAGGGTTTATCCCTGTGAAAATCATTATCGCTGGTTACTAACAGGGATATCCGGCCATCCGGCAGGGAGGGGCCGAAGGCTAGGCCTTCAATCTTTTTGGGAAAATCAGGTCCGGCCAGACCATAGGCCGGGTCCAGTAAATCAAGGAAAAGGCTCTTGGCCACCTTCTTTACGCCGCTGGGCACGTCTTTTTCCGGTAGCCTGTCGATGTTGCTGATGTCGGTTGCTCCGGCAAGATCAATCTTGAAGATCTTCTTAAATACTGCTTTATCGCCGGCTTTATTTTCGCGTTCCAGGACAAGAAATTCATGGTTATTCACCGCCAGAATTTCATTGACCCGATTTTTTTTCCTCTCTAATTGATAAAGAAATTCCCGGGTAGCTCCAGTTTTGATATCGATCTCCAAGATACGGTGGTTTATGCCAACCCGTTTGTGCCTGATATCCAAAGCATGGTCCTGAATCAGGGGATTTTCCGTTATGCCGTAAAGCTTAGTCCCGTCCGGGTTGATGGCCAGGCCTTCCATACCGCCGTTGGGTTGCCGGCCATTGGGATTGGTCAATTCCGTATCGGGATCGGCGCTTGGCACGCCTGGAGATTTGATGAGAAACTTGTCGGGCACTTTCAGAGACCGCAGTCTAAGGCCGCTCCTATCGAATTCATAAATAAAGGGGCCGTATTCATCTGATATAAAGATGGTGCCGGTTTTCCCCATACGGATTGCCTCTGGGTCAAAACGCCGGCTGGCGGGCGAGTTGGTGGAGTCAAAGGCCTCGGAATTGCCCGTGAAGACCTGCTTGGGCTGGTTCGGCCCCTGGGACAGGAGTTGGGTGGAGACCAGTGAGGGGGTGACGGTGTGCTTTATTGGATCGATGGCTATGCTCAGCCAATAATATCGATTCAGATAAGTGCTTTTCCCATCCGCAGGGCCCCGGTCCGGGATTGCAATAAATAAATTGCCAGAGCCGGTATAAGCAATGGCGGAGCCAAAACCACCCATTCGGTTTTGTGGCGTACCAGCAGCGTCGATGGGATCGGTAAGCTTTAGATTGTCTATGGCCGAGCCGGGGATCGTGCCCTTGCCAATGAATTCTATGGCTCCGAAGGCGCTGGTCACGAGAGGCTGTATGAAGAAGAATATTAGGGCGAATGCTGTAATGAACCGGTATGACCAAACCTTTGCAGACAGTATCATTTTCTACAGCTCCTTTTCTATTGCGGTCTGCCAGCGGATGCCGCCTGTCATTAATTGCTAGTATTGCGCCTCATTATAGTGCTGGATATCTCAAGACCGCACTATCCTTGGCCGTAAGTTTTTTTGAGATGATCTAAACAATGTTTAACTGTCCGGATCATTTTTGGCAATTTCCCATACGTTATGGCCGCCATTCCTGAATCTGCAAATAAGTGTCTTCCAGCGAGAGGAAGTTACGGAAGTGCGAGACCACGAGGTAGCGTTCAACCTGTAACTGCAGTAGAACGCATTCCGGTGATCGGCAGAAGCTAGCCATGTAAGGGTGTTTGAAGAGGTAGAGGTTGAGAAATTGTTCGTATTCCTGAGGCTGGGCCTCGACGACGGTAGCCAGAACAGTTACTGCCATCGCCTGTTGAAAATCCTCAGCCTGATTCTTGCGGTTATCCACCAGCAGTGAGACGCGCTGATGCTTCTGAATATTGGCATACTTGTGTGTCTGCCGTCTGGTGGCCAGGATGATCGTCTTCAGATCTTCAGTGGCGGCAAATGCCATGAGATTGCAATAAGGTTGATTGTCATTATAAGTAGCCAAGACCGCCAGCTTTTGTGAAGTGAAGAGATGTTGCAGGGTTTGCCTGGGGGAGGTGTTGTCCATATGGACCTCCTGGATTAAAAACTTTCACGGTATGAAAGTGTCAGTATTTTAAATGAAGCTTTCTCCTTTAATTAATCCTTTAAAGAAAATGAGCTTTGAGATAATCTACGGCATTTTGGAAGATTTTCAAGCCCGCGCCAGGAGGGGCAGGGTAGGGGAGGCCTTGGCGCCGCCAGGATTCTTTGCGCCTGGTCCAGGTGGGATGCTGTAGTTCACTGACAAAGGCCTCGGGGTGGGGCATGAGTCCCAGGATGCGGCCGGTGGCGTCGCAGATTCCGGCGATGTCCCGCAGAGAGCCGTTTGGATTGTGAGGGAAGCGGCCCTGCGCCAGGTCGCCTTGAGGGGTGGCGTATTGCAGGGCCACCTGCTTGCGGGCAAATAATTCAGCAAGCAGGTCGTCCGGGGCGTAAAACTTGCCTTCACCGTGGCGGATGGGAAGCTCTAGCTGCTCGATGTCCTTGAAAAAAGGGCAGCGGGTGGGGCGGACCCGAAGATTCACCCAGGCATCCCGAAAATTGCCACAATCGTTATGGATCAAGGCCGCCTGGCGCTGAAAGTAGCCGCCCTCCAGACCGGGCAGCAACCCCACGTTTACCAGAACCTGAAAGCCGTTGCAGATGCCCAGGATGACCTTGCCGGCGTGGATGAACGCCTCCAGATCGGGGCGCAAGGCCATCTTCAACCTCAGCCCCAGGATAACCCCGGCGCCGTGGTCGTCGCCCCAACTGAAGCCCCCGGGCAGAGCCAATAGGTGATACCGGTCCAGCCGGACTTCCCCGGAGATCAGCTCATTTATATGCACCCGCTGCGCCTCGGCGCCGCTTTGATCCAGGGCGAACTTAGTCTCGTAATCGCAGTTAAGACCGTAGCCGTAGAGGACAATGGCTTTTATGACACACATGGGCGTAGCGCCTTTCGCCTTCGAGGTGGCGAAGTTGGAATTATGAGAAAGTATTTTCCTCTGTCTATTTGCGGCCGCCTTTTTTCCGTTGAGCCGCCTCCTTCTCTTTTTTCTGAGAGCGTTTCTGTTGTTGGGCCGCCAGTTCAATGACCTTTTCTTTTTTCACTATCACTTTTTTGGTCTCTTTGCGCCAGGCATGGATGATCGGGCTGGCTACAAAGATAGAGGAATAGGTCCCAATAATCACCCCCAGCAACATGGCTAGGGCAAAGTCCTGGATCACCACGCCGCCGAAGATAAAGAGGGCCAAGACCACCAGAAAGACGGTGGTGGTGGTGACGATCGTCCGGCTCAGGACTTCATTGACGCTGAGGTTAATAATTTTGCCCAGGTTGTCCCGCGTCTTGGCCAGGTTTTCCCTAATCCGGTCGAAGACCACAACGGTGTCGGTGAGGGAGTAGCCCGCCAGGGTGAGCAGGGCAGTGACCACCAGCAGGGTGATTTCTTTATCCAAAAGATAAAAAATCCCCAATACCGCCAGCACGTCATGAAAGGTAGCAATGGCGGCGGCAACGCCGAAGACAAATTCAAACCGCCAGGCCAGGTAAACGATGATGCCGATGAGCGAAATAACGATAGCGATGATGGCCCATTTTCTGAGGTCTTTGCTCACTGAGGCGCCGATTTCCGAGGTGCCTTCGATACTGAAGTGGTTGCCGCTGAGGCTTTGATTAAAGATCACGGCTAATTCATCGGCCATCTTGCCCACCGACTCTTCTGATTTTTTCAGTTTTACCATGAGGCCGCCGCCGGCATCGGTCGGTTGTATCTCCGCGTGGCCCCAGCCCTTTTGATTCAGGGCGTCTCGCACCGCCTCAACCGTGAATGGTTTGTCGGCTTTAAACTGTACCATGGCGCCGCCGGCGAATTCCACCCCCAGATTGCCATGGCCGCGAGAGAGCTGAATAAAGGCTACGAGACCAAGAGCGCATAACAGGCCGGAAACCACAACGGTATATTTCCGGAACCCGATAAAATCGAAGTGCGTCTTCCTAAAGACCTCCAAGAAACTCAAATTGGTAAGCCATCGTTTGAAGATGAGATAGTCATAGACCACGCGAGTCCCGAAGAGGGCGGTGAACAGGTTCAAGATGACGCCGACGCTCAAGGTGACGGCAAAGCCGCGGATGGGACCGGTACCGAATAAAAAGAGGGCTACGGCAGTAATCAGGGTAGTGACGTGGGAGTCGACGATGGTGAGAAAGGCCTTGTCATAGCCGCCATCGACCCCGGCCTTCAACGGTTTCCCGGCGTGAAATTCCTCCCGCATCCGTTCATAGATCAACACGTTGGAATCCACCGCCATGCCAATCGATAAGATGATGCCGGCGATGCCCGGTAGAGTGAGAGTGGCATGGACCAGTGACAGCGCCCCTAACAGCATGATAATATTCAAGATAAGGGCATAATTGGCGACCAGCCCGGAAAGGCGATAATAAAAAATCATAAAGCCGATGACCAGAAACGTGCCGATGACGCCGGCAACAACCCCTTTGTGAATGGAGTCGAGCCCCAGGGTCGGTCCGACCGTGATATTCTGGACAATCCTGACGCTGGCCGGCAGGGCGCCCGCCCGAAGCACTATAGCCAGGTCGTGAGCCTCTTCGGAGGTGTAGGCACCGGTAATCTGGGCCTTGCCGCCGCCAATGCGTTCTTTAATGGTCGGTGCCGAGCGCACCACTCCGTCCAGGATAATGGCCAGACGGCGGTTGACGTTGGCGCCGGTAATCTGGCCGAACTGTCGAGCCCCGGACGAACTAAAATCTACCGAAACATAGGGTTCGTTATAGTCGCCGATGCGGACCGCAGCCGATTTGACCGCGGCGCCGGTCATCAAAGCCTTTTTCTGCACTAACAGGGGAATGCGTTTAATGCTGCCGGTGGCCCGATCAATCGATTTCTCGATGTAAACTTCGGTATCGGGGGGCAGTTTTCCGGCCAAAGCCAGGTTTAACTCCTCTCTCGTATAACCCGGTTTTAAGCGTCCCCGGGCAGAGGCTTCGTCAATCAACTCCTCCAGGTTGAGTCCATGCGAATCATCCACCAGTTTGAACTCTAACTGCGCCGTTTGGCCGATGAGGTCCATGGCCCGCTGGGGGTCCTGCAGGCCGGGCAACTGTACGACAATCTGGTCATCGCCCTGAGGAACGATCACCGGTTCGGTAACGCCAAACTGGTCGATGCGATTGCGGATTACCTCCAGGCTTTGAGAGCGGGTGTTATCCTGAAGTTCGGTGACCACCTGAGGGCGCAGGGCCAAGGTATATACCACTCCGCTACCCTGCCGCGTGGACCCTTTTACTTCCAATTGGCTGAATTCTTCTTTTACCAATTGATTAAAGGCCGATTGTTCGTCGGCTTTGACCAGGTTGGCAGTGAGGACGCCAGCGTGGGGTAAGCCGACCTGGAGATCCAGACCGCGTTTCTCGGCCAGTTCTTTCAAGTCCTGGCCCTGGATAGTCAGGTTATTCTGTACGGCCTGATCCATGTCGACTTGCAGGATCAGGTGCATGCCGCCTTTCAAGTCCAGACCCAAGCGGAAGCCTTCTTTCCAGATATACTGCTTATACCAATCCGGTAGATGAGGAGTTACCGAAGGCAGCATCAAGATGATCGAAGCTATGGTTAAGACAAACAGCAGAAGAAATTTTAAGCGGATTTTCTTTAACATCCTTCAGACTCCTTCATTTCACCTCTCTGATGAAACCGCCTGACAGGCGGGATAATTTTTCAGGCCGCATTGAAAAAATGGGTACACAGCTTCTGATTGACTGGAGGCTGCAGTCGGTCTTCAGTGAGCCCGAACGCAATTAACTCAATCAGATGAATGTCTGGCCATGGCATATCAAGGAACTGAGAAAAATATTTCTTCGGGAAGCAGTACGCAGGTTAGTTTATTTCCATATACCGCCCCGGTGTCAATGCCGATTTTATTAGGCATAATGAGCGGGGCTCGCATAGGGGTATGGCCAAATACAACCCTGCGGCCGAAATCCTCCAGAGAATTGATAAACTCACCGCGAATCCAGAGAAGATCCTCTTCCTGCTGCTGCTCCAGGGGGATGCCGGGTTTGAGCCCGCCATGAACGAAGATATAATCCGGTGTTTCGTAAATTAACCGTAGTTCCTCGAAGAACTTTTGGTGCGCGGCGGGAAGCAGATGCGGTTGTTGCTCCCAATGAGGTCCCCAATAACTGACCGCAGTAGCCGCTCCTCCATTATAGAGGAAAAATAATTCTTCTCTGCCATCGAGAAAGTTCAAGAACATGCGCTCGTGATTACCCATTAGACAGATTATATTCTCAGGATTATACTTTTTTTTCAAGTCTATAATGTCATCCACCACCCCGCGGGAATCAGGACCGCGATCGATATAGTCTCCAATGAACACCAGCTTATGGTGTTCAAGATCAGGTTTGACCAGACTTAACAAGTCGCTCAGATGCTGGCGACAGCCGTGGATATCGCCGATGGCATAGATCATAATGGCTCAATGATTTTCTTTAATAAATGCTGCATGACTGTAGGGCAGGAAAGCGAAGCGCATCCCGCTTCGTATAAAAAAGCACTTTTTGTGGCGCAACCCGCGATTACTATAACCGCTTATTTTTATTATTATTTATTAACTGATAACCTGGAACGGCCTTGCCTCACAGCCACCGGAAGAGCTTATTCCTCTGGTCCAGCCGTGTCAATCCGGCATCGCGGGCAAGCTGCTGGGCTTCCCGATGCTCTTGGGCGCTCAAAAACTTGGCTAATGAGGGATGTAGGTAGGCTTGGCCACACGGTCGGTACTGTCCCATGACATTGACATAAGTCCGGGTTGAAATCTGCCGGGCCAGGAATTGCATGACTTCTTTGGTCCCGGCCAGGCCGTCCGGCAGCACCAGATGCCGCACCAACAGTCCCCGATAGGCGACGCCATGCTCATCCAGGACCAGGTCTCCCACCTGCCGGTGCATCTCTTTTAGGGCCTGGCGGGCAACCTCGGGATAGTCGGCGGCGTTGGTGAGAGTACCTGCCACTTCAGGATTCCAAAACTTGAAGTCGGGCATGTAGATATCGATCACGCCCTCCAACAGCCTCAGAGTCTCCAGGGAGTCATAGCCACCGGTATTGTAAACCAACGGCAGCCTCAGACCGCCGTCAATGGCATAGGGCAGGGCGGCCAGGATCATCGGCACCTGGTGAGAGGGGGTGACGAAATTAATGTTATGGCAGCCCTGAGCCTGGAGCCGGAGCATGATAGCGGCCAGGTCTTCGACATCGATCTCCTCTCCCTCGCCGCCATGGCTGATCTCCCAGTTCTGGCAGAAAATGCAGTAGAGATTGCAATGGCTGAAAAAGATCGTTCCGGAGCCGTGTTCGCCTACCAGGGGGTCCTCTTCGCCGAAGTGCGGCCCAAAACTGGCGACTACAGGCTTATCGCCGGTACGGCAGATGCCCAGTTCCCCATGCCGCCGGTCTACCCGGCAGCGGTGCGGGCAGATCTCGCAGGAGAGCAGAATCTCATAGGCCGTTTCTAGCTTCGGTTGCAGCCGGCCATCCCGATGGGTCATTAAATAAACAGGTTCAATAGCAGTCATAAATGGATTATCGTGTTATCAGCGAGAGTACATCTCGGAGAAATTCCCTGATCCTTTGGAGCCGGTTCTCCACTTCCTTACGGTCGAAGAAAACCAGCCCGACGTAATCCCCTCGTTGGCGAAAGTTCTTGCAAGGCCTTTTTTTCTTCCAGGTCTAAATCAAAATTGGCCATATTTCTTCCCCCCTCGTTACCAACCTTCGCAAGCGGTCGCATCTGAGTGCACCACCGGTTACAAAACCGCTCTACCAGGTGGATGACAAAGACGGGATTATTACAAAATATCATCATAATATCGGATCATAATCTTTTCAGACAGACCACCGGTTCCTGGGCCAGCAATTTTCGCAAGATACTGTAATCAGGCAGTCTTAGGGCTTCCGAAATGGCGGCGTCGATTCTGCTCCGTACCGGATCGTCAGCCATCCGGGGGAATGGTTGGATGACCTCATGGCTGACTTCATCAAAGCTCTCTGCCAGAAATGTGACCTGTTCTTCGGTCAGGGCGGCAAGATCGAGAACGGGAAGATTTGAGAGAACGGGTTTTTTAAAATCTATCCACGCACCTTCTGTTTCTTGCCTTTTCGCAAGTAGATGAAGGATACCGAGAGTTGAATTGAACCATAATATTAAAATTTTTCCAAAAATATCATTATTATATTCATTCTTCATAGAAATTGGCCACCAGGTATTAGATAAAACAGGTTCAGAAATATAACTCGAAATTATTTTTTGGGAATTTATCCGTAACCGTTCGACAACCAATATTTTTCCAGAAAGTGGCCATAAATCTTCTACACGACGTAAAGGGCGCTTTTTATGCGCATGTGCTAATGGGAAGAGATAGGCATTGGGATTCTGCTTAATTCTCTCAACTAATAATGCTTCATGTCCCCAAAATGCTGAATATGCCGAGGGAGTCTTGCTTATTTTAAATCCATCATGAATATCTCGGCGATCAGGACCTATTTGGGCAAATTCTTTCAATGGTTTTAAAGGAATTGATCCTCTAATGCCGTACCCCGGCAGCCACAGTTTTCCTTGAAAGAGATGATACGCCGCCCGGATGAGATCGGACTGGGCAAAAGCGACGGGCAGCATCCACATAGGCCATTCCTTGATCTCCTTCCAGGAAAAAGCCAGGGCTTCGCCAGCCTTCACCTTGCCGATGTAAATTTCTTTGGCGCCCTGCTGGTCAATAGCCGGAGGCGGAGAGTTGTCCAGCAAGGCATGGAAGACCGCCAGGGCATCGAAGGCCGTCGTAGGATTACGCCACAAATTCAGAGCAATGGTGGGTGTATCGCAGCCGTCGTTCTCGCCGTCTTTTTTTCTGGCTACCAGCAGTACCTCGCTCAAACTGGTGCTCTCAGAGAAATTCCAACGCTGTGGGTCTTGGCTGGCAACAATATACTCCAGGTGATACCGCTCGGCCAACATCTCCCGGGTGGGTTTCCAGGCCACTCCCGAGATCACCGCCTTGGGCAGCACCAGGGCCAGCCGACCGCCGGAATTAAGATAACGGTCGGCCAGGGCGACAAAGACCGCACCCAGGCCAGCGGTAATATTGGCCTGGTATTTTTTGGTCTGAATGATTTTTTGCAGCCTCTTTTGGGCCTGGCTGCGCTCAGGTTCGGGCAGGGAGCCAAAGAGCAGATTCCCGCCGACGCTGCGGGTAAAAGGCGGATTCATGACGCACAGGTCCAGCTCCGGCAGATATCCATAAGGCGATTCGATCTCCCCATTCCCGGTGATCTGTTTGACGTCGCTGACCGCGCCGAACAGGTCTTTGATCTCCAGCAGGCGGCTGTCCATAAAATCAAGGCTGCCCAAGCGGTTTTCCGGTTCTCCGAAGGGCAGGCTGAAGAGGTTCATGCGTTGAAAAGGCGTTTCCGGAGCGCGCAGGGCCAGGGTCGAGGCGGTGAGATGAATGGCCGAAGGCAGCACGTCATAGCCGTAAATAATCTTCTCGGTCAAGAGTCGATAGATCGCGGTGACGTCCGGCTGCTCCCCCCTGGCGGCACAGGCCCGAAAATAGTTGTCTGTCACGGTATCGGCCGCCGCCATCAGCAGGGTGCCGGTGCCGCAGGCCAGATCTGCTACCTGGAGCCTCTCCAACCGATCCAGGTTGTTCCACTTCAACGGCAGGGTGGTATGCCCCAGGGCCAGTTTCAGGAGCAGAATGGCCGCCGGGATGCTGGTGTAATAGGTGCCCAGATATTTCTTGTCGGCCAGCAGCTTGTGATACACCCGGCCCATGAGGTCATGGCGCAGGGCGGCTTTCATGGCAACAATTTTCTGGGCGCTCTGTCCCAGTATTCTTAATCCTTTTAAAATATCTCCGTGGGAAGGTATGACCACCATCAACTGGCTGGCTAGATGAAATATGGGAAAATAATTTATATCTGAAACGATATAATTCCAATGCCGGTTGAGCGCGCTGTGCAGCACAATCTCATTAAGCAAATGGGTGAGCGAAGTAACGCGGTTGTCGTGCGATGCTAATATTTCCTGAAAGATCATAGCGTTGATGATCACCAGGCCGCTGATCCGGCAGATGGCCAGAATCTCTTCCGGATAGAGAGTTTCTATCGGACCCTTTTTGGCTTTTTCCGCCGCGGGGCGCGGTAGAGCCTTAATTCCTAAAATTGCCGCCGCTTTCTGGTAATAGCCGGGGCAGAGGCGGGACAACTGCGCCATTTTTTCGACGGCGGCGTCGATTTCGGCCACCGCCTGGGCCACAACGTCTTCCTGCACCAGTTGGTCGAAGGTCTTATCCAGTAATTCCGCCAGGAAGTCTATATTTCCCGAGACATAGCCGGTATCTCCCGATTCTGAGGTCACTGCCATCAGGAGACGGCTGTCCCTCAGGGCTTCAAGCAAGGCTTTGAAAGGCACGGCGCGCAGTTCGGCCGGGAAGATCACGCCAATGCCGATGTGTGCCAGACCCTGTTCCACCCGCCGGCGCGCCGAGGTCAGGGCGCGTTCCTCTGCCCCGGCCTGATCGCTCACCTCACCCTCGATGACCACCCGCAAACCGCGGTAATCGACCATGACATCCGGAATCCGGCGGCGTTTCTGGATGACGGTTTTGATCACTCCTTCGGGAAGCGAGATGACGCCGCGCTCCTGCAGAGCTTGCGCTAAGATGACATTGAGAACTTCCTGACGGTATTCAGCGGTCATATTGTTTTCAATTTCCTGTCTACCATCTGGGTTCTACCTTCAGAGGCTCCAACAGGGATCGGGGCAGGTCCCGGACAAAACGGGAGGCGGCGTTGAACGTTGTCCCGAGGTACTTGGTGTAGCTGACCTTGGGATACATAACATACAGATATCGCCGAGCCCGAGTGGCGGCTACGTACATCAATCGCCGTTCTTCTTCCAATTCTGCTTCACGTTCCTGAGAATAGACAGAAGGGAAACGTCCCTCGGCGGCCCAGATGATAAAGACCGCGTCCCACTCTAGCCCTTTGGCCGAATGAATGGTGGAAAGGGTGAGGTATTCTCCCGGTTCGGCGGTAATTTCCGCCATACTGGCGGGGGGTTCCAGGGTCAGATCGTTCAGGAAATCGCCCAAAGACCCGTAGCGGGCGGTGATTGTCAACAGATGCTCCAAATCCCGCAGACGTTTAGGATAGTCATCAAAGTGGGTCTTGAGGATCGGCTCGTAATAGGACAGGGCCATATTGAGTCGGGTGGCCGGGGCTAAATCGGGAGATTGGAGCTGCTCCAGCAGTTCGATCAGGGGTTGCAAGGCCGCTTTGGCCCGGGCGCCTTTTTGAGAGGTCAGCCACTGCAAAGCCCCTTGCAGGGAGAACCCCTCCTGCGGTAACTGGGTCAGGAACTTTTGGGCGCTCTTTTTACCGATTCCAGGAACCAACTGCAGCAGCCGGTTCCAACTCAAGGAATCGCGCGGGTTGGCGGCCACCCGCAGGTGTGCCAACAGATCTTTAATATGGGCGCTTTCCATAAATTTAAAGCCCCCGAACTTCATGAAGGGTATCTGTTGCCGCAGCAGTTCGATCTCCAGGTCGAACGAGTGGTAGGCCGACCGGAAGAGCACCGCCATCTGCCGGAGCGAGGTGCCCTGTTTCCGCAGTTCCGCCAGGCTCTGACAGACAAGTTGGGACTGTTCGTTTTCGCCGCCGGCCTCAAGCAGGACCGGTTTAGGACCCTGCTTTTTTTGGGTGAACAAACACTTGGTATACTTTTCGCTGGCCTGGGCAATAATGGTGTTGGTCAGGTCGAGGATGGGCTGGGTGCTGCGATAGTTTTCCTCCAGTTTGATGATGCGGGTTCCGGGAAAAAGACTTGGAAAATCCATGATGTTGCGAAAATTAGCCCCCCGGAAAGAGTAAATCGATTGCGAGTCGTCGCCCACCGCCATGACGTTGTCGTGGGTGAAGGCCAGGAGCTTGACGATTTCGGCCTGCAGCCGGTTGGTGTCCTGGTATTCGTCCACCATGATGTAGCGATACCCTTCCGACAGAGAGAGGCGCAGATCCTCGTGCTCGGTCAGCAGACGGCGGCCTTCCAGGAGCAGATCGTCATAGTCCAAGAGTTGATGCTCGCGTTTGTGGCGTTGGTAGAGCCTGTTAAGAGCAGTCAGGGCGGGGGCCTGCGTAAGGAACTGGGGGTGTTCTCGGGTCAACAAGGTTTCCAGGTCCAGGTTTTTATTGACCAGAGCGCCGAAGATTTCGACGATGGTCTGCCGCCGGGGGAACTGACCGGGGCTGACTTTTAGCTCCAAGCGATCCCGCAGCAACCGCACCAGATCACCCTGGTCATGCCGATCCAGTAGGGTAAAACCGCAGTCATATCCTATTCTGGCGCCATAACGGCGGAGCCAGCCGTGGCAGACGGCATGGAATGTGCCCCCGGAGACCTGATGGAGCGGCCGGTTGATCAACTGCGAGGCCCGGTGCAACATTTCCTGGGAGGCCTTACGGGTAAAGGTAAGCAGCAGGATGTTCCAGGGAGGAATGCCGTGTTCCACCAGATAGGCCAGCCGGTAGACCAACGTCCGAGTCTTGCCGCTGCCAGCCCCGGCAATGACCAACACCGGGCCCTCGGTGAGGGTGACCGCTTCATATTGGGCCGGATTCAGCTCATGTTGGTAGTCAATGTGAGTTCTTTTAGATTCGGGAGAACCTTGCGGCATGGTGGACAAGAGTGTGGTCAATCTATCATCCTCTTACCGCCTCGGTTCGAAAATAATCGACAATAGCGGCGGCGAGGGCGGGGATGGTGTAGGTCTGGGACTGAATCCGGGCTTCGAGGCCGAACTGATTTAGGGTCTTGGCGGTGATGGGGCCGATGGCGGCGATCACCGCCTGGGCCGCGAGCTTTTTGAAGTGTTCTAAACCGATGAGACGGACGAAATTTGTCACCGTAGAGGAGCTGGCAAAGGTCAAGACATCGATCTCGCCCCGGGCCAGAGCTGATTCGGTGTCCGGAGGCAGGTGTGCAGGTGGTACCGTCTTGTAGCTGGGCGCCACATGGACAATGACACCCTGCCTTGCCATTTCCTGGGGCAGAACTTCCCGTGCTTCCTGGGCCCGAGGCAGCAGAAGAAGCTGGCCGGGGTGGACCAGGGGACTGAGACTGGCCACCAAACCCTCGGCTCGGAAGTCTTCCGGAACCACATCGGCAATGAGGCCGTGTTCATGTAGCGCTTCTGCGGTAGCGGCGCCGATAGCCGCCAATTTACAGGCTCCCAGGGCTCGTACATCACGCCCACTGCCGAACAGCCGTTCGAAAAAAGCAACCACGCCGTTGGGACTGGTGAAAACGAGCCACTGGTAACGGTCTAATCTCTGTATGGCCTCGTCCAAAGCAACGTAGCCGTCATCCGGGGGGGCAATTTCAATGGTAGGCGCCTCCAGGCAGGTGGCGCCGTATTCCGTCAGGAGCTTGACAAAGGCGCTGACCTGCCTCCGGGAACGGGTTACCAGGATACGTTTGCCCCACAAGGGACGGGTTTCATACCAATTAAGCCGGGGGCGCAGTTCGACGACGCCGCCAACGATAAAGATAGCCGGGGCAGCCAAACCGGCCGTCTGAACCCGCCCGGCAATATCAGCCAAGGTTCCGGAAACGGTTTTTTGCTGTGGTGTTGCCCCTCGGTGAATGACTGCCGCCGGGGTATCGGCCGCCTTGCCGTGGGCTTGCAGCTTTTGGCAGATTTCCGATAGATTCTTGACGCCCATGAGGAAGACCAGGGTGCCGGGGCTGGCGGCCAGGACCTCCCAAGGAATGGCACTTTCCGGTTTGTGCGGGTCTTCATGGCCGGTGATGAAAGAGACCAGAGAGGCATACCGCCGGTGAGTCACCGGAATGCCAGCATAGGCGGGAACAGCTACGGCGGAACTGATACCGGGTACAACCTCAAAGGGAATGCCAGCGGCCGCTAATTCTTCGGCCTCCTCGCCGCCCCGGCCGAAGACATAGGGATCGCCACCCTTAAGGCGGACCACCTTCAGACCGGCCCTGGCCTTGTCGACGATCAGCCGGTTGATGTCAGCCTGGGGCAGGGTGTGGTCTCCCCCTTTTTTCCCCACGTACAGGAGTTCGGCCAAGGGCGAGGCCTCCTGTAAAAACGCCTCATTGGCCAGGTAGTCATAGACAATGCAGTCGGCCCGGCGGATTAACTCCAGCCCCCGTACTGTCACCAGACCGGGATCGCCCGGCCCGGCGCCAACTAAATAAACCATACCAATTTTATCTGAGTGCATATGTATCGATTCAAAGTTCAGGGTTTAAGATCAAAAGGCCTAAAGATTGCGGATCAAGGCAAAAACCGATCGCCGAGATATGCAAGGCCACCCCCGCTTTGTTCCCAGGTTGTCCTCTTACTTGGCAAGCGGGCCGCGCCCAATGCCGGGAGGGGTACTGCTCACCGTTATTTTCTAACTTTTTTCCCTACGAGGCTTGTAATACCGTTCTTTTTCACTATAGATACAACCGCAATACTGCTGCCGATACATTCCAAGACGCTTGGATTCCTCGATGCCCTCCCGCCAACCGGGGCGATAATCGGCATAGTAAAAAGTCACCCCCACTTCCTGGCCAACCTGTTGGCCGATATCCCGGATAAGATCGTGGTTCTGGTAGCGGCTGTACAGCAAGGTAGTGGTAAAAGCGTCAAATTTGCCCTGTCTGGCGGTGGCGGCGGCAATTCGCAGGCGCAGGCCATAGCAGAACCGGCAGCGTTGCGCCTCGCGAAAGACGACCAGCTGGATAAATTCTTCCAAATCATAGCGATGGTGCACAATCAGCGGCAAGGACTCGGTTGCGGCGTACTCTTCCAAGGTCTGCAAACGGCGTTGAAACTCCTGATAAGGATGAATATTGGGGTTATGAAAGAGGCCATGCACCTCCATTCCGGCTTCCCGAAGGATTTTAAGAGGGTAGATGGCGCACGGCGCACAGCAGATGTGGAGTAACAGCTTCATGTCCGGCGACCCTGGAACCTGCCCCCGGTGTTGGCAAGCAAGATTTTAATGCATTAATCGTAGAGGCTCTCGCAGACTGGCAACTATTGTCAGCCCGAATGCGGCTGAAGAATCTAAGCCCCGGAAGAATAAGGAACTTTCACTAGGCTCAGAATGACAACGGGGGGAAGATAAGTTTGGCCAGAGCCTCGCTAGAAAAGCTTTTAACCGGAAACCGGAGACCGCCTTATAGCCGCATGGTCTGTTGACAGATAGCGCCCAGTTCGCCGATGTTGCGCACGACTGTGGCACCGGCGGCTTCCAGGGCGGCGATCTTGTCCACGGCTCTACCGCTGCCGCCGGAGATAATGGCCCCGGCATGTCCCATACGTTTGCCTGGCGGTGCAGTCATTCCGGCAATGAAAGCTACCACCGGTTTGGTAACGTTCGCTTTAATAAAAGCCGCGGCCTCTTCTTCGGCAGTGCCGCCGATCTCACCGATGAGAACGATTCCCTGGGTCTGCGGATCTGCCTGAAAGAGTCGCAGCATATCGATAAAATTCGTGCCGATAATAGGATCGCCGCCGATGCCGACACAGGTGGATTGCCCCAGACCTCTGAGCGTCAGTTGGTATACCGCTTCATAAGTCAGGGTGCCGCTGCGGGAAACCAATGCCACAGGCCCTTCCTGGTGGATCGGGCCGGGCATGATGCCAACCTTGGCCTGGCCGGGAGAAATTATACCGGGGCAGTTGGGGCCGATGAGACGGATATCCGTCCCTTCCAACCGGCGGGCCACTTTGACCATTTCCAGAGTGGGAATACCTTCGGTGATGCAGACAATGACCTTGATGCCGGCGCCGGCGGCTTCGAGAATGGCGTCGGCAGCAAAGGCTGGGGGGACAAAGATCAGTGAGGTGTTAGCACCGGCGGCGGCCACCGCTTCTTTGACGGTGTTGAACACCGGGACATCGTCCATCTTTTGGCCGCCCTTGCCCGGGGTCACCCCGGCCACTACTTTGGTTCCATAGGCAATGCATTGGCGGGCGTGGAAAGATCCTTCTTTGCCAGTAATTCCCTGTACTACTACATGGGTATTTTTATCGACCAGAACGCTCATCAAAAAACCTCTTCCACTTTCTCGAATTTTGTTCTTGCGATGATTCTTTCCTTCTCCGGAGGCAGTTCAGGCCAACGCTGCGACCTTCTGCGCCGCATCCAACATGTCACCGGCCACGGTAAAATTCAATCCCGATGCTCCCAACAAGTTGCGGCCGATATCGCAGTTGGTACCTTCCAACCGGATGATGATGGGAACAGCAACCTTCACCTGCCTGGCGGCTTCCATAACACCCTCTGCCAGGACGTCGCAACGCAGGATGCCGCCGAAAATGTTAATCAGAATTGCTTTGACCCGGGGGTCAGAAAGAATAATGCGGAATCCATTGGCGATCATATCGGCGCTGGCCCCGCCGCCAACATCTAGAAAATTAGCCGGTTCAGCACCGGCCAGTTTGATAAGGTCCATAGTGGCCATCGCCAGACCGGCACCGTTGACCATGGCTCCAACGGTACCATCGAGGCGGATATAATTAAGATTATGTTTTTTGGCTTCCAGTTCCAGAGGGTCAATCTCATTAGGGTCTTCCAGGGGCGGCAGGTCTTTGTGCCGGAAAAGGGCATTGTCATCAAAAGTGACTTTGGCATCCAGCGCCAGCATCTGCCCGTCCGTGGTAACCACTAATGGATTGATCTCAACCAGGGAGCAGTCGTAGGCTACAAACATCTTATAGAGATTATTAATAAAACCTGAGGCGGTACGGAGGAGCATAGGATCCAGGCCGACCCCAAAGACCAGGTTGCGGGTCTGAAAGGGCTGCAGCCCGACGGCTGGATCGATGGCTTCCTTAATGATTAATTCGGGGGTTCGGGCGGCCACCTCTTCGATCTCCATCCCACCGGCGGCGCTCATCATCAGCACCGGCCTGGCTTGTGTCCGGTCAATAACAATCCCCAAGTACAATTCCTGCCGGATATCCAGGGCCTGCTCCACCAATATCTTCTTTACCAGTCGGCCTTCGGGGCCGGTCTGATGGGTCACCAGGGTCATCCCGAGTATCTGGTCGGCCAGAGTGATTACATCAGAGAGCGAATCAGCAACCTTGACTCCACCGCCTTTACCCCGGCCACCGGCATGAATCTGGGCCTTGACGACAAAACTATCGCCGCCGATGCCCTCGGCGATCTCATAGGCCTCGTGGGCAGTAGTCGCCATTCCACCCTGCGGAATGGGAACCTGAAATTTTTCAAAAAGTTGTTTGGCTTGATATTCGTGGATTTTCATCATGCATCCTTTCCAACGTTCCTGAAATGCCAACAATGTCATGAAACTTTAAATTTAAATGAAGAAGCTGGTAAGGTCAACGATAATTACCAGAATCAGGTTGCCTGGAATTAAACCGGTTGATTTGATTAAATATACGGCTGTTTGAAGCGGATTTCCAATCCTCGGCGATCCAGATAGCTGAGAAATAAGTCTACAAAGTGTTCTGCCGATTTTTCCCACATGGCGCTATAGGCCGAAAATTCAGCGGGGATATCCTCCCGGTTTTCCCGGATAAAATCGTACTTAATGCTATCCAGATCAACGTATTGCAGCATCAGCGCCCGCCTTTCCCATCAGCTACCTACAGTTTTCGGTCATCGGCCGGGAGATTACCGGCAACCAGGCATCAGATCAGATTAAAGAAAAAATTTGAGATTATATATTTTATCCGTATCCTTATCTTTCAATTGCAGTCTCAACTGCGTCGGCCGACCCGCCTCTGCCGGGAAAAAGATGATCCCCTGGGTGATCTCGTAGGGTTTAACAGGATTGTTCTTGAGGCTGCGGTTGGCGAGATCGTCGCTAATCTGGCGAGGGACTTCGGTGTCTCCGGCCCCCCGACCGGCTCCCAGGACCGCTCCGGCGGCGCCTCCGGTGGCCGCTCCCCGCATGGCATAGTCCCCGGCCGAGCGACCGGCCGCAACTCCTATGGCTGCGCCGATGAGGGCTCCGGCGGCAGCGCCCCAGAAAGCGCCTTTAGCCAGGCCGCGAATCGATTCCTGAAAATCAGTCGCCCGACTTACCCGATCATAGGCGCCCTGATTGTCTAATATCGTGAATAGTTCGTCCCGATCGTTTACCAGGAAGGTTTGGGATGGGTTAATCTGTAAGGTAAGGGGGCTCTGATTATCAAAGACCACCTGCACCGGCAAGAGCCCCGCTCGTATGATATCGAAGCCGAAGGCGCCTTTGGCTTCTTCTTCCTGTGACCAACTGTAGGCCGCCACGTCCAGTCCATTGACATGCTGGACATTGGCATAGGACTGGGGCAGGCGGAACGGCGTCGCCTGTGGCCGGTAGGAAGCACAGCCGGCAGCCAGCCAGGCAATCGTAACAATAACTGCAACAATCCGAGAAACCATCGATTCTCCTCCATTATGGCCATGACGTAGACAGCTTTAGGTCTGCATTCTACACCTTTGCAGGTGTTAATCAGGGTATGCGCTTGACGAGAATAACTGAGGTCTATACAATTTATCTAACGTCTTGTCTACCCCGTCTGATGTATTACAACAATAAGGGAGCAATGGAACCGGCCGCAAATCGGCCATAATCGAAACAGCCCTATAGCTGGGCAGGAAACCCTCACACCCTTATTAATAAGGTTTTTTCATAAAAAAACAATACCAACCCGCTTTTTCATTAGAGTTGTGGTAATGCAGCGGGAATGGCAGCGCTTTTTTGGTTCCTGAGCCATTGCACTGGTGAGGTTTTCAGCATCTCCATGGCGCCAAACCAATAAGCCAACGCCTTTTGAAAAGGTTCGGTCTGTGCGGGCCCAGGGTAAGAATGAGTGAAGTCCGAGAAGTCCGGATTGCCGCTAGTAGGCATCTTTCGGCACTGAAAAAAATGGAACACGCGAAGACTATCGAAAACTGCAGGTTCTGTGGTTCTCCTCAGAAAACAATGTATTTAAATCTGGGTGAGATGCCATTGGTCAATAATCTGTCGAGCTCACCCGATGAGGAAGTCGAAAGATACCCCCTGCGGGTCTTTCTCTGTCATGACTGTGGTATGAGCTTCATCGATTGTGTCGTTGATCCTGAATATCTTTTTCGGACTTACTGTTATCGCAGCGGTATGTCCGGGACGTTTGTCCGGCATTGCCGGGAACTTGCCCGGCAGATCGATGCCAAAGGGCGTTTTGTCATCGAAATAGCCAGCAATGATGGGACATTTTTACACCAGATGGCCAAAAGCCGGAGACTCGGTATTGAACCGGCCCAAAATCTGGCAGAGTTGTCCCAGGCAGAAGGGATTACCGTTATCCCTGAGTTTTTTACGGCCGAGACCGCTGAAAAGGTATTAAAGGAGTATGGTTGGGCTGATTACATAGTGGCCATGAACGTCTTTGCCCACGTCCACGATGTCACCGGTTTTATCTCCAACGCCAAAAAGCTCCTGAAAAAGGATGGTGTCTTAATCATCGAAGCCCCCTGGGTGCGGGATACCGTCAATAATAACGATTCCGGACAGATATATCATGAACATCTGAGTTATATCTCTATCCGGGGAATGAAGAAATTTCTTCGACGGATGGATATGTCCATTTACCAGATAAAGTATTTTCCTGATATGCATGGCGGTAGTTTACGATTCTATCTCAAGCAGGGGGAACAGCAAAAGATCGACGTGGGGTTGGATGACGGTATTATATGCTATGATACCTACCAGCAGAGAATTGACCGGGTACGAGATGATTTATCGGCCTACTTAAAAGACGAGAAAATCGTCGGTGTCGGGGCGGCGGCCAAAGGCTGTATTCTGTGCAACTATTGCCACTTAGAGAACAACGTCCTGGCCATTTATGACAACACGCCGGAGAAGTGGGGAAAGTACCAACCAGGTACCAAGATCCCCATTCTCCCCCAGGAGGAAATCAGTTCGGTTCGGGAAAGGATATTGATCCTGCCGCACAACTTCAAAAACGAGATCAGGCGCAATATCCGAAAGTTGAACCCGCAGGCCAGATTCATCGTGGCAGTGCCAACGATAGAGGAATTATAAGGCGAGGCAGTCACTCAAGGCCGGGATGCTAAATCAGAAGAGTTTGAGGCATAATGGGGAGAGAAGGAAATTGCGGCAAAAGGTTTCGTGGCTGAGAAAATTAGCGGTGAAAGCGGCGATCAAACGGCGGGAGGACTCCCAGGAATTTGCCGGAGTGCGGCTGCGCAAACTGCCCGGCGACTGTTTCGCCATGTTAAGATTATTGCATATCTGTAAACCCCAGGTGCTGGTGGAGATGGGCAGCCAATATGGCGGCAGCGCCCTTATGTTCGCTTCCTGGGCGGAACACCTCGGATTAGAACAGATCATTTCGGTCGATATCGCCGATCTGCCTCGGCCCCAACATCCTTTAATCACCTTTGTGGTGGGAGATTCTTCGCTCCCGGAAACAGTGGCCAAGGTGTTTAGCCTGGCCGGGAAGCGGAGAGGCTCACTCGTTTTGGATTCCAACCACCATGCTCCCCATGTACGGAAAGAATTGGCATTGTACCAGGAACTTATCAGTCCGGGTCAGGCTCTGATTGTTGAAGATACCCTAGTGGATGTGCTGCATTTTAAGAAGTTTGCCCAGGAAGGGGGGCCGCTGCGGGCCTTGGAGGATTTTTTGGAAGAGCATCCGGAATTTGTTCCGGCCGAGGGTGTAGAGCCCTATGTCACCACCAACTTCTTCGGTTATCTGGTCCGGCGGTAAGAAAGATGTTGTCGATTATTATTCCGCATTACCAGACCGAGGAGCATATCCGTCTCTGTCTCCGCTCCCTGCGCCAATACAGCCGAGAGCCTCTTGAAGTTATCGTGGTGGATAATAATTCCCAGGACGCTTCAGTTGAATATCTGCAGCGCCTCAAATGGATAACTTTAATCATCAATCCCACTCAGGCAATCGGCAGCAGGGCGCACGCCGAAGCCCTGGAGTTGGGGGTACAACAGGCTCAGGGAGATTGGCTGGTTTTTTTTCACAGTGACACCATTGTCCTTAAGCCGGGATGGGATTCTGATCTATTGCAAAAGATCCAAGATCGCCAAGCCGTGGGGCTTTCAACTACCGTGCGTGATGTCAACCGCTTCGAACCCGTCACGGAAAAATGGAAACGGGCGGTTTATGCCTGGCGAAACGCTTGTAAAGACTTTTTTAAAACGGGGCAGCATAATAAAAAGATCATGTCCTTCTGCTTCATCATAAAAAAACAGGTGTTCCAGGATACCGGATATTCCTTCCGGGATCCCGTCGGAGACTTCATTACGGACCTCTATTACCGGGAAATACAACGTCGGTATCCGTTTTTATTGTTAACTCATGCCGAATTAGCGCCGATGTTGTGGCACACCAGCAATGTCACGGCAATTCTCACCGGTCAGATTACGAAGCAGCAATTATACGAAAAGTTTCAACAGAAAAACTCGATGTTGATGAGTCGGCCGGAGATCCAAAATATCCTGAACAACGATTCATTGGATAATTAAATAAAATCGGTTTTATAGCAGTGCCGAAAGGAGTTATGCGATTATGCTAAAAGGGGCTGGTCCCTATGTTCGATGATAAAGCAATCCTCATCACCGGCGGCACCGGTTCGTTCGGCCGGAAATGTGCCCAGATTTTGCTTGAGCGCTATGCCCCCCGAAAGATCATTATTTTCAGCCGGGACGAATACAAGCAGTTTGAAATGGGGCGCATCTTTTCGCATGAAAAGTATCCCAACATGCGCTATTTTCTAGGTGATGTACGCGATAAGGAGCGGCTGTATCGCGCCTTCCACGAAGTAGACTACATTATCCACGCCGCAGCCTTAAAACAGATACCGGCGGCGGAGTACAATCCTTTTGAAGCGGTAAAGACCAACATCCTGGGCGCCCAGAATGTCATTAACGTCGCCATTGACCAGAAAGTCAAGAAAGTCATCGCCCTGAGCACCGACAAAGCCGCCAACCCGGTCAATCTCTATGGCGCCACCAAACTCTGTTCGGACAAATTGTTCATTGCCGGCAATGCCTATGTGGGACGGGACCATACTATTTTTAGCGTGGTGCGCTATGGCAATGTCGTCGGCAGTCGGGGCAGTGTCATTCCCCTCTTCCTTCGGGAGAGGGCCAAAGGCGTGCTGCCCATCACCGACCCTCGCATGACCCGCTTCTGGATAACCCTGGAACAGGCGGTCCTCTTTGTCTTGGACTGCCTGGAGCGGATGGTGGGCGGGGAATTGTTTGTCCCCAAACTGCCCAGCATGAATATCATGGATCTGGCCGCGGCCATTGGACCGGAGTGTCAGACCAAGATCATCGGCATCCGGCCGGGGGAGAAGCTCCACGAGCTCATGATCACCAAAGACGACGCCCGCAACACCATTGAGTTCAAAGATTACTATGTCATTAAACCGGATTTTCGCTACTTTGCGCGCCGTTTTCAGGAAGAAGCAGGGACTCCGACGCCACCCGATTTTGAGTACGATTCCCTCAACAACCCCTGGCGACTCCAGCCCGAAGAGCTGAGGGAATTGATTCAGGATCTTTAATGCAAGGCTAGCGCCAGTTATCAAAATCTCGAGTTAGGAAGTGATTTTCTATATATGACTACTTCATCTCCGAACGTGATCCCATACGCCCGGCAGTGGCTGGATGAAGACGATGTGGCCGCGGTCTGTGAAGTGCTCCGCTCAGCTTGGATGACCACCGGTCCCAAGGTGGCGGAATTTGAGAGAGCGCTGGCCGATTGGGTCGGGGCCAAGGAAGCAGTGGCCCTGTCATCCGGGACCGCGGCCGTCCACGCGGCCCTGTATGCCCTGGGCATCGGCCCAGGAGACGAGGTCATCGCCCCCGGCATGACTTTTGTGGCCACTACCAATGCCATCGTTTTTCAAGGGGGCATCCCGGTCTTTGCCGATGTGACGCCCGGCTCCCTCCTCCTGGACCCCGGGAAGATCGAAGCCTTGATTACTCCTCGCACCAGGGCTCTCATTGCCGTTGACTATACCGGTCATCCTTGTGATTACGACGCATTGCGGGACATTGCCCAGCGACATGACGTGGCCCTGGTGGCCGACGCCTGTCACGCCCTGGGAGGGCAGTATAAAGGCAGGCACGTGGGGACATTGGCCGACGTCAATATCTTCAGCTTCCACCCGGCCAAACACCTCTGCACCGGCGAAGGCGGTATGGTAACGACGCAGAATCCGGAGTATGCCGAGAGAATGCGCCGGTTTCGTAATCATGGTATTGCTACCGACTTCCGGCAGCGGGCGGAGCAGGGAACCTGGTATTACGAGATGGTTGATTTAGGCTATAATTACCGGCTTACCGATCTCCAGTGCGCCCTGGGAATCTCGCAACTGCGCAAACTGCCGCAATGGCTGCGCCGCCGCCGGGAGATTGCCCGCCGCTACGATGAGGGCTTCCGTGATCTGCCGGAAATTTCACCCCTGACGGTCTCGCCCGAGGTATCACATGCCTACCACCTGTACGTCATTCTGCTGAATCTGGATCGGGGGCAGCTCGACCGGGGGAGAGTCTATAAAGCCTTGCGGGACGAGGGGATTGGAGTCAATGTGCACTATATTCCGGTGCACCTGCACCCGTTTTACCGCCAGCGTTTCGGCACCGGTCCCGGGCTCTGCCCGGTGGCCGAGGCGGCCTACGAGCGGATGCTCACCGTACCTCTCTTCCCGGCCATGACGGAAGAGGAAATAGACCGGGTGCAGGCGGCCATAACCCATGTGGTCCAACTTCATCACCGTTCCGAGGCTTCTGCTTCCTGAGGGGAAAGGAGTTTTTATGAGGTCAGAGATCAGCATAGGTCACAAAACAATTAGTGAACACAGCCCCCTGTTTATTATTGCCGAAACTGGCGTGACCTGCAATTATGACCTGAACATTGCTAAAGAATTGATTGATGTTGTTGCCGAATCCGATGCGGATGCTATCAAATTTATCTTCTGGTTTCCGGAAGAGATCATGAGCGATAAAACTATCACCTATTCCTATGACAGCCTGGAAGGTCCCAAAACCGAAAATATGTTCGCCATGTTAAACCAATTGCGTTTTTCGCTGGACGAATGGCGGGAACTTAAGGCTTACGGAGATAAGAGAAAAGTTATTATATTCTCAACGGTCAATTCACCGAGTGGAATCGAATATGCCGAGACCTTGGGTTTGGAAGCATACAAGTTGAGTTCCTGGGATTATAACTACCTGCCTCTCTGGCGGCGCATTGCCGCTTTGAAAAAACCGGTCATCATTGATACCGGTCCCGTTAAACTGGCCGAAATGGCAAAAGTCATGCAACTAATGCTTGAGGCCCAGAATGATCAGTGTATTCTGCTGCACTGCACTTCGGCCGATAGTCTGGCGGAAAAAAACATGGGGACTATTCCTTACCTGCGTGATACATTCCATGCGCTGGTGGGCTACTCATCCCGCGATTGCCATGATGAAACAGACATCATGGCGGTGGCCCTGGGGGCGGTGGTATTAGAAAAAAGGTTAACTTTAGCGAGGAATCTTCCCGGTCACCATCATATCCTGTCCAAAGAGCCCGGCGAATTCGCTGATTATGTCAGGTTGATACGCCAGGTGCAGGCCGCCAAAGGAAGACATGAACTGAACCCCAGCCAAAAAGATCTGATCGAACGGCGGAAATGGTTTCGACATCTGGTGGCCAACCAGGATATTCCTCAGGGCACGAAACTTACGCCGGAGATGTTGGAGGGCAAAAGGCCGGAACCGGGCGTCTCACCGGAGTATCTGGATTTCTTTGTGGGCAGAGTAACCAAACGCCCTCTTAAATACAATGAAGCTATCTCCTGGGACGATATCTGATTTCAGAACTGCGATCTCATGATAACTAAACCTCTCTGTATTATTCCGGCGCGGGGCGGTTCCAAGCGCTTCCCCCGCAAAAACCTGGCTCTGCTGCAAGGTAAGCCCCTTTTGGCTTACGCCATTGAGGCAGCCCGCGAGAGTGAAATCTTTGATCTGGTCTGCGTTTCCTCAGAAGACCAGGAAATTTTGGAAACAGCCGTTTGGTATCAGGCCGGGTTGGCTCTGGCGCGTCCTCCCGCGCTCGCCTCTGATAATGCCCAGGTTCGGCAGGTATGCACTCATGTTTTAGAATATTTCATTTCCAAAGGTCATTTCTATCGAGAATTTGCAGTGCTGTTGGTGACTAATCCGCTGCGTACCTCCCAGGATCTCCGGTCTGCCTATGAGATCTTTCGGAGTCGGCAGGCCAACTACTTGATGAGTCTCGTTCCCTTCGCTCATCCACCGCAGAGAGCCGTCTGGGCGCCCCAGGGCTATGTAGAGCCATACTTTGGCTTAAACCAGATGAAGCAGACCCAACGATTGGATCAGCTTTACCGCCATGATGGCTCCTTCATTTTTGCCAAAAGCCAGATCTTTTTAGCAGAGGGTGAATTCTATGGGAGTAAAGTTATCCCTTATTTCATGGAAGCTGAGAGGTCTGTGGATATTGACAACCCCTTAGACCTGGCCTGGGCGGAATTTTTACTTAGTCGATCCTCTCCCCGGGAAGATCTTAAAAGTCTGTGAAAATGAGAGCGGTCATCCGCGCCGACGCCGGTCCACAGATCGGCCTGGGCCACGTGATGCGTTGTCTGGCCCTGGCTCAGGCCTGGCGCGCCGAGGGAGGAGAAGTATCCTTCCTGACCGCGACGGATTTACCCGTTCTCAGACCACGCCTGGAAGTTGAGGGTGACCTTCAAATTCTTCAGGCTTCTCCCCCCGGAGGCTTTGCCGATGCTCAGGAAACTGCCCGCATGGTTCAGGAGATTGGCGCCCGGTGGGTGGTCCTGGACGGTTATCATTTTACAGCGGGATTCCAGCGCCTTATCAAAGATGGTGGATCCCGTCTAATCGTTATTGACGATTATGGCCATGCCGCGCCCTACCGGGCAGACTTCATCCTTAATCAAAATATGCATGCCCATGAGCGTCTGTATGGTGATCGGGAGGATTATACCCGACTGCTTTTGGGATGCCGCTATGCCCTTTTGCGCCGGGAGTATTGGTCCTGGCAGGGATGGCGTCGAGAAATCTCCGAGACTTCCAGCAAGATTTTGGTAACATTAGGCGGAGCTGACCCGAACCGGGTGACGTTGAAAGTCTTGGAGGCGTTAGAACAGGTTAAGGCAGATGATCTGGAAATAACTGTTATAGTTGGAGGGGTTAATTCCTGGTGCCATCATCTGTCTAATAGAGCCGAAAAATATCCGTTTCCTCTTAGAATCCTGAAAAATGTTGATGACATGCCCCGATTGCTGGCGTGGGCCGATCTGGCCATTACTGCCGGTGGGAGTACCTGTTGGGAAATGGCCTTTATGGGACTTCCCGGCCTGGTTATTTCCTGTGCTGATAATCAGCGCCCCGTGGCCGAGAATCTGCAGTCGGGTGGGGTTGCCCTGAACCTGGGATGGCATGAACACCTCGCGGTCCGGCAGATAACTCAAGCGGTAGACCGGCTGCTGGCAGAGCCGGAGACCCGTCGCCAGTTGTCTCGGCGGGGACAGAAACTGGTAGATGGAGAGGGCGCGGCGCGGGTCGTCATGCAGATGCGGAATGAACCCTTCCGGTTGCGTCGGGTACGACCGGAAGATTGCCGGGCAATCTGGTCGCTGGCTAATGATCCGGAAGTCAGACAGGCCTCGTTCTCACAAGAACCTATTCCCTGGGAAAACCACCTTTTGTGGTTCAACCGGGTCTCGAAGGATCCCGGTCAACTCTTCTTTCTAGCAGTGGATCATCAAGATGCTCCAGTCGGGCAGGTGCGGTTCGAACTCGACAACCACCGGGCCATAATTCATGTCAGCCTGGCCCCAAACCAGCGGGGGCGGGGATACGGTCGACAAATTATCGACGCGGGGGCAAGACAAATCTTCCGACAAACGGAGACGGCGGTTATTGATGCCTTCATCAAAATGGACAACGTTAGATCAATCCGGGCTTTCGAGGCCGCCGGGTTCAAAAAGGCCGGTGTGAGGATAGTAAGAGGGAGAAAAACCTGGCATTATTCTTTGAACCGGTTGGAGATCTTCTCAAATGTTTTTAACGGTAAGCGTAATTTTCCCTGACGGCTTGGCCGGCTCTTGCAGGTGACGGTATGCCATCCTCGATCAAAATTAATGGGCGCACCATTGGCCAAGGCCAACCGGTTTACCTGGTGGCGGAGATGTCGGCCAATCACCACCAGGATTTTGAACAGGCGGCGGCCATCCTCCAGGCGGCCCGAGAGGCTGGTGCTGATGCAGTAAAACTGCAGACCTACACCCCTGAGACGATGACCCTTAACCTTCCTCGGGCAGACTTTCAAATCGGTCCCGGAACTATCTGGGCCGGACGCAATCTCCATGACCTCTACGCCGAGGCTTGCACACCCTGGGAGTGGCACCCCAAGCTCCAGAAAATCGCCGGGAATCTGGGGCTTGACCTGTTCTCTTCGCCTTTTGACGCCAGCGCCGTGGATTTTCTGGAAGAACTCAAGGTCCCGGCGTATAAGATTGCCTCGTTTGAACTGGTGGACCTGCCTCTCATCCGGCGGGTGGCCAAGACTGGTAAGCCGATCGTCATGTCGACAGGGATGGCTACATTGGGCGAAATTGAGGAAGCGGTCGTTGCTGCCAGGCAGGCCGGGGCTGAGCAGATTGTCCTCCTGAAGTGTACCAGCGCCTATCCAGCCGCTCCGGAGGAGATGAATTTACGGACAATCCCGCATCTAGCGGCGGCCTTTGGGGTACCGGTGGGACTTTCCGATCACAGCTTAGGCATTGCCGCCCCGGTGGCGGCAGTGGCGCTCGGGGCCTGTCTGATCGAAAAGCACTTCACCCTCTCCCGTTCAGTTCCTGGTCCGGACAGCGCCTTTTCCTTGGAGCCGGAAGAATTTCGGGCCATGGCTCAGGCAGTCAGAACGGTAGAAAAAGCCTTAGGCCGGGTGAGTTATGGGGCCAGTCCCCTTGAGGCGCAGAGCCGGGCCTTTCGCCGGTCACTCTTCGTGGCTCGGGATATCAAGGCCGGGGAAGTTTTTACTGCCGCACATGTACGCTCTATCCGCCCCGGTCACGGATTGGCCCCGAAATATTTGGAGCAGGTTCTAGGCCGGCGGGCGGTACGGGACATCCCGGCGGGAACGCCGGTAAGTTGGGAGCTGCTAGGGAATTAATGAACCGGGAAAACAAGGCAAGCTCCACCGAGGCGCTATAATATCTGTTGTAATAATAGGTAGATAACCGTACAATAGAATCGAACGATGCGGGAGAACCGGGGATGATCGCAATTATTGACTATGGGGCGGGTAATCTACGTTCAGTGGCTAAGGCTTTTGAGTCCCTGGGTTATGCATCTCATATTACCACAAGTCATCAGGATTTAGAGAAATCTGCGGCGATTGTTCTTCCTGGGGTAGGGGCCTTCGGGGATGGGATGGCCAATCTTGAGCGGCTTGGGTTAATCGAAGTTCTCAACCAACAGGTACTAGTTCATAAAAAACCATATCTGGGTATCTGTCTGGGAATGCAATTTTTAGCCGAAGAGAGTCTGGAGCACGGTTCGCATCGCGGCCTGGGTTGGATACCCGGAGTGGTCCGGAAGATTGTGCCTATGGATGCGGCCTATCGTATTCCACATATCGGTTGGAATAATATCAGCTTTCAAGATGGCAGTCCGTTATTTTTGAATCTTGAGGCCGAACCGGTTTTTTACTTTGTCCATAGTTATCATATGGTATTACAGGAGAATAACTGCCATTATATTACCTCTACATGTTGGCATGGAACTACTATTACGGCGAGTGTCCAGAAAGAAAATATTTTCGGTGTGCAATTCCACCCGGAAAAAAGCCAGCGAACCGGAATGACATTGCTGAGCAATTTCGCCAAAATTGTCTACGGAGAACACAGGGATGCTCAAAAAACGCCTCATACCAGTCCTGATTTTGCGAGATGGGATGGTGGTTCAAAGTGTAAGGTTTAAACATACTAACGTGATTCATTGGAAGCCGCTGACGGCCGTAGATTTCTTTGATCGTTGGGCGGTGGATGAAATAATCGTTTTAGATGTCAGCCGGAATAAGAAGCAGCGGAATAAATTTTACCAGGTGGTGGAAGAGCTATCTCAAAAGTGTTTTGTTCCTCTGACGGTTGGAGGTTGGATTGATTCGGTAAATGAAATTCGCAAGTTGTTGCGTTTAGGGGGCGATAAGGTCGTAATCAATACCGAAGCCGTCCGCCGCCCGACTTTGATTGCCGAATGTGCGCAGGTTTTTGGCAGCCAATGTATCGTTGTCTCAATTGATGCACGCATGAAAGAAGACGGTACCTGTGAGGTTTATATCGATCGGGGTCAAGAGGCAACCGGGTTGGACCCGGTTGGTTGGGCTCGGGAGGTTCAAAAACTGGGGGCAGGGGAGATATTCTTGAATTGTATCGAGAGAGACGGGTTTCGGCAGGGATACGAGTTAGGCCTGCTGCAGCAGGTTACTGCAGCGGTCGATATTCCCGTCATTGCCATGGGCGGTGTTTTTTCTTGGCAGCACCTGGTAGATGGGATAACTTTAGGAGGGGCCGAGGCCGTTGCCGCAGCTAATATCTTCCATTATACCGAACATAGTACGAAAAAGGCCAAAGATTATTTAAGGCAAGCAGGCATTGATGTACGATAGAGAAATTCGAAACCAAAGACCAGGTGCCGCGGTTCATCTAAAATACCTCTAAAGGAAGCTGATTGATGGAATATTGCAAACGTTGTCTTTATCCCGCAAATGCCAAGCCCGCCATTATCTTTGACGAAGAGGGGGTTTGTAGTGGCTGCCGATATCATGAGTCCCGCCAGAATATCGATTGGCGGGAACGTGAGAAATTGCTTCGGGAATTTCTTGAGACCTATAAGAAGAAATTCAAAGAAAAGGGAAATCCCTACGACTGCATAATCCCGGTGAGCGGCGGTAAAGATAGTCACTATCAAACCTACCTGATGAAAGTGGTATATGGCATGAACCCCTTGTTAGTGACCTATAATCACGCTTTTAATACCCCTCTGGGAATTAGAAACCTCAATAATCTTGTCACTCAGTTCGGTTGTGATCTCATCCGTTTCACTGCCAATCCGACTTCGGTACGTAAAATATCGCGCTACATGCTGAAAAAAGTAGGTGACCTGACATGGCATTATCATGCCGGCATCCGGACCTTCCCCTTTCAAGTTGCCGTAAAATATAAAATCCCTTTAATCGTTTGGGGAGAACATGGGTTCGCCGAATTGACGGGAATGTTTACTCTGGAAGATATGGTCGAATTTACCAAGTGGACTAGGCAAGAGCATGATATGCGAGGTTTCGAGCCGGACGATCTTATTAACGACGAAAGCGGGATTACCTGGAATGATCTTGCCCCCTATGTTTACCCAACCTATGAAGAAATCGAAGAGCTGGGCGTCAGAGGAATTTATTTAAGCAATTTTCTGTACTGGAATGCCAAAGAACAGGCCGATTTTGTGATCAGCAACTATAATTTTAAAACATTTTCAGGAAAAAGAGACAGGACCTTTTCCCTCTATACCAAAACAGATGACCACGCCAATGATGTTCACGATTACCTGAAGTACTTAAAATTCGGCTATGGCCGCGCCACGGATGACGCCAGCATGGAAATTCGCCATGGCCGGATGTCCAGAGAAGAAGGAATTGAAATGGTCAAACAATATGACCATGTCAGACCCCGCACCTTAGATACCTATCTAAAGTTTTTGGAGATAACTGAGGCGGAATTCTACGATTGGATCGAACCGATGCGAGACCCGGATATTTGGGAAAAGAATGATCAGGGAAAGTGGGTGGTCAATGATTCGGTTGTTAACCATGCCCATGATGAGGGTATAGATCATGTTAGGGTGCAACAGGTAGGAGATAAAACTTTCAGCGAACATAATAAAGGGTTGTATTATCACGATGGCCTGGAGGAAAACCGGGAAAGCAATGAAGTCGCAGTTCGCGCCAATCGGATGGATACCTTGGATTTTATCGTTTTATGAATTATGGCGTTCAAAGTAGAAGGGTTGCAGCCTATGCCGCCAGGTAATTTGTCCGGAGGAGAGAAAATGCCGGAAACACCGCAACTAAAGATGTGGCAGGGTGATTTCGGCGAACAATATGCGGAACGCAACGAATTTGCGGATTGGAAACTTGATATCGGAAAAAGAGTTTTTCGCCGTATCCTGAAAGACTTAGAGTTCGGATCAGTTCTTGAAGTCGGCAGTAACATCGGAATGAATCTATGGTTTATGAACGAACTGTTCAAGGGTAGGATAAAACTCGGCGCCGTAGAACCGAATCGAAAGGCCTTTGAAAGATTAACCACCCAGACCTATATGCAGATTAGTGAGGCCTACAATTGCAGCGTCTTCGATATGCCTCTGCCTGACGCAAGTATTGACCTGGTTTTCACCTCCGGAGTTTTGATCCATATCGGACCGGATGACTTGGAACGAGCAGTGGACGAGATATTTCGGGTAGCCCGAAGATATATCCTCTGCATCGAATATTTTTCCCATTCTCCGGTCGAAGTCACCTATAGAGGCCATCAGGGTTTGCTTTTTAAGAGGGATTTCGGAGCCTTCTATCTTGACCGGTTCCCTAATTTGAAATGGCTGGACTACGGCTTTCTCTGGCAGCGCGAATTTCCCATTTTTGATAATTTAAACTGGTGGCTGTTTCAGAAAAAGCCCGGTTGTTGAAGATATCACCATATTATGCCGGCTTGGCATCTTAAATTCGAGGTATCCCCGATTCCGCCTGCCTTATCTTATCTTGCCACCGTATGACATCGCTCGGAGTGATATACTTGGATTCCAGGAAGTAGGGTTTTACCCAAGGCATCAGACTCCACAGTACTTTCCAGGGATTACTGCCATAAGCCAGTCCGAGGAAATTTTTCACCTTTAGTTTCAAGGCCCTCCGCCGATCTTCGAGGTTGAGGTTAAACCCAGGGTCCGGCTGTTTTTCCAAGGCCTCGGCAATACATCGGGCTACCTTCAAGGATGAATCACCTGCCGGCGAGGTGCACCATGTGGCCAGATGTAATTGACGGTTTTCCCGGAGGTCCTCCTGGCGTGGATGGGCGAGTATTTCACCAACCAGATCCGGCAATTTCTCCGGATCATCGCAGAGGCGGTTACATCTTGAGGTTGCTTCATCAAAAAAAAGCGGGTGTCGGTCAAAAACTAGCTCAATGGTGGGTTTGCCTAAAATCCAGGATTCCAAAGCCGTAGTGCATCGTTCACAAGAGATTTCCAGGTGGCATGCTGGCAGCAGTTCGAATATCGTTTCCCGAAGGCGTAGGGATATCCTTTCCTTGTGAGCAGGAGACAGTCCTTTAAACCACTTTTTGTAAGGTTCATGATCTTCTGACGGGTGTGGCTTGAGATCTAAGCTGTAGTCGGTTCGCGTTATCAGAGTGTTCAAGAAATCAAAAAATCTGGCTCTGGATCTGGCATTTACTTCAATAAATTCCCAATAATTACTGTAGGAAGGTAATCTGTCTTTCCAGGGGCTAAAATGCCGGTCGGCGTCAATTTTCGGTAAATCCTTATATTGCGCAAAAACAAAATTAGTGCAGACTAGCAGATGAGGCTTATGAGAGACAACTCTTTGGGGATTGAAGAATATGTTTATCCAAGGCTCAAAGTAATAATCAAATCTGGGTACCCCTACTATAAAAATATTTTCTTCATTAAGGTTCATGATTGTCATTAAGGCTTTTTTATGAAACTCATTCCAACAGAAGAATTGGTCGATATGGGCATAACTGTGGTATCGGCCGGCGTTAAATTCCAAGTCATCCTGATTATAGTTGATACCTTCGTTGGGAAGCACTCCTACTAAAATGCCCATGTCTCTTAATCTAATGGAAAAATAGGCTAAGTGGCTTGCCGTCAGGTGGTTGAACAGGATATAGTTCGGTTTAAAAGCAGCCAGGCAGGAACGCCAGGACTCCAGTGGTTGCAGAACGCACTTGAGGTGAAATCTCGTTTCCAAATGATGCGCCACAAGGGCCGCCCCGGGAAGATCTCTTTTTTTATTGTCAACTAAAATAACGACTGTTTTTGCCATGAAGTAATATCCTCTTGAGAGGCTGAAGTTTCATAAAGTTTGATGAGCGTCATAGTATTGTTGGATATCATGAATTTATTGCTTACTTTTTTACGCCAGGTCTCAAGATAGGCCAATCTTTGCGGCCAGACGGCAGACAGGTGTATCCAAGTTCGGACCAGACTGTCCGAATCCCCAGGTATAAACGTCCAGGGGGAGCTTTCCCCCATGATTTCGGGAACGATGCCGGTGCGGCTGGCCAACAGCGGTATACCGGCCGCAATAGTTTCGATGACGGCCATCCCAAAACTTTCCTGCCGGGAAGGTAATACGATCAAGTCTTGTTGGCGGAGCAGACTGTTTAAATTATTTTCCACATGCCCCTGAAAAACAACATCTAGCTCCACAGGCAGCATGTGCCGCAGTACGAGTTGTGAAGATATTTCGGCCTTGCCAAAAAATGTGATCCGGATCGGAAGTTGTCCACCACTTTTCTGGACTCTTTGCATCGCCGCAGCCAGATCCCGCCAACCTTTGAGCTCGCCGTCATGTCCGATGACCCCTATCTGCTGGGGAAAGGGGCATTCCTCATTTTTTACCGGCAGCCAATCTTCTTCATCTAATCCCTCGGGAATATATGCCAGGCGTTTATGAGGCCACTGCCGCACAGTTTCATGGATCAGAGGGGATACGGCAATAACGGCCTGAGCGCGGTCTCCGTGATACTTCAAGTACAACGGTTGCGTGGGGAGGGTGCGAAGATGCATGAGCCAAGGGACCTGCCATCTTTTGGCCAGCCATTCGGCCAGCAGGGCCTCCCAGATATCATTGGCATGGATTAACTGGAAAGGACCCTGATGTTGCCAGACTTCCTTCACATAATCCGCCAACCGACCGATCTTGACCCATTTTGAGAGAGGAGAACGGAATGAGGGAAATGGGGAGATCCCGGCCAAGGCATCCATCTCGGTTAATCTATCGGTTAGCCAGCCCCTCTCACCCATGAGCACCTTGACGTCGATGCTTAACTTCCGCAAGGTCCTGACAGTTTTTGCCAGACAGACCTGCGCCCCCGCCTTGCCAGCCCTTTTCTGGACACACAGGACCTTCATATTACCTGCTTTACGAAAATCCGGCAAAAATCTACCTGTTGCATGCCGCTGATCTTTAAAAAACCGGTAACTCTTCAGTTGTTTCGGGCGAATACAAGATTCTCCCCTATGGATGGGCCTTTCGGTGATGTAGGGCTGTCGGGTGGGCACTGCCCATCATTCCTTGATCTATTCCCTCAGATAGTTGAAGTATCACAAAAACCAGAGGATCTTATTTTTAATCATTGAGTTCCTCTACATCGTTCAGACTTGATTTCGGGTTCCGACGATAAAGCGGTCAAAGATAACGTAATCCACCCGATTCTGCTGCAGTGCGGTGAGGGCCTCTTGAGGTGTCCTGATGATCGGTTCCTCGTGGGCGTTGAAACTGGTATTCACCAGGCAGGGCAACCCGGTGGCTTTTTCATATTCCCATAAGATATCATAGTAAAGTGGATTGTCCTCACGCCTGATGGTTTGCGGCCGCGCTGTACCGTCTATGTGGATCACGGCAGGAATCTTATCGGCCCATTCGGAGCGGACCCGGCAGGTGATAGTCATGTATTGCATAGCCGCCAGGTTGGCGCCGGTGACCTCAAAGACCTCAGCGGCGCGCTCTAACCGAACAACCGGGGCAAAAGGCATAAATTCGGTACGCGACAGCCTCTTGTTGATGGTGTCATTGATATTGCGGTCAACCGGGCTGATGAGGATGCTGCGGGCGCCCAGGGCTCGCGGGCCATACTCCATACCCCGGGTAAACAGGGCGCAGACCTTTTCGTCCTGCAGTAATTTCACTGCCGCCGGAACAATCTCATCTCTGGCAACAACCTCGAATCTTTCATCCAACCAGGATTCCTCCGGTGGAAATTCATCTCCCCAATACAGATGTCCCAATTCTCGTCGGTGATTGAGGAAATAGTCAAAGCCGTGCTCTTGAATGACCACGTCCATCACCGCCCCGATGACAAGTCCTTCGTCAGTCATCGGCGGAACGATAAAGACGTCCTCGATTCCCGGCAGTTCAGACAGGACTTGATTCAGTCTCACATTTGAGAACACTCCGCCGCTCAGACCCAGATTGCAGAAGGGGTGCAACTTTTGCGAAGTCTGAACCGATTCTGCCAGGACGTCCTCCAATACTCTCTGTCCGGAGGCGGCCAGGTTTTCGATGGGGCACTTTTTTGAAAGCTCCCGGAGGAAATGCTCAAGCGAGTTGTAGTCAGCGAAATGTGACCGCACAACGCCATCAGGGCGGATATAATATTGAGAGCGCAAGGCTTCGTAGACGGTCGGCTTGCCATAGGCCGCCAGTCCGGTGATCTTGCCTTCATGGCGCATCCGCTTGAACCCGGCAATCTCGGTGATAATAGAATACATCTGGCCCAAGGAATGGCGGCCTTCGCTGTGGCTCCGGTCAAAAATATGTGCATCTCCGCCGAAGAGGGTGCGCCAACAGGAGTTATAAAAGTGATAGAGGCCGTAGTGGTCATAGTCGCCGCCGCCATCTGCCGTGTAGATGAGGGCGTTATCCCAATGGGGTTTAAAAAAGAGGGCCGGCAGGGCGTGGCAGTAGTGGTGATTGCTGAAAAAAAATCTGCTATCAAGGGGGATGCCAAATTCTTCTCGCATCAGAGGCAGATTGAGCAGTTCCGATTCGGGTTTTTGATACTTACGCATCCGGCTGATAAGGTCATAGTGCGTGCGCTGTCTCCCGATAATTGACTTGAGGCCTTCCGAGATCCTCTTACGCAGAGGAAAATAACGGTAATAACGCCGCGGCAGAAACGTCCGGGTCATAACTACCGCTTCAACCTTGCCCAAATCAAAACGATGGCCTAGCTGGTTGAAAGAAAGCCTGGGTAACTCCCCCTTGCTGTTATAGCATTTAATGCGGTTGAACCGTTCCTCCTTGGCAATATACAGCCGCTCGAAATCGTCGTAGAGGGCAATCTGGCTGTCATGACCGAGATGCAGTGCTAATATATGCATGAGAACAATTTCCCTTGCCTAGGAATGATCCTACCAGGCCGCAGTAAGCAGTAGCCAGACAGAGGCCATTTTCGGAAGATGTGCAAGATGGTTCAATATCGGCTTAATATCTAAGTTATAGGAGTAAGTTCAAATACAAAGCTCCGCGTCAACAGGGAAGGGCTAAAGGTCGGCGATAGCCAGCGCGCTTTTTTTGCCCGGCGGGCTATGAGCTGACAGTCATATCCGAGTGCTGCGGTCCATTGTCTAAAACCTTTCAGGGTCCAATTGTTCGTCCTCCACGACAGATCAAATTGCAGATAATTGTCTTTTGATGGCCGACAATTTGGCCAATCCTGCATTTTACCCAATAACCCTTTAATTCTTCTATTAAAATGGGCGCTGTTGGAAACGGTAAGAATAATCTTGCCTACGCGGTCTGACAGCGCAGATAAAATCAGCGCCGGATACATCCAATATGATATGGTGTCGACGGCAATGACGATATCCCAGGGCTGCGAAAAGACCCAGCGTAACGCTGGGCTGCTGATGTAATTAAGGTCAGCGTCTAATACCCATAATCCCTTCTGGCGCAGGGAGGACAGGAACTCGGGCTCACGTTCGACACAAAGCACCTGGGCGTTTCTATAGGCCTCGAGGGAAAAAGCAATTTCACCATATCCGGCCCCCAGATCGAGCACCTTGGCATTCTGAGGCACCTTCTCCAATAGGAATTCAATCCGTTGAGTCAGCTTATCCGGTCTTGAGATTTCAGATCGTTGTTGACGATGGGGAACGTCAAATATTTCGGGTGGAGAACGCAGAAAGACTAGCTGCTGCAAGAAACCATCGGTAAAGGTCGATTTGATTCTTCCGGGGTTATGCATCTGAGCCCATTTCTCACATGGCATATTTAACCTCAGCATCAATATCGCTTTTTAAATTAAGAAGGTACGCTATTAATAACATTATTCTCTCTAGGAGGGAATTGTTTTCAGAATCATCTTCTTAACTTCCTCCACGGTGATATCTTCCAGACAGCGGCTGCGTTTGCTGCCGTCACAGCCGTCCCGGCGACAGGGGACACACTCCCAGTCCCTTTGAATGACGGTGTGTATTCCTAAATGATAAGCGCCGTTTCGGTAAACCCTCTGGTAATCGGAATCACTGGTGATCTGGAGCATGGCCTCGGACCAGGGAGCCCAGCGATGGAGGATGCTGGGGCCGAACAGGGCCAGTACCGGGGTGCCGACGGCCGCGGCCAGGTGCATAGGCATGGAGTCCACGCCGAAAAATAACCGGGCCGCCCCCGAAATTGCCGCCAACTGATCTACGTCGGTCTGTCCGCAAAGATTGATCAGATTGGCGTCAAGTGCTGCTGATGAGGGGATGGCGGAGACGATGGCCTTAGCCTTGGACAGCTCCTTTACATTAGGGGCCGAGGTCAGGATCACCTTTATTCCCTGATCCAGCAGCCAATGGATCAGCTCTGCCATGGCTTCATCCCGCCAGCACTTAAAGAGCCAGGCCGAAGTGGGGTGAACATGGATGATGATATCACTGTCGCGGAAACAGCGTTGGCAAAATAGATCGTTTACAAAGCCTAGAGCCGCAGGAGGAATGAAAAAGTCGACCCTGGCATTATCAGTCGTGATGCTGAACTGTCCCACCACGTTCAGGTTCTGCAAAACTATGTGTCGGCTGCCGTCGTTCGTCGCCAGGTGGGTGTAAAGGTGAGGTTTGCCCCAGAATCCCACCCGGCATAGGTCAGTACCGATACGGTATCTCGCCCCTGACAGGAATGACATAATAGCAGCCCGGTCACCGCTCGAGAGGTCAACGGTCAGATCAAAACGAGACCGGCGGATATCCCGGAGGAAAGTCAATTCGTTACGCCACTTCTGTAGTTTTCCCACTCCCCTGTTTTTCCTGTTTAAAACAATAATCTCATCTAACAGCGGATTTCCGGCCAACATCCCCTCAGTACCCGAGTTGACCAGGGCGGCGATATGGGCATGCGGAAAATGTTCCCGGAGAGCCCGGAAGACCGGCACAGTGAGCAGGACGTCGCCGAGCTGACGCAGTTTGATGACCAGGATCTTGTTTAGATCTCGGAAGTTCATGGACAATAAGCGTATGTCTTAATCTTATAATCCCATGAGGTTCGGGCAAAACTCATCTTACCCTCCCTTGTCATTTTGAGCGTCGCGAAGAACCTAATATTTCCATGGGGTTAAGAGCCTTCAGTTCGTTCAGGATGACAAACATAAGATATGTTGTCAGAACCTCCCATAACAGAAAGGTATTATTGCCGCGTTTAATTTTTACTTCAGCGCCATCTGAATGCGTCTCAACTCCTGGCATTGCCCGGTGGCGGCAATATCGAGGACTACCCCCTGTAGTTGCAGGTTGTGGCTGGCAACCTTGAATCTCTGCGGCAGGTGAGTGAGAAAGCGGTGAATGATCACCTGTCGGTCCATACCGATGACGCCATCGGCAGGACCGGTCATGCCGGCATCGGTAAGGTAGCCTAAACCACCGGGTAAAATACGCTCATCTGCGGTTTGGACGTGCGTATGAGTGCCGATGACGGCACTGGCTCGGCCGTCCAGATACCATGCGAGCGCCAGTTTTTCGCTGGTGGCTTCGGCATGCATGTCCACCAGGATGATTTTTATCGTGGAAGGAAGGGAAGCTAATTCTCGATCGGCAGTCCGGAAGGGGCAATCCAGCGGATTCATAAAAATCCGACCCTCAAGATTTAAAACCGCGACCGATTCTCCGACTGCGGTCTCAATGACCGTAAGGCCCTGGCCCGGGGCACCCTCAGGATAGTTGGCCGGCCGCAAGATGCGGTCATTGGCATCCAGATAGGGCATTATCTCTTTGTGCTTCCAGATATGGTTGCCGGAGGTCATAATGTCAATACCCATCTGGAAAAGCTGTTCCGCTACTTCCGGGGTGACGCCGATGCCACCGGAGGCGTTTTCGACGTTGGCAATGACCAGATCGATCTGATGTTTATCTACTACCTTATGGAGCAGTCCCGCAACCGCCTTGCGGCCGGGCGATCCCATGATGTCTCCAATAAAAAAAATTTTCATCCAAAAACCTTTTTTGACACAAGGACTCCTGACCTGCGGCTCAGGGTGACAGAAGAATCAATTATTTCCCTCTTCCCTTTTCCCGCATCTCTCTTCCCTGCAGTTCAGCTAGCGGGCGTATTCCACTGCCCGGGTCTCCCGGATGACGGTAACTTTAACCTGTCCCGGATAGGTCAATTCTGTTTCGATCTTTTTGGCCGCCTCCCGACACAACAGAAAGGCCTCTTCATCACTGACCTTGTCGCTGTCAACGATGAGGCGGATCTCCCGGCCGGCCTGGATGGCATAGGTTTTATTGACCCCGTTAAAATTACGGGCGATCCGCTCTAGTTCTTCCAAACGCCGGACGTAGGTTTCCAGCATCTCCCGGCGTGCTCCGGGACGGGCGCCGGATAGGGTATCTGCCGCCTGCACCAGAACTGCCAGCACGGATTCGGGAGGCACATCCTCATGATGCGCTTGGATGGCATGAATAACCTTGACCGATTCCCCAAAGCGTTTTGCCAGCTCTGCGCCGATCATGGCGTGAGGGCCCTCAACTTCATGGTCAACCGCCTTGCCGATGTCATGCAGCAGTCCGGCCCGTTTGGCATGTTTGGCGTTCAAACCAAGTTCCGCCGCCATAATGCCGCAGAGATAGCTCACCTCAATGGAATGCTGCAATACATTCTGGGCAAAGCTGGTGCGATAGCGGAGTTTGCCCAATAGCTTGATCAGCTCCGGGTGCAATCCATGCACTCCGGCGTCGAAAGCGGCTTCTTCGCCGGCTTCCCTGATGTTGGCCTCGACTTCCTGGCCGATCTTCTCTACCACTTCTTCAATACGGGCCGGGTGGATGCGGCCATCGGTAATCAGATGCTCCAGGGAGCGGCGGGCAATCTCGCGCCGGATAGGGTTGAAAGCCGAAAGAATGACCGCCTCGGGGGTATCATCGATAATAACGTCCACGCCGGTGGCTGCCTCCAAAGCTCGGATATTCCGTCCCTCACGGCCGATGATCCGTCCCTTCATCTCTTCGTTGGGAAGATTGACTACCGATACGGTCTGCTCCGCCACATATTCGCTGGCATACCGTTTTATGGCCAGACCGATGATCTCTTTGGCTTTCTTGTCTGCCACTTCTCGAGCATCGGTTTCAATCCGTTTCACCAGCCGAGCAGCATCGGTTCGCACCTCCCGCTCCAAAGTTTTTAGCAACAGATTGCGGCCCTCTTCAGAACTCATTCCGGCCAACCGCTCCAAATTATGCCTCTGTTCCTGGATGAGGTTTTGATATTGGATTTCTTTTTCTTTAAGTGTTTTTTCCGTAGCATCAATGAGTTTCTGGCGATTGTTGATCTCGGACTCCTTACTATCCAGGATGCTGATTTTCTTTTCTAAATGTTCCTCTTTCTGTAGCAGTCGCTTTTCCAAAATGTTTAATTCCGAACGGCGCTCCTTGCTTTCCTTGTCAAACTCAACTTTCATCTGGAAGAGCTGGTCCTTGGCTCGCAAGGCCTCTTCCTTCTTTATGGTTTCAGCCTCTTTCCTGGCTTCGTCTAGGATCTTTTTGGCTAAATTTTCCACCGAATCGATCCTTGATTCGATGATCATGCGCCTCAGGTAAAATCCGGCGAGAACCCCTAAACCGCCGCTCAATCCCACTGCCAGGAAAGAAATAGATTCCACCGGCAATCCCATAGGACAATTCCCCTTGTATATATCTTCGCCTGCCGTAGCGCAGCAGCACGATAGAATGTGAAATATTTATCAAACGATAATTTTAATTCTTAATGAAAAAGAGAGAAGCGGCGACCAGCCACAATGGATTGAATAAGGGGGCCGAAGATGGGAAAGATCGAATACGGTTACTCTGTTAACCTAAAACGGACACTGTTGATGAATAATGTTCTGCTGCTCAGGCAACCTCCTGTAAGAACACAAGGCATTATCCACTCTTAGAAGCGGCAATGGTACAATGGCAGAACCATTTTGTATGAAAACAGTGAGCAGTGAGCGGTGAGCAGAAAAAGCATTATTGTGAGCAGCAGCCACGGTTCTGTTTTCATATTTCGTTGTGATCACCAGAATATGCCAATTTATATAAATAACCCCAGGTTTTTTAGGGCAGGGTTAAGCTCTCTCTACAATAGTACTTTATCAGACCCTTCGGGTTTCCCTTATTATCTACCAAGCGGTTGGCGGTATATCTTAAAACGTTCACTCCCCCGCGAAAGTGCCGTGTCGACAGTACGTTCTTGAACCGACGCTAGTCATGTGGGTCTACCATGATTCTCCTTTAGGCTATCCCGGTAGGGATCTGCACACGGGAGTCTGACTGGTGTCCCGGTTCAAAATTGTTGGATCAATAATGGTTCTGCCAATCACGATCACCGCAGGGGAAGTGAACTTTTGGTCTCTATCAGATGAATAAGATGCTTTGACTTGGATTCAATCTCCAAGTGGAGTTTTTGGTTATCCTCCTTGATCTCTAAATAATCAAAGGCTAAATTGAGCGCAGTCATTATAACAATTTCTTCATTTGATGCCTTTGGTAGCGCCCTTCGAATCTCCCGTATTTTCTCATCAACCAGTTGAACGACGCTCTCCAATCGGGATTGAGTCGTATCGCTCTTCAAGGTTAGCGGTCGTCCGAGTATTTCAAATCGTTTGGTGATTGGCGTAGAAATAGATTACTCTCCTATTTCTCTTTGCCCAACACTTCTAATTTATTTAACAATTGGTCAATACGCTGCCGTACTACATCCCGTTCTTTGCTCATTTTATTGAGGGCTTCCCGGGTTTCTCCCAAGGCCTTCTCTTGTTCATCCAACATCTTCATCAAGGTGGCATTTTCAGTCTGCAAGGCCTGATACTGTGCCAGTATCTGCTCTAATTTACCTTCCAAAACCTCGAATAGCTTTAAAGCCACTAGGATTCCTCTCTTTTCCTTGGTGCTTTGATTTTATTCTTTGCAGAGAAAAAGTCAAGGAATTTCCCAGAAATGGTCGATTGGGGAGTGGGGAGCCAGAGAGGCATTCGGTGGGCAGACTTCAGCCAACAGTATTCGAGTCGGATGGCATGACTTGGAAAACATACTCAGGTCACTTTTTAACCACCGACAAGCCAAGAAAATATTTCTTATAAAAACAAACCCTGTGTTTGTCTTCTCCCGTTACTTACCACCTGACGATAGTCAAACTAACCGGCGTCCTTGATTGCCTTTTCCCAACAGGGACATATCTTTTTATTGCAGCGCCCGTCGCCGGCTGGCAGGGCCAGAATCTTCTGGCTGACACAGCCGCCTAATATCAAACGGCAGCCGTTGAGGCCGATTACCAGTGAATTGCCATTATTTTGACAGATAGTGATTCGCTGTCCGGGATAAAGGCCCAGAGCCACGACCCGCTCCTGCATTCTCCGGCCACCGGTAAAACCCGTGATCATGGCGGCCTGCCCGGCAGAAAAAAGAGTAAGCGGCTGCACCACCTGGGGGGTTGGGGTATCAGGCATGTTTGGCCTCCAGACCCCGGTTAGCAGCAGCTTCTTGGCAGCGCGGGCATAGACCTTGAACCTCTAAAACATGTTTACTGATCTTGTAGCCGTAGGTATAAGACAACTTTCTTTCCACCACATTCATAAGCGGTTCTTCAAATTCCACTATTGCTCCACAGCAAAGACAGCGTAAGTGGCAATGGTGCGGTTGGCCGTAAGTCTGTTCATAGTGCCAATGACCATCTGAGAAATTCACCTCACGAATGAGTCCGCAATCTTTTAGCAATGGCAGGGTGCGATAGATAGAGGCCTTGGAGATTTTTTTGCCCTGTGTCCGCAGACGCATAAATAACTCATCGACGTTAAAATGTTCCTTTTTCCGGAAGATTTCGGCAACGATGCACTGCCGCTCCGGTGTCTGCCTGAGGCCTCGAGACCGGATAAATTCCTGAAATATTTTGAGTTCAGGTTTCATTTCCGCATTAAAGATATTGAGATACAATAACAATAATATAACCCAAACTCTGACATTGTCAAGGCGAGTTGTCTTAGAAATGTCTCTGGTAGCGACTGGCCTGGCGCACCCGGTCCTGGGCCAGGCGATAGGCGGCTTCTCGGGGAGATAGGTTATCTCTCTGTACCGAATGCAGCACGGTCCGGCAATTTTCCTTAATCTTTTCCGTTATCGTCTGAAATGCTTCGGCTGCGGAACCACGGCGGTACTCTACGGCGGTGCAAATTACTCCTCCGGCATTGACGATGAAATCCGGCAGGGTAGAGATGCCGCATTTTTGGAAATAGCTTTCGGCTTCCGGGGTTACCGGAATATTGGCCCCCTGCAGAACGATCCTGGCCTGGACACAGGAGGCATTTGCCATCGTGATGGCATCGGGCCGAGCGGCTGGGACCAGAATATCGCAGGGCAGGGTGAAAAGTGTTTCCAGGGGTATGGCATCAGCATCGGGGTAGTTCAAAACTCTACCGCGGTCTTTTTTCACGGCAATCAATCGGGCTGGGTCGATTCCTTTCGGATTATAAATTGCGCCGGTCGAATCACTGGCGGCCACCAGCAGGCACCCTCGCTGCTCCAGAAACCTTGCCACCGCCCGGCCAACGCTGCCGAAACCTTGCACCGCCACTCGCAGTCCCCGCAGACTGATGCCCAGATGATCCGCAATCTGTTCCGCCGCCACCGCAAGACCGAAACCGGTGACGCCTAATTCGTCCAGGGGAATACCACCGGTAATTTTAGGGCGTCCCACACTGCGCTGGATTTCATCATAGATATATGCCATACAGGTTTCATCGGTACCCATGTCCGGGCCGGGAATATATTCTTTCAGATCAGCAATGGCTCGGGCAAATCCCCGGATAGCCCTCTCTTTTTCCGACCCGGCCACTGTTGAAGCCATAACGATCCCGGCTTTACCGCCCCCATGGGGCAGTCCGGCGGCGGCGTTCTTCCAGGTCATGGTTCGGGCCAGGCGGAAGACTTCTTCGGTGCTCAGGTCTGGCGCTATCCGGACCCCACCAATGGCTGGTCCCAGGGCAATGTTGTCGATTACCACAATGGCCTTAAGTGGGAGAGAAGGTTCAAAAAGGTGAACGATTTTAGCCGGTCCCCACTCATCGGCAAAGGTATTGCAATAGATGGTCTCCATAATTGTTCCTAAAGCAGATACCGTGCAATAAACCTGATCGGCATAGGTCAGACGCTAAACCACTAGTCCCTTAATTGCCGAAAAGATTTTTAAAATGATAGGTAAACCCAAATACCAGGCGGTGATTTGGTACATCGAAAGAGACAATACCGACCTGGTCGGGGGGTATCTGTTTCCGCTCATATTCGGCGTTAAATTGATAACTAAACTTGTATTCGCAAAAAATACTTATATTTGCCGCAGCCATGAAGCGCAGGCCGGTTAAGGTTTCAACGGCAAAATTTTTGGCTGAATCAGTCACGCCGTATAAGACCTCAAAACCGGGACCGATCCCGACATAGGGTTGCAGACGGCCAAATGGAGTCTCCTTAGTAGGCAGGAAGCCATAGCGGGCCAGAATGTTGGTCTGCAGACACCAGATATAAAATCGATCGCGTGGAATTAAGACGTTTCCGACGCCGGAAGGTAAAGGTTGAGATAGCGTGACGTTCTGTTCTTTGATGATATGTTTGGAGAAATTGGTTTCTAGTTCTACCCCGAGCCAGGGCAGAGAATCAAAGAAACGGCCGAACTTCATACCCCCCGTGACGCCTGGCTGAAGCGAAACGTCTTGGGCGGTAAGACCTTTCAGAGGTGGATTGAACCCCTTGGAAAAGGTCCAATCCTGGGAGGGCAGGATGGCCGCTCCTGCATACCCGCCCCAATACCATTCGCCCAGGGTAAGATTTTCCGGGTAACCCCGCATCCGCTCCGCCGGACTGTTTTTCCACAGATAATAAGCCAGGGCACTGAACCCGGTAGTTCCCAAGGAGAAGATCGTCAGGGCGAAGGCCTTTTGACTGATAGTTGCCTGGGACGGGACCGCAGAGGTTAGGAGCAGACAGATAATGGTTACAAGAATAATAGTTTGCCGCACCGTAAGCCCCAGCCCGATTTATTTGGCAGCGGCGACCACCACGCCTGCCATAAGCGCAATCTGGCCCAGAATCGTAGCGATGTCCTTGATTTCTTTGATCCAGTTGATGCGTTCCAAATCCTCCGGCACAATAACGGAATCTCCCGGACCCAACCGCAAAGACTTGATTCCTCCCATGTGAAACGCCTGTTCCGAACCGGTCCAACCGGCGCCGAACCATTTGAAACTTTTCCGACTGACGGCGCTGCCGTTGGCTTTGATCACGAAAGTCTCTTTCGGATCAGCGTATTTGGCCGTACCACCAGCTCGCACAATATAATCATTGACCGATAGATGCGGATCATAAACGATAGCTGTGGGGTTGATCACCGAGCCCATAACATTAACCGTCTGTTGAACCTGGGGTACGATCAGGGTATCTCCTTCCTGCATCTCCAGGTCCCAGGGAGTACCCCGCAACCGCTCCGGGTCGTCCAGGCGGATCACCACCCGGCCCAAAGGGACAATCTCCCGCAGTTTGGTAATAAGCTGCCGCTGTTGTTGGTAAACCAGAGCAGAACGTTGGGCCTCCTTGGGATCCATTTCAGCCTGGGTCTTAACCGACGCGGCAGCAATCATATCTGCTTCCATTCGGTCGATGGCCTGTCTCAAGTGCTGGGCCTGTTGCTGTTTAACTGCGGTACGGCTGAAAAAGGCGCCTTGGGGAAATGCTTTGTCCGAGAAACCGCCGGCCCGGGCCAGCACCGAGCTGAGGGTTTCCCCTTTTCTGATGGTGTATGCTCCGGGATACTTCAATTCTCCCTTGACTTCCACCATCTTATAGAGATCCCAGTCCGGAATGGTCCGGACAAAGAGGTAATCGTTGGGTTTCAAGAGAATGTTGTCTTTGGGTTTGCCAGTCATAGCCTTGCGTAAACTGATATAGATGCGGTTGGTTTGGGGACCTTGGGGAGTGGGTGTAACCCGGGTGATCTCGGCCTCATCCAAATTTGAGGATAATATGAAACCGCCAGCGAAGACGATCAGGTCGCTCACCCGCATACCGTCCCGCATACCGAACTCGCCCGGATTTTGTACCGCCCCGCCGATGCGCACCATCTTGATATTCTGGCTGGGTACCGGAAAAATCTTCACCAGGTCGCCTCCCTGTAGGACGATGTCCGGACGCCGTTTATCTAAAAAGAGTTCCAGATCATCTTCCACCAGGACCATCTCTTTCCGGTCTTGAATCCGCATCATCTGGACCCGGCTTTTAAAAGCGGTGGCTGCCAGACCGCCGGCAATTCTGATCAGATCGGTAAGGGTGCGCTCCTGCTTGAGCTCATAAATGGCCGGATTTTTGACCGGCCCGCCGATGCCGACGCGGTCGCCGGCTATCGGGATGAAAATCACGTCCTCAGGCATCAAACGGATATCTTTGGTCTTATCTCCCCGCAGCAGGAGATCATAGAGATCAAAACGGACGATGGTGCGCCCACTCCGCCGCACCTCGATGTGGCGCATAGAGCCTTTTTTACTAGGGCCGCCAGCGGCAAACAGGGCATTCACCAAGGTGGAGAGCGAAGAAATGGAATAGCTTCCCGGCGCCCGGGCATTTCCAACCACATATATAGTTATCGTCCGCAAATTATCCAGGGTAACGTTCATTTGAAAATTGGTGTATTGCCGGGCAAACTCCCGATCCAACACCTCGCGCAGCTGCTTGAAGGTCAGACCGCTTACCTGTACCACCCCGATTTTTGGAATAGCAATCTGGCCGTTGCGGTCAACCACAATAGCATGTTCGCCCTGGATACTGCCCCAGAGGACAATGCGCACGGTGTCTCCTGGCCCGATCAGGTAATCCGGGCCCACCGGCGTCTGGGTGACCGGCAGGAAAGAAGTGGGTGGCCGGCGGAAGAAGTTATAGCCGAAAAGAGGCAGCGCAATGCCTTGAATTCTGGCCCGCTGTTCCAACTCAATCGGTTCCTCGGTCGACTCAGGCGCCTGTTCCGTTACCGGCGTTGTTGGCGCAGTAGGTGGGGGCTGAGTTTCGGGGCCACTGGGGGGTGTGACTTTTTGGATCTCCGGTGGGCCCAAAGTTGGGGAGGTCTTTTGGAGATAAAATTGGGCTTGGGAGGATAAATCAGGTGTGGTCGGCCCGATGCCGCTAGAAGTCCCTGGAGCTGCCGGCCCGGCCGGACTTGCGGCCGGCCCGGTGGGGGTGCCGCCTCCCAAACCGGTAGTGCCTGATCCACTTGGGCCAGCGCCGCTGTCCTGACACCAGATGGCAGGCGGCGGCAGCAAGAAACAAACAATCAACACCAAACTGATAATTTTCTTCCCAGACATCCGCACTTGTTCCCTCAATCGGTAGAAGTTGATAATAGCTCTTTTCTTTTCAAGTCGAAACTCGAAACTCAAATCCCCTTATATCCTGTTACGGTAAAGCATCCCCGATCAGATGCCAAAGGCGGCAACGGAGATTCCGCAACATAATGCGATGCACCATAGCCGGGTCGGTCCAGTAATCCCGGTCTGTCGGTCCCGGCGGGCATTCTGCTATTGCCGGGCGGATTCTGCCCCAAACATTGGCGTCCGCCGTCATCCATAGAGGCTGCCAATTTCGGGCGTTGAATAATGTCATGCTGAAGTAAATGAAGGCATGGGTGATGGCCCTTGGAGGTGCCTGACTCTGGCGTTGTCCCGACCAGATGAAGTCGGCAGCGCTCGGGTCCAGTGCCCCGGCCAGTTCATATAAACCGACTGACCTGCGATTGGCCCCCTCGGGGAGGAATGTACTATTGGCAACGAAAAGCGTCGGGGTGTAGTAGCAGAAGAGAAACCCGTCCACCTCATCATCGACAAGACGATATCGGGCCATCAGACTGTTTGTGGTGAGCTTTTCCTGCGGACTGGGCAACACCGACACGAGATAGGGGTCATACCCCTTATCGATCATAACCTCCATGATTGACTGAGCAATATCAGCATCAGTGATGTCAAGCACATCCATAGCCCTTGGATTGATGCGGTCGGCTGGCTTGAATGGACCTAAAAACAGGGTCTGATCTCTGATAAACCCGTCGCCCGCAGCATTCTGATCGTCACGAGACAGAAAATGCGGCCAACGTTGGAGGAAAACCGCTATCCGAACTACTCCCCGTGCCGGGGCCGCCTTCTGGGCATATTCACGGTTGCCGAGCATAACACAAGAGGACGCTGAAAAGATAAAATAGATCAGGAGTAATACTGTCCAATGGTTTTGTCTATTGACTGCTGGCGCCATGCCTTTTCTCTCATTCCCCATTTCCGTATATGACAACGACCTGCCCGCTACTCCGTTTACAGCAGAGCGGAAAGGAACGAAGCCAAGATACTATTCGGATCATACACTGAGGGGAGAATTAAATTCCTCGGCGAAGGGGAATTATTAGACTAGTTACGGGTACATCAAATTTTATTGAACCCTATCATAACATAACGCAGAACAGGTTGCCACCATAGAAAATTAAGTTTCCGGTTGTTGGTCAGAAAATAAGTTTCGAGTTTCGAGATAAAAAATGACTGCTGCACAGGTTAGAAAACCTATGCTACCGGCAGCTGATTTACATGGATCGCGGGTGCTTTTTGAAGCATGACAATTAGTTGAATTCTTCCTGATAATGTGCCTTAGAGGTTTTGTTATTGCAAAACGATTGCTGAGGACCACAGGCCGACCAAAATATAATCCTGGGGATGATGCTTGCTTCCACCTGATTTTTGTGGTAGAGAATACACGGGAATAACAGTAGCTCCTGCACCGCTGAGAAGGGATCGAGTATGAGCAGAGGGATAAATAAAGTCATTCTTATCGGTAACTTAGGGTCGGATCCCGAAATGAGATATACGGCCAATGGTGCCGCCATAGCCAGATTTAATATCGCCACCTCGGAAAGCTATACCGATAAAGAAGGCAATCGCCAGGACCGGACCGAGTGGCACCGTATTGTTGCCTGGCGCAAATTGGCGGAGATCTGTGGGCAATATCTCTCCAAAGGGAGATTGGTCTATATTGAAGGGCGTCTTCGGACTACCTCTTGGGAAAAAGACGGAGTGAAACGATATACTACAGAAATCGAAGCGCGCGACATGCAAATGCTGGGCCCTGCCGGAGAACGGCCGCTGAAAGAAGCGGAAGAGCCTTTTCCGCCGCCACCGGGAGGTCCTATGGAAGAGGATGATTTTCCTTTCTAGCAGCCGCCACGTTCAATCCTTTTACGGTTTCTAAAAATCATATGATGGTTGACACACGTAAATCCAAACGCGATCAGATCACTCACCTGTTGAGGGTAAGTGATTTTCAGGCCCTGGCGAACCTGGCCGGCAGGGGCGGGGGAGTGGTGACCACCTTGGTGCAGATGCTCTATCAACCCGATGATCTGCTTCATTGGCGGGCCGCTGAAGCCCTGGGTTTTATCGCTCAAGCTCATCCTAAGCGCATCGAAAAGATTATCGGTCGGCTCCTCTGGTCATTGAACGAGGACTCTGGCAGTTTCGGTTGGGGGGCCGCTGCCGTCTTGGGCGAGATCGGCAGAAATAACATAAAATTGGTTGAAGAAATTATCCTGATGCTGTTTAATTGTCTGGAGGAGGAATTCTCACGGGAAGGTATGCTCTGGGGTCTGGGGCGGTTGGGCCAGGTACACCCCCAAGTGGTACGTCAGGCCGCTCCGCGCATCCAGGCCTGCCTAGCCGATTCGAATCCTCAGGTAATAACTCACGCGGTCTGGTGTTTGGGAATTATCGGGGTTCAGGAGGCTTCTTCGGACATCCGCCGTCTGGTGGACAACCCGCAGCCGGTCAAGCTGTATGAAGATGGCGTGTTGCGGGATACCACCGTGGGTCAAATCTCAGCAGAGGCTTTGGAACGTCTGGCATCCTACCCTGAGACAGATATCTAATATTATAGCTAAGGAAAGGAAAGAATACCATGTGGTTTGGCATTTTGACATTTATTGTAGGGGTGTACGTCGGATACAAATATCCTCAGCAGGTTCAGCAGGTCATCGAATCTGCCAAGAAGCTATTCGGTGACGTCAAGGATAAAATGTCCAAAAAGAACGAACCTCCCCAAGCCTAAGCGCTTAATAATATATGTGCTGCCGCTGATAAGAGAATCAACGTTGGCAGGGGGGGGGAGGGGTTCACGTTAGCCCTTTCCCCTCTTGTCGTGTTTAACTCGGGTGCAGTGCCACTACGGTGCCGTTTCTGCCGGTAATCCTATCGCGCCGGTAGGAGAAAAAATCTCCCGCCTGACAGCGGGTGCATAGTGCAGCTACCTGGATGTGTTCCGATCTCAGCCCCGCAGCGATGAGTTGGTCGCAACTGAGGCGCCAGAGGTCAAAGAACATCGGTTTGATTTGGTAGGTCCAAAACGCCTCGGGAAATTCCTCTCGGTAGTGAGTGAATTCGGCGCAGCAAGGACCGAGCGACGGACTGATGCCAGCCCGCAGCGACTCCGGCCGGCAGCCGAAGACCTCCCGCAATTGATCGACCGCCTGCCCTAAAACATTCTGCACGTTGCCACGCCAACCGCAATGGACGTTGGCAATCACCCGCGTTTCCGGGTCATAAAGAATCACTGCCTGGCAGTCCGCCTGCTTAATCAACAGACCGACGCCGGGAATATCGGTAATGAGAATGTCAATGCCCTGAATCTCCCGGTCATAGTGCAGCCGGTTTTGGGAAGAGAGGATCAGGGTGTTTTTGCTATGGATCTGGCCGACGCTGACAAGTTCCGTCACTCCCATGGCCTGCTGTATCAAGGAACGGTTGCGGCTTACCCGCTTGGGGTTGTCTCCCACTGAAAAGCTGAGATTGAGTCCCTCATAAGGAGGTTGACTGACTCCGCCGCACCGGGTCCAGAGGCGGTGTTCCAGTTCCGGAAATTGATCTAATAAAGCCAAACGAAACCAGGCCAACCCATCCTGTTGCACCCGCCTGCATATCACGCCGGTAACTCCTGCTAAAAATGATAGGCCAGACCCACCACCGCCTGATGGCGGTCAAAGTCAAAGACGCCTCTGCCCGAGGCACTGCCGATGGTATTCAAAAAGACCTGCTGAGACTCCAATTCCACACTCCACTGTTTGCTGAATTTATATTCCAGGAAGCCCCCGAAATGTTTGGTAAACATGTAACGCAGGCCAGCTTCCAGTTCCAGAGAAAAATTCTTGGCGGAGTCAGCTTCGGCATAGAGCATGACCAAGCCGGGTCCGACGCCTACGTAAGGCTGGAGACGGCCGAAGGGAACCTCTGCGTCCTGATAGAAACCATAACGTCCCAGGAGATGAAAGGCCATGGTCCAGGCAAGAAGGGTTTGTCCAGGGACCCTCAAGGCTGTGGCTCCGGCCTGCGGGGGGTTGACGGCCAGCGTCTGGGAGGGCTGGCGCTGACTGCCGATGCTTCCCTCGGCTTCCACTCCGAAGTACGGGAAACTTTCCAGGAAATAGCCCAGTTTGATACCGCCGGTGACTCCGGGGTCAATCTTCATGGCGTCGGCTGAATAGTTTATTCCTCCCACCCGATAGGTCCAGGTGCTATGAGGGATGAAGCCAGCGCCGACAAAGCCGCCGATAAAGAATTCCCCCGGTCCGCGATAACCCAGGCAGCCCTTGGCGTCGGCCGGTTGGGCGAGGCGGTTCTTATAGAGCAGGTAACTCGCCGCCGTTGCCCCCAACACCACCCCGAGGGGCACAAACGTCGCGACAATCGCATCGCCGGAGGACATGGCCGAGGCCGGTGGCGCTGGGATTGACAAGAACAGGGCGAAAGCCATGGTAATTACCACACCAGTCCGAAATCTCTGTCTTTTTAACATAGGCCTACCTCAAGCGTTCTTTTATCCACCATACCACAAGAAAAGAGCAGGAGGGAAGTTTTTTGCTGATTTGTGGGAGACAGCAATTATCCTCGTAAGACTACTACAACCGGTTTTATAGCTGTATTACTTCGGCTTGGATGGCCTCGCCCATAAAGAGACTGGCCAGATCCTGGAAACGGGGCGTTAGATCGGTGGTGAGATAGTGTCTCTGGCCCGTGCGGCTCAAGCGCTGATTGATTTCCGGATGTCGCCGGAGATAGTCCGCCAGTTTCACCGCTGTCACCTCGCCGGAACAGATAATCTGAATTTTTTGGCCCAGAAGGTTTTTTATCTTTGTTTTCAAAATAGAATAGTGTGTACAGCCTAAAATCAAGGTGTCGATTCGGTGGGCCTCGAAGGGGCCAAGATATTTGTTTAACATCAGGTCTGCCACCTCGCCGTCCTGCTCGCCGGCCTCAATGATGGGGACCAGCAGCGGACAGGCCTGTTGGAATACCTGAACACCAGGGTTGAGCTTATGCAATTCGATCGGAAAGGAGTTGGAAGCCACCGTCCCTTCAGTGCCGATGATGCCGATCCGGCCGCTCACCGTCCGGCTCAGGGCCTCTTCCACGGTGGGGATGACCACCCCCAGGACGCGGTTGTTGGGATAGTGCACCGGCAGATAGTATTGCTGAATGGTCCGCAGGGCCTTGGAGGAGGCGGTGTGGCAGGCCAGGATGATAAGTATACACCCCTGCCGGAAGAGATAATCCACCGCCTGCCGGGTAAACTTCAATACCACCTGATCAGAGCGGGTGCCGTAGGGAATGCGGGCATTGTCGCCCAGATAAAGGTAATCATAGTCCGGCAAGGCCTGCAAGAATTCCCGCAGTACCGCCAGCCCGCCAAAACCTGAATCAAAAACGCCGATCATGGTAAGTTTCGAGTTTCGAGTTTTGAGTTTCGAGAAAAAGCATATGACACTCGTCGTTCCATGCTAAAGACTCCACAGCAGGTACTCTATTCCGACAATTTCAACAAGGTGCCCCGCTTCCGGGCCAACCTGAGGCTCAGAGTAATTAGAATGTAGCCCCCGGCCAGATAGGCCAGGCTGAGACCAAAGCCCCGCCATAACGGCCAGGAGGCGGACAGAGGGAAGCCGTAAAAATGCCGGAAATACTCTAAAAAATGAGTCAAGGGAAAGACCTGGGCCACGGTCTGCAAGATGGGCGGCAGAAGCGTCACCGGATAATACATCCCCGAGAGGAGCAGTACAAGATAGGAAACGGCCCAGGCGGTGATTTCCGCCCGGTGTCCGAACAGGAGCACCAGGGACAACACTATTACCCCTTCGATCACCGCCACCAGGAACAGCCCGATAAAAAAAATCAGGAGGGCCGGCCAGCCCTGGCGGCTTAAATCCATCCCAAAGGCCCAGATGCTTAAACCCAGCATAACTCCAAAGACCACCAGACCCCGGATCAGACCCACCAGTCCGGACCCGAGCACAACGTGCACCAGGTTGATAGGGGCAATAAGAGCGTGTTTCAAACTTTTGCCCCAGACATCGTAGAGCAGGGCATAGGACACATCCAGTTGGGCGATCTGCACCGTGTTCATGGCTACTGCGCCGATGAGCACAAAGGAAACCGTCTCCGGCCCTAACTCGAGGAAGCGGGTCAGCAGCCCCACGGAGAACAGACCCATTAAAGGCCAGAACAGCATTTCGAAGACCGCAAAGACATTGCGGCGGTTCATAATGCCGCCCCGGGCGGTAAAGGCCCAGACCTTGATCGCCTCATTGACTAAATTCACGGTAGAGATCCTCCAAGTCCACCTCTTGCACCCTGATCTGGCTGAGATCACCCCCGGCTGCGTCAATCTCCCGTATGATCCCGGGCAGGCGGCTGTCGCTATGATCCAACACCAGCTCCACTTCAGGCGATTGCAGCCGCCATTCCAACACTCCGGGCAAGCCCTGGAAGTTCATTTCCGGAGGCTTTCCGGCAAACAACAGGGTGACCCGGTCCCCCAACGCCAGTTGGGCCTGGAGAGCGGGGATGCCGCCCTGGGCCAGAATCTGGCCTTCCCCCAGAAACCCCACCTCATGGCACAACATTTCCGCCTCCCGCATATTGTGGGTGGTGAGGATAATGGTCATGCCGCTCTGGCGGTTCAGGCGGGCGATCTCCTCCCGGGTGTGCTGGGCCGCCACCGGATCCAAGCCGTTGGTAGGTTCGTCCAGGAAGAGCAGCTCCGGCCTGCTGATCAAGGCCTTGGCCAGGGCCAGCCGCTGTTTCAGACCCGAAGACAGGGTTTCAAAGGGGCTGCGCCGCCAAGCCTCCAGTTCAAAAAGGGCCACCACCTCCCGGACCCGCTCAGTCAGGCTATCGCCCCGGAGGCCATACAGACGGCCATAAAAACGGAGATTTTCCTCAACGGTCAGGGACCAGACAAATTTGGCGGCGCCGCTGGCCAGATTGATCCGTTGCCGCAGTTGGGCCGCCTGCTGTAAGGCGTCCAAACCCAGCACCCGGACTGAGCCGGCGTCCGGCAAGAGCAGTGTGGCCATGATAGAAATAAGGGTGGTCTTGCCGGCGCCGTTAGGACCTAAGATCCCGAAGATGATCCCGGCGGGGATCCTCAGGTGCAAATCCCGGAGCACCGGCTGCCGACGCCGGCGCAGCATGCCGCGGTAATACGCTTTTCTAAGCCCTTCCAGTTGAATGGCTGTTTTCATATTGCTTCTCTCAAGAAATTTGGAGTTTATCAGAGGGGATTACGGCCCGCAAGACGCAAGGTCCATGATCTTTCAGGACCAACAAGGTATTTTATTTTTTGATGGTGGATTTGGATTAAGGATTCAGGCGGCCAATCATTGCTACATAATCACCTTCACCTTTCGGAGGAATGCTGGATTTTTTCCTCCAATCTAAATATTATATATTATTTACCTGGTTTAGGCGTACATTTGATAAAAAAGTGGACAGGTGCTTCCTCAAGAACGATCCTCCGAAATCGTTCAGAAAAGAAAGACAAACATGTTCAACAGAAGCCAAACCCGAAGTGTTGTTTTATTGATCCCCAGCGGCATCAAGGAAACAATAGTCGGAATTTACGACGTGACCTTTTCAACCCGCTAAGGTATTTATATTTATGAAGAAATAACTGTAGGAAGGGGCAGGACCCCTGCCGCCATGAAGTGCGTCGCCGGTATCCGAATCTCTACTAATTAACGGAGGAAGATATGGAACATCAAGGTATGTACAAAGAAAACCAAGAAGATCGTGCTGGCAGGTTCCAATGGCTGCAGACGACTCCGGAACGCCTCCTGCACGTGACAGAAGAAATATCTCAAGGCTCAGAACCAAAGATAAGTTTCTATGCCCTCCTGGCCTCCGCCTCGCTTATTGCCAGCTTCGGTCTTATTGCCAACAGTACGGCGGTAATCATCGGCGCCATGCTTGTGTCCCCTCTAATGACCCCCATTATCGGTATTTCTCTGGCCCTGGTCTTAGGGGATACGTCCCTCTTGGGGCGGGCGTTACGGGCCGAGGCCATGGGCGTGGCTTTAGCCATTGGCATTGCCGCCTTTCTGGGGGTATTCCCCTTAGCTCTGGAAGTGACGCCAGAAATGCTGTCTCGCACCGAACCAAATCTGCTGGACCTCCTGGTGGCGGTGTTGGCGGGATTTGCCGGTACCTATGCCTTGATTGACGCTAGGTTGTCTCCGGCGCTGCCGGGGGTGGCCATCGCTACGGCAATTGTCCCTCCCCTGGCTAACTCCGGTCTATGTCTGGCTATGGGGGCATTTCACGGTGCCTGGGGGTCGTTTCTATTATTTTTTGCCAACTTTTTGGCCATCTTATTGGTTTCTGCCGGCACTTTCGTCGCCGCCGGCATGGCTCCTCGCATTCCCTGGTCCAATAAATGGGAATTTGCCCGAACCTTCGGGGTGGCAGTGGCAGGATTCTTAATAGTGGCCTTATTGCTTACCCACACGTTGGTACGCATTGTCAAGGAGCGTTATCTGAACAACGCCATCCGGGAGAACCTTACGGAAGAGCTATCGGGTTTCCCCTCTACTTCACTCGTGGAACTCTGGCAGAAACAATTCGAGGATAAGCTCTATATCCTGGCTACGGTTCGAACCCCAAGCATTATATCCCCCGATAAAGTCACGGCTATACAAGAGGTACTCAGCCGCCGGTTGGACATTCCCACTGAACTCATCATACGAGCGATCCTGGCCAAAGACGTCAGCGCCACCGGTTCCACCAGTCAGGTGACAGCTCAAAACCTGGACGGCTTTTTCATATCAAGGAAACTCAATCCTGAGGTTATGCGGATTCAATTAGCGGAACAGGCATTGCGGGAAGTATTAATTCATCGGCCCGATATTATCCTCTCCGAAGTGAAGATAGTGCAGTTTCCCCGCGGACCGGTGGTGGTGGCGAACTTGCAAACTTCCAGGCCGCTCACTCCCGAAGAGGTTAAGGAATTGGAAGAAAAGATACAGGAGCGTTTGTTCGAACCCAATATTCGGCTGTTGACCCGCTGTTTGAGCACCATTGACATCGATGCCCACGGCCGGATTCTTTACGCCTGGTCCCACTTCGGTTCCCAGTCCCCGGTCGATGCAGCCCTTCAGGACAAGGTGGAAAAGGCGGTAGCTACAGAGCTGGGGAAATTCCCTGGCCTCTTTGTCAATAACGTGGATGCCCTGGCAGAGGATGACCGCTGGAGCGTCCGGGTAGAGGCCTCCGGGATAAAAATCCCCACTTCCAAGGAGTTGAACCAGGTTGAAAAATCGGTGTCCCGGCGGGTGAACCGAAACACTTTTATTTACCTGTGGTTCCGGAGTGAGACCATGCTCACCCGGGAGGGCCTCCTATCAGTAGAAGATTTTACCAATAATCAGCTAAGAGAAAGGAAGAGACAATAACGTTTAGCACAACAATAAGTAACAGGAATAATCGGTCCGCATGGCTTCTTAGCCCGATTTGGTTGCTACCAGTCAATGCAAGTAAGAGGCTGATTCTTTTCCAGGTTCCCGCTACAAGGGTTCAAACATGCCTGGTTTGGCCTTGTGAGGCTCGGCGGCAGGAGCCGGTTTAGCTGGAGGCGTTGCTGCAGCCGCAGGTTTTGGTTCTAACAGACTGGGAACACCAGAAGGAGGAGCTTCCTCCGGGATCGTTCCTGCTTCTTCTACAACCTCTTCCGTAGCCGCGGACGCGGTCCCACCGCTTTTGGAACGGATTACCCGGCGCACCGCTACCTTAGTAAGAGACAGATCGCTGAGCTCCAACCACCCGGTTTTGCCAGTGCGAGGCACGGAAATTTTGACCCAGCCCTTTGGTTTTTCCTCCAGCAGAGTCACCTGGTCGTTGGTGCGCAGTCGAACCAAGCTTTTGCTGCTCTTCTGGGGCTCAGCTCTCAATGAGACCCCCCAACGCCGGACGTACAACTCTGATATGGGTCTAAGTTCCAAGTCCCGATCATTGGCCCATCCCTGGCGGCCATCTTCGGAACGGACGAGAAACCAACTCCCCCGCCGTTCTAGCTGCTGCACCCGATCGTTAAGACTTACGCTAGCAACAATGCTGCTATCCGGCTCTGGGGAGCTTTTTAACGGCAATTCGATGGCACCAACATAGAAAAAGGTTTCTCGTTCCACTGGTGCAGTTTCCACCTTTACCGGTTCTGTTGTGGCACAACCCCACACTCCCAAAGCCAAGGATATCAGCATAAGCAACCGTGGAAACATGCTCATGGTGAAGCCTCCCTGTCATCAATGGAGAAACAATGTAATAGTTGGGAATTATCGATGTTGAATGGGTCTACGCGATTATACCAGAATATTTAAACCATAAGATAATCAAAAAATCAATTGAATTATCAATCCCAAATTCAAGCGCTGCTTTGGCGACAGGCTTGGAGTTAGCGGTGCTGACAGCTTTGTGAGATTGTTGAAGGCTTAGAAAAGTGGTTTCTTTCTAGTAAGGCGTAAAGCGGGTGGCATAATAGATTCATAGCGCTGATGACCGGCAGACTGCTGTTACCTTATCCTATCTCCCTGATCTTTCAGGATCAACGAGTTTTTTATCTTTTTATGGTTTTTTAAGGTCCAAGGGGGTGCGGGTTAGGGGTTGAAGGAAATATTCTCGGTCGGATGAGAGGAGGCTTGCAATACCTTAGGAAGTGCGGTAAGCTGTGGGTAATTATGGAAGAACAGGAACGTTTTGTCAGTTCCCGGCGCCATCCCGAGGATCTGGGACTGGAAATCGGTCTCAGACCGCGGTCGCTGCGGGAGTTTGTCGGTCAGGACGAGGTCAAGCGCAGTCTGGAGCTAGCCATTACCGCGGCCAAGGGGCGGAGTGAAGCCCTGGACCATATCCTCCTGCACGGCCACCCCGGTTTAGGTAAAACCACCCTCGCTACTATCATTGCCCAGGAGCTGGGAGCAGGTCTGAGAACCACCTCCGGTCCGGTGATCGAACGTCCAGGGGACCTAGCGGCGCTGCTTACCAACCAGAAGCCTGGAGACGTCCTCTTCATCGACGAAATCCACCGCCTGCCGCACGTAGTGGAAGAGGTCCTTTATCCGGCCATGGAAGATTATAAACTGGACCTGATCATCGGCCAGGGACCGGGTGCCAGGGCAATTCGCCTGGATATTCCTCGTTTTACCCTGGTGGGGGCGACCACTCGGGCGGGGCTGTTGACCCCGGCCCTGCGGGACCGTTTCGGGCTGATGCTGCGGGTGGAATTTTACCACCCGGATCATCTCCAGGCCATTGTTACCCGATCCGCCGGGGCGCTGCAGATCGACATTGAGGTTGCCGGAGCTGCAGAGATCGCCCGGCGGTCCCGGGGCACACCGCGCATTGCCAACCGCCTGCTGAAGCGGGTGCGGGATTTCGCTCAGGTTCATGGCGACGGCCGCATTACCCGGCAGATCGCCGATGCCGCCTTGAATCTGCTTGAGGTCGATAACCGTGGTTTTGACCGCATGGATCGACGGATCCTTCTGACCATCATCGAAAAATTCGACGGCGGCCCCGTGGGGGTAGATACTCTGGCAGCCGCCCTGTGCGAGGAACGCGATACCCTGGAAGATGTCTACGAACCCTTCCTCATTCAGTGCGGCTTCCTGAACCGCACTCCACGCGGACGCGTCGCCACCCGCCTAGCCCAGGAATATTTCGACCGGAAGCCGAAAAAGGGCAAACAGCCGTCGTTGGAATTCTAGCTATTTGGTTGATAATGCTATGAGAATTAGACCGAAGGGATAAAAAAAAGGGATTTTAGAGAAGTTTAACGAGAGCCGCGACCACGGCGATGCCGCCAGCCAACATGCCTCCCAGTCGCAAGGTGAGGTCATGTTTGAGGCGCAGTTCGGTCTCCCGGATATCTCGCTGCAACATGGCAATATCTCGCTGCAACATGGCGATATCTTCTTTGGTGGCCAGGCGGGCTTCAATAATTTCTGAAACGGCAGTGGCCAAGGTTTCAGCCTGCTGATCGGTAAAATCAGCAGCTTTTAGTTTTTTGGCGAATTCCAAGGTGTCAAAAATCGCGGTTCGCATTGCAGCCTCTCTTTTACTATTTTATAGTAAAAGCTTAATAATGTCAATCAATTCATCGCTTCCGAACAAAGCTTCACATTAACCGGAATATCTTATGAACGCCATCTGGATGGTGCTTATCTGCCTCAGTGTCCTGTTCGCCGTCGTGAACGGTAGCATTGGCGGATTTACTCAGGCCCTGTTCGAGGCCGGCAAGGCCGCCGTGGAGGTCTGCATCTATCTCCTGGGGATTGTCTCACTGTGGCTGGGGCTGACGAAAATCCTGGAAGATTGCGGTATAATCTATAAAATGTCCAACTTCTTCCGACCGGTTATCTCACTGTTGTTCCGCAACATCCCGAAGGGCCATCCGGCCGTCACCAACATCACCCTGAACCTGCTGGCCAACGTTCTGGGTATTGGCAACGCCGCGACACCATTAGGGATCAAGGCCATGGAGGACCTCCAGACGCTCAACCCCAAACCCGACACGGTCACCTTTGAGATGATGCTCTTCATTGTCATCAATACGGCCAGCGTGCAGTTGATTCCCTTTACGGTCATCGGCCTCCTGGCCAGCTACGGCTCCAAAAACCCGAACCAGGTCATGCTGCCCACCTTCATCGCCACGATCATCTCAGCAGCTACAGCCGTGGTCATTCTCTATGTATTTAAAGTATTGAACAGCAGAAAGCCCTGACATGGAAAAGCTACAAGTTTCCTTTCAGTATATTATCCCGTTGTTTATTTTTTTCACCGTTGCCTACGGCTTCGCCAGGAAGACGCCGGTTTACGAGTCTTTTGTTTCGGGCGCTAAAGATGGCATTAATATTATCGTTGGGATTTTTCCCTATGTCCTGGCCATCTTCATCATGGTCAAGACCTTGCAGGCCTCGGGGGCGCATGATTTTTTCAAAAAAGTTTTTGCTGCAGTAGCAGCGCCACTGCATCTCCCCCCTGAAATCTTTTCCATCGCCCTGGTTAAACCGATGTCCAACGCCGCTACCCTGGGCATCTTCACTGAAATTCTGAAAACTACCGGCCCCGACTCTCTAGCCAGCATTATTTCGGCGGTGATTATGGGGAGCGCCGAGACCACTTTTTACGTTATTGCCGTCTATTTAGGCTCGGTTGGCATCCGCAAGTCAAGGTACCTGGTGCCGGTATGCCTGACGGCGGACTTGGTAGGGATTGCGGTGGCAGTCACCGTGGTGATGCTGCTGTTTTAATTCCCCTGAGCGGTTTCGGTGTTCAAAAGTTTTCAATAACCTGATAATATTTGGCATTTTTGCCATGGAAACGATGGGTTTTGAACGTGGCAAAATTTGTAGAGAAGAAATCATAAATTTTAATGATCGAAACCTAAATTGAGCGATTTATAGCCGAAACAATTAGTTGCGCTCAATGGCGGGGACCCATGAGGTTGGGGCAAGCGCAGGCTACAGCCTGCGGCTACAATGAGATCATTCCAGAGATCGCTCAATTTAGGCAAAAGATTCAGTAGAGTGTTTTAGTTAGGGGGGGCAATATCGCTCTGCTCTTAAGAAAAATATTATTTTTCTTTAATTGGATTAACTTTGGCAGCATCTACAGCTAAATTACTCGGCTCTTCAAACTTTTGAAGTCCAATTTTTTTGACCGGGACGATGGCTGTTGGAAAAACATCCCCTCCCGGCTCAGGTCCCACATTTGCTGCACCTAAACCAAATTCAATATAGATTCCCCATAATCCTTCATGAATGTCATTATATCGTATGAGTGCTTCGGCCACTTCCTTGTAGGAAAAAGCAATCTGTTTGGTCTCCGGCATTGGAACGAACCTCCTCTTTCCAACCAATTTTTTCTGGATCTATATTTAGATATTTTTCCACGGTATTAGCAGCTATATTCATAGCTAACATACATATTCTTTGATCAAGTTTTTTAGTAACTTTTTCATATAGGCTAAAAGAGCCAATTTTTTCTGCAAGAGAATAGACTATAAATTGGTTTAAACTAACACCTTCTCTATGGGCAGTTATTGATAATTGTCTATGCAGGCTTTTAGGTAATCTAAGAAGAATTCTTCCCCCAAATGACATGGATTGTGATGGAGAAGGAATTTCCTGTTGAAGATTAATCGCTGTCTTTATCCAATCATTTGCAGAATCTTCTAAATGTTCATAAGCCTCTGATGGTGTATCCCCTTGAGCAATACAACCTGGAAACTCCAATATTAATGCAGTATATGTTCCACTTTCTTCATCAGGAATTAGAATGCGGGAATATGGTTTTTTCAAATAATCCTCTGGCTCTTTCATTATCTTTTTCATAATGGATATACCTCCCGAGCTATTCTTCGACAATTTCTTCTTCTATTTTTTCAAGATCGAATTCCAATTGGTCAAGAATACTATTTTTTGTAATTTTATTTAGATCCTTTGAACCATGGCGTGGTATGCTAATTGGACGAAGATCGGGAAACCTCTTGTTAATCCATGTCTGATGCTTTCCCCGGTCACTTGGAACCCTCCCAAGAGCACTGGCTAAAGACTCAAGTTCGGAACTATTAACTCCCCCTTTTTCCCTTAATTCTTTAACCCAACTTCGAAGTTTGTCAAGTTTTGCCCAATTCATAATAGCGTAAATGATATCATCACTTTTTCTTTCATGTCAAATATATTTTTGCATCTACGGGTGCGGAGAGCTTTGGCCTCCCGTGGATGCTGGGCGGCGCCTTTTTTTTCACTCCCGGAAAAATTTCCTTCCTTCCCTCTTGACATCCGAATAAATCAGCTTAAATTAACGTTGTTAGCACTCAATGCCTGTGAGTGCTAATTAATGTGTCCCTCATATAAGAATTATCAATAATATACCAGGAGGTTGTAGCATGAAGGTTATCCCCTTGAACGATCGCGTTCTGGTGAAGCGGACCGAAGAGTTGCAAGTGACCAAAGGCGGCATCTATATCCCCGACACCGCCAAAGAGAAACCCATTGAGGGCCGGATCATAGCGGTAGGTTCCGGTAAGATTGCCGATAACGGCGAACGTGTTCCCCTGACCGTAAAACCCGGCGACCGCGTCCTGTTTGGCAAATACGCCGGTACCGAGATCAAGGTCGAAGGCGAAGAGCACCTGATGATGCGGGAAGATGATATTCTGGCCATACTCGAAGATTAACTCTCTAGACTCGCCTTTTATAAAAACAGTGGGCAGTGGGCGGTGAGCAGAAAAAGCATTAGTGTGAGCAGCCGGCACGCTGATGCACAGGCCAGGAGGCCTATGCCACCAATCATTCTTTCAAATTTCGTTGTGTTCTTGAAAACATGTGAACCTTATAAAAATTTTTCCTTTTGAGAGGAGTGGTTTAATATGTCAGCAAAGGAAATCAAATACGATATCAAGGCAAGGGAAGCCATGCTGCGCGGCGTCAACACCCTGGCCGACGCAGTTAAGGTAACCCTGGGTCCTAAGGGTCGTAACGTCATTATCGAAAAATCCTTCGGTGCCCCCTCCATTACCAAAGACGGCGTCACCGTAGCCAAAGAGATCGAGATTGAAGACAAGTTCGAGAACATGGGCGCCCAGATGGTCCGGGAAGTGGCCTCCAAGACCTCGGACGTGGCCGGTGACGGTACCACCACGGCTACTCTTTTGGCCCAGGCAATCTACCAGGAAGGTTCCAAGCTGGTAGCAGCCGGCGTCAACCCTATGGCCCTCAAGCGCGGTGTGGACAAGGCCGTAGCAACTGTCGTCGGGGAGCTGAAGAAGATCTCCAAACCTACCAAAGACCAGAAAGAGATCGCCCAGGTAGGCACTATTAGCGCCAACAACGATGCCACCATCGGCAACATTATTGCCGACGCCATGAGCAAAGTGGGTAAAGAGGGCGTCATCACCGTGGAAGAAGCCAAGGGCATGGAGACCAGCCTGGAGGTGGTGGAAGGTATGCAGTTCGACCGGGGCTATATTTCTCCCTATTTTGTCACCAACCCTGACAAGATGGAGGTAAGCCTGGAAGAACCGTTGCTGCTGATTCACGAGAAGAAAATCAGCGCTATGAAAGACCTGCTGCCCATCCTGGAGCAGATCGCCAAAATGGGCAAGCCCCTGTTGATCATTGCCGAGGATGTGGAAGGCGAAGCCCTGGCCACCCTGGTAGTGAATAAATTGCGCGGCACCCTGCAGGTGGCCGCGGTCAAGGCCCCTGGCTTCGGCGACCGCCGCAAGGCCATGTTAGAAGATATCGCCATCCTCACCGGCGGCCAGGTGATTTCCGAAGACCTGGGCGTTAAACTGGAAAACATTTCACTCAAAGACCTGGGCAGCGCCAAGAAGATCAACATCGACCGGGATAATACCACCATCATCGACGGCGCCGGTTCCCGGGAAAAGATCGAAGCGCGGGTCAAGCAGATCCGGGCCCAGATCGATGAGACCACTTCTGACTATGACCGGGAAAAGCTCCAGGAGCGGTTGGCCAAGATCGTCGGCGGCGTAGCCGTCATCCGCGTCGGCGCGGCTACCGAAGTAGAGATGAAAGAGAAGAAAGCCCGCGTGGAAGACGCCTTGAACGCCACCCGGGCCGCGGTGGAAGAAGGCATCGTCCCTGGCGGCGGCGTCGCTTTCATCCGCACCCTGCCGGCCTTGGAAAGCCTTAAGCTGGAGAACCATGACGAGCAGTTGGGCGTCAACATTATCAAACGGGCCCTGGAAGAACCGGTGCGGCAGATTGCCAACAATGCCGGTGGCGAAGGCTCCGTGGTGGCCGAACATGTGAAGAAGGAAAGCGGCGCCATGGGCTTTAATGCTGAAACCGGGGTATATGAGGATCTGATGGTAGCGGGCGTCATCGACCCGACCAAGGTGGCCCGCTTCGCCCTGCAGAACGCAGCCTCCGTTTCCTCGCTGCTGCTCACCACCGAGGCCATGATCGCCGAGAAACCCAAGAAGGAAGAACCGATGCCGATGCCTCCGGGCGGCGGCATGGGCGGTATGGGCGGCATGTACTAAACCGCCCAACTGCCCGAGTTGTATTGAGTGTTAATTAATAGAGAGCCGGAGCGGGTTGAAGACCTGTTCCGGCTTTTATCATGATAATCGGAAGGGTATATCGGTCCCCATGGCCGGGTAACCTTCAGTCTGAACATTGTGAGGAAGGGAAAGGATTTCTCAGGAAAAGGGAAAGGGCAAGAAAGCTGGCGTCTCCTGCCCCCGGTTAAAAGTCTACAAGTTTGTAAATAATCTGAACTAGCGCCGGTACCCTAAAATCTTTTCGACTTCATCGGCATCAGCATCCATGACGTAGGGAATGCCGGAGATTTTGGCGGCTTCTTCGGTCAGGGCAAACAGGTCGTCGCGGGTGATATGTTTCAGGGCGAATTTCCGCGCCCCGGCCATGAACTGCTGCAGACCCTGGGTCAGTCGGCTGATATAGCTGTACATGCCGATGGCGCCAGGCGGGATGATGCCGTGTTCCCCTAAAGGAAACCGGCGGCGCAGGGTGGCGGCCTCGGCAAAATGCTCTACATAGGCCTCCTTGCAATCACGTTCTTCCCGTTGGCACATGGCCTCCAGCTTACGCCCTTCATTAGTGCCCACCATAGAGGCGGTCATGATCGAACGGCCCATGCAGACCAGTTTGACGTAGGGGGCGCCCAGGGCCAGGCCCTTGAAGATATGGTCTTCAAGGGAGAGACCGCCGGCGATGGCGCAGTCCGGCACAAATTCACCCTTACCGTCCAGGTATTTGAGATATTCATAGAGCAGACATTCGATGTAGACCGTGGGAACGCCCCATTCGTTCATCATGCGCCAGGGGCTCATGCCGGTGCCCCCGCCGGCGCCGTCTACCGTTAACAGATCGATCTTGGCCTGGGAGGCGAATTTAACCGCCCGGGCCAGGTCAGCGGGACGATAAGCGCCGGTTTTGAGGGAAATCCGTTTAGCGCCTACCCGGCGCAGATGCTCCACGGTTTTATAGAATTCATCTTCATCGACCATGCCCAACCGGGAATGGCGTTCGAATTCCTTGATGCCCTTGGCTATCCACCGTTCTTCGGTAGCCGAGTTTTGGGGATCGGGAAGCACGATATAGCCGCGGTCCCGGAGCAGCTTGGCGCGCTCCAGGGTATGCAGTTTGACTTCGCCGCCGATATTCTTGGCACCCTGGCCCCACTTCAGTTCGAAGAACTCTACTCCGAGCTTTTCAATCACGTACTCGGGGACGCCCAGACGGCCGTCCTCGACATTGGCCTGAACGATGATATCGCCCTTGCCCTGGTACCAATCTTTGAAGATCTTTACCCGCCGCGCCATCTCCGGCGAGTGTACCACGCGACCGTTTTTAATCTCCGCCTGAGGGTCCATGCCGCAGACGTTCTCGCCGCAGACAATGATAATGCCGCTGATGGCGGCGCCGATGGCCATGGCTTCCCAATGTACGCGAGCAATCTCGGTAGATCCCAAGGCACCGGTAAAACAGGGGAAATCTAGTTGTACCTTGGCGTTGACGCCGATTTCAGCGCTTACATCCACCGCCGGAAAAGTAGCCTTATCTGAATTCGCCTCAATACCCACGGCGCCAACACAGGTGCCTTGTACATTGAAATGAGAAAGATCCACCGGATAGTCTTTATCGGCCCCGGCGGTGACGTTGCCGAACGGTTGGGGGTAGAGCATTTCCCGACCGCGAATGGCAGAGCGGCCGATTTCACACGGTCCGGGGCAGCTATCCAAACAGGTGACACAGATGCCGGAAATCGGCGCGGGCTTCACCCGAGTCTTGGTCAGCGTTGCCGGGCTGCGATTCGGATTGCTAAAAGTCATGCTATTTCCTCCTGATGATAGTTTAAGATCGTATCTCGGTCAAAACCGAGTGTATTTACAAATATGTTGATTATTGGATCTATGGGTCTTCCTAAGATATGGTTGATATATTTATAACATATAGATATGATTAGCTTATTATCTTGTTGAGATCACCCCCCACAGGCTGGCAATTTTAAGCAGCTATCGTTGGTTCAGAATATGTCAGACCGGCATTTCTTTAAGATCATATATTTCGTTGATATTACTGATTATATTGTCTTGATCGACTTAGTTATACAATATTGTAATTAAAGCTATTTTTATTCGACATAATTGTAACTCTACAACCGCTACCAACCCCCATTGTTGTTCTTCTGATTTGCATCTGCTTCAGGGGAATTGTCGTTTCCGGCAGTGAGGTGGACTTGACCTTAAGAACAGGAACTGAGAATCTTTGAAGCCCCGGGTGGCCGTCAGATCCTTAAGTTCGCCTCGCAACAGCATTGCTTCCGTATACCGATGATATTTTGAGGAATAACGTGTATCCCGCGATGAAGCGCCATCTTGGTCGGGCATCACAATTCTCAATTGACGGCCTGGTTCCTCTCCGGCTCCACTTGAATTGAGAGTCTGCCCAGACAGGCAATTTCTGATTATTTGAGCAAGAAGTATTCCATTTCCGGCACTAGTGGAATTATGTCGGTTTTGAGTCACAAGATTAAAATACGGTTCATCCGACTAAAGCGTACTTCGCATTGTGAAGTGCCAAGATTTTGAGTTTGAAAAATTCCAGGTCTCGAAGACCATAGGCCTGCCGTTTCATCGTTTTGATTTTATTGTTGGTGCCCTCAAGGCAGCCGGTAGATATAGGATAGTCATAATAGGCTCGTATGCCTGAACGATACATGGCCACAGTCTTGGCGAACTTGATGAGCGTAGAGATACCTGAGGCAAAGGCCCTTTGCACCCAATCGTGTAAGATTTTGGTGGCTGTGGTTCTATCGGATTGCATCCAAATCTGGCGCAGGTCTTCTTTCATATAGTAGGCCAGTGCCAAGGGTTGATTGAGTTCCAACACCGCCTTAGGAAGGTGACTAGGGACGGCACTGATATAGGCCGGGGACAGGTCGGTGGCCACGGCTTCAATATGCACCTTTTGCCGCTTGAGGATTTTCCAGAACCGTTTCAGGACTTCGGCACCTTTGCCCTCCCCGACATAGACGACGGCACCACTTTTCAAGTCAAGTACGATGGTCAGGTAGCGATGGCCTTTGCCAATGCTGATTTCATCGATGGCGATCTGCTTAAGTTTATGGAACCGGGGGAAGCAAAACGTCTCATCAGGTTTCGTTTCCGAATATCTTTGATGACTGTCAAGGCATTGCGATTCTCGAAAATAGTTCTTGAAGTTCTATTCTTGATTGCATATCATCTCAACGGGTTTCGATAAGAAAGGATGCCCATGCGACCGTCCGTTGTGCTCGACATGAAGCGAAGCGCGGTGCGCGAAGCGGTAAGCCGCTTCCGCACGGCGAACCCGCGCGTCTTCAGTTCGGTGCTGCATGGCACCGACCGGGACGGCAGCGACCTCGACCTGTTGGTTGACGCGCTGCCTGGTGCCACGTGGTTGAACTTGGGCGATTTGGAAGAAGAACTGAAATTGCTGCTCGGCGTTGACGTTGATTTGCTGACGTCTAGCGACCTGCCGCCGAAGTTCCGGGCCAAGGTGCTCGCGGAGGCGCAGCCGGTATGAGCGAAAACCGTCTGCCCGATTACCTCGATCACATACAGCAGGCCGCGACCGAAGCCTGTGGCTTCGTGGAAGGCTTGGGCAAGGACAACTTCCTGGCTGACAAGCGCACCCAGCAGGCCGTCATCATGAGCCTCATCATCATCGGCGAGGCCGCCACAAAGGTGTTAGGCCCTGACCGAATCTATTTACACCCGTAAGGAAATTTTCTACAGTGGACATTCCACGAATATTCAACATCACTGAAAGTGCTCACCGCATCCACAACCCGATCACACCCGAAAAGCTCGCCACTCTCGGCGCGGCGCTGCGCCTGGAATCGGGGACTCGTGTGCTCGACCTCGGCAGCGGTTCGGGGGAGATGCTATGCACCTGGGCACGCGATCACGGCGTCATCGGCACCGGCATCGACATGAGCCAGTTGTTCACCGAGCAAGCGAAACTCCGCGCTGAAGAACTCGGGGTCGCCGATCGAGTCGAGTTCATCCACGGCGACGCTGTCGGCTACGTCGCCGACGAAAAGGTCGGAGTGGCAGCCTGTCTCGGTGCCACGTGGATCGGTGGGGGAGTCGTCGGCACTATCGAGCTTCTGGCGCAGAGCTTGCGCACCGGAGGGATCATCCTCATCGGCGAGCCCTACTGGCGGCAGTTACCGCCGACGGAAGATGTTGCCAAGGGGTGTCTTGCCAACTCAATCTCCGACTTTCTCATGCTTCCGGAACTTCTTGCGTCTTTCGGCCACCTTGGCTACGACGTCGTTGAAATGGTTCTGGCTGACCAAGACGGCTGGGATAGATACGAGGCGGCCAAATGGCTCACCATGCGCCGATGGCTTGAAGCCAATCCCGACGACGAGTTCGCCAAAGATGTTCGAACCAAACTGACCTCGGAACCCGAGCGCTACGCCGCTTATACGCGTGAATACCTGGGTTGGGGTGTGTTCGCGCTGATGCCGCGGTGAGGCGTTGACGCACCCGGCGGATCCTCAACGGCTGTGCCGCGCCACAGCTGGTGGCTCGCCGAGATGTGATTGCGCCTAAATTCATTTCTTATGGTCTAGTTATCCGTGCAATCAACCCGACGCTGGTACGCTGGACGGGTGCAGTCAGGCCTCGCCAGTAAGGAAATTTGGTCTTGAGTTGCTTAACCACGATCCGCTTGATATCTTTTTCTTGCATGGAAAGCTCCTGGTATTTATTAAGATCGACCATCTCAATTATACCAGCTTTCCATGCATAACTCTATAATATAATTAATTATATTGTATTTTTCTTAACAGGCTTTTCAAATGATTTTTCTAAAAAGGCGAACAAAGAGTTACTCTCCCCCTTGTTAATATTTTTTCGGTCACAGAGAGTAATTGTCGTTCTCGTTCCGTTAAAAATATCCCTTGATCGATCTGAGATGGATAATCAATTCGCAATTGGGAGAATCCTAACTTAAATTCTTTTCCGATTGAGTCATCAATCATTTTTTCTAAAACTAGTGATGGGACCGCTACGGATTCAAGGAAACGAACCTGATAACCCTTAAATTTACTGCGTGCAATTAGTGTTCGGGGTAAATCCAGTTGGCGGGAATGAATTGGCTTTGCTGTCTCGGTTACGGAATCAGAACCATCATGCTCAAACGGCATGGTTCCTTTACAGCTTGGGTATCTTGAGCAACCATAAAATTTATTCCCCGCATGAATTCCTCTCCTGGCAGTTCTTAATACCATCGGGGAGTTGCACTTTGGGCACTTGGGTTCAACCATAAAGAAATCCTGAATTTATTTATTTTCAATCATTAGTGTCCGGCACAATAATTGAGTAAGTCCATCTGGTTATTTATGGAGGTAGGCGGACGTTTTTTTGGACAAATGGTTTCCCAAAGTGAACGTCGTTCCATCAATGTGGCTTGAATGAGTCGAGACGATTCTAAGATGCCGATATTTATGGTGGTTTTTATTTTTAACCAGATGAGCAGCAAATAGGCTATTAAAGCAGTCCAGATTTGGATTAAGACGGCATTTCGGGAAGTGCCATAAAAGGTTTTGATTTTCAGATTCTGTTTGACCCACTTGAAAAAAAGCTCTATCTGCCAACGTTGTCGGTAAAGATCTGCGATGGCGAGGGCAGACAGGTCAAAGCGATTGGTTAAAAAGACATATTCTTTGCCAGTTTCAGGGTCTCGGTAGTGCACCCGGCGCAGGGTGCCTTGATAGCTATGAAGACCATGCTCGGAGTTCAAACGGATGATCTCGTCAGTTAGAACCCTGTCAGGAGCGGGATTTTTCAACGTTTCGATGACCTCGAAGCAGGCATTGGATTTCAGTCGGGTCACAAACCAGACGCCTTTCTGGTGGAGGCGATGCAGCCAGGCATAATCGATGTAACCACGGTCAAAAATTAATAAATCACCTGGATCGAATTGCAGCGTTTTGGCAATTTGCATGTCGTGAATCTTGGCTTCGGTCAGGATGACGCATTTCGGCAGCATATCCGTTATCACCGTATGCAACTTAATGCCAGCCTTGCGGGCTCGAAAGTAAGTCCAGGGGAAAACGCTGGCACAGAGATCAATGGTGGTCGAATCAAGGATTTTTATCTTGGACTGCCGTTTATTGTTACGGGTCATCTCGCTATAGAAGCGGTGCAATAATTTGTGATAAACCTCTTCAAAAATAATGGCCGGACATTGTTCATTAGCCTCTGCCAGGGTAGAGCGTTTCACCTCGGACTGGCCCAAGTGATAAAGTTTCTTGACGTGTTGATCGAGACTAAACACCAAATCCCGGAGACTCTTGCGACTACTGAATTGGGCGTATAGCATGGCGCCAAACTGTGACCAATATGAAAATGTTCTGGGCTTCGGGCCTGCCCAGGAATGGGTATCAACGATATGGTCGAAAACATGTCTCGGTACTAGTTGTAGCATTTGCCCCAAAGATTGTGTTAAGATGTGCCATAGCCCCCTTAACTCTCCTATGTTATTTGGTTTTTAGGTAAAACGTTATAACAAAAATGGCGGTTATGGGGACTTTTTTATTAAATATTATTTGACTTTTTTACGTATCATCTACCGGACAGCAGTGATTTTTTTTAATAATTCTTTGCAATATCCTCCAGCAAGATCGCGTTCATGTTCATACAGTGCTGCATCTCTATTGTGAGCTAATGGTGTCCTGATCTTTGCCAGCAAGTTGCTGTGAGGATTCCAATACTTTGTATCCTTTCCCATTATCGATTTAAAGACATCCCATTCAGCAAAAATAATGGCAAATAAATCTTTTGGATAAGAAAAATCTAGCAAAGAATTTGATGCCCTGCTACCAAAAGTTTTTTCTTCTTTTTTTTGGGCTACCTGGCATTGTTCGAATATGTTTTTCAGATGTGGCCGTGCCTTTAATAATTTTTCAACCCAGTTATCTCCATATTTTTTAATCATGGTATTGGTAATAAAATTTCGGAGAGTAATTTCTGTTTCCCTCCATAATGACCAAAGATCGCTCTGACGTTCTATCATCTTTAAATAGTCTTGAAAGTGTTTTGAAAATGCGACATATTCTCCTTGGTCAGAGACTAATATTAAAGAATAACGAAGTAATTCCTCCGCATCAGTTTGCTTGACATCAAAAACAGGCCCAAAGAGAATTTGAAGCATTTTATCAAGGGTACCATCTTCTTTTAAGATATTGATCATATGATCATAGTGATCGAGGAAAGATCCTCTAACGCGAAGAGCAGCTTTATCTATATCTATTCCTTGATTTTCTCTAAGTGCTTCGACAAGTTCATACCCTATCATTTCTAACAGATAAGGATGTCCACCGCATATGATATTCAGATCCTCTTGCTGATCGGTTGTCATATTTATTCCGACATTTGAAAAACACTTAAAATACTGTTGCAAATCTTCTTGATTAAACATGCCCAAATAATGTTTATGAAAAATCCCATCAAGAGTTGAAATAGCCTTAGTTTGTAATTCAATTTCCCGAAGTGAGCGTCTTGAGGTAGTAATAAAGGTTACACGCCATTCTGGTCGATAAGAAAGTTCCCGTAATCCCTGAAAACCGGAAATATCTCCTTTAAATAAGAGCCTGGCATGGTCAAATTCGTCTAATATAAATATAATGCGATAACCATATTGACGAACCTTTTCAAAATATCTTTGAATTCTTCTATAGCCTTCACCCCAGGATAATTCATCCTCTAAAGCACGGTTAGCAGCAACTTTGATTGTATCAGTGACCAATCCCAAGTCATCCATTTCATCATAGCAACTAGTAACGAGGGAACGAAAAAATATTGCAGCTCTATCATAAGTTGCTAAATTGATCCAAATTGGAAGCATGTTTTTAGCCTGGAGATCAATTCGACGTTCCATAGTCGCTTTATAAACCAGACTACTCTTCCCTATGCGATAATCTCCTATTATTGCAAGATTACCAGATTCAAAGGGACGAATAACTCTATTTTCTATGGCTTCCAAGCTTTCTCGACGTCCGATAAATCGATTACCGCTAACTATTCCACCGTAATCAGAAAAAGGATTTTCAAAATAAGATGACATTTTTATTCCTATTGATGGGCAATTAGCCATTCATTAAAGAGGCCGACTTGGATTAAATAATATTGGCCTCCCTCTCGTTCAATAACTTCTCGTTTGACAAGATCGTCGAGTATTTCATCAACGGGCTTAGAGGTTTCACAAAGAATATTATAACGATTACAGGGACCCGTTTTACTGTTGAAAGCTATTGCTGTTAATACTTTATTGGCATCTTCGTTACTAATGGCGTCTTCAGAGGTATCGCCAGAATTTAAAAGATTATCAAATTTATCAAGATCTAAGGCATTAGGCCCTCGAATTAGATCATCTTTTACTTGCTCAATATCTGCTTCGGTAACTAAACGGGCATGCTTCCTATTCATATAATCTACCAAGCGATTACAAAGGATTTGAATGTAAAAAGGACTACCAGCCGTTAAATTAATTATACGGTCCATCGCCTTTTCCCGGTAGCGACTTTCACCTTGACGACCGCCTATACGAATCGGTTCATCAATAAGCTTAATTGCATCTTCGCGCTTTAGATAGGTAACCCGTTCATCTTGTGCTATTCCGAACTCATTAGGAAAGCGCTGTTTGAATTTTGGCATAACATCTTGACCTACAAGAACAGCACTAAAATAGTTTTCCTGTAATAACGCTTTCCAATTTTTCATAAAGTTTTCAGGAAGACTTCCTGCCGTAATATAACCATAAATATAAGAAAATTCATCTATAAGTAAAATAATTCGGGAATTGCGCCACTCTTGTGATTTTTCACAAGAACGTCTAAATTTTTCAAATATATTTCTAAAGAGGCTGAGTGGACTATGATGTTCATAAAATCCTTTTTCACTAGGGATAGTAATTCCTAATGAAGCAAATCCATTACTCACCTTATCTTCAAGAGCATATTCTAATTTTCTTAATATCTCGAAAAGTATTTGATATAATAGAGGTATTTTTGAATGATCATCCAATATTTTTCCTATATTTCCTATATCAATAATTAATAATTCTTTATTAGAAGTTAGTTTGGTTTTAAGATGATGCAAAATTGATGATTTGCCTGCACGAGCCTGGCCAAAAATGACAACACATTTACTTTGTAGGCGAGATTCCATAATGGTTTTCGCCACATTTATAATCAGCTCCTCCCTACCGTAAAACATTCTTGGATCACCGACAATCCCTCCCTCAGCATAAGCTGCATAAGGATTATCTATTTTTTCAAATTCAGTCTCGGAATAAAGACGTATTGAGAAATTTTTGATGGAAGTCGATATGACCTCCCCAGATCTAGTTCTATATTGAGTATATACCGGTAAGGAAAATGTCTGAGAATTTATTGTCTCTTTGCTTAAATGAAGCGGCACCCGGAGAATGAATTGTTCCGCTCCCCTCAGAGAGCGGTCCAGTTTGATATCAGGCACTTTGAGATCAAAGGCTGCTTCATGTTCCTGTTGTTGTATAATTAATTCTAATGCTTCAGCTGGACTACATCCGATCCGATTGTTAACGGCAATTTGAACTTCAATATCTTGATTGTTATCAGGAAAATATGATTCAACCGGTAATCGGAGGGTTAACTGAGGCATAGAGCTTTTATATAGTTCTTCTAAATATGAGGCAGCTTTATTTTTGATTTCCCAAATGACTGGGAATAAATCTTCAACGGAAAATTTTGTTGGACTATTTTCAATTTCCATTAGTAAATCTTGACAGCGATTGCCAATTTGAAGAGAAAGACGTTCTTTTTCTTCAAATGTTGTTTGATTACACAATTCTAACGAAGTTTCAAATATATTACGCAATTGGAGCATTCTTTCTTGGTCGAGATCTATAGAGGGTCTTTCACTAAGCTTTTTGATCACTTGCAAAATATTTTCTAAGGATGCTGTAGTAAATTCCATATTGGACAATAAGCGAACTTCGTTAGAAACATTACGTGCAGCTTCTGCACTCTTTTTTTGCAGCATATTCCACAATGTCACAAAATCATTTAATTTCATTGATGACTTACCAGCTGATATTTCTGCACTTTTCAAGAATTCTAAAGCCATCGCCTGGTGAGATGCTTTGTCATAAAGTCGGTTTAATATCCGATTTGCAGCATATCGGCTACGAAATACAAGATAAGCAATTGAATTGAATACTTTAACCCCTTCTGGGTGATTTGTCAGAACAAAATCTAATGTTTCATCAATAGAAGGAATATTTGGCTTCATTGGAATATTGGTTTGTCCTAAGGTAGAATATAAAAATCTAACTAACGCATTTACGGCATCTTGTTCATCCTTGCTCTTTCTATCCCCATCATATGCGCTCAGAGCTTCAGCGTAATATGCCCGGGCTGCAGCCAGAGGTCTGCCTTCAATGACAATAGCATCACCCTTTGAAGCGAAGCAACGACCAAGATACCGTGAAAAATAATTAGGATCACCCTCTTCTAAAAGTGATGCTATTTTAGCTGCAGAAAGGTAATATGCAGCACGATCTGATGGTCTGCTAGTACCCAACTTAGTTGCCAGTTCTTCTAACTTTTTTATATCATGCGGGCTGAAGGTTTGTTTTTGAACTCGATCAGCTTGCACTCCCTCATATTTACAACGATCAAGAAAAAACCTTGTAAACCTTGAAATATCTCCTGAAAAAGCTGTTAGTGTTGTTTCGATGACAATTTCGTCAATTTTTACAGGTTGTCCTGCTATGGCTTGATTGATTGCTTCGAGTATCTCTGCCGACTTAACATCAGTAGAGATATTAAGGATTTTTTGAAGCAATTTTTTTGCTTCGTCATAATGGCCTTGCTTTGATAAACATATAGCGATGTTTCTTTGTACCGTTACATTATCAGGCTGCTTGGTAAGGATTTTTCTAAAAAATTGCTCGGATTGACCGTAGTCTCCCTTTTTTAAATTCATAAGTGCAATCTGAAATAAATAAGGTGCCCTTTTAATCTCATTATCAGCCTGTTTAAGTTTTTTCTGAAGGAGGGTTATGGCATGATCATATTGACCAGCATTTTGATACGAAGTAATTAATAAGTTATCTATGGATTTAGGATCACTACTTACCTGCTTATGGCTTTCTAATGTTTTAATAGCTTCTTCTGGTTTGCCTTGTTGGACTAATACTGATGCTAAATCTTTAACTGCACTTTCGGTATTATCTCCTCTTTTAATAGCTTCACGTAGTAATTGAACAGCCTTGTCGAGATCTTTTTCGATTAGTTGTGCCCTTTTTGCCCTAGCATAAGGAGTACTCCCTTTTGGTACACCAGTCACTCGTGTGTATTCACGCCACTTATTCTGTAATTCCTTAGCGCTAGGGTATTCTGGGTCAATTTCTATAAGTTTATTAATCTGGGCAATGGCTTGGGGATAATCACCTTCATTAGCGTATTCTGACGCTCGACTTAACATCTCATCCATGGTTCGAAACATCAATATCCTAATTGCTACAGGTCCTTTTATACCTTGGGCAACATCAAATATTACTGGTATCCTTTCCCCTGGATTCAGATAAAGGACTTTGTCCAATAATTCATTATCTAAAATTGCACTTCGATGAAAAAAGTAATCATCTCCATCGATACCCTCTAAAAATCCATAATTTCTATCTCGTTTAAAATTATATATGTATCCTTGAGGTTGGTGATTATCTTCTTTTTCAAGGTGGTTATCCTCCTCTAATTCAGTTAACTCTGATTTTATAATTTGATAACCCTCGCCTAATTGTTCCCCTAAAAAGTTGAGCATATTCTTTATTATGGTTATTGCTTCTTTATTCTCTGACCTGTCTCTCAAAATGTTTATTGCAGAATCGTTATTATTGATACATAAAAGTAAGTATATTCCTGTTTCTATCATGATATTTATTTCTTCATCAGAGATATTGGTTCCTTTATTAATTAATATATTGTTCAATATTCCGTAATTTGAATGCTCATTAATTAACTTAACCAAGACATACCACGCCTTCATTTCTTGAAAAAATTTTACATTATAAAAATAATTTTCTAATCCATAGCATGCCAATTCTTCATTCCCATTTATAATTCCCAAGACGGCCAAATTATACCAATCTATTAATTCTTTTGATTTCGCTGCCGTTTCTTTATAGAGGTCCAAAGCCTTCTTATAATCTTTACAAAGCCATAAAATATAGGCTAACTGTCTTTTAATACTTGGAGAATTAGGAAATCGACCCGAAAGAGCTATCATTTCATGGAGAATCGGTTGAATTCTACCGAATTTTTCACTTAGTTCATTTACTTTTACTGCGTAATTATATTTTTCCCTAAGTTTATTCCAAATGTTCTTAGCATCATGGGCCTGTTTGCCTATAATTTCGTCATCGGGTAATATAAAATCAGGATTTTTGAGTTCATTAATATTTGCTACCTGAAGCTCAGCATTAAAACGAGCCTTTATTTCAATAAGTTGCTTATCTAATTCTTGATTGGTAATATCCTGAGATTGGGGAACGTCTTTCAGTTTATTGGTCTTATCATAAGCAAATGATTCAATTTGATCACTTGAATCTGTCAGTTCTTCCCACATTCCAATCATTTCTGCAATAATCGTCTTAATCTGACCTTCAGATTTTAATGTGACATGATTAAGACTAATTTCCGTCAATATGCCCGATACCTCTTTACCAGTTTTAAGATGTAAGGTTATATTAGTTCCCAAGGGAATTTGTTTTTGAATCAATCGAATAATCTCTTCCATGGGAAAATATCTCTCTTTTATTATTTCAATTATTATATCAAAAAATAATTGTTATTATGAATGATATTATGATCATTATCTCTGGGAAAACAGAATCAAGATTCTCGAGATAATTTAAGACTGTTGCAAAACGTATCGAAAATACTACGTGAAATTGATATCAAAAAGGCTCGTGAAATTGCCTAACATGTGGTAATATCAAGGAAATACATTTTCCGAGGTTGATATGACCAATAAAGGCGGAGCCAACGGTTCATTTTTTGGCAACCATATTTATGAAAACCTCCTAGCCCGGCGATCGCACCTCCAGTATGAACTGAGTCAGGTGGTGGATTTCAGTTTTGTTCGAAATATCTGCCGGGATTTTTATGTTGATTGGGGCAGGTACGCTTGGGATCCGGTGCTGATGTTCAAGATGGTCTTTCTCCAATTTCTCTATGATCTTTCCGATCGCGAGGTAAAAGAGCAGATTACCTTCAACATGGCCTTCAAGTGGTTTCTGGGTCCGAGTGCTGAGGAGTTCCCGCCGGACCACACCACCTTGTGCCGCTTCCGGCAACGTTTGGGGGCCGATGGTTTCCGGACCTTTTTCAACGCGGTGGTGGAGCAAGCCAGAAGCCAGGGCTTTGTTTCTGATCGACTGCATATCCTGGATGTGTAAATGTCATAATTATAAGATATAAACATAATTTCTCAAGATAATTCCTATGTATAAAATTGGTTGTCTTCATATTGTAATAACCCAGAGCGAAGTCTTTAATTGAACTTTCGAAATCAAGTATATTTAGCTAAATATTCAATGCTTCCTCTCCAACCGATACCGCAGCCGGTAATCCCTATCATACACCTTATCGCCACCCGTCCGATATTTTAATCGGTATTCCCGATCATAAATTTTACCATCATCAACCCGGTAGCGCAGCGTATAATCCCGGTCGTAGATTTTGTTGCCATCGATGCGATATTGCTGGCGGTAATTTCGGTCATAAACTTTTCCGCCCCGGATGCGGTATTGGAGGCGGTAATTATCATCATAGACATCCACATCTTCCGCTGCTGCAGTAGGAAATACCCCAGAGATAATTGCCAGCAGCAAAAATATCGTCAGACCCATATAACCAAATGTATCGGCTCGGCTGTGGCTCCACATAAGCTTTTATACCTCGCGTTATCTCACCAGGTTATGGCGTCTCCCAGAAGCCCGGCGCAAGGGTCTTCCATTATTGCCGGTTCTCTGACCGATATCTTTCTGAAAAAGGCTCAATTGCAAAATCTGCTCCTCAAACTCCAAACCGGCACCAACGACGTTCTCTGATTCAAGCCGCATATCCCACCCGAGAGAAACAGATTTTCTCCTATCCAGAGGGGATTTAGCCGCATCTGCCAGAAAGCCGATTAATATATTAAACGAACGGGAAGTCTGTTCTTTCGGAGCCTCAATATCATTTTCGAGAGCATCCATGACATAACTCGAGACCAATTTATGGTAGAGGAGTTGAAATTTGTCATGGTTCCCTAAATATTCGACCCCGGCTATATTGCCATCAATAAACACCGCCAGGCCCATTTGTTTATCCACCAGGGAAAAGTTTTTCAGATAATCTTCGGTGATATCTTTTTTGGCTTCACAGAGATCGGACAAGGCCATGGTGGGAGAGGGGGGTGCCTGACAGCGGACAAATTTCCGCTCAATCTCTTGCCAAATCTCACCCTGGTCCGAAGCAAAGGAACCTGATTGACGCACCCTTTCATGGACAGATTGTGCTTTACTCTTGCGCAAACAAGCGCTCATGGTTCGGTTGGCGCTGCTGAATTCCCGGCTTTTATATGACCAACGTCCCTGCTCGATACAGGAAACCGGAATTAAAGACTCAGAATTGGGAGCCAATAAAATCGTGACATTCAAGACCCGATTCTGCTTAGCCCCTACCAGTTCCTCTCCATCCAATAATAAAATTTTCTGCTTGGAATTATTGACCACCTTTAATTCGGGAACCCGGCCTGATTCATCGATTTCCGTGATAACCAAGGCGCTCAGGGCCAGGGCCTCATCCAGGGTAATAAATTCCACCTGAGCACCTTGGTTAGCCAGTAAAGGGAAGATAGCCATATTTTTATAGAACTGCTCCGGGCCTACCGATATATCGGCCAGAAATGACGCCAGAATATTTTCCATATCTTGATACCTCCCATAGTCTGCTCAAGTTTCCAATTAGTAATTTGTGGAAATCATCTCCTGTTCGGTTCCCTGATAGAATCCCGCATAGTGGATGGAAGCACATTCAGGGCAAAAAGTATGGCTGAAAATCACTCCTTGATAATCAGCCTGATAATCATTCCTCTCATGCCAATTCCCTTTTTCATCCCTGATTTTAAGGCAAATACAGCAGGTGGGAAGGATGACCGGTGATTTTTCTGTCCGGAGATTTTCTGGTGAATACATTTTCTTTTCTATGGTCGGTGAATAAATATCCAGCAGCCAGCATACTAATATTGCGAAGGCGCCAATTATGCCGTATATGACAATCTCCATATCCATTGCCTTTCTCCTGTCTTCATGTTTTTACCCTAACCGTTGCTTTCCCAACGTAGCTGAAAAGAATATAACTCATTAGAAAGTCAACCGTTGTCTTATGAGCTGGGCTATGCTAAAAAATAATTATGAACGAGAAAAGGCGACCGACCTATCCGGCAGCATTGAATATGGCCAAGTTGATTTATACGCTGGCTATGCAAGGCCGCTCTCTGACCCTGGAAGATATCCTGAGAATTCTTGACATCTCTGAAAGAACGGCCAGGCGCTATCTCAAGGCCATGAATGAATTTCTCAGCAACCGCCAAGGAGAGCCTTTAATTAGGGTTACCAGAACCGGTGGGGTGGAACGATGGCGATTGAACGAAACCATGCCCTTGGAAGCCACGCCCTATCAATTGATGTCGCTCTACCTGGGCTCAATCCTCATGTCCTCTTTAGACCAAACAGTGGTTCGGGATGGATTGATGGATATGTTTGCTGATCTGGAAGAGACAATTCCTCTGGCACAACGGGCTCTTTTGAAAAATTACCAGAAGAAATTTTATACCACCGGGTTTGGCAGCAGGAGTTATGAAGAGGTGGATGAACATATTGATGTGGTTCTCCGAGGACTTTTAAATCAGTTTAAGCTGGAATTATTTTACCGATCTCAGAAAGGCGAAAGGCAGTATTTGATTCAGCCTTATACTTTGGTGATGCACCGGGATGCCCTTTATCTGAATGCCTGGGTAGAGAATTATCGGGAAATCAGGACGTTCAGAGTTGATAATATTTTAACGGCCAGATTGACCAAAGATTATTTTGACTATCCTACAGATTATTCACCAGAATCATTTTATGAAAGGTCGTTTGGAGTATTTAAGGGAGACGAAGCCAATCAAATTACCGTGACAATAGAATTTCCCGAAATCCTTTATGATTATGTGGCTAATCGCTCTTGGATTGCCAACCAAGAAATTAGCCCTGTCCAAGATGGCAAATTCCTAATGAAAGTCGTGGTCAGCAATCTCTTTGAAATTTTCCATTGGGTAATGAGTATTGGGAGTGAAGCCAGGGTTATCGAACCTGGCGAATTAATAGAGATGGTTAAGGGAGAGGCGCATAAGATATTGGATGGGTATGGCAACTATAGTCGTTAGTCCGGTCAGACCTAATGGGGCGCTGAGATTTAAAACGAGCTGTGGTTCGCTTTAGTCTATATTTGACAAGCGCACTCACTTGCCATAATTGATTAAAACACCGGTAATCAAGGGGAAAAATAGCAAAAATCAGTGGAGGTTAATTTTGGCGTATCTTGTTAATAACACTCTAAATTAGATATTTATAGTTTCCCTTGGTTACCAGTAGTTTTTTACCCTTCACGCATTCCTCATCAGCAGGTCCGGAATTTAAATCCCCTTGCCGCCTCCAGTAAATGAGCATAAATAGGGACAGACATTATCATCTGATGATAATTAATATCTGTCCCTATTTTTCCGGCCAAGACGGCGGTCAAATTTTTCCTAAGAAATCCCTTGCATAAGACCAGTGCTTTTTTTATATTTCACTATATCAATGATTATTGTTAAAGGAGGAGCTATGCCGCTCACTAAGGCTTCCTTGGTACAGGTGCTCTTTGAGAAAGAGATCTTATCCAAGGCCGAAGCGGCCAAGGTTGTTGATGCCGTGTTTCGGATCATCAAGCAGACTTTGGCAGAAAAGGAAGACGTGCTTATAAGCGGTTTCGGCAAATGGTTGGTAAAAACTAAGAAGGAACGGCGGGGCCGAAATCCTCAGACAGGGCAGGATTTAACCATCGATGCCCGACGGGTGGTAACCTTTCGTGCTTCCGGAGTATTGCGCCGATTGATCAACCAGGAGCCTTCCTCCAGGTGATAACGCCGATTGGGGGATCGTCCAATGGCAGGACAGCGGCCTTTGGAGTCGCCGATAGAGGTTCGAATCCTCTTCCCCCAGCCAGATATTTACTGAAATAATTTTACAGGCATTAAACAGACTGCTTTTCCCCGGTTTCTGCCGTACCTTTCAAGCAATTTCTTAAAATAATTTCGATATAATTGCCGTAACGCTTCTGTTGTTTGGGGCGAATACCAGATTCGCCCCTATCGGATGGCCTGTCGATGCTGTAGTGCTGAAAGGTGGGCACTACCCACCATTCCTTTCTTCCCTAGCGGGTGTGCTTCTCTTTTCAGGGCGTCATCGATGGCTAGAGGATTACATCCTCAACGTGCGGTGGGCGGGTATTCTCTCTACCAGTTGGAAATCTTGCCGCATTCTTGAAACAGCCTCTCCTCGCTGCCGAATCCGAGAAGTTGCCACCGGCCCCAAGAAACCATCGGCCTTCGCCAGATATTCGACCCGATAGGGATCGATGCCCATGAGGCGTGTACAAGTGGCGTCTACGGCTGTTAAGTTGCGGCCCATAACCAGCGCCCGCACCTCTTTGGGCGTCCCCATAATCGGGCCGTCTCCCTCCATGCCGACGATGCCGTCCACGATCGCCAAATGGGGTTTCAAGGTTGCGGCTATATCAAGAATACATTCACTAATTCCGGCCCTATGAAGTACGTTTTTGGGCCAGCCGTAATATATGCCTGGCATAACACCGAAGAGATTCTTCAGGGACAGGGTCACCCCGGCCCAGTGGTGGGTCTTAAGCTTGGCCACTGAAACGATCCAGTCTACCTGGGACAAGGTGGCCGGAAACGTCAAGGTCTTTAGACAGGAAAAGCCACCGGCGTTAACCAAGGGAAACCCTCGATCGTAATTGAGGTCTACGAAAGGTATCCGATCTTCCTGGAGTACCTCAACAAATCCTGATTCTTCCAGGACCATGAGAGTATCATGGTTATGTCCGGGGCCTTCGGCTACTATTACCTTAGCCGCGCCCAACTTCATAAAGGCCTCAACTGCCCCCCGAATGACTAAAGGGTGGGTGTTGATGTGGGGTGCCCCTAAACTGGTTTCCACCAGGTTAGGTTTGAGCAGAATCCGCCTGCCTCGAATCTCCTGACGCTGTATACCGAGCTCTTTAAGACCCGTTAGGAGCACAGCGGCTAGATCGGCCTTGTACGAATGGGCCTGGGCGATAAAAACTGATTCCTCCCTGACTGGACGGAAGAACCTTTTTCCCAAATAATAGCCAACTGCGGTCAGGCCGGTTGCCCCAATCAGCCCTTGGAGGAAGGTTCGGCGGGAGATGGTCATCTTTCTTCCAAAATTCATGGTTTATCTGGGAGACTTGACAAATTCAGCCGGACTTAGCCGACTTCCGGCGGCAGTTCCTTGCCGTATTCCGGTGTAAACCGGGTACAGAGAGAATGTATGTCCTTGGATGTCGTTAAAGCCAGCAGCATCTGGGATATGGCGCTGGCATCGTATGTTCCATACAATTGTTGCCGTTGCCAACATTCATAAAGCAATTCCACTTTTTTGGGTAGCTTTTCTCCCCAGGCCTCCAAACCCATCAAACCCCAACTCAAGGAAAGGGGCGTGCGTATCCGGGATATCCGGTTCCTGAGATATGTCAGGCTGGAGGCGACTTCATTGCTAGTGGCAATATCTGCCAAGGCATTGAGCGCCACGCCGGTGCTCTCCGGCATGGGGTGTAGCTTTTGCCCAAAGACCGAGGTGTTGCCATAATTCCATCCCCCGTCAGGCAACTGCCGGTCCAGAAGCAGGCGTTTGGCTTCTACTACCCTGACATGATCGCCCCATCCCGCTCCTTTGAGGGCAATGACGGTTAGGGAGGTTGGTATCACCCAGGAATGCGTTGCTTCGATCCAAGGCCAGCCTTTGAGGGCGGAGTCGTGTCCGATGATGCCACCGCTCGGTCTGGGAAAATGATAACCGGTGGCATTCAATAGAAAAGTGATGGCCCGAAGTTGGGCCTCCTGGAACTCCGGTGCCTGATTCCAGGCCAGTACAGCCAAGGGAGTTGGCCAAAAGGCAGTGGGATGATCGCTCCCAAGGCTCACCCGACCATCCGGCCATTGGTTTGCAATAAGCCGGTTTCGGAGGGGATGAAGTTCTTCAGCTCCAGCACCCGCAGCCTGCAATGCCAATATGGTCCAGGCCTGGAGATCAGGTCGGCTATGGGTATGGGACTGATTCTCAAGGCTTTGATCAACAACGAGTTTACCTCTGAGCGCCGATATCAGGGTTGCGGTTAATATATCCATGTTATTAATATTATTATTAATTAGCATATTGCAAAAAATTAAAGTCTCATTATTAGCGGCCGATAAATATCATAAGGAGGGAGCGTGTTAAATTAATATCGGCAAAGATCATGGTAACTTCAATTTCATTAAAGGTGAACTCACCTGGTTATTAAGCTAACCTGTTTTAGTAACTGCGAACGCCTGGAGTGAGCTGCTCAACAGCCAAGTTTCGCCCATCAAGTGTGCAGGTAAACGTGTAGAAACTTGGCATCTTAAGGCAGGAGGGGAAATTGAGATGAAGAAGATATTGTTCCCGGCAGACAGGTTTGACCGCCGTCAGGAGGGTGCCGTTTCGGTTGAGTTTGCTATAGTTTTACCCGTGCTACTATTATTAATACTGGGGGGCATGGATTTAGGTCATATGCTTTACATAAAACATATTATTACTAATGCCAGCCGAGAGGGGGCTCGTTTTGCTGCGAAGTATACCGGAAACAATATCTCTCCGACCTCTGAAGACATCTCTAATTATGTAAAATCAACATCAGGGCTTAACTATGACAGCTTCAATTTGGATAACTTGGTTGTTGCCGGAAGCTACAGTGGTACGTCTCCAAATAGAATTGCCACTATTACTGTTCAGGCAGATAAGTATTGGTGGATACTCGGCAGCGTACCGGGATTTATCAATCCGAAACAACTCACAGCCACGACGGCTATGGTGTTGGAAGGGCCCTGAAGGAGAACGAGATGCAAAATAGAAGCGTGAAAAAGAAGTTTAAACTAGTTCGTGATGCATCAGGAGCTGTTGCTATAAGTTTTGCCCTCACTCTCGCCATACTCTGCGGGTTCGTAGCGCTGGCATTTGATATCGGCCATTTGGTAATGGTAAAGGCTGAATTGCAGAGAACGGCGGATGCCGGCGCACTGGCTGGTGCAACGGGATTGGTGCCCTACACCGGTCCGGTGACAAGTCAAACGCCGGACTGGCTTCAAGGGCAGAGTAAGGCCCAGACATTAATCAATAACACAGCTAACCTAGCTGATAACCAGGTATTCACCACAACTGATAGTGCAGTTACCTATGGATACTGGTTGTTAAACCCGCCGGAAGGTTATGTCCAATCGCTGCCTACGGTTCGCCCCACTACATCGGCCTATCTACCTCAGCCGGCTATCAGAGTGACATTAAGTAGGAATGTAGATTTGTACTTTGCACCGTTATTGGGGGTATCTAGTCCAAAAACAGTGAATGCCACAGCAACCGCAATTCTGCCCGAAACCTATCGAACGAAAAATACCCCCCCGATTGCAGTAGCCAGAGACATTGTTTATGATATTATCGGTGACAGTGTTGTAATAAACGTGGACGAGCAAACTATCACACCTAGGAGCAATGCAGGGAGTGCAGGATGGTTTAATCTAAGTGGTGAGAACAGTGCTCCCTCGGTTCGTATCAATGAAGCGCTGACTTCTCCAACAAGTGCAATCTATCTGCTTCCAGGGACGAAGGCGACCCTATTGGGACTTGTCACAGCAGGCGAGACAATTGTATTGCCGATAGTCGATGATGTTTCACAAAAAACTTGGATGTCAATTGTCGGGTTTGCGGCGTTTAAGGTCGATAACTTAAACGCCAACTCTTTAGAAGGGCATTTTGTCAATAAGTATTTTGATCCCAATGTTCTCCCTGCCGACGGAGCCGGAATATATTTAGGAGTTGCTGGTACACCAAGATTAGTCGGTCCATAATATTATGAGACCGCTGCAAAAAGTGAAATTTTCCGGAAGCTCCATTTGAGGCGGAATGTATCAGCTACAAGGGAACTAAATCTTCATAGCTAGCCTTATATCGGAATTATAGGCGGCTTCTATTCATCGAGTTGTTTACTTTCGGCCAGATGAATTCTTCCCTTTTGATCGGTTTCAGGCTGCGAGGAAAACGGATTGAATTGGAAACGTAATTGAAATTTTCCTATGCCAGCATCATTCAAACTGCCTACGCTTATCTCAAAAAAATTAATGCTTTCTGGAAATATACCGATCTAAAAAAAAGATGATTAGTTATCCTCGCCATTACTGCAAGTATAAGGGCAGATAAAAATGTCAACCAAACTATGCCGGGTTGCAAGAATGAGGAAAGCGCAGGAAGGTGCAGCAGCAGTGGAGTTTGCTGTAATTCTGCCGATATTCTTATTGCTTATGCTGGGGATTATAGACTTTGGGAACTTATTTTATCAAATGCATGCAGTCAACGAGGCTGCCCGGGCGGCAGCGAGATATGCCACCACTCATCAAAATCTGGCAGGTATTTCCACAGATGTTGCTAATTTTGTTCAAACCAATTATGGCGATCAATTTCAGGTGTCAGTAAGCCCCCCGGTTTCCAAAGGCAATATCACGGTGACAGTGACCACTACTGTCACTATAAGTACCCCAATCATCAGTTCATTTTTTCCCAGTAATCCCTATACCGTTACCGGCAGATGCGTAATGGGACTGGAAAATTAAACAGTTATTCTCCGAAATCGGGCGCAATGATCATGTATGTAGTATAACTCCATAAAAGGGATTAGGAAAATGAAGGGCAATTTGGGGCGTCATGAAGAAGGCGCTATTGCTGTTATTACCGCACTACTGCTCCCCGTGCTGATCGGCTTCACCGGATTGGCTATAGATATCGGCAATCTCTATGTCATAAAAACAAGGATGCAGAGCGCAGTAGATGCCGCAGTCTGTGGTGGTGGCCTGAAATTACCGAATCAGGGACTGGCAATGACAACAGCAAATTCCTTTATAACCAGTAATGGCTTTGATCCCAACGATGCCACCATAACCTATACTCAAGATACCGTCAATAATCCAGCAGGCAGCCCCGAAATAAATTGTAGCATGACGAACCAGGTGCCAACATTTTTCCTGGGATTATTTGGTTATCCAAATATTTCTATCACCGTATCTGCCAAAGGCATATTGCAGACCGGCGGTGCCGGCGGACCATTTAATTATGCTATATTTTCTGATCAAAATCTGCCCATAAGCGGTAACCAAAAAATCACCGGGTCGGTTCACACAAATCATCAGTTGACTATCAGCGGTAATACGAAAATTTCGGGAGCGGCGGAAGGTGCAACGGGAGTACGCTTAAGTGGGTCCAACACCATAGGTTCTGTGCAAGCCGATACCACGGCCAATATCCACGTAAGTGGATCAAACACAATCGGTTCCCAATCGGGTGGGGCAACTCAAATCGCCATGCCCGATTTTACCTCGCAAATAGAAGCTGCTGCTCAGGCGCAGGGGACGGTTTATTATAGTGCGAAAATTCTTAGTGGAACAAACGACCTGGACGGCAATATATGGGTTCAAGGCGATATAACCATGAGTGGTATGACAACATCCGGCACCGGGGCTATCTTGGCTAATGGCAATATAACGATTAGTGGAAATACCACCATCGGCGGCAATGGCCAAGTTTGTCTCTATTCAGCCAATGGCAATATTACCGTTAGTGGCTCATTCAATAATGGTAGTAATGGAAGCGAAATTATATACGCTCCCAATGGTAGCGTGACTATTAGCGGTAATTCAACCATCAATGGTTGCATCGTAGCAAAGAGAATTGTTATTTCGGGAAATCTTACCGTTAATGGCAATTACACGGTTGCGAGCGTGCCTCTCTCCAATAACCATGTCAAATTAATTCAATAAGTTCTCAATCCCCTCTGTAATCCCAAGGCTTAGGTTTCTCCTGCCGCCTCGGAGCATTTCTGCCAAAATGCGGGAGATGGCGGCAGAAGTTGTTTCATCTGCTATGACCTACTAATCTTGTTCCCAGTCGGGAAATTCTTCCTTTCCCTCTTCCTTCTCCCCCTCCGGTATCACCCAGACGATGTGGCTTTTATTGATCACCAGCACCTGGTTGATCAATTCTCCCATGGAGGCCTCGAAAAGTACGACAAAGGGCTCTTCCCGGCCCACAAAGATATCGCTGACCCGGTGTTCGGTTTCACCCCGTTGAATCAGATTGATCTTTCCTGTCACCATCGAGCCGTCGCTCAACTTGAGGGTGGCGCGCCGTACGTCCATATGGCCCCTGGTAATAATCTTCATAGGCTACTCATCTTCTCCGGGCGTGGTTGGCAGACTCCTGGATAGTTGTGCGCCATTATGCCCCTGATGGTTAGATTGCGGAACTGTTTCTTGTCCGGCCTGCTCTTCCTGGAGTTTTTGGAGAGCTTTTTCCAGATTGAGTTTGGCTTCCTGATAGAACGTACTGCGCATTTCCAGGGCCTTCTGGAAACAACGGGCTGCTTTGCGGTAGCGTTGGGCTACGAAATAATGCACTCCGATATTATTGTAAGCCTGGGCCTCATCCCCTGCCTGGCGATACGCCGCCAGGGCTTCGGGGAATCTATTCAGGGTGGCATAGACCTCGCCCAATCGGCGGTTAAGCTTCGGATCGTTAGGGTTGAGATTTTTGGCTTTGGTAAGCCACTGCAATCCCTGATCATAATTTTTCAATTTGAAATAGGTCCAGCCCAGATCGCTCATGATTCGGGCGCTGTTCGGCGATGATGCTTGGGCCTGCTTGAATTCGCTCAGCGCCTGGGAATAGTTGTCGGCCCGCAGATACGCCACGCCCAAAAAATAGCGGGCTAATGGGCGTCGGGGTTCCAGGGCTAGGGCCGTCCGAAACTCATGCTGGGCTTCTGATAATTTGTCCTCTTGCAGGAAAACCAAACCCAAGGCTTCATGGGCCTCCACCAAATCTGTCTGGTAGGCGAGGACTTCAGCCAACTCCTTCTCGGCCTCGGCCAGCTTCCCCGTCAGGAGCAATATTACCCCGACCTTATAACGGATATCGTGGCGCAGTGGTTCTTGCGCCAAAATCTTATAATAATTTATGAGTGAGCTTTCATACTGCCGACCCTGTAAAAAAAGATCGCCTTGACTGGCCAGTTCTTCCAGATTCAGATCTCGATCCACCTGATCGGACTTCGGCTCTTTTAGCCCAGGGCCGTATATTTCGGCCAGACGGCTGGACTCTGCCCCAGATAGACCCCGGAAACCCGGGGTTTGCGTCTTTGATTTGGTGCCGAGGCACTGACACAGAACAAGTGGCAAGCAGAGTGCCAGGAAGAGATGTTTGTTCCTGTAAATTATCCGCCAGGAGAGCATATTACATTTCATCGGCTGTCTCCGCTTAGGACCTCGGAGTTAATAGACCACTAACTCGCGTTCCCTTGCTCCTAACATTTTCTTCGGATCGTGCACCAGGAGGAGATATCCCTGCAGCCATTTCGACGGACGGCGTGCTGAAAACCGGCAGGGTCGCGCTATTTTCTTTTTCGGTTTACCAACGTCATACTGCTGCTTGGCGATTCGGGGTGAATCGTCATTGCTGGTGGAGTCAATAAGGGGGCTCTCGAGGGTCTTGGGTTTTCGGGTGCTGATCGGCGCCATTGTCTCTTCCGTTGCAGCATCGATAGCCCGGCACAAGGGGAGTGCCCGAGATGCTGGAGACGGGCGTTGCTGTTCACTACGGTTTGCAGATTCCTGAACAATCTCGCCGTAACTCGCGAGTTTGATGCTTTCCAACGCAGAAAAACCGTTGCCTTCGTGATCAGGAGGTTTTTCGGATTCTGCCGCAGGACTGACTAACTCGGCCTTTTCCACCGGTCCAGGTTTCGGATGGCCGCCTTTTTTGGTCGGCGGCGGACCTGCCATTACAGGCCGCGCCTTTTCTCCTTGGGAGGATTCGGAATCCGAGTTAAGGGTGAGCGAGCTATTGTTTTTGGACCGGGAGGTGGTGTTCTTAGGTTCTTGCGGCTGCAGTCGGTTTGGGTCTCCTGCTCTTTCCGGCGGTAGATTGGGATCTTTAGATAGGCTGGCTATTGAGGAGGCGCGGGGAGCAACCGGAGAATGAGGGCCAGACGTGGGCCTGCCCAAACCGGCCAGCACCTGGTTTAATTTTTCTCTGGCCGGCGCTTCGCCCTCGGTTTTGCGCCACAGGGCCAGGGCCTGATCATCCCTGCCCTGCCGGCACCAGAGTAATCCGAGGTTATTACGGGCCAGGAGATAGTTTGGATCTCGATCCAGCACCATCCGGAAATGCTTTTCAGCCGCTTTATAATTGCCGGATAGATAGTTGGAGTAACCCAGGTTATTCATGGCACTCAGATTATCCGGATCTAGAGACAAGGCCTTTTCATAAAGGGATTGAGCTTTGGCGTAATCACCCAGGAAATCATAGCAGCTCCCCAAGACATTCAAAAGCCTGGTATTGGCCGGATCGTTCTCAGCGGCGGTGCTCAGTTCTTGCAGTGCCAGATCATACCGCCCCGAAAGCTTGAAATAATGAGCACTGCGAATGGCCCGCTCGCTGTCGGGAACAGCTCTCAAGGTGGAGAAGAATTTTTTCTCCATCTCCATAGTTGGCGACGCTCTATGCTGACATCCGCCAGCCAAGCCGAGCAGCATACCCAGACAGATAATAGTTAATTGAAAAGCTTTCATGATAGGCATCCTGAACATTGCCGATTCTGGAAACATCGTTTTACCTGGGGGGGGGCGGCGGGTCTCAGGTATAAACGTTCTCTGGCAGACCTGGAAAGAAAATTGTCTTATTTACCGCCCGTGCCTAATTGAATAAAACTGGCTGCAGCTTTTTCAGGCTGTTGACGTTCGAAACTCTTGTTAAAGCCCTCCATATTGGTAATCGCGGCTTTTGGACTCATCCCAGTAGTTGGAGATTCAGTCAGGGCGGCCTGGGGATTGACGATCTGCACAGCTTGATTATAAGCCCAAGAGGTGCCGTAATCATCTCTTAGGGCAGAATCTGGGGCACAGCCGGATATAGCAGCACCGATGAGCACCGCCAACATCGAGGTCAACAGGCGGCTCCTTCTGTAGGCTATTTTTCGGCAATTAATCGGTTGTTCGTTCATCATTAATTCTCCAACGGTTAAACGTGTCAGGTTATAATCGGTTATTCACCCCAAACGACTCTTCCTATTCCAGATGTCCGAACCCCGGCGGGGTGATCTCTCGAGCTGGCGACGCCGCGGGTGGCTGTGGTTTTTTATCTCGGCCTTCACTCCGACCCAGAAGATAAAACTCCAAATCAGTGGGCTCGATGTATTTATCAGTCGGCAGCCGGTGGGGTCCGGGGGGCTGAGATTTGACCAGGTGGGGGGTTACCAGGATGACCAGCTCGGTTTCGCTTTTTTGAAAGCTGCTGGAACGGAAGAGCACCCCTAGAATGGGCAGATCTCCTAATAAGGGATATTTATTCACAACATTGCGGTGTTGGTCCGACAGCAGGCCGGCGATAGCCAGTGTCTGGCCGTCTTTCATCTCCACCTGGGTGGTAGTCCGGCGAACCTTGAGCCCCGGTACTATAAAATTATTTACTACCACCGTGGTCTGACTGGAAAAGTCTAATTCTGAGACCTCCGGATTGATGCGCAGGGCAATTTTGTCGTTGTCTAACACGGTGGGAGTGAATACTAGGCCGACGCCGAACTTCTTATAGTCTATTGAGGTAGTTCCTAATCCGGACGGTACCGGAATGGGAAATTCGCCGCCGGCCAGGAAACTGGCCTCCTGTCCACTGGTGGTCACCAGATTGGGTTCGGCCAGTATCCGTCCCAGACCATTTTTTTTCAAGACATCAAAGAAGGCCGTCCAGAAAAATGATCCGTAGAGTCCGCCGAAGACGGCGTTAACCGAGCTGGAAAACTGTTGCGAGGATGTCGTAACTCCGGGATTGACCAAAACTCCTGGCGCCGTCACTGAGTCGAGATTCCGGTCAATGTTCTTTAAGATACTTAAACTATTTAAGAGGGTTGCCCCAAAGTTGCCGGCTTTGTTGGAATAGGCAAAGTTGATGCCCATCTCTTTTCCTACCGACCGGTTGATCTCCGCTACCCGCACCGCCACCATGACCTGCTGCACACCGCCGATATGGAGAAGGTTCACCACCTTATCCTTTTTGCCGCCGGAAAAGGCGGTGGCTAATGATATGGCGGTTTCTTGGGCTACCGGACCGGAAACTTCTCCTGATAAGACGACTGTATCCTCGGCAGCCTCTACGGCAATCTTCTCTTTGGGCAATACCTTGAAGAGTTTTTCCTTTAACAGGCTGACATCGGCTTCCACCGTTACCTTGGCGCTGGAAAAACTTCGTTTGCCCCAAAGACTGATATTGGTAACCCCAGGGGCATTGCCGTTGATATACACTTCCCGCTCGGAGATCATGATAATATCGGCCACCTCGGGATCAGCTACGGATATACGAGAGATCGTAAAAGAAGTCCGCAGCACCTTGGAGCGTCCGACCCGTAGCCGGATCACCTGTTCCAAATCCTCATCTTTTACCCGTTCCAGGAGGGCTTGAGCCGCCAAGACGGACGGAGGAGAGTACACGGCGGCACTGCCCAAAATTAAAACCATTGCCGCTAGAAAGCGTATGAGGCCCTTGGCATTCAATCTTGGATATCCCTTTCCAATGGCAGTTAGCATCGCTTTTCCGTCCTTACTTGACCCGTACGACCGCACCGCGTTATCTTCTGTTGGCAGAAAGGCCGGTCCGTTCTAAAAAAGATTCCCCCGCACCAGCAGGACACCCATCCCCAAGGCAATAGCCATCCCATACGGGATGCCCGGAGTCTGATTGGAACTGGGCGTCATAGTCTCCAGCAGGACGCCCTGACCGCGACACAAGACCATGGTTTGGAACCGGACCCAGCCGCGTTTGAGAAAACTCCAGAGAATCCCCCGCCATATTAACACACCTAAACTCATCAGCCCGCCAGCTATCCCCATATAACAGAAGAGGGAAAAACAGCCTTTGGGACCCAACCAGGCGCCTAAGGCAGCCAAACCTTTGACATCTCCAGCACCCATCCCCCCCCAGGATATATGGAATCAGCAGCAGACCTAGACCTAAAAGCAGACCGAACAGTCCTTGCCCCAGACCAGACCAGCCGAAGAATACCGTCTGATAAAACAGACCGGCTAAAGCGCCACCGAAAGTGAGATAATTCGGAATCCGTCGAGAGTGCAGGTCACTGGCAGCTATCGCTAACGCCAGCAAGAGGGGTGGGAGTAAATTCATCGGCAGATACCGCCCCCAGGCGAGAAATTCGGCATCACTCATGTTTCACCTTACGCAGGTTATTATTTGGGGAAATTGGGTGTGTAAATGTTTAAGCAAATCTGAATGTCATGATATTAATCGGCAACCCTGACTAATTTCATTAATTCATTTGTGACTAAATCATCGGGTGGCAGGGAATAATTTAACAAAGCCAGCAATTCCCGAAGGAACGCGGGGCAGGTGGGAATGAAGGCTGTCTCCGATATTCCTCATTGCATGTCCCCTCCGCCTCCTTCTTAAGCTTCAGCTTGGAAACGAGAGGGGAAAGACGATCGCTACGCTATGCCCAGAGTAATAGTTTCATAAAATCGGGAGTTTTAAAGCAGCTTGGAATAAAAGTAATTAATTTTAAACAATATACAACCTCGCCTTGCAAATCCGCTTCTTCGAACATAACATAAAGGGTAGTTGAGAACCCGGCAGACTGCGGTGTGGGTTCGAAGAATCCAAGAAGGGAGGATGAGTTATGGGCAGAGAGCAAGTTGCTCGTGTGACGGAGATCATTGCGGAATCTCCTGTGGGCTTTAAAGAAGCCATTAATGTCGGCTTCACCCGAGCTTCCAAGACCTTGAGGGGTATCACCGGTCTCAGGGTTGTGGAACAACGGGTATCGGTAAAGGATGACAAAATTGATACTTACCGGGTGCGCATGGAAGTCATCTTTATTTTGGATGAATAATCCATCGCAATGCTCGTTCTGGACGGGTCATATGGTGAAGGGGGCGGCCAGATAATTCGTACCTCCCTGTCGCTGGCCGCCCTCACCGGTAACGCCATACGACTGGATCGGATCCGCTACGGTCGAAGGCAACCCGGTCTCAGGCCGCAGCATCTTACTGCCGTCCGCGCCCTGGCCCAGGTTACCCATGCTGCTCTAACCGGAGACGAGATCGGCTCCACCTGCCTCACCTTCTCGCCCCAGGGAATTTTCCCCGGCAACTACACCTTTGATGTCGCTGAAAAAACCGGTAGCGCGGGTTCGGTCTGCTTAATCGCCCAAACACTGCTGCCCGTTCTGATTTTTGCCGATGCGCCTTCTAGTCTGATCATCAAAGGTGGCACTCATGTACCTTGGAGTCCGCCGGCGCATTATCTTAACGCCGTTTTTCTTCCGGCGCTAAGAGAGATGGGCCTGAACGCAGACCTGGAAATAATCCGATGGGGATTTTATCCTTTGGGAGGAGGAGAGATCCGACTGCGGCTGGCACCGGTTCAAGAACTCAATGCCATAGACTGGACCGACCCACCGGCGGCAACGGATTTTCAAGGTTTGTCGGCCGCAGCCAATCTTCCTGCCCACGTTACACGGCGCCAGATGCAGGCTCTGCAACAATCTTTGGATTGGCCCCTGCGTATTTTGGAAGAAAAGGCTCCCAGCCGGGGAAAAGGCAGTTTCGTATTTCTCTGGGGACCGCATGCCGGATTCTCGGCGTTGGGGGCTCGAGGCAAACCGGCCGAGAGCGTCGCGCTTGAAGCGGCTATGGCACTGAAACGTTTTTTAACGCTTAGAACCGGGGTGGACTGCCGTCTGGCAGATCAGATAGCGTTGTATGCCGCCCTGGCCGCAGGTGTCTCCAGGTTCAGCAGCGAGATGATCACGTCTCATCTGCTCACCAATATTTGGGTGATTGATCGGTTTTTAGGCCAAAGGTTTGCAGTGCAGGGTAATCTGGGGGGTACGGGAATAATTATGGTGAAAGGTAGCCGGGGTTTTAATCGGTAATTACTGACCACTGACCGCAGACCACTCATCCCTGAGGGCATTCTCCGGCTGCGTTCCTGCATCTTCTGCATCGATTACTTCCGGTTTGACCGTTTTGCCGCCCCCTAACATGGCCGCAATTTTCTGTGACAGGGCGGCAATGCGATATGGTTTCTGAATGAATCCCAAGGCCCCTTTCTCCATCATCAGGTGCACATCTTCATCCATGCTGTGTGCACTGTAGAGCAGTACCTTGATTTCCGGGTCGATCTCTCTCAACCGGTAAAAGGTTTCCCGCCCGCTCAGGCCGGGCATAACCATATCCAATACCACCAGGTCAATTTCCTCCCGACGCTCCTGCACGATGGCAATTGCCTGCATCCCGGTGGCCGCCGGGATAACCTTATATCCCAGTCTACCTAAAATCCGGGCGCCTATAGCCCGCACCGGTTCCTCGTCGTCTACCAACAGAATGACCCCGGAACCCCTCACAAACCGCAGCGGGCGCGGCTGATAAGTTTGCACCGGCTTCTTCGAGACCGGCAGATAGATGTGGAATGTGGTGCCAAAAGCAGCCTCACTGTCCATTTCAATAATGCCCTGGTGATTTTTAATAATAGAATACACCGAGGCCAGAGAAGGCCGGCCCTCACTCCCTACTTCTTCCGACACCACAAAAGGTTCAAAAATCTTCCCCTGCAACTCGGCATTTACGACCAACTGCGGAAAATTAAACGCAATATATACATAGGGGCCGGGCAACCGGTTGTAAGGTTGACAGAATTCCTCATCCAAAACAACTTCCTCGGTGCTGATGGCGACCTCCTGAACCTTGGCGCCTCGGGGCCTCCCCATCAACAATACATTGACCAAAACCTGTTCAATCTGCCCCTGGTCAACTTCAGCAGCCGGCACTTGTGGCCCCGGTCGGTAATGAATCCGCATCTGTTTGTGGGAAAATCGCAGCAGTTTGATGATCTTGTCGATAAGCAGATTCAGGTCCACCGGTTTAAGACTGAAATGCCGTTGTCCAAACGATAATAACTGGTCAATCAGTTCAGCGCCTTTGGTTACTTCCTGCTCAATCTGTTTGAGGTCATTATAACCCGGCCCCGTCGGCTTCAGATCGGCCAGTACCAGACCGTTGAGTATCAGGATATTGATCAATATATCATTGAAATTTCGAGCCCACCCCGATGCTAGAGCACCGATGGCCTCCATCTTCTGCTGTTGCAGCAACTGCCGCTCCATCTTTCTCATGGAGGTAACATCGTTAATCATCGCAAAAGACCCGACATATTGCTCCTCTTCCATGAGAGGTACTGAACTCAAAATAACTGATATTGTCTTGCCTTTCGGCGTCTGGAGTTCCAGTTCCTGCTGTGCCACCTTGCCCTTGCGGTTCTGTACTAGCATGGTGGCTAAAAACTTGCTGTTATCACCCCTCAGGAAGAGAGAGAGCTCTTTCCCCTCAAGATGTTCTTCGTCGATAATCTCCCGCAGACGGCGATTAGCAAACCGAATAATCCCCTGTCCGTCAATGATCCAGATTCCTTCGTAGGCGTTCTCCACCAGTTCCCGATATCGCCGTTCCGAAATTTCCAGTCTACGATGCATCAGGGCGCTGTCTAAAGCCATGGCGATCTGATGGGCAAAGTTCATGACCAGCTCTTTGTCGATGTCGGCAATATGAGGATCGCACCGCATCCTGTCGGCCAGGATCACCCCGATGACCTTGCCGCGCACCGATATAGGAGCCAGAATGAATGCCTTGGGCTGAAAAAGTTGAATGAGCTGATTCCCCTTGTTCAAACGGCTGTGGGCCACATCGTTGATAACGACAGGGATGCCGTTGATGGCAACCCGGGCAATGACGTTATCCACCTTCGAAACCGGTATCTTATAATCTTTTACCTTCTCGTACAGGGTTGGATCAATCCCTACTCCACAGTGGATCTCTAAATGATTTGATGCCTCGTTAAGTAAAAAAACCCCGGCCCGATCTAATTTGGCGAACCTGATTAAGAAATTTAGGGTGACCTGCAGCAGACCTTTCAGATCAACCGCAGTCAGGGCCGCCATACAGGTTTCCGGCAGAGACATGAGCTGATCGATCTTCTCCTTGAGCTGCAGATTCAGATGATGTACTTCATCGTATTTCCGCTTTAAAATCTCCTTATCTTTCTCCAACTCCTGGATGGTATCCCGCAATAACCGCCAGGGGAGAAATACACTTCGCAGCCATTTCTTTAAGCGCGATCGGTCTTCCCACGTACAAAAATACTCACAATAATCATCCCCATGGAAATAACAGCGCCTTTCCTCTAAATCCCCGGGCGGCAGATGCCAGATGGTCGGCATGGCCGTCAGGATGCCCCGATTAAAGAGACAGAAATCTTCATCAGCCGGGATATGGCGAAAATAACGAAACTTGACGACCGCCTGGCAGCGACCGATAAACTGCACCTCCACCGTCTTGTTGCGGTTGAACTTATCGCTGATTACCTGAATCTTTTTCAAGGCCAGGCGCGGGTTGCCAAAGGCCTGGGTAATAATCCGTTGAACATAGCCGAATTTCTGTTTAGTAGCAGCATAGCTGCCGATCTTGAAAGCTATCTCATCATCCTGACTCAAGCTCCTGGCTTTCTTGAACATTTGGATGACCACGTCGCTGGACACCCAGTTGTTGATGTCGGTGAGGAACTCCTGCGGATTTGGCAAGACTTCTATTTCAGGATGTAAATCCTGGAGGAGGGTAGGGGTTAGGGCAGGAAAATGCTCCTGAAAATAATCAATGATTACCTTGGTGTTCAGGCATCCATGATGCTTTTCCATGTCTGCCGCCCTGACGAGAAAGGAGTTTCTGGGTTGAGAGGGTGCATCCTGGCGCCCGTTATCACAGAATTGAACATTTGCGCAATGAAGCGGCCGAAATGAACGATCGTTGACCGCATAGCCTCAAAAATCATCGAGCCAAACAAATTCTGCCAACTTCACTTTTCATATTTCTAACATATATGTTCATGTTTTTAGACATATTCGATATTATACTAACCTATTAAAATTATTTGTCAATATATTTCGACATAATGGTTTTAATTAATTAACAGACGGAATAATCGAAAACCATACACCATCTGCCAACAATCAGAGACCAGCAGCCAGCAACCCAACTTTGTGACAACTGTCCTATCTGTTCTGTCTAACTTGCTTATATATCAATAATATCCTGGCTATCCGAATTGCTTCGGCACAATACCCAAGGAGGATAGCCATGCAAAACATCCTTAACCGCTCGCCCAAGAAGCGACTCAACCTCAGCAAGTTTTGTCAGATGCACCTTAGCCGGTCTCTGGCCCGCCGCGTTCCTTTCCCAGTCTCCCGCTTCTACCTTTCCTGTATCGGGAAGTTGTACTACCTGCTGAATCCCCAGGAGCGTGATCTCATCTGCCATGCCATCACCCAGGTCTTTGAGCCGCGCATGCCGCAGTCCGCTTTATCAGGGCTTATTGCCCGCACCTTCCGCGGCATCTTCACCCATTATCAGGAAAAGCTCTTTTTGGCCTATGCCCCGGTGAATCGCGTGAAGGCGGAATTACAGCAGCGTCTGCAGATCCGGGGCGCAACCGAGCTAAAGAACGCCCTGGACCGCGGTTGCGGGGTCATCCTGGCCACCGGACATTTCGGTGCCGTGGAATTTCTGCCCGGTGCCCTGGCACTTCAGGGCTGGCCGACGGCGATCATTGTCCGGCCGCAAACCAAGGAACTGGCCGCCTCTCTGACGTCTCGGGCGGCTCTCATCAATCTCAAACTGATTTTTCCCGAGCATGGCAAGGTCCTGCCCGCAGCCCTAAAGTCCCTCCGGGAAGGCCGGATTCTGATTACCGAGTGTGACGAATTTGAACAATGGCGGCTCAACCCGGAGCAGCCCGTGGATTTTTTGGGCTTCCACCTCCCGAGTGATCGCACCCTGAACGTTTTACAGAAGCGCTCCGGGGCGCCGGTGCTTACGGCCTTGGTCCGACGGGAACCGAAGCGGCAATACTGTGTGCAGCTTGCCGGGGTACCCGCCTTCTCTTCCACACGCGAGACGAGTGCTCTTTGTTTGCATCGCCTCCAGGAAGAGATCTTCAGACATCCCGAACAATGGTACCAGTGGAAAGAGTTCGGCCGATTTATTGCGGCCTTGCCAGCCCATTGCCCACCGCCCACTGCCTACCGTTCACTGTCCGCTGTCCCCTGTGCATTGAATTGTGCGGTGCTGACCACTCAAGGAGGGTAGTTCAATGTTAAGCGGCAAGATTATCAATCTTCGAAGGGTCGTAGTAACCGGTATGGGTCTGGTAACCCCTTTGGGAAACTCCCTGTCTGATTCCTGGAAAAAATTAGTGGCCGGCTGCTCGGGAATTGCTCAGGTAACGAAGTTCGCCGCCGACCTGCAGGAATTTTGTCAACGGTATAAAATTCCTGAAGACTTTCCACTCATCGCCGGTGAAGTAAAAGACTTCGATTTTAAGGCCCGGATGCTATCAGCTAAACCTGACCTGACTAAAGAAGACCTGAAACTGGCCAAGTACACCGATAGTTTCACCCAATATGCCCTGACCGCCAGTTATGAGGCCTTGGCGCAGTCCCGGTTGGATCCCTCAGTCGAAGACCCGGAGCGCCTCGGCACTATCATCGCTACGGGCATGGGCGGCGTCGCCAGTTGGGAAGAAGCCTGCCGAAAGTTTGATCAAGAAGGGGTGAAGAGGGTTTCTCCTTTCATGGTTCCCAAACTGCTACCCAACCTGGCTGCCGGGAACGTAGCCATCAGCATTGGCGCCCAGGGACCCAATACCGCCCTATCCAGTGCCTGTGCCGCCGGCGGGCAGGCCATCGGCGCCGCCTTTCGATCTATTCAACTGGGCGAGGCCGATATCATGCTGGCCGGAGGGGCGGAAGCGGCACTGACGCCTCTGACCGTGGCGGGTTTCTATCGTATGGGTGCCTTGGCCACCGGTTTTAACGACCGTCCGGAAGCCGCCAGCCGACCCTTTGATCAAGAGCACGCCGGGTTTGTCCTGGCTGAGGGGGCTGGCATCATGGTGCTGGAAGAGTTAACCCACGCCTTAAACCGGAATGCTCCTATATTCGCTGAGTTGAGCGGCTTTGGCATGTGTGGCGATGGTCACCACATTACCGATCCCGATCTCAAAGGTGCTATCCGGTGTATGCGCCGGGCGATGCAGGATGCTGGCATAGAGCCCCGTGAGATCGACTATCTCAATCCCCACGCCACTTCGACGCCGGTAGGAGACCGAAATGAGGCCCGGGCTATCAGCCAACTCTTTCCTCAGCAGCCTGCCGTCAGCGCCACCAAATCTTTGACCGGTCATCTCTTGGGAGCTGCCGGGGCTGTGGAGGCCATTTTTACTGTGTTGTCGGTGCACCAGGAGGTGATACCGCCATCCCTGAACCTCGTGGAAATCGATCCGGATTGTGCCGGTCTGTCCCTGGTAGCAGGTGAGGCTCAGAACCGAACGGTTCGTTACGCTCTCTCTAATTCCTTCGGCTTCGGCGGCACAAACGCGGCGTTATTGTTCAAGAGATATCCGTCATGGATTCTTTAAACCGAACCGCAACAAGGGAAAGGAATACTCATGCAAACTCAGGAAATTAAAAAAATGCTCGTCATCGGCGCCGGCCTGATGGGCCGCCAGATCGCCCTCCAGGGTGCCCTTTTTGAGGTAGAGGTAGTCATGTATGGCCGTTCCGAAATTTCTCTGGCCCGAGCCCGCCGCCATCTCAAGCGATATGCTTCCTATCTCACTCAAGGTGGGTTTATCGGTTCGGACAAGGCTGCCCAAGCCCTGAAGCGCATCACCTTGACCACAGATCCAATCGTCGCAGCTGCCAATGTAGACCTGGTAAGCGAATCGGTTACCGAAAACCTATCGCTGAAACAGCAGATTTGGGCTCAGTTCGGGCCGCTGCTCCCGGCTCAGGCCATTTTGACCACCAATTCATCTATGCTTCTGCCATCCGAATTTGCTGCCGCATGTGGTCGGCCAGAGCGATTTCTGGCATGGCATTTTCACCAGCTCTGTTTTATCAAGAATGTCGTGGATATCATGCCGCATGCACAAACCGATCTGCAATACGTCCAAACCCTAACGGAGTTTTCCCGCCGTCTGCAACTCCAACCGATCGTACTCAGGAAAGAACATCGCGGTTACGTCTTTAACGCCATGCTGACCAACCTGCTGACGGCAGCCCTGGAATTAGTCGTTGCTGACGTGGCCAACGTTGAGGATATTGATCGGGCCTGGAAGACAGTTATGCAGACGCCGCAGGGACCTTTCGGCATCATGGATGGGGTGGGATTAGACACTGTGGCCCATATTCTGCGCTTTGGAGTGGCCGTAGCCCCCGAAAATCCTCTCTATGCGGGAGCTTTGGAGTGGCTGCAACCGAAGATCGAGCAGGGCCATTTAGGACAAAAAACCGGCAGGGGATTTTATAGCTATTCCCGCCCCAAACTGGCGTCAGTTAGTTGAATTAGAATTTACAGGAGAGGCTGAAACCCAAAGAATGATTGTCACTTTCATATTTGCCATTGGCTTGGTTGGCCGCCGGCAACGGTGTGCCATTAATCGCCAACATGTTTGCTTTGGAACGATTTTCACTCAGGATGTAGTTGTAGGCAAACCCGAGGGTGAAGCGACCGATTTGGGTATCACCGCCAATGGTAAAAATATGCCGGTTGGCATCGGGAATGGTCGGGTCGAAGGTGTCGGAAGGCACTGGCGTCAGATCGTAGATATAGCCCACACGAGCTTTCATGCCGGGGCGAAGTTCGTAATTGGCACCGAATCGGAAGGCCCAGGTATCGTCCCAATTTTTCTCCTGCAGGATCGAGGAAAGAGTGGCAGGCGGAATTGTTGCCGGGATTGGCTGGTTTAGTGTGAGGAGTAGGTTCTTGTAGGTTGACCAGCCCGTCCAGGTTACGTCGAATTCAAAGACAAAAGGTTTGATCCGGCTATAGGCGCAACCCCAAGTCACCGAAGGAGGGAAGACCACATCCGCCTCACCTCCGACATTATCTAGCAGAGAGACGCTCAGATCGCCGCTATGGGTCACCTTGATCTCACTCCGATAATGGACACCCAACTTGACGCCTTCCATCGGTTCATACAACAACCCCAGGTTATAGCCGAAGCCAACCCCATCGCCCTTGAAATCATTGTCGATATCCCGCAACGGGGGTACAAAGCGGACGGTCTTGCGGCGGATCTGCACCTTCGACCATAAAACGTCAAAACCCACGGCGCCGGATAAGTTATCGAGCAGTTTCACCGAGATTACCGGATTGAGGTTAAATGTCTGCAGCTTGGACTTGGTGGTGAGGTATTGTCCGGCCCAGGTCGAGGGCCACTCGGTTCCTAAACCGAAGGGGGTAAACAACCCCAACCCGGCGACAAAACGTTCATTCAGAGGCAAAACGGCATAAAAGGCGGGTACAGAAAAGATCTCGTGTTTGGCGGTGGCATGTAGACCCGTCGGGCTATTGTAGGTGCGATTGGTACTGCTGAGAACCGAATTAAGGTAGATCTCAGGTTGCTTTAACTGGATCAAACCGGCGGGATTGTAAAAGATGGCAGAGGGATCATCAGCTTGTGCTACGAAAGCATTACCCTGGGCCATTGCCGCCGTCCCCTGCTGCAAGACGGCGAAGCCGGCTGCATACACCCCAGATACCTTCCATAACACCATGCACAAAACTATCAAGTAGACGGCAACGTCTCTTGGCACGGGTCGGCTCCTTTCTTGTTTGAGGTGCAGGCTAAAAAAGGGGAGGAATATTAAAATTCTTTTTAGCATACTTTAAGCTAAGCAGCAATCATTTTGTTGCCAATTTTAAATATTTAAACGAATAACCATATTGTTATATTATCGGCATATCTAATAATTTAATAAATTATTAGAGGCAAATTATTACGACAAGATAATATATTTATATTGTATCCTATTAAATTATCTGCAATATTCGAGATATTATTTTTTTCTCTAAAATAAAATTTTTTTTACAATCAGTCGATAAAAAATGTAAAAATATAATTCACAAATTCATATGAAACGGGTATAATTCGTTCATCCTGACAGAAATAATTTTTTAAGCAGATACGTCCTCATACTGCTCCTGGCGGGAACAATGTGATCTGGCCGGTAAGCATAAATGGAGAGGTATCTGTAAAAGGAGCGAAGGCCATTGTTTGGCAATTTATTGCAATAATAGAAATATGTTAAAAGGAGATCATCATGAATCCGAAACAATTTATCTCCCGTCGGCTGCGTCTCAATCTCAGCAAATTCCTCCAGATGAGACTGAATAGCTGGTTGATCCGATTCCTGCCCTTCTTCCTTTCACGCTGCTACCTCATTGCTTTAGGCCGACTCTACTATTTTTTCAATCGCAAGGAAAAGCAATTAATTAAGCAGACCATTACCTATGTCTGGAGTGAGAAATTAACTGCTTCAGAGCTGCGCCGGATGGTCCGAAAGACTTTTAAGGGTATCTTCGATCACTATCACGAAAAGCTTTTTTTGGCCTATTCCCCTTTTAATCGGGTGAAAAAGTTCCTGGGTAAACGACTGCGATTCGAGGGCGAAGAAGCGCTGCAGCAGGCCTTGGCGGCCGGGAAAGGCGCCATTCTGGCCACCGGCCATTTTGGCGCGGTGGAATTCCTGCCGGCGGCGTTGGCCTTTAAAGGCTATAAGGTCGCCATTATTTGCCGTTTTCAGACAAGTCGACTACGAGACACGTTAGTTGAGCGCGCCGGGCAGGTGGATCTCGAAGTAATTGACGCGGACCGCGGCAACTGCCTTTTAGCGGCCCTGAAAGCATTGAAACAGGGAAAGATTATCATTACCGAGTCAGATGAGTTTGATGAGTGGAAGGCAAAGGATGATTACCAGATCTCTTTCTTGGGTGCCTGGCTGGACTATGACCGATCTCTGGACATTTTGAGCAAACGCTCAGGCTCTCCGGTGGTTTCAGCCTTAGTGAGCCGCCATGGCAAGGGTTATGCTCTGCAGTTGACCCCCATTACCCTAAAATCGTCGACTGAAACGAGGATGGGAGAAAAGTGCCTGGCAGTGCTGGAGAATATGCTCCAGGCGTGTCCGACACAATGGTATCAATGGAAAAAATTCGGCAAGATGATCAGTCCATATCTGGAAAACATCGCGCCAGCAGTCAAACCTTCGTTGGCACCGGCGCGTTTTACTCTTCGCCATGCACACTAAGAATGACTTGACAGAAGAAATGCTGATTATATAATGTAAATTACTATATAAATTATTAAATAAATTATGATTTAATATCCATAAAGAATTTATGAGAGAGGTCTTGCTCATATTCTTTAATTCTCATCCTGGACATGGAGAAAAATCTATCCCTTTTAGCTAGGCGATTCTTCGTTTCGTTCCGGATGATAGATGCTGCAGGAAGCGAATCTTGTTAGATAGTCGAGAAGAACGACTTTAGCGTAGCAATGATATGACTCAGTAAAACAGGGTAGTTTCGGATAACACTATCACTGCCTGCATCGATAGGTATTGTGCCAGTGAGCCGCCTATCGTAAAGGAATATGACAGAATCGTTTGCTTTCAGGGTCTTGAGGTTCATGTTACACCATTCCTATGGAACGAGGGGGGCGAGTTTCAAATCGCCGCTCTATCGCCGAGAGGTTTTTGCAATCCCGTCTGACTCCAAGATTACCCGTCTGCCCACCGCAATGACGACTTGCCCCTACCACCACAAGGCCTTATTATGTCAACGAAACAATGGCAATTGCCGATCGGATTTTTCACTTTAGGAGGCTGAGCACTATCCAGACCAACTTTATTATCCCTTAAACCGCACTGCCGCAATCGGCGCCAATGAACCCTCGGCGGTTAACCGGAAAGGATCATTCAGGCCCATCCGCAGGGGCGATTCTTGTATTCGACCCAAACAACTGAGGTGTTACGAATTGCCTGCTTCCAATCATCTGTTCAAACACCCGGATGGTTTGGGTGTTTGCCGCGGCGCGAGAATCCCTCCTTGTATAAACATCCCGGTTCGATTATTATAAAAAAGATGAAGTTCTATTAAGAACGATTTTGACCTTTTCCCTGTCTGATTGAATTCTCCGAGACCAGCACTTACTTTCGGTTAAGGACCTATGTTGTCCCAAAGTACAGTTGCCCTGGCGGCATTTGGTTATCTACTATTCCTGTTCGCATTAGCTTTTTATGGCGACCGCCGGCGGTCTCAAGGCCGCAGTCTGATTGCCAATCCGTATATCTATACCCTCTCATTAGCTGTTTATTGCACCTCCTGGACGTTTTATGGCAGTGTCGGCAAGGCGGCTACCCAGGGAATGGTTTTTCTCTCGACCTACCTGGGGCCGACTTTGGGGGCTTTCGCCTGGTGGTTTGTGGCTCGCAAAATCCTCCGGGTGTGCAAGGAAAACAATCTTACGACGCTTTCCGACTTTTTGGCGCTGCGTTTTGGGAAAAGCAGTTTTCTGGGCGCTCTGGCTACTGTGGGGGTGTTGCTGGCTATAATCCCCTATATCGGACTCCAACTAAAATCGGTTTCTGACACGTTTACTATCTTGGTACACCGTAATGTTGCGGTCCTTGGCCGAGCCAATATCTTGCAAGACACCGCTTTCTATGTGGCCCTGATTTTGGTCATATTTGGCATTCTTTTCGGGGCCAGGCATCTTGATCCTACCGAACGTCACGAGGGTATGGTGGCGGCGGTGGCTTTTGAGTCTCTGGTCAAGCTGCTTGCTTTTCTATCAATCGGCGTTTTGGTCTCGTGGGTGCTATTTTCGGGTTGGGGCGACCTCTTCGGTCGCATCAGTCGCCATCAGGATTTCAGCCGATTGCCTTATTTGAACACCAATCCTTTAAATACCTTTATGTTATTCCTGGTGGAAAGTTTATTGGCCATGGGAGCCATTATTCTGTTACCCAGACAGTTTCATATGACCGTTGTCGAGAATACGGAAGAGAGGCATCTTCTTACCGCCATGTGGTTGTTGCCGTTGTATTTTTTCCTTATTAATCTGTTTGTTGCACCTATTGCCTTTGGCGGCCTGCTCTTGGGTTTGCCGCAGATGCAGGCCGATACCTTTGTGCTGCGTCTCCCTTTGGAGCACGGCTATCCATTCCTGGCCCTCCTGGCCTTTTTGGGAGGGTTGTCGGCCTCCACCGCCATGGTGGCCGTGGCCTCCATAACCGTCAGCACCATGTTGTTAAACACCTTGATTATGCCATCGGCTCTGCGTCTCCACCTAGCAGACCATCTTTCGCCGCATCTTCTACTGATCAAGCGTCTGGGCATCTTGATCGTCATTTTATTGGGGTACGGCAGTTATCGTTTGATTGGCGTTTCCATGATGTTGGTGGACATGGGACACATCGCCTTTTGTGGTGTGGTCCAATTGGCCCCGGCGGTTTTAGGTGCCCTGTATTGGCGGGAGGCAAACAAAAATGGGGCGATAGCGGGTATAAGTATCGGTTTTGCTCTTTGGGCCTATACCCTTGTCCTGCCGCCCATGGTGGAATCAGGTTGGCTGCCAACCTCTATCTTGACCTCGGGTCCATGGGGCTTTCCCTGGCTCAAACCCACCTCTCTTTTTGGTCTTATCGGGTTGGACAATCTCTCCCATGCCTTTTTCTGGTCAATGACGAGCAACATCCTGGTCTTTGTCTGCGTCTCGGTGCTCACCCGACCCGATTCCGAAGAAGAAGAGCAGAGCGGGCGTTTTGTCGACATCTTTATCGGTGAGGCGGGCCGCCGGAGGGAAAAACGCTTTACTTATCTCCCGAGCCTGGATCAGCTTACCCAATTTATGGCAAAATTCATCAATCCGCAAAAAGCGGCCGAAGCCCGCCAGCAATTCCTTGATGAGAATAAGAACCGAGAAGAAGAATGGGGCGATCAGGAGAAGATGCAGCTTGCTGAGTTCGTTGAGCGCACCATTGCCGGTTCTATCGGACCGGCTGCCGCTCGGATCATCATGGACGGTTATCTTTCTTCGGTAGGTTCCAGGATGGAAGAGGTTTTTGATCTCTTCGGGAGGATCACCAGTTCTTTGGAAGAGAGTCAGGAGCAACTTAAACGCCGGGTGGCGGAGCTCTCGGTGCTCTACGAAGCCGCGCGCAAGCTTACCTCCTCTCTATATATGCCCGAATTGATGGAAGGCGTGTTGGATCTGTTGGTGAATCGTTTAGGGGTGGAGAGGTGCGCCGTCCGGCTCTTGGATGGGGACGGTTTTCTGCGCATTAAGAGCTCCCGTAACCTATCGCCTATGGCAATGGAGATAAGCATCAAACCCGACATGCGGCCTCTCTTGGGGCAATGCCTTCTCACTCCTCAGGTTATTTCGGTGGCGGATAGCTCTATCGTCTGGGACCGCCTGCAGGGGTTGTATGAAGAGGAGCCGATGGCTTCTTTTGTCATGGCTCCGATCGCCACCGAAACGGTGTCGCTAGGCGTCCTCACTGCGGCTAGCAACCAAAAAGGTTTTTTTGCCAAGGAGCACGTCGAGTTTTTCCAATCCCTGGCTGGTCAATTGGGCCTGGCGGTGCGCAGCGCCCAGATGGTGGCCCACCACATCCGCAACCCCCTGGTAGCTATCGGCGGCTTTGCTCACCGGTTGGCCAAAAAGCTCCCGCCCGGATCGATTACTCAAAAATACGCCGAAATTATCATTAAAGAGGCAGAGCGGCTCGAAAAGATGGTGGGTGATATAGTTGAGACAACCGTCGTGGCTATTCCCCGGGAGGAGGAATCCGATATCAATCAGGTGGTGCGCGGCGCTTTAGGCATCATGAAAGAAGCCTTCGAAAAAAAGCAGATTAAATTAAGAGTGAATCTGGCCGATGGTCTGTCTCCTCTGACCATGGATGTGGGTAATTTAAAAAGGGCTTTGCTGCAACTGATTGCTAATGCCCTGGAGGCCCTGCCGTCGGGGGGCTCTCTGGAAGTTGTCACTGCGCAAAGTCCCGACGGTTATGTTCAGATTCAGATTATTGATAATGGCAAGGGAATTCCTGCCGCCATATTGCCCCATATTTTCGATGCCTTCTTCTCTACTAAGCCCGCCGGTCCGGGTTTAGGTCTCCCCATTGTTCACAAGATCATCTCGCAACACGGGGGGCAGGTCAGCATTGCTAGCGAGGAAAACGTCGGTACAACGGCAACTGTTAAGCTACCCATCGCCAAATATGCGTAATAGCATATGCTTATATGAAAACCGTGAGCCGTGAGCTGTGAGCCGTGAGCCGTGAGCCGTGAGCCGTGAGCTGTGAGCCGTGAGCCGTGAGCTGTGAGCCGTGAGCCGTGAGCCGTGAGCTGTGAGCTGTGAGCCGTGAGCCGTGAGCCGTGAGCTGTGAGCCGTGAGCCGTGAGCTGTGAGCCGACATTGCGAACTGAATACTCGGGACTTGCGGGTTTTTATGCTTCGTTGTGATTTTTAAATATGTGAACTTATGAGAGTAGATCTGGAGGGCAGACGCTTTTGCTAAATCGGAACTTATTTTCTTGGTAATTTCGAATATTATTTCCTGAGGATGCCTTGTAGGAACGGTTCATGGATATTGAGATCCTTCTCATAGCATCAATCCTGTTCCAATTGCTGGCCGCGGTGTTGGCTCTGCGTCTCATCCGCATCACTGGCCGCGCCCGGGCCTGGATTATTATTGCCGGGGCCCTATTTCTGATGATCATCCGTCGAGTGATCAGCCTTTATGAATTGCTGACCTCTGGCTATCTACATCCGATTGATATTTCGGCTGAATTTGTGGCCCTTGTTGTCTCCGCCTTATTCCTCTTAGGTATATCCTGTATCTATCCGCTTTTTCGAACGCTCCAGAGTTCACAGGAGGCGCTGCGATTGAATGAATCCCGCCTGGCGGCGGTCTGGGAGCTGAACCAGATGACCTCCGCTGCATTGCAGGAAGTCACAGATTTTGCCCTGGAAGCCGGGGTTAAGCTAACCAGGAGTCAGGTCGGCTTCGTGGGAATGGTCGATGAGAACGAAGCCAACCTACGGATTCTTTCCTGGTCTCGCCAGGTCATGGACCAGTGTTCGGTTCATAGCCGGCCGTTGTTATATCCCATCGCCACCGCCGGATTATGGGGGGAAGCGGTACGCCGCCGCCGGCCGCTGATTGTCAACGATTATGAACAATCCCAGGAGATTAAAAAGGGCTACCCCGCTGGCCATATCTCGATTAACCGTCTCCTGTTGGTTCCAGTCCTAGATAGTGGCCGAGTAGCGGCATTGGCCGCTGTGGGCAACAAACCGGAGCCGTATAACGAGCAGGATCAGCGGCAGCTTACCTTACTGCTCCAGGGCATGTGGTGGCATATTCAACGCCAGCGTTCGACGCAGGCCATGGCTCATGAGATAGAGCGCATGCACCAATTTCAGACCAAGCTCATCCAGACCTCCAACGATGGCATTATTGCCAGCGATCGGCAGGGCAATATACTCATCTTCAATTCCGGAGCGGAAACGATCCTAGGACATCGGAAGGAAGAGGTGGTCGGTGTTATCAAGGTTCAGGAACTGTATTCTTCCGGAGTCGCCCGTAAGATTTTGAAAGAATTGCTATCTCCCCGGTATGGTGGCCGGAAGCGGTTGGTTAATTATGAAACCGTCGTTTTAAATAAACAGGGCGAATTGATTCCGGTAGAATTATCGGCCACACTTATTACCGATGACCACCAGGTGGCTGCAATTGTCGGCTTCTTCCGCGATCTGCGGGAACGGCGCCTGCTTCAGGAAAAGCTGTTGCAAAATGAGCGGCTGGCGATCCTGGGGCGGATGGCGGCTCATATCAGCCATGAAATTAAAAATCCGCTAATGGTTATTGGCGGTTTTGCTCGGCAGGTACGAGAGAATCTTGACGGTTCGCCGGAAAAAAATCTGGAGAAGCTGCAGATCATCATCGACGAAATCAGGCGCCTGGAAGATTTTCTGTTGGAAGTGGGGCGTTATGGAAAATTTTCGGAGCCGCATTTGGTGGTGGGTGATCTTAATGTGCTCATCCAGGAGGTTTGCCGCTTTCTGGACCCGATTTTGGAAGAAAAAAGGGTGAGACTTAAACTAGACCTAGACCCCAAACTTCCCACTTTTGCATTTGATCCGGAACACCTGCGGCAGGTTTTCCTGAATCTGGCCAAAAACAGTCTGGAGGCCATGGAACATTCCGGAACTTTGACTTTCGCCAGCCGCACCGTTCCCGGACACATTCTGGTAGAGATCAGCGACACTGGCGTTGGTATTCCCCCCGAGGCGCTGGCCAAGATTTTCCAGCCCTTCTTTTCCACGAAACCACGGGGCTCCGGCTTAGGTCTGGCCATTTCCCAACAGATTATGGCGGCTCACCAGGGTGAGATCCAGATCGCCAGTGAACCCGGCCGGGGGACTCGGGTTACCCTCTCTTTTCAAGTTTCTTTTTGAGAACGCGGTTGGAAGGAGGAGTATCGGTATGATAAAAGCTTCGCAATGAGGAAGCTGTCTTATTTTCTCACCTATCCAACCCTTGTGGATGAGATTTTGTACTTAGCCTTAGAACGTTCTTTTGCCGAAAACTTTACCAACGCTGTGGGCGGCTACGGTCAGGTGGTTGAAAGGAGTCCGCAATGAGTGAGAAACTGGTGGAGGTCACCCGGGGGGCTCGGGTGGAGAGCATCCATTTCGGCGATATTGCCGTAGTTGACCGGGAAGGGCGCCTTACCTGCTCCTTAGGAAATCCCGACATGTGGGTCTGCCTGCGCTCCATGGCCAAACCGATACAGGCCTTACCCGTTATAACTACCGGTGCCGCCCGCAATTTCGGTTTTGGCGATGAAGAATTGGCACTTTTTTGCGGTTCTTTAAACGGCCAGGATTTTCAGGTCGCCCTCGTAGAAAAGGTTTTGGCACGGCTAGGTCTTAGCGTCGAGCACCTGCAATGCGGGGTTCACGCCCCCTCACATCGACCAACGGCGCAGGCCATGGCCAAAGCAGGTCTCGCCCCCAGCCCGCTGCATAACAACTGTGCCGGGAAACACACCGCCATGTTGGCCCTGTGTGTCCACCACGGTTGGCCCCTGGATCACTACTTAGATCCAGGTCATCCGGTACAGCAGCTTATCCTTCATACTATTGCCGTCGTCACCGAGACGCCAGCGGATCAGATAACCGTGGCCATAGACGGCTGCGGTGCACCGGTTTTTTTTGTTCCGTTAAGACACATTGCCCTGGCCTATGCCAGGTTCGCTGCGGCCGGGTGGAGCGGACCGGCGGCTGCGCCTCTCGATAACGCCATAAAAACGCTAGCCCACGCCTGTCTGGCACATCCTCGCCTGATCGCCGGCGATGGCCGCATCTGCACGGACATTATGCAGGCCCTCCCGGGTCAGGTAATTGCCAAGACCGGGGCAGAGGGAGGCTATAGCCTGGCCTTGCTAAACAAAGGACTCGGCGTCGCGATCAAGATCTCAGACGGACATGCCCGCGGGCTCAATTCCACCGCTGTGGAAGTCCTGGCCCAACTAAGGGTGTTGACCGCTGCGGCCGCCGAGGTCCTAACAGCTTATCATCACTCGGATATCAAAAACCACCGGAAGGAAGTCGTCGGCCAGATTCGCCCGGCCTTTGAATTGATTAAAACGGGTTGAAATTCACCCCAGAATTGCTATAGTAATATCGTTTTCTGGTTTTAGGTATTCAGTTTTCTGTTACCGGTTTTCGGTTAAAAGCTTTTATAAAACCGGTTTTTTTCTGTCACCCTAAGCGAAGCGAAGGGTTACGAGTCTTTAAAAATTTAAACCTTTACCTTGAATTGAGAAGATGAAACCTTTGTGGGCGCCTTGGCGCATGGACTATATCTTAGGGGAAGATAAACCCAGCGGCTGTATCTTCTGCCCCTGGGAGGGGGAAGACCTTCGGGCCAGGTTAATCTTATTCAGTGGTCGTCTCAGTCGGATCATGATGAACAAGTTTCCTTATGCCAACGGTCATCTGTTGGTGTCGCCACTGCGACATATTCCCGAGCTGGATGGTTTAAGTCATGAGGAACTGTTGGATCTAATGCTCAAGGTGCGCCAGTCATTGAAAATCTTGCGTCACGTGATGAATCCTGATGGTTTTAACGTGGGTTTAAATCTGGGCGCCGTAGCCGGAGCCGGGGTTGAGGCTCATTTGCATTTTCATATCGTGCCCCGTTGGCTGGGCGATACGAACTTCATCCCGGTTTTTGCCGACGTGCGGGTCATTCCGGAACATTTTCAAGCTACCTACGAGAAGCTGTATCCCCATTTTCAAGCCTTAGCGGACGGAGAGCAATAATGCGCCTGGTAAAAGTAGTCCTGGTCCTCCTCGTGCTGTTCATCGGCTTTCTGCTGGTACGGCAGAATCATGATGTTCTCACTCAGACAGCGCAATTCAAATTGAATCTTTATATTATTTCTTTTCAGAGCGCACCGCACTCCCTATGGGTGCTTCTGACTTTTGCGTTATTCTTGGGGATTTTCGGGACCGGACTTTACACTTTGCTGGGTCTTTTGAAACAACGGCAGGCCAATCGGCAGTTGCGTCATGACCTGGAGGTCTTGAAAAGTGAAATTCAGACCATCAAACCCAAGACCGAATCGACGCCGCCGATTAGCCAGGCTGCCGACCTGTCTCAGTCGATCTAAGTCCTAAAAGCGGGAGGCGCTTCGCTTTCCCGGCCTATGACCCGCTTGAATAGGCTACGATTCAAGTCTAAACGGGATGATTAATCAGTGCCTGTACGAGCAGCCAGACCGACCCGTTTCCGGAATACCAGGATACAAGTATTCGCCCTGCTACTGGCTCTCTATCTGCCTGTGGTCAGTGCCCTTGTACATGCCTCCCATACCTGCCACAAAGCCGGAAGATGCTGCGTTCCTTGTCAAGATGCCGGATGCAGCTGCTCCTGGCAGAACTGTAAGACCTGCAATGGTGTATCTTCCGATACCTACAATCCTGCCGTTTCCGTCTTTCTAATTCCCGATCAACAGGTCCACTCGTCCCCCAAGAGGTGTCTGGCCTGTGAATTTCTTCAACATTTTCCCGGCAGGGCCACTAATGCGGCAGCAGTCTTAACGCCGCTTAACATCGAAGTAACAAAGGTCAGTCTGTTTTATCGACTTATCCTCTCACACTGGCTCTTTACCTGCCCAACCCCTCGGGGCCCTCCTCTTTCTTCCGTGGCTTAACCTTAATCAGAAAGCTAGAAATTTCCCGCTCTGGTTGGCAACTTCACCGGATTATCAGACCCAAAGGTGTGCTGTTATCCCAAGAGCCCGAGCTTTCCGGTTTGAAATTCCCTAACACGCCAATGCCTAAAAGGGGAGAGTTATGTTCTTTGCTGGGGGTAAACAATGGTTATCCGGAGCTTTGGTCATTGTCGGTCTGTGGAGCTGGCCGGTTGTGGTCAAGGCGGAACCTGTAGGAGTTACAACCGAAGTTCAAGAAGAGGGAACGCTGACAGAAGTCGAGAAGGAGCCGGGAAAATCGGATTCGGTTCAGATGGAATCAGTAGTAGTTACTGCTACCCGCACCGAAACCCCGGTTTTTGAGACCTCCCTGCCCGTGAATGTAATCCGGCGTGGGCAGATTGAACGCGAGCAGCCGATCTCTATAGCCGAAATCTTTAAGAGGGAAGCCGGCCTGGATGCCTCAACCACTGGACCCGGCAGCGTGCGGCCGATGATTCGCGGACTCTTTGACGACCGGGTGCTTGTTTTGGTGGACGGCATCCGACTCTCGGAGCAACGGGGCGGCGGTAGCCATCGTCTCTCCATCGATCCATACCAGATCGAAAAAATAGAGGTGGTAAGGGGTCCTGGTTCAGTACTCTATGGGTCGGATGCCATCGGTGGGGTGATCAATATCATCACCCGGCAGGCGAAGGTTGAAGATCGCCCTGGCCGGCGTTCGGAATTCTCCCTGAGCGGAGGGGTAGATAATGCCTGTGACGGATTGGAGCAGAATACTGTCTGTCAAGGTGGCTACAATAACGTCAATCTATTTTTAAACAGTATTTATCGTAATACCAGTGATATCAATACCCCCAGCGGCAATCTGCCTCACAGCTTCTACCGGGGTTTTACCCTGAGCGGCAGCGGCGCCATCGCCTGGCCGCAGAGCGAATTGACCTTTTCGGCCTGGGGGACCGAAGGTGATATCGGAATTCCCAACCGAACCGCGCAAGAGAGTTATTTTAAAGACGAGGTTCATGCTATGGCCCAGGGAAGTTATCGCCATTACGATATATCGGAGTACTGTCCCGAAATCCGGGTGGACGCGGCGTTCCAACGTCATCAGCGCCACATGCAGATACTCAATCCCACCCCTGCAACCTCAGATCTGGATATCCTGCTCAACATCAATACCTGGAATCTGCAGCCGCAGGCCAATCTTACCTGGGGAGACCGGCATCGTTTTACCACGGGCTTGCAATTCTTCCGGGAAGACGCCTCCTCCACCCGAGACCGTTGGCTGCTTACTGCGGGCGGTTGGACGCCCAGCCCGCTCCCCGGAGTGATCCCTGATTCTGACCGCACCGGACTTGGCATGTATGTTCAGGACGAATTTACCCTGACCGACCGTCTTTCATTGACTCCAGGGATACGGTTTGATTGGATCAGGGCTGCGGCCGGGGAATCGCCCCTGCATCCGGTCGGGAGTAGCAGCGCAGATGATAGTGCGGTGAGCGGCAATCTCGGGATGGTGTATCGACTCACCCCCCACCTTAATTTAGTTGCCAATGCCGGGCGGGCTTTTCGAGCGCCCACCCTCCTGGAACGGTTTTTTTATGGACCGCACCAGGATACAGTGGATATCGGCAATCCGGATTTAAAGCCCGAAACCAGTTTCAATCTGGATGTCGGGTTGAAGGCGAATTTTTCCCGCTTTCAAGGTTCATTGAGTTTTTTTCGCAACGAAATCTCCGATTACATCATTAAACGCGACACCGGCGTTTTTGACCCGGTAAGCGGTCTGGAGATTGCCAGATGGGAGAACGTCGGGCGAGCCTTGCTCTACGGGGCCGAGGCCGAAGGGGCGTATATTCTGGGTGCCGGGTTTTCCCTCTTCGCCAACCTGAGCTATGTGCGCGGCAAAGACCAGACAGCGTCCACCGACCTACCGGATATTCCTCCCTTTAAAAGTAATTATGGTTTGCGTTATCAAGCCGCGGTGCGGTCAGATTGGGATGTCTGGACTGAATTTGCCGGCCTGACGGTTTCCCGCCAGGGTCAGGTGGCACCGTCGGAGCGGCCCAGCGGAGGATACACCACCCTTACCTGGTCAACCGAGACCTGCTATAAAAAAACCGTCCGCCTGAGTCTGATGGTGGCCAATCTCACCAATAAAAGCTACCATGACCATCTCTCGCGGGTGACCTGGATGAACGAACAGCCGGGCCGCAATGTCCGATTTAATGTCAGCTTTGCATTTTAGGAGAACCGCGATTACCCTTTATTATGCCAGAGACTCCCATTTAAATTGTCATGTTCTGGTGATCACAACGAAATATGCAAACAGAAACCTGGCAGCGATCTGCCGGCTTCGAGGTGTTCAACTCGGAACTCAAAACTTATTTTCTGATTAATCGGCGTATCAGTTTTCTTTTTTCTCCGAAGATAAGATACAATACAGGCATGAGTGCGGATGCGCCTGATAAGATTACTCCCATGCTGCGGCAGTATCTGGATATTAAGGCCCGGCATTCCGAAGGCCTGCTGCTCTTCCAGATGGGGGATTTCTATGAACTCTTTTTTCAGGATGCTCAGACCGCAGCTCAGGATCTGAATATCGCCCTTACCAGTCGCAGTCGGGCTGAAGAAGAGGCCATCCCCATGGCCGGGTTCCCACTGCACGCCGCCGAAGTCTATATCTCCCGCCTGCTGGAGCAGGGGCACCGGTTGGTTATCTGCGACCAGGTGGAAACCCCGGCCCAGGCCAAGGGTCTGGTGCGGCGGGAGGTGACCCGCATCCTGACCAGGGGGGTGATTGTCGATCCGGATAAATTGGCGGCCAAGGAAGCCAATTTTCTGGCAGCCGCCATCTGGCAGGGGAGGAAGTGGGGGATAGCCTTGGCGGAACTGTCCACCGGGGATTTTCGATTGACTGAGGGACAGAACCTGGAGGCCATGTGGGAAGAACTTTATCGTCTGCGGCCGGTGGAGTTGCTGCTGCCGAATAGCTGCCAGACAGAAGATTTTTCGGTATCGTTTGCCTGGCTTAACCCTTCCCCCAGCCTGCAATACCGCTCCGGTGAGGACTTTCACCTGGAGGCCGCCACCCGGCGTCTGCAACGCCATCTGGGAACCCTTTTTCTAGACGGTTTCGGCCTAGCCGGCTACTCTCTCGGATTGCAAGCGGCCGGGGCTATTCTGTGCTACCTGGAGGAAAACCGCACCGGGACCCCGCGACACCTCACCTCCTTAATTCCTTATGCACAATCGGATTACCTGGGGCTGGATGAAGCCACCATCCGTAACCTGGAAATCTTTGAGAATTTCCGCACGCGCAGCCGGCCCAATTCTCTGCTGGACATCGTAGACTCCACCCAAACGCCCATGGGAGGCCGTAAGCTGGCCCAATGGTTGCGTTATCCCTTAAAACAGCTAACTGCCATTCAGGAGCGTCTGGCGGTGGTGTCCTTTTATAAAGAACAATCCCTTCTGCGGCAGAAATGGCGGGATTTATTGAAAGGCCTGGTCGATCTGGAGCGCCTCACGGCCCGGATCGTTTTGGAACAGGCTACCCCCCGTGACCTCATTGCTTTGAAGAACTCTTTGGCTCAACTCCCTGCCCTTCGCTGCCTGCTGCCGCCGGAGCTGCCGCCCTTGGCCGCTAATCTAGCCGCAGAATTGGAAGATCTGACCGACGTTCATGACGCCATCAAGGCCGCCTTAAGGCCTGAGCCACCGTTAAGCATTAAGGAAGGGGGGATCTTTCAGGAGGGGTATAATACCGAATTGGACGAGCTTATCTCCCTGACCAGGCGGGATAAGGACTGGATTGCCCGGTTGGAAGCCCGGGAGAAAGAGCTTACCGGCATCGGCTCCCTGAAGGTGCGCTATAATAAGGTGTTCGGCTATTATCTGGAGGTATCCAAGGCTAATCTGCACCTGGTGCCGGAGTACTTTATCCGGAAGCAGACCCTGGTGAACGCCGAACGGTTTATTACGGCGGAATTGAAGGAGTATGAGTCCCGACTGCTGGGCGCCGAAGAGGCCAGGAAAGACCTGGAGCTTCAGCTTTTTCAGGAATTGCGGCGACAGATCGGCCAGGAGGCGGCGCGCTTGAAAAAAGTTGCCGATGCCCTGGCAACGTTGGATGTCCTGGCGGCTTTGGCTGACATCGCGGCGCGTCGCCAATATGCCTGTCCCCGGTTGCAGGAGGGGCGTGGTATCCGCATTGTTCAAGGACGGCATCCGGTCATTGAGCAGGTCCTCCCGCCCGGCGGGTTTGTGCCCAATGATATCGATCTCAACGACCGGGCGACTCTGATGATTGTTACCGGGCCGAATATGGCGGGCAAATCAACCATTCTGCGGCAGGTGGCCCTCATTGCGCTCATGGCTCAGATCGGCAGTTTTGTCCCGGCGGCGGCGGCCGACATCGGGGTGGTGGATCGCATCTTTACGCGGGTGGGGGCGGTGGATGACATCGGCCGGGGGCAGAGCACCTTTTTGGTGGAGATGCACGAGACTGCCAATATCCTGCATCAGGCTACCCCTCGCAGTCTGGTGGTGTTGGACGAGATCGGCCGGGGCACCAGTACCTTTGACGGCCTGTCGCTGGCCTGGGCGGTAGCGGAATATCTGCACGATCTTGCCGGGGAAGGGGTTCTGACCCTGTTTGCTACTCATTACCATGAGCTCACTGCCCTCAGCCGCTTGAAACCTCGCGTTCACAACCTTCAGGTGGCAGTGGCGGAGGCATCCGGTGATATTGTCTTCCTGCACCAGTTGCGGCCGGGTGCCGCCAACAAGAGCTATGGGATTCAGGTAGCCCGACTGGCGGGTGTCCCGGCCCCGGTGATTGCCCGCGCCCAGGAGGTCTTGGAGAACATTGAAGCCGGGACCCTGGATCAGGTCGGCTTCCCGCGCCTGGCCCGCCCCCGCCGAAGGTTGCCGGTGGGAGATGTCGGCCAACTCGGACTGTTTGCTTCGCCTGAGCAGTCTTCTTCCTAGCCCTGGCCGTTAAATGACCTCCGGAAAAGATTGATGCCAGCCAGGGCAGGCTGCTTGCAGCAGGCTGGTAAGAAGGATTCAGTAGTCTAACGCCGAGTAGTTGAAAAGCAGATTAACCTCGTCTCTGAGGGCGGCAGAGGGCCTTATTTGCAGATGTTGGGGCAGGGCCAGGACCTGCTCGGGTGCCTGAGGTGAGATAAAATGCAGGAAGGCGGGGATGGGACCGCGATGCCGCTGCAGAATTTCATGCAAGCGATCCAGAAGGTCTCGGTCCAGTCCGGTGGTATGGAGGCGCAGGTGGAGCGCCGGGGGGATTTTTTCGGCCTCGGTTTGGAGGGGGCGAATATCCTGGGCGATCAACTTCGGACCTTTCTCTTCTTGTGATACTGTTCCCCGAACGAGCAACGGTATCAGAGGTGATTGGAGAAGCGTGGCCACCCGTTGATAGAGGTCGCTAAAGACCACCACCTCTACCGAGCCCACTTGATCTTCCAGGGTGGCGAAAGCCATGCGTTCGCCTTTTTTGGTCATGGTTTCTTTAACCGCCACTATCAGACCGCCGAGAAGCACCGGTCCATTTTCCGGTTTTTCCGCCAGATCATCAATGGTCAGATCGGTGAGTGCCTGCAATTGCTGTCGATACTTTGCAAGGGGATGCCCCGAGAGATAAATACCCAGCGCCTCTTTTTCGCGGGCCAGTTTCTCCTGTTCATCCCACTCCGGGACTGGAGGCAGCCAATCATCGCCTTCGCCGAGGTCAGCTTCACCGAGGCCGCCAAACATATCCATCTGGCGAGCCGCCTGCAATTTCAGCGCAACTTGCGCTCGTTCCAGGGCGGCCTCAACACCACCAAAGAGGCGGGCTCGATTGATCCCCAAAAAATCCAGGGCGCCGGCCTGGATGAGTGATTCCAAGACTTTTTTATTGACTTTGGTTTGATTCGCCCGTTCTAAAAAATTCCCCAAGGAAATGAAAGGGCCTTTCTTTCTGGCCTCGAGGATAGCTTTGATAGCGTTGTCGCCGACGTTTTTTACCCCGGCCAGGCCGAAGCGGATCTGGCTACCCTCGACGGTAAAATCCCGCTCACTGGCATTGAGACTGGGTGGCAGTAAGACAATCCCATCCTCTCGGGCTTCCTGGATGTGTTTGGTGAGCGTCGTGGGACTGTTAATTTCGCTGGTAAATAGAGCGGCCAGAAACTCCAATGGATAGTGGGCTTTTAAATAAGCGGTCTGATATGTAATGTAGGCGTAGGCAGCGCTGTGCGATTTATTGAAGCCGTAGCCGGCAAATTTTTCAATGAGATGAAAGAGCTTTTCGGCTTTGGCCAGAGGAAAGCCGCGGGAAACAGCGCCGCTGCAGAAGCGCTCCTTTTGGGCCGCCATCACCGCCGGTTCTTTCTTGCCCATGGCCCGGCGCAGGATATCGGCCTCTCCCATGGAATAGCCAGAGATGATTCCGGCAATCTGCATCACCTGTTCCTGGTATAAGATAATGCCATACGTCTCTTTCAGGATCGGTTCCAACTCCGGCAGTTCGTAGGTGACGTTTAATTCCCCGTGTTTACGTTTAATGAAGTCATCGACCATCCCACTTTCCAGGGGACCGGGACGATACAGGGCTACCAAGGCGATGAGGTCTTCGAAACAGGTGGGGCGCAACTGGACTAGTTTTTCCCGCATACCGCTGCTTTCCAACTGGAAGACGCCGGCAGTGTTTCCCGAACGCAATAGTTCAAAAGTTGCCGCATCCTCTAAGGGAAGTTGGCGATAATCAAAATTTTTATCTTTCTGGCGCCGCACGATCTGGGCCGCGGTTTCCAATACCGTCAGGGTGCGCAGACCTAGAAAGTCAAACTTGATGAGGCCGACTTTTTCTACCCCTTTCATCTCAAACTGGGTGATAATTTCGTCTTTGTTGCCTTTATAAAGCGGAAGGTAGCACCATAAGGGCTTGTCGGCAATGACCACACCGGCAGCGTGAGTGGAGGCATGGCGCGGCAAACCCTCCAGGGCGGCGGCGATGGTTAGGACTTCCCGAATGTTCTCATCGGCGTCGCGCGCTTCCCGCAGGCGGGGCTCCTTTTCCAGCGCCGTCCTTAAATTAATCTTTAAGACATCCGGCACCAGTTTGGCGATCTTGTCCGCTTCCGGGTACGGCAAGTCCAGGGCGCGGCCGACGTCGCGAATGACCTGTCGGGTCTTCATACTGCCGAAAGTGATGATCTGCCCCACGTGCTCCTTGCCGTACTTGCGGGCGACGTAATCGATGATCTCTCCCCGGCGTTCGAAACAGAAGTCCACGTCGATATCGGGCATGCTCTTGCGTTCCGGATTGAGGAAGCGTTCAAAAAAGAGGCCATAGGCAATAGGGTCTAAGTCGGTGATTTCCAGGGCGCAGGCTACCAGACTGCCGGCCGCCGAGCCCCGGCCTGGCCCCACCGGGATATGCCGCTTGCGGGCATAGCGGATAAAGTCGGCCACTACCAGAAAATATCCGGCAAATCCCATCTGGCAGAGCAGAGCTAGTTCCTCTTCCATCCTGGCCCGGTAGTGCTGAATTTTCTCCATCGGCCAGGCGCCGGATAATTGCCACTGGTGGAGGCGATGCTCCAGACCCCGCCGGGCTTCTTGTTGTAGTTGGGCCTCCATTGTCTGGCCGTTTTCCAGAGGGAAGACCGGAAAGTGAAATTCTCCCAAGGGCAGCTCAAGCTGACACCGGTTGGCAATTTCCAGGCTGGCCTCCAAAAGGTCCGGGCGATCCGGGAAGGCTGCAGCCATTTGGACCGGACTCTTAAAAAAAAGCTGATCGGTGCTGAAACGCATACGTTTGGTGGTGTTGATGGTCTTGCCGGTTTGGATGCATAGGAGGACGTCATGAGCCCGGGCATCTTCCGGACGCAGGTAGTGGCAATCGTTGGTGGCCACCACCGGCAGACCCAATCTAGGCGCCATTTCCAACAAAGCCGCATTGACCTTCTGCTGTTCGGTCAGGTCATTGGCCTGTACCTCCAGATAGAAGCGCCCCGGAAAGATTTCTCCGTATTCCCTGGCCGCAATTTCAGCGGTTTTGAGGTCATCGGCGACAACATGGGCCGCTACCACCCCGTGAAGACAGGCGCTCAGGGCGATGAGGCCCTCGGCGTGATCGGCCAGGAGTTCTCGGTCAACGCGGGGTTTGTAGTAGAAACCTTCAAGATTGGCCTTGCTGACCAACTTGAGCAGGTTCTGATAACCGGTAAGGTTTTCGGCCAAAAGGACCAAATGGTAATTATCCCCTTTTTTGCCACTTTTCTCCAAGCGACTGCCGGGGGCGACATAGAGTTCGCAGCCGATGATCGGTTTTAAACCGGCTTTCTCGGCCTTGGTATAGAACTCAACCACTCCGAACATGTTGCCGTGATCGGTGATCGCCACCGCCGGCATTTCCATACTCAGGGCAGTGTCAATTAAATCATTTAAGCGAATGGCGCCGTCCAGGAGGCTGTAGGCGGTATGGACATGGAGGTGAACAAAACCGGGGGTTGCCATAAGTCTTCCTCATATTTATGGAATTAACTATTTTTGTGTGAGGGGTCGGGGCAGCTTGCTGATCCTATCTTACCATAAAGATGTTCCAAAAAAAAAGAATGAGGTGAGAAGTTATTTTAAAATGTCGTATTACGCCGGTTAAGGGCATTATAATAATTTTAGGCTTAGCTTCAATAAGCTATCGAGGTATCTTGAATCCAAGCAGGCAGCATACTCAATCCCGGACTACTTTCTAATACCAGTTTTCTTGTATTACTGAGCTATTAGGATTTGTCGAGATTTTTTGGTCAGACGACCGGACATAACTAACTATATTTCATAACGGTGCTTGGCTGACGGGGGGGCCAGGGACTTCTAAATGCAAGTTAATTGCTCATGATAGATGATTTTTTTGCTTGACAGCAGCGGCTCTTTGGAGATATGGTTAGATTTGAAAATAATTTCACAAAAGTACACCAGGCAAAATGAGGTTTAGTAAAAAACCTTGAGATAAGGAGGGAGTGACCTTGGCTTTTGAGATTCCGAAGGGTAAGTATTCCGGCGCCATCAAACCGGTGACGGTGGGTGCCAGCAACGCTTTAACTCTGGGTGGTGAAACCGCCTACCCGTTCTATCTTTTTGAGGGGCAGATGCCCAATAAACCCCGTATCGCCATGGAGGTATGGGACATCGATCCGGCCGAAGAATGGCCGGCTCCGGTATTGGAGCCCTTCAAAGACGTTGTGAAGGATCCGGCGGCCTGGGCGCAGAAGTGTGTCAAAGAGTATGGAGCAGAGGCTATCTGTTTGATATTGAAGAGCACCGATCCGAATGGCGACAATGCTCCGGCGGACGCAGCCGCGGCCACGGCCAAGAAAGTAGCCGACGCTGTTGATGTACCTCTTATTGTGTATGGCACCAGTGCCGTAGATAAGGATGCTGAGGTTCTGGCGGCAGTGGCGGAGGCCTGTGTCGGCAAGAAATTAGTCCTTGGTCCCGTGCAGGATAAAAATTTCAAGAAAATCGGAGCCCAAGCCCTGGCCTACGATCATTCTGTGTCGGCCAACACCCCGATTGACGTCAACCTGGCAAAGCAGTTAAACATTCTTTTAGGCAACCTGGGTGTTCCTGAAAGCAAAATCCTTATTGATCCGACCACTGGTGGTCTGGGCTATGGCATGGAATACTGCTATTCCGTCATGGAGCGGATTCGGATGGCGGCCTTAACCCAGGATGATGACAAATTAATGTTGCCGATGATTAACTACGTCGGTCAAGAAGTTTGGAAGGTCAAGGAATGCCGTCAGACCAACGACGAAGCACCGGAATTAGGCGACCAGGCCAAGCGGGGTATCATGATGGAAGCCATAACGGCAGCCTCACTATTAGTAGCCGGCTCCGACCTGCTCATCATGAGACATCCTGAATCCATTAAACTGGCAAAATCTCTTATCGAGGAATTGTCCTAACACGTTTTTGGGCCGATTATGAGCGGCCTTTTTTCTTGTATTGGCATTAAAAGGAAACCGAGAAACTCGCAGCAAGGATGTAAAAGGGCAAGCCAGGGCGGGCAACTGCGGATTTCTCCTCTAAAGGGTCCATGAAGGCAACCCAGATAAGGTTTTGGAGGAAGTGACATGGCTGAAGAAGTTGTAAAAGTTGAGTCTCGTACCGTAGATCCGGCTGAACAGCAGATGCTGAAAAGGGCGCAGGCAGAGGGTATTGAAACCATTTGGGATCGGGCCGACAAAATGAAACCCTGTCCCATCGGCTCTGAAGGGGCTTGTTGTCGTATCTGTTCCCAGGGGCCGTGCCGGGTGCCGCCGCCCAAGAAGGCCAAGCCGGGCGAGGAACAGAAGAAACAGGCAGTGGGTGTGTGCGGCGCTACTGCCGAAACCATCGTGGCCCGTAATTTTGCCCGCATGGTGGCAGCCGGGTCGGCGGCGCATACCGATCACGCCCGTGGGGTAGCTCACCTGTTCAAAGAAGTGGCCCATGGCCGGGCTCCGGGTTATGAATTGAAGGACGCCGGCAAGTTAAGGGCAATCGCGCGGGATTATGACGTGCCTCTCTCTGTGGGCGAAGGAGATGACAAGAAATCTCGCTCCAAAGAGGAAATCGCCCAGGATCTGGCCGAAAAAGTTCTGGCCGAATTCGGTCAGCAAAGCGGCGAATTGGTATTCTCAAGCAAGCGGGCCCCCAAGAAACGGGTGGAACTCTGGCGGGGTCTGGATGTGATGCCCCGGGGTTTCGACCGGGAAGTGGTAGAAATTATGCATCGCACCCACATGGGGGTGGACCAGGATTACAAAAATATTATTCACCAGTGCACCCGCTGCGCCATTTCCGACGGTTGGGGCGGTTCCATGCTGGCCACCGAGCTGCAGGATGTGTTGTTCGGCACCCCGGTGCCGGTATTGGGCGACAGCAACCTGGGGGTGTTGAAAGAGGATCACGTTAACGTCATCATCCATGGCCATGAACCCCTGTTGCCGGAATTGATTAATGCTGCCAGCCAGGATCCCGAGATGCTTGAGTATGCCAAAAGCAAGGGCGCCAAAGGCATCCAGTTGGCCGGTATCTGTTGTTCGGCCAATGAGATTCTGATGCGCCATGGCATTCCGGTCGCAGCAAACTTCCTGGGCCAGGAACTGGCGATCATCACCGGCGCCGTGGACGCCATGGTGGTGGATGTGCAGTGTCAGTTCCAGGCATTAGCCTCTCTAGTCAAGTGTTTCCATACCAAGCTGATCACCACCGATGAACGGGGCCGGATCGAAGGGGAAACCATGTATATCCCCTTCGACGACCATCATGGGCCGGAGATTGCCCGCAAGGTCTTGAAAGAAGCGATCGATAACTTCCCCAACCGCAGAGCGCCGGTTATTATTCCGGAACAGAAGTACCCGTGCGTGGTAGGTTTCAGCATGGAGACCATCCGCTATCTGTTGGGCGGCTCCATCCGGGGTTCCTACTACACCCTGAATGACAACATCATCGGCGGCCGGGTTCGGGGTATCGGCGGCGTTGTGGGCTGCAACAACGTGCGCACCTTGCATGACAATGCCCATCTCTCCATGGTGAAAGAGTTAATCAAGAACGATGTCGTCGTGTTGACCACCGGCTGCAATGCCATCGCCTGCGCCAAGGAGGGTCTGTTGACCCCGGAAGCAGCAATCAAATACTGTGGCGCCGGGTTGGCGGAAGTGTGCGAGACGGTCGGTATCCCGCCGGTATTGCATATGGGTTCCTGTGTGGACAACGCCCGTATCCTGCTGGCCGCCGCGGCCTGCGTCAGGGCTGGCGGTTTGGGCAACGACATCAGCGACCTGCCGGCGGCTGGGGCAGCCCCCGAGTGGATGAGTGAAAAGGCCATCTCCATCGGTCACTACTTTGTGTCCTCCGGCGTTTACACTATCTTTTCGGCAGCTTGGCCCACCACCGGTTCCGAAATCCTCACCGATTACCTCTTCCACGGTCTGGAAAGTGAACTGGGCGGCATGTGGGATTTCGAGCTCGATCCAGTGGTAGCGGCTCAGAAGATGATTGCTCATATCGACAAGAAGCGGGCGGCCCTGGGTATCGACAAGGCCCGGGAACGCGTTCTCTTCGATATGGCAATGCGCCGTGAGATGGAAACGGCTACCGGCGGCGAGTAATAAGCTTTGCATGCTTCCCTGCTTCTCGAAGGCGGGCAAGCATGGTGCGGTATCTTAATTTCCTTATGAATAAGGAGGAATTTTTATGTCTAAGATAATCATTTCGGCAGCCATTCGGGGCGCCCACAAAATTGTCGACAAATGTGCCGCCAAGTTGGATGAAGCCCTAAAAAAATATGGTCCCGACCAGGAAATCGGCTTCCCGAATACCGCTTACTTCCTGCCCATTATTTATTCATTGATGGGTATCCCGGTAAAAACCTTGAAGGACGCTCAGGGCATTATGGAACGCTGTAAAAGCCTATTGCCACCCGTTCCGTCTGAGAAATTTTACCTGCCTTATCTGGGACCCGGCTTGGACGCCGGCCTGGCCACCCTCTTTGCCGAGGAAATCTTTGAGGCCATCCGTATTTTGGAACAGCCCGATTTCTATGTCTACGGTGAAGATGTTATTGACAAAAGTTCGGCGAATATCTGGGTCGGTCCGGCCGACGACATCATTCTGCGGAAACGCGGCGTAGAATTTGTAGACGGCTCTGCTCCCGGGTTTGCCGCCGTTGTCGGTTCGGCACCCTCGGTAGATGAAGCCTGTGCCCTGGCTCATGAGTATCAGACCAAGAACCTTTACGTCTTTATGGCCGCTCGGGACATCGAGGGTAAGACTTCTTTTGCCGAGCAGCTTGTAGAAGGCGGTATGCAGATCGGTTGGCCGACCCGTTTGGTGCCGTTCAGCCCGGATATCTCAGGGGCGGTCTTTGCCCTGGGCTTTGCTAACCGGGCGGCCATGTCCTTTGGCGGTTGCAAACCCGGCGCCGCTCTGAAAAACCTGATATACAACAAAGACCGGATCTTTGCCTTCGTCAACGCCTTGTCCACCATCCCCGACGAGTGGTATGCCAATGCCGCCGGTTGTATCAACTACGGCTTCCCCACTATCACCAACCAGGATATCCCCCAAGTGCTGCCTACCGGTATCTGTACTTACGAACACGTGGTCAGCAACGTGCCTATGAAGGATATCGGGGCCAAGTCCATCGAAGTGCGCGGCTTGAAGGTGGTAATCACCGAGGTGCCGATTCCGACCGCCTTCGGTCCGGCCTTCGAGGGTGAGCGGGTCCGTAAAGATGAGCTTCGGTCGCAATGCGGCGGCGGCAAGACTCTGGCGGTGGAATGGGTTACCAGCAAACGCATGGACGAAGTAGAGGACGGCAAGGTGGAACTCTTCGGTCCCGACCTCGACTCCGTGAAAGAGGGCGGTGGCCTGCCTCTGGCGGTGGTAGTGGAAGTGGCCGGCCGTAATTTCCAGCCCGACTTCGAACCCATTCTGGAACGGCAGATGCACCATCTGGTAAACTACGTCCAGGGTATCATGCATATGGGTCAGCGGGATATCGCCTGGTACCGCTTCGGCAAGGCTGCCGTAGAAAAAGGTTTCCGCCTCGAACATATCGGCAAACTTCTGCATGCTAAGTACCATCAGGATTTCGGTACTATCTTTGACAAGGTGCAGGTGAAGCTTTACACCGAAAAGGAAAAGGTAGACGAGATTGCGGAACAGGCACGGAAGGTGTATGCCGAGCGGGATGCCCGGATCGAGGGTATGACCGACGAGACCACTGATATCTTCTACTCTTGCACTCTGTGTCAGTCGTTTGCACCTACCCACGTCTGCGTGGTCAGCCCGGAGCGGACCGGTCTGTGCGGTGCATACAACTGGATGGACTGCAAGGCTTCCTATGAAATCAATCCCACCGGTCCGAACCAGCCGGTGGCCAAAGGTAATATGACCGATGAAAGGTATGGCAAGTTTGATGGGGTCGATGCCTTTGTGCAGAAGGCCTCCCGGCAGGCGATCAACACGGTAAGTTTTTACAGCCTGTTGGTTGACCCGATGACCACCTGCGGCTGCTGCGAGTGTATCGCTTCGGTTCTGCCGATGTGCAACGGTGTCATGACGGTGCATCGCGACTATACCGGCGAGACCCCCTGCGGTATGAAGTTCACCACCCTGGCGGGCACCGCCGGCGGCGGTCTGCAGACCCCGGGTTTTGTCGGTCACAGCAAGTATAACATCTGCCAGCGGAAGTACCTGGTAGGTGACGGCGGCCTCCTGCGCATGGTATGGATGCCCAAGAGCCTGAAAGAAGAGCTCCGGGAAAGATTAATCAAACGGGGTGAGGAATTAGGATATCCCAACCTGATTGATATGATCGCCGACGAAACCGTGGGCGTTACGGAAGATGCGATCTATCCGTTCCTGGAAGAAAAAGGCCATCCGGCTTTAACGATGGAATCAATCCTGTAGTTATGACTAAATGCTCCGGCTCGCTCGGGTTAGCGCCATAACCCGAGCGCAGCCGCCTCACTTGAGTCTGCCAAAGATTTTGGCAGGCTCTTATCTGTTAACCGAGGGCATTCAGCAGAGCTGAACCGTATTCGTTTTATCTTTAAATTGAGATCGCTGAATGTATCAGCGCCTTCAGGGCGCAGGCCATAAATAAGGAGAGAGAGCAATGGCGTTAACTGGAATTGCAATTTTTAAGATGCTCCCTAAAACTAACTGTAAGGAATGCGGTTTTCCCACATGCCTGGCCTTTGCCATGGCCCTGGCCTCCGGAAAAGCAGAATTGGCCGCATGTCCTTATGTATCCGAGGAGGCCAAAGAAAAACTTTCCGCCGCCTCGGCCCCGCCGATTCGTCCGGTAAAGATCGACATGAAGGACGCCCAGATCACAACTGGCGGCGAGACCGTGTTTTTCCGGCATGAGAAGACCTTTTTTAATCCTACCATCCTGGCAGGTACCCTCAATAGCGACCTGAGCGACGCCGACATCGACGCCAAGCTCAGCGCTTTTATGAAAATGCAGTTTGAGCGGGTGGGTTTTAATCTGCGGCCGCAGATGTTTGTGGTTAAGGATGTAAATGGCGACGCGGCCAAATTTGCCGCCGTAGCCAAAGCAATCGTGGATAAGAGCGACGCCGCCATCGTATTGATGAGCGACAAGGTTGAGGTTTTGAAGGCTGGCGCCGAGGCTGCCAAAGAGCGCAAACCTGTCCTGTATGCTGCTACTGCGGCCAATGCCGACGCCGTCGGTGGTCTGGCCAAAGAGATGGGTCTCCCTGTAGTGGCGAAAGCAGACGGTTACGATGCCCTGGCCGAATTGACTACCAAGCTCACCGGCATGGGTTTGCAAGATATTATTTTGGATTCCGGGGCTCGGACCATCAAACAGGTGTTGCAAGACAACATCGCCATCCGTCGGGCCCCGCTCCTGGCGCAATTCAAGCCCTTCGGCTTTCCGACCATCAACTTACCCTGTGAAATGACCGATGATCCGATGAAGGAAGCCCTCTATGCTTCCATCTGCATTGCCAAGTATGGCGGCATTGTAGTTTTAAAAGACCTGGATCCGACTTATATCTTCCCGTTGTTGCTGCAGCGTCTGAACATTTACACCGACCCGCAGCGGCCAATGATTGTCACTCCGGGCATCTATCCCCTCAATAACCCGGATGAGAATTCGATTATTGCCATTACTACCAATTTCGCCCTTACCTACTTTATCGTTACGGGTGAGATTGAGGGAAGCAAAGTTCCCACCTGGCTCCTCATTAAAGACACCGAAGGTCTGTCGGTTATGACCGCCTGGGCTGCAGGGAAATTCTCCGGCGACGACGTCGGCATGTTTGTCAAGAAGTGCGGCATCGTCGATAAAGCAAAGACCCGCTCCCTCATTATACCCGGTTATGCGGCAGCCATCAGTGGCGACCTGGAGGAAGAGCTACCTGATTGGAAGATTCTCATCGGTCCACGGGAAGCAGCCCATATCCCGGCCTTCTTCAAGGCTCAGTAGGAAAGCAATCGGCTCTGAAGAAGACAACAATTCAAAGGAGGCCGTTTCCGGCCTCCTCAATCCAGTTCTCCAAAGAAAGGGGAGGCGATATGAGCCAAAGGTTGATCCGCATAGGTGAGAACCTCAACGTGGTGACCAAAAGATACGGCGAGGCCATGAAAAATCGGGATAAAAAGCCCCTGCAGGAGCTTGCCATGGCCGAAGCCGAAAAAGGCGTCGATTATATTGACCTTAATATCGGTCCGGCCAGAAAAGGCGGCGAAGAACTCATGGAATGGGTGGTAAAAACGGTGCAGGAAGTTGTACCCAACATCCCCCTGGCCCTCGACACCTCCAACATTGCCGCCATGGAAGCCGGCCTCAAAGTCCACAAAGGCAAGGCCCTTATCAACTCCATCATGGCCCGTCCCGAGCGCATGGATGGCATGATGCCCTTGGTGAGGAAGTACGATGCTTACATGATCGGTCTGCTTTGGGGACCGGAAGGTATGCCTCGAGATGAGCACGAACGGGGTATGCTCACTGCCGAAATCCTCGCGAAAGCGGCGGAGTATGGCATTGAGAATGAGGATATCTGGTTTGATCCCATCATCGCCCCCCTGAATATCCAGCAACAGCAGCTGGTGTCATCTTTAGAGTTCATGAAGATGCTTCAGGACATGGCGCCAGGGTCAAAATCCACCTGCGGTCTCTCAAACTCCAGCAATGGCGTGCCCGATAACCTGCGGCCGGTGATTAATATCACCTTTGCCGTTATGCTGCAACGGTATGGCATGTACTCCGCCATCGTAGATGCTTTTGATGATAAATTAAAAGCCATGACCTCGGGTGAGCCCAACCCTACGGTGGATGCCATCTACAAGGCCATGGACGGCGAGGCTGTGGACATGGACAAACTGGACCAGGATGGCAAAAACTATATCAAAACTGTCCGCTGTATCATGGGGCAGACCCTGTTTTCCGATTCCTGGCTGGAAGTGTAACGATAGAGGACATATATCTAACAGAAAAGGGGAGGGCGGCAGCCTTCCCCAGCTTTTTCTCCGGATCCGTAGGAACCACCCATCCGGACCCGGATAGCGTCAGACCCCACACTTTTTAATCCTCTGCAATATTAAATCAACTGCCTCCTGAGATGTCGTTACCATTGCCACCCCTTCCAACCGCCAGGTGACTGACAACCCCACTACGGGTTTTCCCAGCTTGAGTGCAATAGCCGCCTCCGAAATTGTGCCGTATTCCCCGTCTACTGCAATCAATCCGTCTGCGCTGTGGGCGATCAAGACATTGCGGGCGTGTCCCAGGTTGGTCGGAAGGCTATAGGTCAGGTAGGGATTGGCATCTTGTCGGTCTGGTCCGGGTAGGATACCGATACTAACGCCTCCCGCCTCCTGGGCACCCCGAGCCGCGGTCGACATGACCCCGCCCAAGCCACCGCAGAGCAGGACTGCGCCTCTCCGGGCGATTTCCTGACCTATCTGCCAGGCTACAGGGAGGATACCACCTGTTGCTTTGCTGCCGCCGATAACTGCAATATAGACCGGGGGTGTTCTGGAAATCATTTCATTGTCTTTTCTTTATCGAATTGATGAAACACTTCAACTGCTTAGGGGGAATACAAGATTTTCCCCTATCGGATGGGGCTGTCGGTGCCGTAGTGCTGTAGGAGCGGCACCGTCCACCATTCCTTGATCTATTCTCTCAGATAGGTGAGGTATTATCTCTTGGTAAATTTTTCCTGGCGGTTGCTTCCGAGCACTCCTCCACCACCATGGCCGCCAGGAGAGGAAACAGGATCTCATGATGGCCGGTCAGGGCGAATCCCTGTCCTGACCCTTGAGTGGGACGCCGCACGACGTTGGTCAAGGGTCGGTAGTGTTGGATAAAGTCCAGGTTGACGGTGGTCAATGGCGTTACCGGCGACCCAAGATTGCGGGCCAAAGAAAGTGCCTTGAGAAAAACCTCCGGCAATATGACCGCCGAACCGAGATTAAGATACACACCTCCTGCCAACCGGCTCACCAGAGCGGCAAAAACCCGAAAATCCTGGTGTGTGGCTTGCCCCAAAGCTGCCGGGTCGACGCTCGGATGCATATGGATAATATCCGTACCTACTGCCACATGTATGGTGGCCGGTATGCCTGATGCTGCCGCCTGCGCCAAAACGCTGAGATGGTTGTGGGGAAAATCGGCCTCTAATAGTCGCCGGCCGACAGCCTCTCCCAGTCCCAGACCTTGATCCACCCCCCAACTGATGGCGCGGTTGAGAAAAACGGCCGTTTCTTCCGCCATGCCGAACTGACCTGCTCCTATGACAGCCTCAACCTCCTCCGAGGTGCGTCCTACCATGGCGATCTCGGCGTCGTGAATGATGCCGGCGCCATTGAGGGCGACTGCCGAAATGAGGCTTCGATGCATCAGATCGATAATCAGGGGGCTTAATCCTACCTTTAAGACATGGGCCCCAAATCCGAGAAGAACGAGATGATCCTGCCGGCGAGCCTGCACCCAAGCCGCAGCAATCTTTCTAATATCGAGGCCGGCCAAGATCTTAGGCAGGGTGTTGAGGTAATCCTGGAAAGATCCGCCGGGCCGCCAGGGTTGGGCAAAATCGGTATGCGTGACTTTACTATGGCGGTCTTTCAGACTATACGTCTGGACCTGATCCAGAGACAGTGGGACAATCTTTTCGTACTCATTCATGGCTACTGAAAGCGTTCCGGAAATAGGAGGAAGTCCACCAGGTCGCACAGAATATGGCCTATGGCAAGCTGCACTTCCTGGATGCGGGGTGTCTGACGTGAACGGACGATCAGGGCAATGTCCGCCAAGGGCGCCATCTTGCCCCCTTCCCGGCCGGTTACCGCCAGCGTTTTTAGACCCTGGGCCCGGGCCACGGTCAAGGCCTGCACCACATTGGGGGAGTCACCGCTGGTGCTAATGCCCCAGGCAACGTCGCCCTTCTGCCCTAAGGCCTGAACCTGCTTGACAAAGACTTCCCGAAAATCGTAGTCATTGCCGACAGCGGTGAGAATCGAGGAATCAGTGGTCAGGGCGATGGCGGCTAAGGGCGGTCGCTCAATCTGAAAACGGTTGACAAATTCCGCCGCTAAATGCTGGGCGTCGGCAGCACTGCCGCCGTTGCCGAAGAGGAGTAACTTGTTCCCCTCACGCAACACCGTGGCCAACATCCGGGCTGCGGCCACCACCTGCTCCGTCTGTTCCTCCATAAAACTCGCCATCAACTGCATAGACTGTGAAAAGGCCTCTTTGACCCGGTGTTCGAGTAACATCTGTCTATCCTTCGGAAGGATTTTAGCTTATTGAGCAAATTATAACTGCACAGGCTCGAGAGTCTGTGCTATCGGCAACTGTTTTGCATAGTCTACGGGCGCTTTTGAAAGAATGACAATTACTATGTATCTTGGAGGGCCCAAAAGTCAAGAAAATCCGATTGGGAAACCTTAGTGGGCAGGTCAATCCTATATGTTCCATTACACTCCTTTAGAGGAGGAGTGTGAGCCCGATGAGCCGGGAATTGACTTTGAACTTCAGGATAGTTGGGAAAAAGATTGACGATTATGGAATGGTACTTTAATATTAACACGTTATTATCTTTTAGCGGTCGGTCGAAGTACTGGTATGTTAGAGGGCGGTGGAATTGGACCCTACAGCCTTTCCGCCGGTCGCCCTGGGGGAGAGAGCCGGGACGAAAAGTAAAACCGAAAACTTGAAATCTTATCCCAATACCTGGCCGTTAGAGAAAATCATTTTATCTCGAAAGTTATAAACCGTCTTGCGATGTTGACGTCCGGGCGGGAAAGGAGAAAATTGTTATGCCAATCCGTGTCGCCATTAACGGTTTCGGTCGCATCGGTCGTTGTTTGGCCCGGGTCATCTTTTCAGAGCGTCAGGATGTTGAGCTGGTTGCTATCAACAGCCGGGGCGATACCGAATCGGCGGCGCTGTTGTTCAAATATGATTCCATTCATGGCGTTTTCCCAAGCGAAGTAAGGGCTAGACCTGATAGCCTGATTATCGATGACCGCGAGGTCCGTATCACCCGTCTGGATGATCCCCGGAAGTTACCTTGGAAAGATCTGGCGGTGGATATTGTCCTCGAATCCACCGGAGTCTTTCGGGATCGTTCTTCTAATGAGGGCCACCTGGCGGCAGGCGCCCATAAGGTCATTGTCGGAGCGCCCGGTAAAAAGTTAGACGCTACTTTTGTCCTGGGCGTCAATGAAAAACACTATGATCCTGTAAAACATGTGATAGTCTCCAATGCTTCATGTACCACCAACTGCCTGGCGCCTTTGGTCAAGGTACTGCATCAACATTTTGGGGTAGAATACGGGTTGATGACAACGGTGCATTCTTATACGATGGACCAGCGATTGCTGGATGGTTCCCACCAAGATGCGCGGCGGGCTCGGGCGGCCGCCCTGTCCATGGTTCCTACCAGCACTGGGGCGGCCAAGGCCGTGGCCGAAGTACTTCCCGAATTGAAAGGCAAATTGGACGGTCTGTCGGTAAGGGTGCCAACGGCCAACGTCTCCATCGTTGATTTGAATGTCATGGTAGCCAGGACAACAACCAAAGAGGGGGTTAATCAGGCCTTCCAAGAGGCAGCCGCCGCGGAACTCAAGGGCATTCTGCAATATGTGACCCTGCCGCTGGTCTCCTGCGATTATAACGGCTGTCCCTATTCCGCCAGCCTCGATGCCGAACTTACTGCAGTCATGCAAGGCAACCTGGTTAAGATCATGGCCTGGTATGATAACGAGATGGGCTTCTCGCACCGCATGATAGACCTGGCGGCATATATGGGACAAAGATTAACTTGACCATTCATCCCACAGTAGTCTGCTGGCAACTGGGACAGAGGTTGCACCGCACGGGGAGCCGAGGAGCTGAACTCTTGACACTTGCGAAAAGGAGAGCCGGATGAAGTATCTACAAGACGTTGATATTCGGGAAAAAACGGTGTTCATTCGCGTGGATTTTAATGTTCCCCTCGACCGTAACCGCAACATTACTGATGATACTCGCATCAGGGCGGTTTTGCCGACTATTAATCATTGTTTGGATGAGCATGCCAGAGTCATTCTTGCCTCTCATTTAGGCCGTCCTAAGGGTCCTGATCCGAATAAGAGCCTGGAGCCGGTCTCCCGGCGGTTGTCCCGGCTGATTCACAAAACTGTGGAGTTTGTCCCGGATTGCATCGGCCCGGAGGTTCAAAAAATAAAGCAAAAGATGCAACCGGGGGATGTCCTGCTACTGGAAAACCTGCGATTTTACCCTGAAGAGGAGAAAAACGATCAGGATTTTGCCCGACAACTCATGGAGGGAGTGGACGTTTACATCAATGACGCCTTTGCCGTCGGTCATCGGGCACATGCCTCGGTTCATGCCGTAACCCTGTTTGCGCCGATCTGCGCCGCCGGTTTTCTATTGCGGGATGAAATCCTGTATTTCCATAAGTCCATGGAGGATCCGGCCCGCCCCCTCGTGGCCATCATCGGGGGCGCCAAGATTTCCAGTAAATTAACGGCTCTGATAAACCTCCTGAAGCATGTCGACAAGCTGATCATCGGCGGCGCCATGGCTAATACCTTTATCAAGGCCATGGGTTACCAGGTGGGAAAATCATTGGTGGATGACAGTCTGCTGGATGAGGCAAAAGAACTGATGAGCACCGCCCTGCAAAAAGGGGTGAAGTTTTATCTACCGGTAGACGTCATCGTAGCGGATAGCCTCGATAACCGGGCCGAAAACCGGGTGACGACAATTCAGGAAGTTCCGGCTGATTGGATCATCGCCGACATCGGACCTGCCTCTATCACCCTGTTCAATGAAGCCCTGCAAGATGCCCGCACCGTGGTGTGGAACGGCCCCATGGGCGCTTTTGAGATCGAGGCCTTCAGCCGGGGAACGCTGGCCATGGTGCATAACGTCGCCAACTCCTTCGCCCTGACCATCGTCGGCGGGGGTGACACCGATGTAGCTATTCACAAGGCCGGAGAAGTCAACAAATTCTCCTATATTTCTACCGGCGGCGGGGCCTTCCTGGAACTGTTAGAAGGCAAGAAACTGCCAGGTATTCTGGCCTTAGAGGAATGGCATAAAAAGCATCAAAGCGCTTGAGGAAACCGATGACTGAGATGCGAAGACCGCTCATAGCGGGTAACTGGAAGATGCACCTGACCCTGGCCGAATCCGCGGCTCTGGCGCGAACGGTGCGCACCGACCTGAAAGAAACGGCAGTTGCCGAAGTGGTGCTGGCACCGCCTTTTACCGCCCTGTCCGTTGTTGCTCAAGAACTGGCGGGTTCTCCAGTTCAGTTGGCAGCCCAAGACGTCTTCTGGGAACTACAGGGGGCCTACACCGGGGCTATCTCGCCCAGGATGCTGCAGGACGTGGGCTGCCGTTATGTTATCATCGGGCATTCGGAACGACGACAATATTTTGGCGAAACCGATGCTACCGTGAACCGTAAAATTAAGGCTGTTTTAACCGTCGGTCTTCAGCCTATGATGTGCATCGGCGAGACCCTGGCCCAACGAGAGGCTGAAGAGACTCTGGCAGTCATAACTTCCCAATTGACGGGAGGGTTGGCTGATCTGCTCCCGGAAGAGATAAACCGGTTGGTGATTGCCTACGAACCGGTTTGGGCCATTGGGACCGGACGCACCGCCACCCCCGAACAGGCCCAGGAGGTCCATAGCTTTATCCGGCAACTGCTGGCGAAACAAGTGAGGCCGGACATCGCCTATGGGTTACGCCTCCTCTACGGCGGCAGCGTCACCCCTGATAATATCAAGGTGTTGGCCCAAGCGCCGGATATCGACGGCGCCCTGGTGGGAGGAGCCTCGCTCAAAGCCGACTCATTTCTCAAGATCGCCGCCTTGGGAAATTAATCTTTCCGCAAGGAAGCAGGATATTCTCTGCTCCTGGTTTGGAAATGAGCGGCCGGATTATGAATCTGCAGACGTGGGTTGCTTTTTTCCATTCGATGAAGTATACTAGTAAAGTTATGACAAATATCATTGTTATCGTGCATATTATCGTCTGCCTGGCCCTGATTTTCATTGTCCTGCTGCAGACCGGCAAGGGCGCCGGTATCGGGGCGGCCTTTGGCGGCGCCAGCCAGACTTTTTTCGGCAGCTCCGGGGCAACGCCTTTTCTAGCCAAGTTGACGGCGGCAGCCGCTATTTTGTTCATGGTGACATCGCTGGCGTTGACCTTTATCGGTCATCAGGGTGGAGCTTCGGTGATGAAGGGGGCAGGGGTGCAACCGGCCGCGCCAACAGCGCCAGCCCCAACTCAGCCGGCTCCGCCTGGAAAATAAAATTCTATGCCGAAGTGGTGGAACTTGGTAGACACGCCATCTTGAGGGGGTGGTGGGGAGACCCGTGCGGGTTCAAATCCCGCCTTCGGCACCAAGTTATTATATTAGGCGTAATTCCAATGAGTTACGCCTTTCCTTTTGGCCGCTGGCCTCAATCCGCCCACATTTCCGCCCGTGGGCAGGGGCACCAGATAGTTGCGTTTGACATACCCCACCAGGCCCTTCCACCCCGCCCTTCTCATGCCCGCTGGCGGGATTACAGATTCCAACCGCAACCGGTCAAAAATCCGTTTCGCCGTATGGCGCTGTTTTTGGGCTTTCTTTATCAGCCTCTAACCGTTGATCGATAATCTGCAGATATGGCCCCAGGACTCGATAGGGTTGCTGGGCGCCGCCGCCAACCCCGGCCAGCCCTTTCTCGATCTCGTCAATGAACAGCAAACAGGGCGCCATGGCATCCACCGCCTTCAGGACTTTCGGCATCTTGGCTTCACTCTCGCCCACCAGGGAGCCGAAGACCCGACCCATGTCGAGGGACAGAACCGGCCAGCCGACTTCGTTTCCCAATGCCTTGGTGAAATAACTTTTGCCTGTCCTTGGGACTCCCAGGAGCAGGATTCCCCTGAAAGGCAACCCTGGTCACCGGTTCTTAAACCGGTTCAGCGTCCACTCCTTCAAGTTCTCCAGGCCGCCCAGAGTGGCGAAAGTCTCAGTGAATTGGGAGAACTGCAAGGCCGCCGATTTTTCCACCATCTGAGCCTTCAGGGTGCAATCTGTTATCACTTATGAGATCAGCTTATCAGCTTGAGCACTTGATCGGCAAACAGGGCGATGACACCAAACATCAGATGGAGCCTGACTTAGGAGCGGGGAGAAAACGCAATCCCCAACCACGTCAAGGCCCTGTTCGCCGTCCACGCCCAAATGGTGCAATTCCTGGCGGACAGCATGATCTCCGGCCTCAAGGTGGAAGGCATGGCCAAAAAGCTCGGCATCCCCCGTTTCACCCTGGCGGAAGCGGAGCGCCTGGCGGCCCAAAAGATGGAAGCCAAAGCATCTAGGAAACGGAAAAGAGCAAAATAATTAGGGGGTTGTGGCGCACCAGTCGCGGCCTTTCATTTGCAGCAAAAGGTGGTAAACGTAATGTCTAAGCACAATGGCAGGAAAAGGGAAAGCGCGGCGTTTTATAAAAAACATCACCAGCAGAAGCCCCAGCTATTATCCCCCAGCTTCAATCGTCAACTCATCGTGCAACTCTATCTGGCGGGTGAACACCCGGACGCCATCGCCGTTTCCATGGCGGAACCGGCGGTTACCGTCATAAGAGTTATCTACGAGACATTCTGGCAGAAAGACGGGCGGATGGAATTGCGGGATGATGAACTGCTCTCCATGCCCGTCGGAGATTTTGCGGCCAGCGAGCGGCTGAAGAGTTGCCTATTGGGGGCCAAACCGAAGAGCTTCAGGGACGTGGTGGACGGCGGCTTGGCGAAGCTGGCGGAACTGCCCCAAGAATCCTACGATCTTCGAAGAACTTTTCGAGTTGATGAAAAAGGCCGGGTTCTACCCCACCAAACGGAACCTCAAACAAATCCCGCCGGAGCGCCTCCCCCACCGCATCTTGCAGGAAGCTATTTGATGGCGGTTAAAGATAGGGGGCATTCACAGAGACCTGCGTGGGCTGTTTTGCAGAGGAAAACAAACATCGAAATGGTTAACCCTTCTGAAGACGTGAATTTTTTCCGACGGGGTGCCAAGGGGTTTGGGTAAAAATTGCTATTGATGTCTTTTTTTGCTAACATATATATGTGGAAGGGCTATCTGGAAATATAAGAACTTTATCTCTAATGGTACGGTCAGCATATGATAACTGATCAAATAGTAATACAAGGGTTGAGCATCGTTTTATTAGGGGATTTTAATCCGAAAATTTTTCAACCGGCATGGTTTGCCCAGGAGAATCTTATCAGAGCCCCTGAAGCCGAGGCTGCCGACATTAAAATTATTAACCCAGAAATAGTAATTTTTGAATTGGAGTGGCTTGAACTTCAAGTTACCCGTGATAGATGTCTATTTGGAACTACTCAAGAAGCTTACTATGAGGTCGTTCGCGATTTATGTTTAGGTACTTTCAAGTTATTAAGACATACCCCTATACAAAAGATGGGGATTAATAGAAATTATCATTTTAGAATGAATTCAGTGGAAGAATGGCACGCTTTTGGGCACAAAGTTGCCCCTAAAGAGCTTTGGATTAGCGTATTAAAAACCCCAGGCTTAGCAAGTTTGACAATTCAAGGAATGAGAGAAGATGACTTAAAAGGATACATCCGGGTGAAAGTTGAACCTTCTAAAAGGGCACATCCGGGAATTTATATCCAAGTTAATGACCATTATGAAGTAGAAGAAGCTTCAACTTCAATAGGATGTGAAAAAATTATCAATATTATCGAATCATTATGGAATAAATCCAAAGAAAAAGCTGAATTAATAATCAACAATATCTTGAATTGGAAATAATTATGCACATTTATAAATCTAATTTGGAGCAAAGTGAAGATGAGAACGGATTAGATTCACCAATTATATTGGTTACTGATCCAAGTGCATTGTTAGATACTAGAGGAATACGTTCTTGTTTTAAAAATCCAGAAGAGGAATCTCAAATCGATAAGATTGATGAGAACTTTGACAGGCTGGCGGAACAAACTGTAAATATTGGAGAATTTTCTTCACCCATTATTAAATTTCCTTCGATTTCTCATCGACGCAATCATATGGTTTCCTTGCAGAAGTGGCAAGGATATGTACTCATAGTTACAGATAATTCTCTCCTTGTTAGGCTGGTCGATCTATCTAAAAATGGGGGAGATGAAGAGGCTGAAATTCCTATTGAAGAAATTTCAGATGATGATAAAGACCTTATTAGGCCAGGGGCTATTTTTTATTGGAGTATTGGATACTTAGATAGTTATAGTGGACAACGTTCGCGGGTGTCTGTTATAAGATTTCAGAGGTTACCATCATGGAGTAAAGAGGAGATAGATGCGGCTAAACGAGAAGCAGAACATCTCCAGGAAGCAATTACCTGGAAATAATGACTATCTAGCTCCTGAGCAAGATGAGATAGAGGTTTCTCTTTTTGGCCCTGGTTATGGAGAAAGCGTACTATTACACATCGGCTATAATCAATGGGTCATAGTAGATTCATGCATTGAGCCTGTCTCTGAGTTCCCTGCCCCTATTTCTTATCTTCGTAGAATCAATGTAGACCCCGCAATTGCCGTCAAGCAGATTATCGCTACTCATTGGCATGATGATCATGTCCGCGGATTAGCCGAAGCATTCAAAGAGTGCAAATCTGCTGAATTTGTGTGTTCTGTAGCCCAAACAACCAAAGAATTTTTCACCCTTGTTGCTGTATATGGTGCTCGCTCAATGATCGAAAGTACAGGGGTTAAGGAATTTTCTGAGATTTTGGAAATTTTGAGGAATAGGGGGACCAAAAACAAATTTATCTCACCTAAATTTGCGGTTGAAGGCAGATGCCTTTGGCAACGCAATACTAAGCCCGGAGATCAAAGTCAGCCGTGCGCTATATATGCTTTATCGCCTTCAGATGCTTCAGTGCTACTTGCTCAAATCGGGCTTTCTAAACTTATTCCACAAGTAGGTGAGACAAAAAAGAGAGTTCCATCTTTGGGACCAAATCATTCATCAGTAGTATTATTAGTGACGATTGGCCAAGACTCAATTCTATTAGGGGCAGACCTTGAGGAAACAGGAAATTCAAATACAGGTTGGATGGCGATAATAAATTCCGGGACCCGCCCAAAGGAGAAAGCATCTTTTTTTAAAATTCCACACCACGGTTCGGTTACTGCTGATAATCCACAAGTTTGGTCTTTAATGCTGAGATCAAAGCCAATCTCTTCATTGACACCGTTCGCGACAGGAAAAGTTTTTTTGCCCACTAAAGATGATGTAGTTAGAATTTGTAATAACACTGATAAAGCCTTTGCTACAAGCATTCCCAAACATCCTAAATCTAGAAGTCGGCCAAAGATGGTAGAAAAGCAGCTAAAAGAAATGAGAATAAAGTTAAGGAGCGTCTATTGTTCTCCTGGCCAGGTGCGTGCGCGCGGTCGTTATATTGACGAAAAAATAAACTGGACGGTTCAGTTATTAGGGGGAGCTATCGAATTGAAAGATATTTATCATTGAAAAATTCATTGTAAGAAATCTATTGGTTTGTTAAGTTGCTCATCTGATTTAAGCACATGAACCACCTGACCATCGCCCTCCATGCTTCCTCGGCGTCATCAAGTTTTGTCTCCACATGGGCCACTCGCGTATTCCGAAATTCATTAACCTCTTTCAATTCAGCATTCAGACTCTTCATCTCTGGGCCCCGGAGATTATCAGTGAAAAAGAAATTAATAAATGATATTAGCCTATTAACTTTTTTTGTCGTCACTACATCATTGGGTAGGCAATATCACAAACAACAACCCCAGGGTCAATCTCCCAACCCAAGACTTCATCAATCAAATCGAGAGCCAACTGCCATTTGGTCTTAAAAGAAGTGTTGGCCGGGACTCCAACTTTTTTCAGACGCTCCCCTCTGGCTCATCCGTCCATTCCTGCGGAAGGTAAAGCTGAAAATTCAAAGGCATACTAGCCTCATCCGTGGCCAAGTGCAACGATACCGCCACCTGGCAATTGGCCACCTTACCCAAAGTCCCCGAGTATTGACGGGCCACACCTACCGATTTGTCTCCTTTTTTGGGGAACCCGGTGTCGTCAACAATCCAAGCGCTTGCAGGGATCAGTTCCTTGGCCATTCTTTCAGCCAGCCTCCTCCTCACAGGCTTAAAATCCCAAGGACTCTGACCAATAAGTTGCTGCATGGCCTGCATGTTGCCATCCGGCATGCGGTCGGCCATAGGTTCGATAGATTTCCTCTCTCCATCGAGAAGAAGACCTCTCACATAAACGCCACCCCAGTGTCGGCGCTCGGCCCGACCAAGTGGCTCAAGAAGATCTTTGAGAAATTTCTCAAGCCGCTTTCGGCATTCACGTAACTGGTTCGCATCCATGTGCCCATGTCAATAAAATAAAAACTAAATGTCAATAACTTAACGAAGTAGTATTAGGCACGCGACTAATTCTTACTAGTCTCTCAACTATCTTAGATTATATTGATTATAGCTCAGCGCGTGCCTATGCGTCCGAAATGCAGGTTTTGTCTAATGTAAAAAAAAGTAGTTGAAATGTATAGCACAATATACTATAGTATATAGTATGATGGGCGGCAACTTGCGGATTTTCAAAACAAAGTGGTTCATGCGCTTTGCACGGGATGAAAGGATCATTGATGAGAGTCTGTGTCAAGCTATCGAGAGGGCAGAGCTTGGGATCGTAGACGCTGATTTAGGCGGCGGGGTTATCAAGCAACGGGTGGCGAGGCCAGGGCAGGGGCGCTCAAGGGGCTACAGGATGCTAATTGCCTACCATGCCGGAGATCGAGCGGTGTTCCTTTACGGCTTTGCAAAAAAGGAACGTGAGAACATCGGGGACGATGAACTAGCGACGCTAAGAGAAATTGCAGCGGCATGGTTGCAGGCGGATGAGGAAAGGCTCACGAACGCAATTTTAGAGGGAACTTTAGAGGAGACAATATGAAGACCAGAGACAAAAAGACGACCCGGCTGACGCAAGCATTGCTTGAAACAGCCGATGACATGAGACGGGCGGGGATTATGGATGAGGAGGCTTACCGCAAAATCACTATGCGTCATCTTGGTCCAGAGAACAAAGGCAGAAGCGAGCCTTTAAGCGGGGAAGACATCCGAGCCATGCGAGAACAGGCGCATATGAGCCAAGCGGTATTCGCACATTACCTAAACGTGTCGGTCAGCTATGTATCGCAGTTGGAACGAGGCGCCAAACGTCCCACCGGAGCGGCGCTGGCGCTTTTGAACGTAATCAAACGCAAGGGAATCGAGGCAATTCTTGATTGACATAAAAAAAAGGATTTAATGGGCTTTGCGCCGGAAGGAATCGAAATGCAACCTCAAAAATTGGGTCTTTAGGGCGCAATCTCAAAGAGGTTGCGCCCTTTATATTAACGCCGCTGAATTGCCTTCTCAGGATTGATCTAGTCTGCACCCCCAGCCAACCTAAAGACTTGGGCCGGCCTGTTTGATCTCCGGCGCCACCAAGGCGTCGAACATGGTAAAGTTGTCGATGAACATGCCGGCCAGTTTACGCGCCTGGGCATCATAGGCCGCCTGGTCCGCCCAGGTACGCCGCGGGTTCAAGACCTCCTCCGGCACGCCCGGACAGGTAGTAGGGATGGGCAGACCAAAGAATGGCTCAGCAATCGTCGGAATCTGATCCAGGACTCCCCCCAAGGCGGCATGGATGATGGCCCTCGTATAGGCGATCTCCATACGTTTACCGACCCCGTAAGGCCCCCCGCTCCATCCGGTATTAATCAACCAGACGGAAACCTTATGATGGTGAATTCTATCCTGCAAGAGATCGGCATAGACTGTGGGCGACAGGACCATGAAAGGAGCGCCGAAACACGTGCTGAAGGTGGCCGTGGGTTCGTTGATGCCTTTCTCGGTACCGGCTACCTTGGCAGTATAGCCGGAAAGAAAGTGATACACTGCCTGTTTTGGGGTGAGCTTGGCCACCGGCGGCAAGACTCCAAAGGCATCACAGGTGAGCATGATGATATTACGGGGATGGCCGCAGACCCCTTCCCGAGTGGCGTTGCTGATGTGGCTGATGGGATAGGAGGCCCGAGTGTTCTCGGTGAGAGAATCGTCATTGAGGTCTATCCTGGCGGTATTATTGTCAAAGCCGACATTCTCCAATATGGTGCCGAACCGGCGCGTGGTCTGGTAGATGTCAGGTTCGGCGGTGGGAGACAGGCGGATGACCTTGGCGTAACAGCCGCCCTCGATATTAAAGATGCCGTCCTTACTCCAGCCGTGCTCATCATCGCCAACCAGGGTGCGGGATGGATCCGCAGAGAGGGTCGTCTTACCGGTACCTGAGAGGCCGAAAAAAATGGCAGCGTCACCTTTGGCCCCGACATTGGCTGAACAATGCATCGAGAGAATTTTCTGCTGAGGCAAAAGATAATTTATGACGGTAAAAATGGATTTTTTGATCTCCCCGGCATACTGGGTGCCTCCGACCAGAACCAATTTTTTACCGAAATGAATGACAATGAAGACATCGGAGCGGGTGCCGTCAACTTCAGGAACGGCGTGAAAGTGAGGAGCACAGATCATGGTGAATTCCGGCACGTGATTGAGCAGCTCCTCTGGGGTGCCTTGTTTGAACATATTGCGGGCAAAGAGGCATTGCCAGGCCATTTCGGTAATCACCCGGATCGGAACGCGATACCGCCGGTCGGCACCGGCAAAACAATCCTGGACAAAAAGGTCCTTACCCTGCAGGTAGGCCAGGAGACGATGGTGCAGGGCAGAAAATTGTTCCGGGGACATAGACTTGTTCACCTGTCCCCACCAGATTTTATCTTCACTGGACGCTTCCCGGACGATGAACTTGTCATTGGGGGCACGGCCGGTATGTTCCCCCGTTCGTACCACCAAGGGACCTAAATGGGCCAGGCGGCCCTCACGCCGCCGGATGATCTCCTCATACAGCAATGGCGAGGCCAGATTCCAATAAACAAAGTTAACATTCTTGATGCCATGATTGTCCAATCCATAATGGCTGACTAACGGATTTTGAATATCCATGAACGGTCTCCGATCCATGCGATTAATCACGATTACTAGTCTTCACACTACACTGGATACAGGCGGTAAAACGAAAGTCCAAGTAAACGGCCACACCTGCTTTTATTTTTAGCACACCCGCTAGAAAAAATCACCTTTTCCTTCCTTCTTGCTTTTCTTTGACTGTAGTTACTTAGGCCATCGGGCTTAATAGGGAGCGTGAAAAAATTTTCATAATTTTTAAAGTTATCAGTACGAGGATTCGATAAGAACTTTTAAAGAGCATAACAAAATAGATCACTTAGTTCACAATATATCAGGAGGATGACATGATGCAGGAACTTGGGCGCAACATCCTGTTGAGCATCGATCAGGTGGCCAGGTTAACCGGCGTTAAGAAATCGACCTTGCGGTATTGGGAAAAAACCTTTCAGGACTTTTTATGCCCGAATCGCACCTATTCCAAAAGAAGAGAGTATAGCATAGATGAAGTAAATATCATTGAGACCATAAAGAAGCTCATCGAAGAAGAGCACCTGACGAACATGGGCGTTAAGTTGCGGTTAGGCGAAATAAACGGCAACGGCCCCTCATGTTGATTATGGCTCGACTACCGGTCATCCATCGACTCAAACCATTTCAAAGCGGAGTGGGGGGACATCCCTGTTAATATTAACGATATCACCAGGGAAAAACCTCTATCCATTAAACCGCGCCAATCCAACTACCCTGAACTAGTTTCCCACACTCCAGTCCTCTCACCATCCTGACGTTGCCAGAGTAAAGTCCGATGCTTATGATCATAGCAAGCTGCGGACTTCTATGGCTCTCTTTTTTTATTGAAATTTTGCTTCACCTCTGGGTCGGTTGGTTTATAATAGAAACTTCTGCAGTTTTTATAAACCTTCCCTTGACATCGTGCGGTAAGCGCGTCTTTTACAACCCGAAGAGATTAAGGATAATAACCGCCTTATGAAACTGCAAATAAAAAACGCCCTGTGGGTTATCCTAAGCAGCGTCACGGTATTAATGACCTGGCCGGGTTTGGCACCGGCAGAACAGACCAATGAAAGACCTGACATCGGAATTTTGCGAATCAGCATTCTCAACCTGACTGTCCATGGCAAACAGGAGGTGTCAGTAGTTCGGGAGGCCATGACTGTTCTCCTGCCCCAGTTGGCCGATTGTATCCAGGCTGAATATCAGCGGGTAAACAAAGTGCCGACAAGAATCGTTCTACGCCTTAATGTGGCCGGCTGCGGCAAGATCGTGTGGTGCAAGATAGTAGACCCGGTCCTGAAGACCCTGGATAATTGCGTCTGCAAGATCCTCCAGCAGATGCAACTGCCGGCAGGCGGTGAGGAGATCTCCCGGGTGACGGTTCTTTTGGGGGTGAAGATCGATCACCTGCTAACACCGTAAGTCAGGCACCCTGATTGCTGTTTTCCGGTGATGTTATCTCGCTGCTTCTCACGATTTTTTGCCTCAGTGCTGTTATTCAGATGTATGATCTCCGGGCAATAAAAACCGATAGGAAAAATTGGTCAGGAAATAATGTCGTTCTTATTGTTTGCGTTGGGCTGGACACCGGTAGTATTGTTGTCCATTCTGGCGATCTGCCTGAAACGTTCGGCCCTGGAGCTGGGCGTCTATGGTTTTGTCTATGTGGTGCTGTTAGCAGGGTTGATCTTTCAAACGCCAGCATCGGTGGTCTGGTGGGCTGCCTGGGATGGCTTTTTGACCACACTGCCTTTGCTGATAGTAGTTTTTTTGGGTATTCTTTTTTCCCAACTCCTCATCGCCACCGGTTCACTCAGACGCATTGTCGCCTGGCTGCTAGGTGGATTAGCGCGACCCCTACACCGTCAGATGTTGATCACCTTCGGGTTGGCGAATTTTTTTGAAGGAGCCAGCATTATTGCGGAACCCATGGTGGCGCCGATGCTCGTAGTTACCGAGGTCAAGCCGGCCGGGGCCGCAGCCCTGTCGATCATCGGTTATTCCGGTCTGATGAGCGTTGAAATGGCGGGAATTATCATAACGGTCCTGGCATTGGTTACCGGCCTGCCGTTTTATGACCTCGGGGTGGCGGCGGCCTGGATGTCAGTACCGGCAACCCTCCTGATGGCGCTATGCGTCCCATTTTTCTTGCCGGACGCACGAGAGGCCTGGCGACAGTTGCCGTTGATTTTGGCCTGTAGTCTGGCGGTGAGTTTGGCGACGTTGGCAGCCGCCGTCTGGCTCGGGGTGGCCATTGCCGGTATGGTCGGGGGACTGATCCTAATTGCGATATTGTTGCTGGGCGGAGGTACCTCACCAGACCGGGATCCGGCTATAATCAGAGATCTGGCCCCTTTTGCAGTGATCCTGGTCCCCCTGATCTTGGTCAACACTATTCCCTGGATGCAGGATTTAACTCTGCGACGGCTCATTTTTACCATCTCCCTGATTCCTATCCACCCCATTACCTTTACCCCTTTTTTCTCGGCCTACCTCTATCTCTTTTTAGCCCTGATGCTAACAGTGGTTTTGCTCCGGATGCCCCAAGAGGAGTTGCGGCAGTTAGTGACGGTAAGCTTTAATAAAGGCTGGCGAGCGCTGGCGGCGATGGGACTGTTTGGCTCCATGGGACAGATTATCGCCTATACCGGTTACGCCCCAGGTTTCGGACAGTTGCAGCAGCTTGACAACATCCCCTGGATCCTGGCGGCTGGATTAAAAACCTATACAGGCAGTTTGTATCCGTTGTTTGTACCTCTTTTAGGTTGGGTGGGGACATTTCTTACCGGCTACGGAGTAGCCTCGCTGATGTTGTTTGGAGAACTTCAGGTACAAGCAGCACCGCTGCTCGGGGTTTCAGCCACCATGCTGGCGGCCGGCCTGACAGTAGGGGCATCTATCGGTTCGATTTCCTCACCGTTGAAGATTGCCATCGCCACCGCCATGTGCGGGGCCATAGGACAGGAAGGTTCGATCTTACGGCTAACTATACCCTTAGGGGTTGGTGCTTCGCTCCTGATGGGTGTCGTACTGTGGATGGTGGGCTTAAGTGGCTATTGAGGGTATGGCAGAGAGTTGTGCCATTAATCGGATACCGGTTTGGTATTCTGTCGAACAGGAGAAACCCATGAATAGACTTCAGAGAGTACTCTTGACAGGAAAATGACCCTTGCTGGTGCGGAGTTTCAGAAGCCGGTAATAAACTCAAAGATATTATCGCAACGTATTTTTTCATCATTCGCTTTCCGTTTGCCGTTTCCATCTCGTCAGACAATTTCGCCCTAGACTTTCCCTCACAAAATCCGTGGATTGCCAACTGTGTGACAACTGTCCTATCTGTGTTAGACTTTTCCGCTCCAAATACATATAACAGTCTAAAATTATTAATAAATTGTGTGGAGGGGCAGATATGGCAGTTATTCTTTTTGATCAGGCCAAAAGGCGGGTACGGCGGCAGTCAAAAACCCCGCAGGGACCGGGTAAGATTTTGTCACTGGCAAATCTGTCTGATCAGGTTCTGCTTCGAGTAACGAAGCGTCAGGCAGCCCGGGAGATGGAGTATTTAAGGTATCTGTACCAGGTCACGGGCGGGGATCCGACGATGCTCCCAACCTTGGAGCAGATGCAGGAGATTCAAAATGGCACCATTGAGTTCTGATGTCCAGCGAGACCTGAAAGATGAATTTCACCCCCTGATCATTGAGGATTCCTGGGAAGGAACGATCTATCTGGAAGCCGAAGTAATCAAGGAGTGGCAAGGAGTGTGCGGCGGCTATAAAATCCTGCGTGATCCTGAAGGACGGATGTATTGGTGGGGCGTTTTCCCCGCCGCCAACGGTAAAGGGGCTCGCCAACGCCTGGTCTCCTTCCTGAATCGGGACGAGGCGGCGGAAGCATTGGAAACTCTATTTACCGGGAGGAGAGGGCGGTTGGATCATTTTCAGGTCCTGCACTAGCCGGGAATAAGGCCTTGCAACAGCTCCGCCTGTCGCCTGGCTGCCCCCTGGTGTTCCTCTAAAGCCCTGAGACCGCGCCGGCCTCGCTCCTGCATTTCTTTCGGGTGGGATAGACAATATTGGCCCGCCTGGATCAATTCCTGCAGGTTCGACACCGGCCACCCAGCCGCTACACTCTCCAACATCGCACGGGCGGCAGTGAAATTGTTCAGGTGCGGACCATAGAGCGGCACTTTTCCCCAAGCGGCAGGCTCCAAGATATTCTGACCGCCGTGCGGAACCAGGCTGCCGCCTACAAAGACCAGGTTGGCCAGGTGATACAGGGCGAAGAGGTCACCGACGGTATCGACCAGCACCACCGACTCCCGGCGCTGTTCCAGGCCGTTTTTCAGCCTATGCCAAGAATGGAAGGGGAGACCTGCCTGGCCCAGGAGTTGGCCGACCGGGGCCGCGCGTTCCGGATGCCGCGGTGCCAGCGCCAGTTGCAGGGCAGGGTAGGGGCGGCATAGGGCTTGATAAGCTCGAATGATAACCTCTTCCTCACCCGGGTGGGTCGAGGCCGCCAGGAGAAGGGGGGCCCCTTGCGGTCGCCAGATTTCCTGAAAAATCTTTGCCTGGGTCCACGACTCGGGATTTTGTCGCCGTTCAAATTTTGTAGTACCGGTGGTAAAAACTTTACCAGGAGGAGCACCCAAGGCCATAAACCGCTCGGCGTCTTCGGCGCTGGCGGCAGCAATTAAATCAAATAGTTGAATGATATACTTTAGATAACAACTGAATCTGAAATAATTTCTGAAGGAATTTTCCGACAGGCGACCGTTCAACAAGGCCAGCTTGACGCCGCGTCTTTTGGCTGTCATCAGAAAATTTGGCCAGATCTCGGTCTCCAGCGCAGCATAAATCGTGGGTTGCAGATGTTCTAAATAACGACGCACTGTCCAGGGCAGGTCTAAGGGATAATAAAAAACGTTCTTAGGAGGCGGATATAACCGTCGGGCAACGGTCTGCCCGGTTTCGGTGCCGGTAGATAATAGGAGCTGCACCTGAGGAGTCTGGTGTTCCAGTTCCTTTACCAGAGGTTCGGCTGCAGCAATTTCGCCTACCGACACCCCATGGAGCCAGATTCTTGTCGACCTGGCATCATGGTTTTTGGCAGGTAGACGCAACCCTAAACGCGGAAGAAAGCTCTCGCCAAAACCGCGGGATTTAAGCCGCCAGTAGAACCAGGGCCATCCGTACAGACCAGCCAACACAGTGGCGCCCTGATATAGTCTCAGAGCACATGGGGGTGGAGAAAATGTCTGATCCATTTATTTGTCGCAACTCATCAGTCGCTCAGAGCAGCCGATGCCTATGGGAGAACCTCAATAATGCAGATAAGAGAACGAAATATTAAAACGGTCCGCAGGTGATTTACACATAATCAGATTAGTTTACATAATATATATTATCAGACTCATCGATATGCTGTTTGAATCCCTCCATGGCCAATCCTCAAAATTTTCTCCGGATAAGGTCTCTCAGATTCTGATAATCCACTTCAACAATCTTCCAGCCGTCTCTATCGGGTTTCCGGGCCAGGCGGAATCGAAATGGCCGGTTATCTTTTGGATCAGTCAGTATGACTTCGGCCACATCTCCCTGGCGATTTATCTCAGCAGCGCCCACTATTGTGGTAAGACTGGCCTTTTCCAAGGTATTCAACCCGGAAATATAGTGCTGGGTTTGGGTTTTGATAAGCGGCTCCAAGGCTCCGACGAATTTAGGTGTGAGGATGCGGGCCATTCTTTTACTAAGACCCCGGGCCAGGCGGGAGATATCGTCCTCGCGATTGTTTGATCCTTCGGTCCCGCTCAACCACTGATCAAATTCCTCGGTGGAATGGACCGCCAGGTTGTCTGCAATCGACTGGAGATCGATATACTGGAACAGCGTATCCACATCATTGCCCTGGATAGCCTTGACCATCTGCAACAGCGCCCATCGGGGGCTATCATGCCAATACCAGAAATAACTCCCGATGAGCAAACCGACCAACCCGGTAAGCACTGCCAAAACCGCAATAATCCGTGAACGCATGGTCTCTCGTTCCTCTTTGGCAAGAATGTCTAGTTGTTGAATGGTCTAACCCTATGACCACCTTGAGCCGCTGCCCCTTTTATATAAATTGTCATGTTCTGGTAATCACAACGAAATATGAAAACAGAGCCATGGTAGCCGCTTGCAATAATGCTTTTTCTGCCCACCGCTCACCGCCCACTGCTCACTGTTTTCATACAATACTATCATGCCTATGATTGCCTGACACTAGATTTTCAATGCCGTCGGCCCAAGGACACTAATGGCGCTGATTGCTGATAGCCAAGCGCCTCGCAAAAGGTTATATTACAAAAATTATGCAGAAAATCAGGCTTACCGCAAAAGGCCGCCGCTGGCGCCGCACCGGGCACCCCTGGATCTATCGTAATGATCTGCTGCCGGGACAGACTGCGGTATCGGGGGAAGTGGTGGCGGTTTACGATGCTCAGGAGCGCTTTTTAGGGCAGGCCCTCTACAGTGCCGTCTCCCGCATAGCCCTGCGCCTGTTGACCGTCGACGACATCCCCATTAACGCCGACTTTTGGGAGGCCCGGCTGCACCAGGCTCTCGCCTACCGCCGCCGGGTGGTTACGAACTCCAACGCCTGTCGTCTGATCTATGCCGAAGCCGACGGTTTCCCCGGTCTAATCTTGGATAATTACGATGGCCACCTGGTATTTCAGATACATCATCCCGGCATGGCCCGGCTGCTCCCTCAACTCATAGATCTCCTGCAACCGCTGCTGCGACCCCAGTCCATTACCCTGCGCAACGATAGCGAAGTTCGCCGTTTAGAGGGGCTACCGCTGGAAATCGAGGTTATCCGGGGAGAGCTGCCGGAACGGTTGCTAGTCCAGGAAGGGACGGTACAATTCTGGGTTGATGTTCGTGGTGGGCAAAAAACCGGTCTGTTCTTGGACCAGCGGGAAAATCGGCTGGCCGCCGCGGCTTGGGCCCAGGGAGAGGTACTTGATTGCTTTTCGTATCAGGGAGGATTTGCTTTACATGTAGCTTCTCATGCCCAGCACGTGGTGGCAGTGGAATCTTCCGCTCTGTCTCTTGGTCTGGCCCAGGACAATGCCCGGTTAAACCGGATGCACAATGTCGACTGGATACAGGCTAATTGCTTTGATTTCCTGAAAAAAGCCCACGCCAGCTCCAAGTTCTATGACCTGATCATCCTTGACCCGCCAGCCTTTGCCAAAAGCCGGGCCGATCAGCCCGCAGCCTTCAGAGGTTACCAAGACCTGAACCGGCGGGCCTTGCAATTATTGAAACCCGGTGGAATATTCATTACCTGCTCCTGTTCATACAATCTGTCGCAGGAAACCTTCCTGGGGCTTCTGCGCCAGGCGGCACAGGATGCCAGACGTCAGGTGCAGGTGATCGAATGCCGGGGAGCGGCCAAAGATCATCCGACCCTGCTGGCCCTGCCGGAAAGCACATATTTGAAATGCTTTGTCTGTAGGGCGCTTTAGATTCAGTCTGTCTCATGTCGGCTTTAATTCTCAATACCCGGGATTCAGGTAAAGAGGCATAACCGACATTCACGGGCATACTTCATAAATTCTGCTGCATCCCAGATTTTGACGCCTTCGATCAGGGCCTTCTCACCTACTTCCATCATATCTGCCGTCATTCTACAGGCCACCAGTTCCACCCCCTCCAGTTGCGCCATTTCGACCAGCTCCGGAAGACTGGGGATATTGGCCTGCTCAACCTTTTTTTTCATCATCCAGGTGGCCATAAGGCTCATTCCTGGCACTGCTCCCATTACCCCCGCCGGGATAAACTTTGCCTTCTCAATACCGCCGGGACGTAGTAGGTTTAACCCCATAAAAGTATAAAATATTTTGGTTTCCATACCCTGTCGGGCGGCGTTGATTCCTAGAATGAGAGCGGGATAAGCGCCATCCAGGGTATCCCTGGAACAGATGAAAGCCGCGCTCTCTTTTTTTTCACTCATGCGGATTACTCCTTTAGTTTGTTATAATATTATGATGTACTAATATATAGTTGAAAATTTTTTGTCTTACGTCTTGCAGAACAGATCCTGCATCAGCGCCATCAGCCCCAACAGGCGCGGATCCTTTAAGCTGTAGTATACCTGATTGCCGGACCGCCGGGAGGAGAGTAGCTGCTTATCCTTCATCAGATTGAGGTGTTGCGAAAGATTCGATTGTGAGATATCCAAGGCTTTTTCCAATTCCGAGACAGACATCTCGGATCCACTCAGGAGTTGCAGAATCATTAATCTGGCGGGATGAGCCATGGCGCGCAGGCAGCGGGCCGCTTGTTCACTCTTTTCTCTCTGGTTCATTATAATATAATAATATTATCATATATAGCTAATGTCAAGATTATATTACAGGCAAGAAGCCATTTTCATGGTTTGCGGGTGACTCGCAGCTCAAAGATTGCCGGGAAAATTTTCCCCAATCCTTCTGCAGCCAGAAATAAATCTGAGCAAGCGGTCTATCCTCCCCCTTAATTTATCATTCTCAGCCTGTCATTTTCCCCTCCCTTTTACATTGCCAGTTTGTGAAAAAGACATATAATTATTTTCCATAGATCATTCCAGGGGGCGGTCATGTTGAAAATTTCCCTTTGGCTTCTTATCCTCTGCCTCGTTCTTTTTCTGTGGGGGATTAATTCTGGTGAAATCGCCAGCATCCTGAATAGTGGTACGAATATCTGTCTCTCGTGCATCGGGGTGGGTTAATGGATAATTTTCGCCGTTTGATCCAGATCCTCGTAACTGTTCTTACTAACGCCTACCTGCTCTTCCCATTCGGATCGGTCATCTACCAGGGTCCTCTCAAAAGTCTCTGCCATCCGGGTCTACACTGTTACTCCTGCCCCGCAGCGCTCTTGGGTTGTCCTATAGGCGCGTTTCAGAATCTGCTTTGCACGGTGCGTCTCTCCATGCAGGCCGGCACGATCCAATTCGGTGCTTCGATTGTAGGTTATCTGGGAGTCTTTGGCGTCTTGACCGGGAGGTTCGTCTGCGGTTGGCTCTGTCCCTTTGGTTTGGTGCAAGACTTGCTGTATCGCATTCCCTCGCCCAAAGTCAAATTGCCGGCTTTCCTTTCTTATTGTCGTTATCTCGTATTGTTATTGCTGGTTATTATCCTGCCGCTGTTTTGGATTGATGAATTGGGTATGGGACAGCCTTGGTTCTGCAAGTTGCTCTGCCCCTCAGGAACACTCATGGGAGCTATGCCGCTGTTGCTTTTAAAACCATCACTCTGGCAGTCCATCGGTTTCTACTTTTGGAATAAGTTCACCATCATGATGCTGATTATCGTCGGCTCGGTCTTCATCAGCCGGATATTCTGTCGGACGCTCTGTCCTTTAGGGGCCTTTTACGGTCTATTCAACCGCGTCAGCTTTTTAAGTCTGCAGCATGATAGTGAAAAGTGTGTCCACTGTCGGGCCTGTGAACGACGGTGCCCTACCGGTTGCCTGCCGTACAAGAACCCTAACAGCGCCGACTGTATACGCTGTTTGAAATGTTTGCAGGCCTGTCGTTTTGGGGCTTTGGATTATAAACTGCGCTCCGGTGTATCCGTAGCTTTCCCTCGCCGGACAGAACATTAAGATCATGGCGATGGCATACTTTTTATCAGGCCGGTTAGCTGCTGGTTGCCAACTCTCTGTCAATAATTGAAAAAAAAGCTTGACAGCTATTTGTAATTTAATAATAATAGGTTACGAATTTACCTTCAGGCATCGCCATCTTTTAGGCAGAAAGAAGGAGTGCCAGCCATGGCCCTGACCAAAGAAAAAGTTATTAATGCGATCAACCTAAAACTAGGGCTCAGTAAACAGGAAGCTCGCAGCGCCGTCGAGCGCGTCTTACATCTCATTAAGGAAGCCCTCGCTCAAGAGGAAGATGTCTTAATCAGCGGCTTTGGCAAGTTCACTGTCCGCAGTAAAAATCCCCGTCGCGGGCGCAACCCCCAAACCAAAGAGGATCTCATTCTCCGGGCCCGTAAGGTGGTAGTATTCAAAACCTCCGGTGTCCTACGCCATCGCATTAACCAACCCACCTGATTTAACCGATCTTGGCGATGGGTTAAGAGCCGCGCGGTTATCGGTGAGAAAGATGGGAGCGCTTCCGATCTCCCGGTAACTCGCGTTCAGCCAATTCCTTGTACAGCTCACACTGCAACTAACCAGGGCAGCAATCAATTAATATTACTCTGTTATATTAACCTGAAACAATCGATCGTACCTCAGATCGCGGCTCGGCGGCGAAAGATGCTTCCCGCCAGCCACCAGGCAACCATAAGAAACATGAGGCTTGCCAATAGCGGTATCCAGGGTGAAAGAAAATACGATTGTCCCGATATACCCCAATGCAAAAGCTCCACTATATAGGTCAGGGGCGATAACAGGGCCAGAGGTTTGAGCCAGGCGGGCATCAACGTCAGAGGCATAAAGACGCCACTGATAAACAGGACCGGAAACCGGAAAAAATTCATCAGGGTCATAGCCTCAAAGACCTCCCGCACCATAACGGCGGCGGTCAGACCCAACAGGGAAAAGCACCCGGCTCCAAGGATGAGGCCGGCCAAAAAGAGCGGGGGATGAGCCATAGGCATACCGAAAGCGAGTTGTATACCCGCAGTGAGTACCAGGGCAGTGGCCATACCATACAGAGAGGCGCTGGCCGCTTTGCCCAGAATGATAGTAGACATGGAAAGGGGCGCCAGCAGCAGCCTCTGGAAGGCGCCGGCTCGCTTCTCAAAGGTGATTACAATGGCGGCCATCGAGGTATTGCCAAAAAGAAGCGTCATGGCAATAATCCCCGGAGCGATCTGCGAAGAGCCGCCAGGGTCCTTGACGTATACGGAGATCATCAATACGGCGGGCAGCATCAGGCCCCAGGTGATGAGCGGCGGTTTACCGTAATAGCTTTCAATATCCTTGCGGCTGATTGCCAGGACGCGGCGCAGTTGGCTCATACGCTCCCCTCTTTCGACTGGGATTTTTCCTCCAGGATGGCAAGAAACGCTTCCTCCAGATTCACCTCCCCGATAACAAGGTCCATTATCTTCACGCCGGCGGCTTCCGCCCAAGCCAGCAGTCGCCCCAGAACCAGGTTCACCTCATGACTGGCGATTTTTAATCTCCACCTGCCGTCCAGGTATGCCGGAGGCGTCCCACGGGTTGCGACAACCTGCCACCAATTTGCATCGACCTCCTGATCAAAGGTGACCTCGAGGTTTTTTAGTCCCCCTACTCGCCGGCGGATTTCCGGAACCGTTCCTTCGGCCACCACGCGACCCTTATAAATGATTAATATCTGGTGGCAGAGGACCTCCGCCTCGTACAGATTATGTGTGGTAAGAAAGATAGTAGCGTGCTGTTCACGATTAATCTTTTGTATAAGTTGTCGCAAGGACCGTGCACTCGGCGCATCTAATCCCGTAGTAGGTTCGTCCAGAAACAGGATCTCCGGGGCGTGAACCAGAGCGGCTGCCAGGGTCAGTCGACGTTTCATTCCATGCGATAAAGCCCCAAAGGGGGTATGGGCTTTGTCAGTCAGGGCAAAGGTCTCCAAAAGTTCACGCCGCCTCGCCTGTCTGGCGCTTCGGGGGAGGCCGTAGAGTTCTCCGAGGTACTCAAGATTGCGTTGGCAGCTCAGCTCCGGGTAGAGATTAGATTCATCCGGGGTGACGCCGATCCTCTGTTTGACCCGCACCGGATCAAGCGCAATGTCCGCTCCTCCGATATTCACCTCGCCGGCCTCGCGTTCCAGCAAGCCACAGAGAATTTTGATAGTGGTGGTCTTGCCGGCGCCGTTAGGGCCCAAATAACCAAAGATTGTTCCCCGTTGTATAGCGAAAGAAACATCTTCGAGAGCTTTAAGTTTGCCATAGCTTTTGCTCAAACCAGCAACCTTGATGGCCACAGAATTATTCTTATGAACAGACTCCGTCGGTAACAGGCCTTTCAAGTCGTATCCTCCTCCTTCCGATATAGGGTGGGAAGCCTGTGTTTTTGATCTATTAGAATTTCTGGATATTATCCGCGCTAATTCGATCATTCCCTGGTTGATGCAGTATATTTCTCCCTGTCGGATGATAAGCAATCTACTATTTCCAGCCAATTATACCAGAGAAGAAATTTTTCCCCCACCGGGGTTTAATTTTACGCCCTCCTTGCTCCCCGGTATCTGCAGTTATCAGCAGGCATTTTAGATCCAGAAAATGTTGCCATCTGCCCGAAGCTCCCCATTCCTCCCTAAAAATATTAGGTGACGCAACCGCAGCATGTTACAATATTCAAGGTAGAATATTAGAGACTTTTTTCCTACCGAGGAACAGGCTCTCATGCAGGTGAAGAAGCCAAGCGCAGTCGCTCATCTTGGTCCACCGCTCACCAGGCGGCAGTTTCTGGGCGCCAGTGCCTTGGGATTGGCGGCTTTATCCCTCCCCGGCCTTTCCTGGCAGGCCGGGGCCCAGGAAGTGCGCTACGGTTTTACCCATCCCCACCCCGCCGCCTATTATACCCAACTAGCGGGTCGGTTGGTGCGTTGCGACCTTTGCCCGCGTAACTGCGAGGTCCTGGAAGGCGACCGGGGAGAATGCGGGGTGCGGGAAAACCGGGGAGGCAAGTATATCACTCTGGCATATGGCAATCCTACCGCGGTGCATATTGATCCTATCGAGAAAAAGCCGCTGTTTCATGTTTTGCCTGGCACCGCCTCCTATTCCATTGCCACTGCCGGCTGTAACCTGCACTGCGCCTTTTGCCAGAATTGGGAAATCTCCCAGGCACGCCCGGAAGAAACTTATAATTTTGACCTCCCGGCCGCCGCTATCGTCCAGGCAGCCAAAGAGACCAATTGTCCCAGCATCGCCCATACCTACGTCGAACCTATCATTTTTTATGAATATATGATTGATATCGCCCGCCTCTCCCCGGCTGCGGGCATTATCAATGTCTGCCACTCTGCCGGTTATATCAACCGCAAGCCTTTGGAAGAACTGTGCCGTTATCTCCAGGCCGCCTGTGTTGACCTGAAAGGCTTTACGGAAGAATTCTATCAGAAGCTGGTAGGCGCCTCGCTGGCGCCGGTGCTCGAGGCCCTAAAAATATTCCGTCAAAAAGGTGTCCATCTCGAGATCGTCAATCTGATCATCCCGCAGTTCAACGACAACCCCAAAGACCTGGAGAAGATGTGCCTCTGGATCAGGGATGAACTCGGTCCCCTGACGCCCCTGCATTTCTCGCGCTTCTATCCGCTTTTCAAGATGAAGCAGCATTACCCGACGCCGGTCAGCACTCTTGAGAAAGCCCGGGAGATTGCTCTGAAAACCGGCTTAAAATATGTCTATCTCGGCAATCTCCCCCAAAATCCGGCGGAAAATACTTATTGCCACCACTGTGGGCAATTAATTATCTCGCGCCGGGGCTACTTGATTGGCGAAGTGAAACTCAAAGATGGCCGATGTAACTTCTGCGGCGCCGCCATTCCGGGAATCTGGCGTCAGCCGCAGCCAGCCTAAATATGGTAATAAAAAAATTGCCGGTGGACAACAAAACTTAATTTATGACCAACAACCGGAAGCCGGAAACCGTATTTTTCGGTAATAAGGTCCGCTTAAAAGGATGAAGAAACCTTGTCCTGCCGCTGCGGTTTAGTAGGACTGCCAAATGTCGGCAAGTCCACCCTTTTTAACGCCCTGACCGCCGGGCGGGCGGAGGTGGCAGGTTATCCCTTTACCACCATCAACCCCAACACCGGCATTGTTCCGGTGCCTGACCCCCGATTGGCTACCCTGGCGGAGCTGCTCAAACCTCCCAAAGTCACGCCCACGACCATTGAATTTGTTGATATTGCCGGACTTATTCAAGGGGCCAGTCAGGGAGAGGGGTTGGGCAACCAGTTCCTGGCCCATATCCGGGATGTGGATCTGTTGGTGCACGTTGTCCGCTGTTTTGAAGCCGAGGATATTCCTCATGCCGCCCCATCCCTTGAACCGGCACGCGATGTGGAGGTGATTGATACCGAACTGCTGCTGGCCGACCTGGAGATTATCGGCCGCCAGATTCTCAAGACCGAAAAAGCCGCCAAATCCGGGGATAAAAAAACGCTGGCGAATCTGAAGATTCTCCAACGTCTGGAGGCTTGGTTAAATGAAGGCCGGTGGGCCAGCACGCTTGTTTGCAGCGATTCCGAGAGAGAGAGGCTTGCCGAACTGCCGCTGCTGACCCGCAAACCCTACCTCCTGGTGGCTAATTTCGGTGAGACAGAGTGGCATAATCGCCGCTTCCTTCCGGCCCTGGAGAAACTGGCCCGAGAGCGGCAGGTTCCTCTCATCCCTATCCTGGGAGAACTGGAAGCGGAATTATTAGATCTGCCGCCTGAAGAGCGGCAGGAATTCCTTGCTGCCGCCGGTGTGGCCGAATCCGGTCTGGCCCGCCTCATTCAGGCCAGCTACCAGCTCCTTCACCTGATCACTTTCTATACCATCGTCGGCCCGGAAGTCCGGGCCTGGACCGCGCCCGCGGGGACTCAGGCATCCCGCTGCGCCGGCAAAATTCACAGTGACATGGAGAAAGGTTTCATTAAGGTTGAGGTCATGCACTTCGCCGACCTAACCCGCCTGGGCAGTGCCGCCAAGGTCAAAGAAGCCGGCCTGCTCCATGTTGAGGGCAGGGATTATCCGGTGCAGGATGGCGAAATATTGTTATTTCGTTTTCAAATACGGTGATTTAGCTTATCAAGTTGATATCGAATGTTAAGTTATTCCCTCAGAGCCCTTTTGGATTTCTTCCTGCCGAGATTCTGTCTCTTCTGCCATGCCCCTCTGTCGTTAGAAGTTGAGCATCTCATATGTCCCGACTGCTGGAAAGAATTGCCCCTTATCACTACCCCCTACTGTTCCTGCTGCGGTGCTCCTTTCAAGGGTGCCGTCGGCCCGGAGCATCTCTGCCAGACCTGCACGATCAAGCCGCCCCCTTTCGACCGGGCTCGGGCCGCCGCCAGGTATGAGGGTTCGATACGGGACGCCATCCATCGCCTGAAATATCAGCGGCAATTGCTCCAAGCCGAACACCTGCGGCAGGTATTGACGGTTTCCGAGGCCGCCTCAGTAGTGCAGGATGCCGACCTCATGCTGCCCGTACCCCTGCATCCCCGACGCCTGCGGCGGCGGGGCTTTAATCAAGCTCTCTTACTGGGACAGGCCTTTCCTGCAATACCATTGCGGACCGACGTCCTGTTGCGCCAACGCTGGACCGTCCCGCAGGTTAATCTGAGCCCTCAGGAGCGCCAGGCCAACGTCAAGGGCGCCTTTGCAGTTGCCAAACCCGATGCCATCATTGGCAGATCGGTTCTTCTGCTCGATGATGTCTATACTACCGGCGCCACCGTAAAGGAATGCACCCTGGCTCTACGCCGGGCCGGGGCACACACGGTGACGGTGTTGACCGTAGCTCGAGTCGGCTATGCCTGATCTATCCTGTCCGGCAGAAAAAGTCTTCTCCTGGGAGGCCGCCCGCCAGAAAGTGCGGCAGGTCCGATCAGAGGGGAAGAAAGTGGTCTTCACCAACGGTTGTTTCGATCTCCTGCATATCGGTCATATTCGCTATCTTAAAGCAGCCAGAGCTTTAGGAGACTTTCTGATTGTCGGAGTGAATAACGATGCCTCTGTCCGGAGGTTGGGCAAGGGACCTACCCGCCCCCTGGTCCCTCAGGATGAGCGGGCGGAAATTTTGGCGGCGCTGGAGTCAGTTGACGGGGTGGTCTTGTTTTCCGAAGACACACCGTTGCAGCTTATCCAAACACTCCGTCCGGATGTCCTGGTCAAGGGCGGCGATTACGCTCCCGAAGGCATCATCGGCCGATCGGAAGTATTGTCCTGGGGCGGCAAAGTGCAGGTTATTCCTTTTGTCCCGGGCCGTTCCACCAGCGGCCTGATTGCCCGCATACTCCGAATCTTTGCCAATGAGTCGGGTCCATCGACGCCAACAGATCAGATCTGACTACCGGCCAGTCGCCACCAACTGCAGCCCCTTATTCTACCGCCCTGCCCTTCCCTGCAATGCCACCTGTTCGGCTAACCGGCTGCTGATCAGATCGGCCAGGGCTTGGGCCATGACCTCGTGTCCCTTTCGGGTCAGATGGGCGCCGTCGCTGAAATAGGATTGTATCCCGCTCAGGCGGGAAAACACCTGTTTCATGGAAAGCAGGTATACCCCCGGTCCTACCAGCGACTTGGCTAACTCATCCAGACCGCCGTCATCGATGTTCCAGGTAGCCCCATTATTTTGTGCAATTGTCCCCTGGGTCACCAGGATAAGCGGAACATCCCGGTTCCTTGCCATCTCCACCGTTGCTTTGGTTACCTCCCGGACCCGGTCTCCCCAGAGGCGCTGCTGCTGTTGGTCCTGAGAGGCGCGCACTTCGGCATCGGCATCGTTCACCGCTGATTGTAGCCGTATCTTTTCCGGTATCAGCCTCCACAGAATCTTTTCTGTCTTGATCTCATAGGCCCGGGCAAAGATGAAAACCTTCATGGGCCAGTGTTTGACGTGCCAGCCCTGGAATTCCAGACTGCGGCGGTATTCTCGTTCATCTTCGAACTCGTTGGAATCGTTCAGGTGGAGGATGATCAGATTGGGCTCATACTTTAGACCCTGGCGCAATACTAGCTGACAGCGTCTGGCGCCATATCCGGGGATGGCCATATTGATTACTTCTGAACGAATGTTTCTCAGAGATAATTCTTCCTGCAGCCGTCCGGCGTAAGATGCCGTCAAGTTCGGTCCGCGAGGCACCGAGTCGCCGATGACCAGGATACGCCAGCAGTCTGGCGGCCGTTGGTAACTGAATGTCTGGGGATAAAAGCGTCGCCCCCCGGCCCGCACCAGCTTCACCTGGCCATTGCCCTGTTCTACAAAACCGGCCTGAAGATCGTAGCCATAGGAAAATCTCCCGGAAACCCCGTGCGGCAGGAAGAGGCGCACCCCTGCTTCGGCAGCCAACAGCAGCCCCAATGCCAACAGGAAAGCGGCTGAAACCAGATTTCTCATCAGAATTGAAAGTATATAAACTCTTGATCGTGTTCGGTGGAGGAGACGATTAATAATATCATGACAAAGTATAGCACCCCCCTGGTCGCCCAATGCAGATGCACCAGCTTGGTTTCATCTTCAAATCTTGAAGCGGCAATCTGTAAAAGCATCAGCGGCACTAAATGCAGGAGGAGCCAGCCGAGGGAGGATAGCCAGGGAAGTTCCGCCGGTCCCCAGTTTCCTAACGCCATCAGCCAGGTCCAGAAACGGGTCAGATCCGGACTCCTGAAAATGGCCCAGCCGATCAGGGTGAAGCCGAACATAAGTAGTCGTGCCAACCAATCCTGCCACAGCCAGGCAAACTGTTTGCGATTCAATACCCGCAGCGGACTGAATCGATAGAGCGTCAGTAAAACTCCGTGATATGCCCCCCAGAGGACAAATACCCACGAGGCCCCATGCCACAGGCCGGCCAGCAGCATGGTAACCATCAGGTTGCGAACCGTCTGCCAGTCTCTGCCCCGATTGCCCCCTAAAGGAATATAGACATAGTCCCGAAACCAGGTAGAAAGGGAGATATGCCACCTGGACCAGAAGTCGGAGGGATCTTTCGCCAGGTAAGGATAGCGAAAGTTCTGTACCAGGTCAATTCCCAGCATCTTAGCCGTGCCCCGGGCAATATCGGTATAGCCGGAAAAATCTCCATAAATCTGGAAGGCGAAGGCCACCCCGCCGATGAGCGCCCAAGCCCCGTTCAAGGCGGTCTGCGGAGCAAAAACATAGTTTGCCAACAGGGCGCAGTTATCGGCGACAAATACCTTCTTGAACAGGCCGATCAGGATCAGACGCAGTCCATCGTTCAGATAATTACCGACAAAGATAATATCCTTCTCCAACTGCGGGATCAGGTGCCGGCTGCGTTCGATGGGCCCGGCTACCAGTTGCGGGAAAAAAGCATCAAAAACGGCAAAGATCAGAAAGTCGCGGCAGACTACCGCCTGTCCCCGATAGAGATCGATCACGTAAGCCAAGGATTGAAACGTATAAAATGAAATCCCCACCGGCAGGATGATATACCAGGTCGGCCAGTCCGGCCTGAGACCCAAAAAAGACAGAGCCGATTTGGCGGATTCCGAAAAGAAGTTGCAATACTTGAAATAGCCCAGAATCGACAGGCAAAGACAGATGCTCAAGAGGAGGAAACCGCGGGGTCGGAGGCTGTCCGGCAGATGCCAGATGAGAAGATAGACGCCGAGAAATGCTAAGGAAATGCCTAGAGCAATAGTCAATAAATTGAGATCAATACCTGATCTGGGAATGAACCCAAAACAGCCTAGCAGCCAGGCGAAAGGCAAGAGCGACAGCAAAACGATCACCCTCAAGGATCGCCTTTCTCCTTGTATGCCCAGACCGCAGAGAAAATCGACCACGGTGGTCGTGAATACCAAAGCCAGAAAGCGCACGTCCCAGAAGGCGTAGAAGGCGTAGCTGCCCACCAGCAGAAACCACAGGCGTTGGCGATGCGGCAGCCGCCAATAAATCAGAATAAATCCGATCAGAAACAACGGAAATTGCCAGGAGATAAAAGACATACAGCCGATTTATCCTCCAATCTGAGGTATCTCAGATTATGGCACGCCCGAAGATCATGTCAAGTCCACCCCACTCGGCTTTTTTGCGTCAAATGCTCGGATGCCCCGCTAAGGGTTGCAAAGAGCCATCTGCTTATGATACAAAAACGTATTAAAAATACATCGATAGATTGCTTGGAGATATGCACTGCAGTCGGCTGCCCATGTCAGATTATAAAGATCAGGACGATGGCCAGTATCCGTCCTTGAGGACTTTGAATCTTTAAGAGAGAACTTTGGCGACACCACGACATAAACCCGATTACTACAGCCGACGCGCCCGACAGGAAAGTTTCGCCTCACGGGCGGTATACAAGTTGGCTGACATCGACCGGAAATTTCAGCTTTTTAAGCCGGGCCAATGCGTCCTCGATCTCGGGTGCGCCCCCGGTTCCTGGCTGCAGTATATCAGTTCCCGCATCGGCCCGCAGGGCTTGGTGGTGGGTTTAGACCGGCAGGCTCTGCGGATTTCCTCAAATCCGTCAATCCGTTTTGTGCAGGTAGATGTCGCCGCCCTCGATCCAGGTTCGCTCATAAGGTTTTCAGCATCTTTTGACGTGGTGGTCAGCGATCTGGCACCCTCTACTTCGGGTATAAAAGACGTTGATCATCAGCGCTCTTTAGACCTGGCCCGGCTCTCCTGGGAGTATGCCAACCGCCTGTTGACAGCGGCGGGACACTACTTGGTGAAAGTTTTTCAAGGACCGGATTTTCCCCCGTTTGCTCAGGAGATCAAACAACACTTCCAGCAGGTGGATATCCTAAAACCCTCCGGCTCACGGAGCGAAAGCCGGGAATTATATCTCCTGGGTCGGCGGCGCCTGAAGGAAAGCGGCGCGGGAATTGGGTGAATTGCAAACTTCACAATATTATCGTTCTCTTAATCGAATATTCATCACTGCCGACTTTCAAGGAACCGAAGCCCGGCATGAAGATATTATAGTACGCACCAGGAAGGGAGGTCGAGGCGCCTATGTCAGGACACTCAAAATGGAGTACCATTAAACGGAAAAAAGGGGCGGCCGACGCCAAACGGGGAAAGATTTTCAGCAAACTTAATAAAGAAATCATGGTGGCAGCGCGTATCGGCGGCAGCGACCCCAGCGGCAATACCCGCCTGCGCGCCGCCATAGCCGCCGCTAAGGCCGAGAATATGCCCAAGGAGAATATCGATCGGGCCATCAAAAAGGGGGCTGGAGAACTGGAAGGGGCCAACGCCTTTGAAGAAGTCTTTTATGAGGGCTACGGTCCCAGTGGAGTCGCCCTCCTGGTAGAAAGCCTGACGGATAATAAAAACCGGACCGTCTCCGAAGTCCGGCACCTGTTCAGCAAGTACGGCGGCAGCATGGGGGAAGCCGGCTGCGTCGCCTGGATGTTCGATAAAAAAGGCGTCATCGCCTTTAGCAGAGACGCGGTAAGTGAAGATGAATTGCTGGAGGCCGCCTTGGAGGCCGGCGCTGAAGACCTGCAGGTAGGCGAAAGTGAATACGAAGTAATCACCGACCTGGCAAGCTTTGAAAAGGTGAAAAACGCTCTGGAGGAGCAAGGTTTTAAGTGGGAGGTGGCCGAAATCCAGATGCACCCCAAAACCACCATACGCCTGGAAGAAGAAAAGTCGGCCCAGCAGCTTCTTAAGCTTATGGAGATGCTTGAGGATCTCGATGACGTCCAGCACGTCTTCGCCAATTTTGACATCCCCGACAGCCTCTTGGAGGCCCTCGGATGAACCGGATTATTCTGGGGGTAGATCCGGGCTCCCGGGCTACCGGCTATGGATTGATTGCTGCGACCGGAGAGAGCCTCCTCCACTTGGAGAGCGGCTTTATCGCCCTTCCGGCACAGCTCTCCCATAGTCAACGCCTTGCCCGCATTTACCAGCGTTTGGAGTCTTTGATCTCCCGGTATAACCCCGAAGCTTTGGCCGTGGAAGCGGTCTTCCTGGCCCATAATGTTCAGAGCGCCTTAAAACTCGGCCAGGTGCGCGGAGTGGTCCTCTTGGCCGCCGGTCAGGCAGACATCCCGGTCTTTGAATACTCTCCGCTGACGCTGAAGAAGGCTATTGTGGGTTACGGGCAGGCTACTAAGACCCAGGTGCTGTTAATGGTGGAAAATCTCTTAGGACTGACCTTAAACAATCACAATACGGCCGACGCCCTCGCCCTGAGCCTGTGCCACCATTTCCATAGCCGGTGGCCCCAGCGGTCTGTTTCCCCCGCCGCAATATGATTGCATATTTAGAGGGCGAACTATTCCAGAAAAGGCCGGATTATCTGATCATTAAAGTCGGTGGGGTCGGCTATCAGACCTTTATTCCCCTGTCCACCTTTTATCAACTGCCTGAACCCCCCGCGTCCGTAGCCCTGCATATCCATACCCAGGTGCAAACCGACAGTCTGCAACTCTACGCCTTCGCTACCCTGGATGAAAAACAGACCTTCATTAAACTCCTATCGATTCCCCGCGTCGGACCCCGACTGGCCCTTAACATCCTCTCCGGCATCAGCCCCCAGGATCTGGCCCAAACTCTGATACAAGGGGATATCCCAAGACTGGCGGCCATCCCTGGATTGGGCCGGAAATCGGCTGAAAGGATCATGGTCGAACTGAAAGGCAAGTTGCGCCCCGACGCAACCGCGGTATCGGCCCTGTCCTCCGGTCCTCAGGGTGCTCTCTGGGAAGACGCCCTCTCCGCCCTGATCAATCTGGGATATTCCCGCACCCTGGCCGAGGAAGTTTTACGCCACGTACAACTTCACGAAAAACCCCTAACCCTCGAGGAGATCCTCCGTCTCAGTCTGAGCCGTCTCGCTTCCCAATAACGAGCAGGGAAGTCAGGAGGTGCTTCGCTCTCCCGCCTTACGGTTTTCGATTTTTTACTCACCACTCTAAATGGATATTCGCTCAATTCCCTGATAAGTCCTCATGTTCTCGAGAACACAGCAAAATATGAAAGAGTGATTGGTGGCATAGGCCTCCTGGCCTGTGCATCAGCGCGCAGGCTGGAAAGCCTGCACCACCATCTTTTATATAAATAATAGCTCCTTATCGATCAATCCTAGGAAACGATCTCAAGATCTTGCCGATATCCACCGGGGTGTAGGTCCGCGTCTGCCCAGGGCAGAGGGATAAACGCAGGGCTTCGGGGTTTAATACTGCTGAGTAAACCGTGTCATCCCAAACCTGCGGATCAAGCAGGATGTCTTCTAAATCGGCCACACCGAGCCGCTCTTTCTCGCTGGCCAGATGTATTAACCGGGAGTATCTGGTTATCGAACTCTTGGTGGGCGGTTGGGCCAGCGGTTGTAGTTGGCTGCTCTCCCAGTGGTTAGTGCTGATCAGGAGGCCGTAGCGCGCAGTTCGCATCGACCAATGTCTTAAGCCCAGCTCTAGACATACTAAACGGTTGGTCCTAGCATCGCCCAGGATAACGTTCCAACTATGGAAACGGGGTGAGCGGGTTATGATACGTTCGGCCTGGGTCGCATTATCGGCTTGAGCCAACACCTGGCGGAGCAACGGCAGGACAAACTGCGCGTCCTCCGGCAGTGATTCTGTCGTGAAGGCGGTATTGAAGGTGGCTGCCACACCCTGGGCATTGCACCCAAAAGTTGGAAACGGAATACCGGGCACGGCTACCGCGACATAAGGAATGGCCCCAGGTTGACCATAGGCCAGGAGAACCACCGGAGCCCTGGAGAATTCCGGTGCATCAAAGTTATGGCCGATTAACATATTGCTCCCCGAGGCTCGCGATCCCCTGACGCCGATGGTGGAACAATGAGGAAAAAGTACGGTTTCAGCATGGAAATTGAGGAGATAGATATCCTCCAGCGGCACCCCGGCCCCATGGGCAATTCCCTGCAATTCATCTTTTAGACTGGCTGGCAGGCGGGCCAGGCCGCTTTTGAGATAGCGCAGGGTCTCGGCTTCAGTTGTTTTAGAACCAGAACTCCCACCCTGCCTCTTGAGCACCTGCTGTACCAGTTTCTGGATCTGGGCCTGAAATAATCGCCCTTGAACCCTGCCAGACTCTTCTGGAGTACCCCAAAGCATAAGCACCGGTAGGTCATGAATGTAAAAAAGGCGATATTTTTCATGATCCGCTGCCTGCAGCGGCACCCCGAGCAGGAAAAAGATAACCGCTAGACTCGAAAGGAGGCTGATTATCAGACTCCACCCCTGGTGGCGAAACAGATTGCATAACATAGCTAACCCCGGCTCCTCAGAAATGAAAAGAGTGCGGCAAAAATGATGTTGAGATTCTGACGGAAAGTGAAGAATCATGAACTGCGGCATTTATCCTAAAAAGGCCCCTGAAAAATGTCAAGCGCTTTTCGATTCCAGCCAATACCCCGATCTTCTGAGGATAATTTTTAAAAAATGCGCCATACAGGAGGCTCTTCCTCCCCCTATGGAAAGATTATTTTCTTCGTGTAGACTGCCGAAGACCAGCATTTTGCCAGAGCCTTACAAAGCTCCTAATATTCCAGGCTGCGTTTTTCATCTATTTGGCTTTGGTGGGACAGGTCCCAGGGACAGTCCCATTTCAAATTCTGATAATAATATTTAGTACATGGGTATATCTATAATATTATTCAATAGATATGATATGGCAATAATATTGCATATATATTTAAGTAAGTTAAAATTATCTCAATTATTCAAAACACCTTCAAGATATTTTGGCAGAGATGAATAAGAACCTGAATCATTGCGGTTGTATCAACGGCATGGAATAGCCAAAACATTATATGAAAACAGTGCTCTTAAAGACGGCGGGCGCGGCCCGCCCTATGAGTAGATTTCCAATAAACTACCGATCATGGGATAGGGCGGCCCATGGCCACCGTTTAGGTTTAACATCAGGTTCACATGCTGGCAAGGTGAGAGGGACTATTGGATAGGGCGAGCCATGGCCGCCGCTTCTGTTTAACATGGTCGATGAGAAAAAATTTGTATGAAAACAATGAGCGGTGAGCAGAAAAAAAGCATTATTGTGAGCAGCTACCACGGTTCTGTTCTCATATTTCGCTGTGATCACCAGAACATGACAACTTTTATGATATTGCCAGCATCAGGAACGTTTTCTTGAGGAGATTGGGATGTGGAATGCCGGTGAACCAGAGGTGAGAAAGCAGTCGCACCGAGAGGTTGCCGGGGGGGAGGACAGGTTGGACCGGGCCCTGGTGGCCGGCCTGATCCTGGAAGTGATGCTAGACTGTCCGGAGCTGCCGGAAAACCGGCAGGTTCGGCAGCGCCTGATCAAAACTCGCATCCAGGATTATCTGGTACAGCACCTGGCAGGTCGGGTCTCTCTAGACCGATTCCGGAGCCTGGCTCAGCATCTCGACGGTTGGTTCGAATTCTATTACCCATTATTGGCCTCTGAGGATCGGCATTCATCGCTCCAGAGCGAGACGGTGACCTACGGCGTCCGAGAGCCTCGGGTTACCTATATGGTTCAAGAAGCGGGTTCCGACTGGAACCATGGACAGATTAACAGCGAATCCCCGCTACTGAGGCGTCAGGCATGTCTGGACGAGTTGTTGGACCGGTGGCTGGAGGACTTAAAACCGGAAATGCCGCAGCGTCCCCATCGTAAACTGACCCCGGCCAAACTTCGCGACTTCTTATGTCAGAGCGGCGGTGGCTGGTTTCGCTTGCGGGATTTCGAACGCTTCATCAACGTCGATCGCAAGACGGCCTGGGATTATGTGCAACAATTTCTTCAGGCCGGACTCTTATGCCACAACCGCAAAAACTCGGCGGCAGTGCGTTATTGCCTGGCCCCGTCTTTTCTAAAGGTAGAAGCCGATGCTCTGCGCTTGGGGCTGAGTCTGGCCTTGCCGGATTATCCGGAGCAGAAAGTGGAAGCCATCGGCGACTTCCTCATTGCCACCGGGGGGGAGCCATTCCAGGTGCGGGAATGGGAAACTGGCCGCCCTCAAGCCCAGCAGGAATGTTTGCTGGATGATCTTATCGAATTGGGGATTCTCTGCAATTACTATTTCCCCACCGGGGCGCGTCTGGTGAGACTCCATGAACGTTGGCTGCAGAAATGTATCGATCTGCCGACTCCAAGTTAACTTAAGAAAACCCAGGTGATAGATGGCTAGGGCCTCTCCGCCGCTTTCTCTGCCTTGACCTTACACTTGGAACCTTAAACTGTCTCGAGGGCCGGACCCGCCATTATCTTATGAATGTTTTTTTCCTCTCATCCCCTTAATTCCTTTTTTGCCCTCATATCTTTGTCTTCCTGTGCTCACCGGCCCCAATTTGCCTAAATTTTCCTTGACGGTGTAACTACCTTATGCTAATTTTGAGGGCATCGTGTGAAAGAGAGGCAGTTTAAGCAATGATTTTTAATGAAGATTTTGAAACTCTGCCACGCGAGGCGCTGGAGGCCATTCAGCTTCGACGGCTCCAGTCTCTCGTCGAGCGGGTGTATAACCTGGTGCCGTTCTATCGGCAGAAATTTGACGCAGCCGGAATTAGGCCGGGAGAGGTGAAGAGTTTGCAGGACCTGCAGCGGCTGCCCTTCACCACCAAACAAGACCTGCGGGACAATTATCCCTTTGGCATGTTTGCGGTGCCCATGGAGCAGGTAGTACGCATTCACGCCTCTTCAGGCACCACTGGCAAACCCACCGTGGTGGGCTACACCCATCGGGATATCAAAACCTGGTCCGAGTTAATCGCCCGGACATTGAGCGCCGCCGGCGTGCAGCGGGGGGACATAGTCCACAATGCCTACGGATACGGCCTATTCACCGGGGGGTTGGGTTTTCACTACGGCATTGAATACCTCGGAGCCTCCGTCATTCCGGTCTCCGGCGGCAATACCAAACGCCAGATCATGCTGCTGCAGGATTTTGGCCCTACGGCTATTACCTGTACCCCCTCCTTCTCGCTGCACCTGTATGATGTAGCCAAGGATATGGGAGTGGATTTTGCCGATCTCAGTCTCCGGGTTGGCATCTGCGGCGCCGAACCCTGGTCAGAGGCCATGCGTCAGGAGATTGAGAAGAAGCTGGGTATTGACGCCCTGGATATCTACGGCCTGTCCGAAATCATGGGTCCCGGAGTAAGCATCGAATGTTTGGAGGCCAAAAACGGCCTGCATATCTTTGAGGATCATTTTCTGCCGGAGATCATTGACCCAAATACCCTGCAGCCCCTTCCTTTCGGCGAGGTTGGGGAATTGGTGATTACCACCCTGACGAAAGAGGCCTTCCCGGTAATCCGCTATCGCACCCGGGACATCTCGGCCCTCTATCCCGAACCCTGCCGCTGCGGGCGCACCCTGGTGCGCATGGCCCGCATCATGGGACGCACCGATGATATGCTCATCATCCGCGGCGTCAACGTCTTCCCGTCCCAGATAGAAGCAGTGTTGATGGAGATCCAGGAAGTTGAGCCGCACTACCAGATCGTGGTAGACCGCGTCGGCCAGATGGACACCCTCGAAGTCAAGGTGGAGGTAGAGGAAGCAACTTTCTCCGATGAAGTGCGTCAGCTCCAGGTGTTGGAAAAGAAGATCGAACACAACATCAAAGACTATCTCGGAGTGTCGGCCAAGGTACGGCTGGTTGAGCCCCGCTCTATTCCGCGCAGCGAAGGCAAGGCCTTAAGGGTGATTGACAAACGGAAGATTTAACTCCCCCAACCTGCTCCTCTACCTCAAGGGTGAGATGGGATTAAAGACGGGTTATAGCAATAAATTAAGAAAATTGCGGGTAATAATGAACGAATAAATTTCAGCCTTTAGGATAGTGTGATGAAAGTTGAACAGATTTCGGTGTTCCTAGAAAATAAGGCCGGCCGTCTGGCCGAAGTCACCAAAGTTCTGGGTGAGGCCGCGGTCAATATCCGGGCTTTATCCCTGGCAGATACGACGGATTTTGGCATCCTGCGGCTTATTGTTGACAACTATGAGAAGGCGCGAGAAGTCCTGAAACAGCACGGCTTCACAGTGGGAAAAACTGAAGTGGTGGCCATCGAAGTGCCCGACCGTCCGGGAGGACTGGCCTGGGTACTGCAAATTCTCTCTAATTCCAACGTCAACGTAGAGTATATGTATGCCTTTGTGCAGCATAGCGGCAAGAACGCCGTGATCATTTTCCGCTTCGACAATCTCGAGCGGGCCATCGAACTCCTGCAGCAGCAGGGCGTTCGCATCTATCGCGGCGAAGAAGTCTATCGCTTGTAGCGACCAGTCTGGCAGATGGGCTGGAGAAGTTGGTTGCCAGGAGCGGGAGCCACTATCTATTCACCCCTAACCCTCTCTTTTCAAGATCAGAGGAGAAGTTATAGGAGAAACCGATGCAGCAGATGACCCCACAATTCTTCGGCCGGATCGGACGGCTTGGCTTAATCGTTTTTTTCTGCCTGACTTTGGGTTTAATGACCGCGGGTGCCACCCTGGCGGCGGACTATGTCGTTGGGGGTTTGTTTTCCATCACCGGGCCGCAATCTTATTTAGGCGAACCTGAACGCAACAGCCTCGAGATGGCGGTGGCAGAGATCAATGCCAAAGGCGGAATCAAGGGCAAGAAAGTCAAGGCAGTTATCTACGACGACGAAGGCGACGCCAATAAGGCCAGGCTCAACGCCACCAAACTGATCGACAGGGATAAAGTCATTGCCATTATCGGGCCCAGCCTCACCCCTACCTCGATGGCCATGATCCCCATCACTCAGCCGGCCAAGGTTCCGGTTATCTCGTGTGCCGCAGGAGTCGGTATCACCGCCCCGGCTAAAGAACGGCCTTGGGTTTTTAAGACCGCCCAAACCGATCAACTGGCGGTAAGCCGCATCTATCAATACCTGAAAAAACATAATATTAATAAAATCGCCATCATAACGGTCTCCAGCAGCTTCGGTGCCTCCGGCAAAGAACAGTTGAACAAGCAGGCCCCCAATGCCGGTATTAACATCGTGGCCCAGGAGGTATTCGGCGAGAAAGATACCGACATGACGCCGCAGCTAACCAAAATCCGCTCGACCTCACCCCAGGCGGTTATCTGTTGGGGCACCGGTCCGGCTCCGGCAGCGGTGGCGAAAAATATGAAAGACTTGAAGATAGATATTCCTTTAATTCAGAGCCATGGCGCCGCCTCCAAGAAGTTCATCGAATATGCCGGAGAGGCGGCCGAGGGCATCATCATGCCGGCCGGTAAAATCGCCGTTTATAAAGACCTGCCGGATCAAGACCCCCAGAAGGCCGTAATTGCCAATTATGTTAAGAAATACGAAGAGAAGTTCAAGAGCCCGGTCTCGGGTTTTGGCGGCTACGCCCATGACGCCGCTGCCATGCTGTTTACTGCCATGGAGAAGGCCGGCGGCGACAAGGCCAAAATCCGCCAAGAACTGGAGAATATCAAAAACTTTCCGGGCGTCAGTGGTGTCTTCAATATGAGTCCGGATGATCACAACGGCTTGGGACCGGATGCCTTTGTCATGGTTAAGATAGAAAAAGGTACCTGGAAACTCATAGATTAATCCGATCAGCACGGTGTGAGAGGGCGGTGCGATTTCCTCCCCCGCCCTCCCCTGCTCCGCCCCCCTAGTTTATTCTCTGGGTACGATCTGGCGCGCCGCCTACTCTCGGCGATCTCTAAGATAGCTGAAGTTTCGAGTACCAGGTACCGGGTTTAAAATGAAAGGGAATATATTATAGAGACTCCTAATAGATATGAGTATCATATCTCTTCTCCAAACTCGGAACCCGAAACTCTAAATTCTATTAAGAAAATATGACAGAATTACTTCAATATCTTTTTTCCGGTCTCACCAATGGAGCTATTTACGCCCTGATCGGTCTGGGTTTCAGCATTATCTTCAACGCTACCGCCATCATCAATTTTGCCCAGGGCGAGTTTGTCATGTTGGGGGCCCTGACCGCCATTTCCTTTTATTCTTTCGGTCTCTCTCTGCCGCTAGCTTTTATCCTGTCCGTTGTGGTCGTCACCGCCGTCGGTCTGGGTTTTGAACGCCTGGCGATCCGCCCGGCGCGGGAGGCTACGCCTATTAGTCTGATCATCATTACCGTGGGCGGCGGGGTGTTGATCAAGGGTCTGGCCATGTTGCTCTGGGGTAAGGACGCCTATTCGCTGCCGCCTTTCAGCGGCAGAGAGCCCCTGTCAATTGTTGGCGCTACCATCCTGCCGCAAAGTTTATGGATCATCGGTCTAATGTTCATACTCGTGGCGGGCCTGGAGCTCTTTCTCCGGTTCACGCTGTTGGGCAAGGCGATGCGGGCTGCCTCCTTCAACCCGGTGGCGGCCCGTTTGGTGGGTATCCGGGTGAGCCAGATGGTGCAGTTTTCTTTCGGGCTGAGCTCAGCGCTAGGCGCGGTCGCCGGGGTCTTGATAGCTCCTATCACTATGGGCGTCTATGACATGGGCTCTATGTTGGGATTGAAGGGTTTCTGCGCTGCGGTCATCGGTGGATTGGGCAGCAGCTTTGGAGGAGTTTTGGGAGGCTTGGTGCTGGGGGTGGCAGAGGCCTTCGCCAGCGGCCTGTTGTCATCAGGTTACCGGGACGCCGTGGCCTTCCTCATCCTGCTGCTTGTACTTTTTCTGCGTCCCCAGGGTCTCATCGGTCTGCGCTCCACGAGATCCTCCTGATGCTGCGCTATCGCCGCCTCCTCAGCGCCGTCTGCTTTTTCCTCCTCGTGGCCCTGTGCGGCGGGTTGTTACAGGGAACCTACTATTTCACCCTCCTCAACCTCATCGGACTGAATGTCATCGTCGTCTTGGGCCTCAATCTCTTAATGGGTTACGCCGGTCAGATTTCTTTAGGACACGCGGCTTTTTACGGGCTCGGGTCTTACGTCTCGGGCATCTTGACTGCCACGTATAGTGTTGACCCGCTCCTGGCGCTCCTGGCTGGCCTGGCGGTAAGCGGCCTAGTAGCGCTGGTGGTGGGCATCCCGGCCCTGAAACTCAGGGGCTATTACCTGGCTATGGCAACGTTGGGTTTTGGCATTATCATCTCGATTGTCTTTCAGGAATTGTCCTGGCTCACCGGCGGCCCCTCCGGATTGATGGGTATTCCGAGCTTTCGGCTGGCCGGCTTCAACTTCGACACCCCCAGGACCAGTTTCTTCCTGGTCTGGTCGGCCGCGGGTTTTATTCTAATCCTCAGTCTCAATATTGTCGATTCCCGGGTGGGCCGGGCCTTGCGCGCCATCCATGACAGTGAAACGGCGGCCCTGGCTATGGGAATCGACGCCCAACGCATGAAACTGCTGATCTTCGTGGTCAGCGCCCTCTATGCTTCTCTGGCCGGCGGTTTACTGGCCCACACCATCAACTTCATCGCCCCTTCTTCCTACGGCTTTATGTTTTCCATCAAGTTGGTGACCATGGTGGTAGTTGGCGGTATGGCCAGTATTTGGGGGTCTTTGCTGGGGGCTGCCGTCCTTACTGTTCTCCCGGAGCTCCTGGCCTTCTTCCATGACCTGGAAGTAGTCATCTTCGGCCTGATCCTGATGGTGGTGATGATCTTCATGCCCCGGGGACTGCTCCGGGGACTCTTGGATATTTGGGAAATTCGCCAGCGGAAGCTGAAGGGGCTTTAGGAGCCAGGGAATAGGGAACAGGGTTCGGATGAGGGAACCAATACTGTCAATTCCTATAATCAACCCTCATCCGGTTTACTCATTCTGGCGGCAGTGATACTGAGAAAAGTCCTATGTTGGAACTAAACAACGTCGGCATCTCCTTCGGAGGTCTACAGGCCATCAAAGGCGTCTCCTTTCAGATGCGAGAAGGCCAGATCAAGGCCCTCATCGGACCCAACGGCGCCGGCAAGACCACCCTCTTCAATCTGATCACCGGTATGTTAAAACCGGATTACGGGGTCATAACCTTTCAAGATCAGGTTATTCAGGGACTGCCGCCCTTTCGCATTGCGGCCCGGGGCATCTGCCGCACCTTTCAGATCGTCCAACTCTTTGGCCACCTGACAGCCCTGGAAAACGTCATGGTCGGCCGACATGTACGCACCAAGGCCGGGCTGCTCTCCGGGGCGCTCCGGTTGCCGGCGGCCAAGCGAGAAGAAAAGGCTATTCGGGAACAGGCCCAAAGCTGGTTGGAATTTGTCGGTTTAAGCTCCAGGGCGGAAGATTACGCCGCTAATCTGCCCCTGGGACATCAACGCCTCCTGGAGATCGCCCGGGCCCTGGCCACCAACCCGATCCTGTTGCTCCTCGACGAACCGGCTGCCGGTCTGGATATGACCGAAACCGAAAAACTCAAAGAACTTATCTTTGCTATTCAGGCCCAAGGCGTCAGCGTCCTGCTGGTCGAACACGACATGAGCCTGACCATGGAAGTAGCGGATGAGATCGTGGTGCTGGACCACGGCGAATTGCTGGCTGAAGGCACGCCCCGAGAGATTCAGAAACATCCCGAGGTCATCGCCGCTTATCTGGGCCGGGATTGGCAGATGTAGGATTCCATACTGCGCCATGACTGACAAAAGGGTAATCCTCATCTGCTTAAGATCCTAAATTGATGCTCAGATTTCGATAAAATGTTCTATGCTCCAGATAAAAAACCTCTATGCCTACTACGGCAAAATTGAAGCCCTTTCAGGAGTCACCTGCCATGTCCGGACCGGGGAGATCGTTACCCTGATCGGGGCCAACGGAGCCGGCAAAACGACGCTCCTCAATTCCCTCTGCGGGCTGGTGCGGTCACGGGGAAATATCAGTTTTGACGGCGCATCCATCATGCATCTAGCCCCGGAGGCGGTGGTCGCTTGCGGTATCTCACAGGCACCGGAGGGACGCCAGATTTTCGCCCCCTTGACTGTAGAGGAAAATTTGGAACTCGGCGCCTATCTGCGTTTCCGCCAGCGGCAGCAGCAGGAAATCGCCGTCGACTTGAAGAAGATCTACGATCTCTTCCCCCGATTATGGGAACGACGTCTGCAAGCCGCTGGCGCCCTGAGCGGCGGGGAACAACAGATGCTGGCCATCGGCCGCGCCCTCATGGCCAAACCCAGGCTGCTGCTTTTGGACGAACCATCCCTGGGTCTGGCCCCACTCATGGTTGACATTATTATGGACACCGTGGTACGCTTGCGCCGGGAAGGGGTCACCATCTTAATGGTGGAACAGAACGCCCGGACGGCCCTGGGCATCGCTGATCGCGGCTATGTTCTGGAAACCGGCCGTATTATCCTCAGCGGCCCGGCCGCCGACCTGTTGAATGACCGCCAGGTCACTCGGGCTTATTTAGGCAAGGACTACAGGGAATTTACCGAGGGGAGATGACGCCATGGTAGACTGGCGCCAGGAGATTCCGTCCCGGGAGGAGCTGGAGCTGCTGCAGTTGGAACGTTTGCAGAGCACCCTCAACCGGGCTTATCGGCAGGTGAAATTCTATCGTCGGCTGTTCGACCGGTTTAATCTCCGTCCGGATGATATTCAAGACCTGGCCGAGGTGAGCAAACTGCCTTTCACCACCCGGAGCGATCTGTCGGAAAATTATCCCTACGGCATGTTTGCCGTGCCGCTCAGGGATATTGTCCGGATTCAATCATCCCCCGGCGCCACCGAAAACCCGGTGGTGGTGGGCTGTACTGCCGGTGACCTCCGTTTCTGGCGTGAACTCAGCGCCCGCCTCTATCGAAGCGCCGGGGTTGGCAAGGATGATATCGTCCAGATTATCTTGGCCAGCGGTTTAAACAACTGGGCCCGCGACCTCAAAGACGGCGCCGAGCACTTGGGCGCTTCGGTGATTCCCGCCTCCAACCTGAATTTTGCCAAACAACTTATGGTCATGCGGGATTACAAGACCTCCGTCCTGGTCACCACCCCCTCCTATGCCCACCACCTGGTGAGCGTCATGGATAAAATGGGGCTGATGGCGGCGGACTTGCACCTTCGACGCGCCCTGTTAGTAGCCGAGCCCCTGCCGTCATCGGTGCGGGCCGAGATCGAAGCCGGATTGCAGGTAAGCATTACCACCGCCTACGGCATTACCGAAGTCCTGGGACCCGGCCTGGCCTTTAGCTGCCCCCACAGCCAGGGCTTTCATTTTTCCGAAGATCATTTTTTACCGGAGATCATTGATCCAAAGACCGGGGCGCAGTGTTCCCATAACACCACGGGGGAGCTGGTCCTCACTACATTGTCCGCCGTCGCCTTTCCCCTGCTGCGCTTCCGCACCGGCGACCTGACGGAGCTTAGGGCCGATGCCTGCCCTTGCGGTTGTCCCTTGATCCGCCTGGGCGACATCGTCGGCCGCTGCGACCCCATTTTTTCCGTTGGCGGCATCAAGATTCACCCGCAGCAGATCAGCACTTATATCCAGGAGATTGTGAACGGCCACACCCCACGGCATCAGTTGCACCTGAAACGTGAGGAGGCTCTGGCATATTTAGAGATTGACATTGAAGTGGACGAGACCCTTTTCTCTGATGAAGTAAAATGTCTGGAGGCCATCGGTCGCCGTCTGCGCCGCCGCCTGCGGCAAAATTTTGGCATTGAGGCCAGAGTTTCCCTAGTGGAAAAAATTTCGGCAACGTAAAGATATTTCACCAATAACCTTTTTAACTAAAACCTTATATGCAGGAGGGTGACCATGTCGGCAAAAAAAATCTGGTTATTCGCTTTATTGGCAGGATGTATCAGTTCCCTGATCTTGACGCCGTTATCAGTTCAGGCTGCCGATCCTATTAAAATCGGTTCTGTGCTGCGACTGTCAGCCGGGGCGGAAGACGGCCTGCCAGCCAAACGGGGGGTTGAACTGGCGGTGGCCGAAATCAACAAGGCCGGTGGCATTAATGGCCGCCAGATCGAGGTGATCTTCGAGGATGAAAAAGACTCGCCTACCAATGCGGTCAACGCGGTGCAAAAACTGATCAACGTCGATAAAGTTGTGGCCATCATCGGCCCCATGACCTCTGGTGCCACCCTGGCGGCCGCCCCTACCGCCAATGAGGCTAAAATGGTGATGATCTCACCCACCGCCACCTCACCCAAAGTGAGCGGCGCTGGCGTCTTCATCTATCGCGGCTGCTCTCGCATCGATAAGCAGGCCGAGGCTCTGACCGATTACGTGGCCAAAAACTACAAGCCCAAAACCGTGGGTGTCCTGTATTCCAACGAACCTTATGGCAAGGGCTGCAACGATCTGTTCAGCAAATTTTTCGAAAAGGCCGGGATTAAGGTCGTAGCTACCGAATCTTTCATGCGGGGAGCCAAAGATTTTAAGGCCCAGTTAACCAACATTAAGGCGGCCAAACCGGACATTCTCTTCATTCCAGGCTATTATCAGGAAACCGCCCCCGCAGCCTCCCAGGCTCGGCAGTTGGGGATGAAACAGCGTATCATCGGCGTCTATGGCGATATCTCCCCCGTCTACATTGAACTCGCCGGCAAAGCTGCCGAAGGCCACCTGGTAGCCGGAGAGCATGATCCCGATTACAACACTCCGAAAAACAAAAAATTCGTCGAAAGCTACCAGGCCTTGGTGAAATCTATCCCCAATGAACCGAACAACGTTATGTTTGCCGCCCTTACCTACGATATGATGAACCTGGTAGCCGAAGGCATAAAAAAATACGGCCCCACGAGCGAAGGTATTCAGAAGTATTTAACCGAGGTACAGGATCACGACGGCGTCACCGGCCAACTGTGCTTCAATCGAGAACATGATGTGATGAAGGGCGAGGTCTCCCTGTTTGAAGTCAAGAAAGGCAAGTATGTCAAGGTAAAATAAGCTCTTGCGATCAGAAAACCTGAAAACCGATGACCAGGAGCGGGCAACCCCGCCCTGGTCGTTTCTTTTTAGCTCGCGCTACCCACAAGAGGTAGGACCAGATCTACCCGGAAAAATACCAAAAACCTGGGACCTGCCACTTTCTCTTTTCCCGGGGGATAAACCCGGCGGCGCAGAGATTCAAGCCGTTCGGTATCCTGTTCCTCTCCTATCTTGGTCAGATAGAGCCTTTTGCCCTGCCATCCCGGACCTTCTTCCTGAAAGAGATAAGCAGCATGAGGATTGGTCTGAAGATTGGCATGCGTCAGGCGATGAGGCATGATAAAAGCCACCGTATCATCCGCCATCACATGCGGCCGGGAGAAAATCGCCATATTGACCCTGCCGCTGGCATCGGCAGTGGCCAGAACACCATGCCCTGGAACATTTTCAAAATAATCTTTCAATGTCAGGTTCTCGCTTCTTATAAAAGTTATCAGGTTTTCAGAAACACAACGAAAAAATGAGAATGTCGATTAAGGCTACGAGATACGAACTGGGAGATCGACCTGTCAAAGAATGATTTTTCCTATAATTTCATATACATATAATCACAACAAAGCATAAAACAATCGATTTTCAGCGGATTGCCTTTTCCCTTTACCTCTTACCCCTTACCTCTTATCACCTCTCACCTATTTTTATACTGGTCCACACCGCTCAGTAAGCCAGAACTGCGGGATTACTGGGTGCAGCAGTATAAAGATATAACAATTATCAGGTAGGTCAAGGGCAGCGGGAGAAAATAATTATCAGCCTATAATTCTTCCTGTTCTTGAGGTTTGGATGACTTAATTCACTGGGAGCCATCCAGGTGCGGGGACGAGGGGGATATCAAAAGCGAAATCAGGCATCTTTGTCCTTGACCGTTTTCAGCCATAAATCACCGAGGCCTATTACAATTTCCTGGAAAGGTTCAACACGGACTTTATCGTTTTCAGCGTAGCTTCCCAACAAGGTCCATCTGCCGCTTTCTAGTCGATAAACTTCCAATGTCATCAATATCGGGTCAATCAACCAAAGAAAACTTACGCCATGTTCTGCATACCTGGCCATCTTCTTAACGCGATCCAGGCGGGCTGTGTTTGGGGAAAGAACTTCACAGGCCCAATCAGGGATAACTGAGATTGGATTTTGCTCTTCTTCCCAGATAAATCTTTCCTCTTTCCAACCGGCCAGGTCTGGAACCAGAATGTTTTCCCCAAACTCGATTTCAGGCTCGACCAGAATAATCCAACCGCCAGGACCGCCACGCCCATATTCATATGGAGGTAATACGGTACTAGTTATTTTAGCAATGGTGGAAGAATGTCTTCTTGATGGTCTTGGAGCAGCGATCAACTCCCCGTCGATGATCTCGCCAATCATATTATCGGCGATGTCATAAAGATCCTCATAAGTTGCTTTTTTCTTTGCCGCGTCGGTCATAACCACTCCATGCAGAGATCCATTCCTTCAGAGCCTTCAATGAGTTTTACTTCCATTATCTAAAATAGGAAAAATTGTTGCACTTCCGCCAACTTGTATTGTTCGCGGCTAACCTACGGGTAACAGCAATTATAGAGAAATCGAGGTTTTTTAAATGGAGGGTGGGCACCGGCCACCATTCCTTGATCTATTCTCTCAGGTGGCTGAGGTATTACCGAAATGATAAAAATCCAAATTTTGATTGAGCACCTGAACCCCGTCGGGTTGGATCAGGACCATATTCTCCAAACGCACCCCGCCCCACTCCGGGAGATAGACACCCGGTTCCACCGTGGCCACCATCCCGGTTTTGAGTTCCACGGCCCTTTCCTGGTGGGGGCTGAGATTGGGATTTTCATGGACTGCCAGACCGACGCCATGTCCCAACGAATGACCAAAGGCCTCCTGATAGCCGGCCTGGGCGATAACCTGTCTGGCCAGACCATCGGCGGCGTCGGACATCATGCCGGCCCGCATGCCGATTTCGGCCTGTCGCTGGGCCCGGCGCACCAGGGAATAGACTTCTTTAAACTTGGCGTCCGGTTCGCCTAGAAAAAACGTCCTGGTCATATCCGAACAATACCCCTGATAGATGGCGCCCATATCGATAATGATCGGTTCATTGGCCTCTATCAGCCGATCGCCGGGATGATGATGCGGTCGGGCACTGTTGGGCCCAGAGGCGACAATCGGGGTAAAGGACGGGCCCTCGGCGCCGGCCTCCGCCAAACCCGTTTCGATCATCCGGGCCACCTCTTTTTCGCTCCTGCCGGGACGCAGGTTCCGGCCTACTGCGGCGATCACTTTCTCGGTGATAGCCAGGGATTGTTGAATCAGGGAAATTTCCTCAGCATCTTTAATCACCCTTAACTGCTCGATCAAGTTATCCACCGGTTGCCATTGCATCTGCAAGCCGGCTGCGGCAGCCGTTTCGGTTATCTTCTGATAACCGCAATATGTTAGATAGTGGGTCTCGAAACCGAGGCAGCTAAGGCCTAATCGTGCAATAATTTCCGTCAGTAATTTCGGTAATCCCTTCTGGTAAATCTGGACCTCGAAATGTGGCGCTTCCGCCAACGCCCACTCCCGGTAGCGGAAATCAGTCAGTAGAAAAGCCGCCTCCTGGCTGATCAACAGACAGCCGCTTGATTCATTCAGACTGCAATCGGCGGCAGTGAATCCACTGAGATAGCGGCGGTTTTCCGGACAGAAGATCAACAGGCCGTCCAGCTTAGCATCAGCTAACAGATGCCGGGCGGCAACCAAACGTTCTCTGAAGGTGCTCTGATTAATGGGCATAGCGATCTTTACAGTAATTTCGAAGTTGGATGGGTAACTTGAAAAAGGACGATCCCCCACAGTATATCCTAAGGCAGACGCCGTAGCCGACCGGACGCACCTCTATGTTATGACCATCAGCGTTCCACCAGTCGGGGCAGCAGCAGATGGGCTCGGTCGACAAGCAGGCCCGTGGCTTCGGCAGTGGGTTCATCAAATCCCCGCGGGTGATTTCCCCGAGGTTTGCGTGAATCATACAGCACAAAAGGCACCGGTTCCGGGGAATGGGTTTTGAGGCATAGCGGTGTTCGGTGATCAGGCATCAGCAGGATGCGGTGAGCTCCCAAAAGTCTTAATCCCCTAAGCATCGGCCCGACCACCTTCTGATCGAAATCCTCAATGGCCTGGAGTTTATTTTTCAATTCACCGGTGTGTCCGGCTTCGTCCGGAGCCTCAACGTGGAGGTAGACAAAATCCATGGTTTTAAGTGCCTCCAAAGCCGCCTCGACCTTGCCGGCATAATTGGTGTCCAGATAACCGGTAGCGCCGGGAACGATGACGGGGGTAAGCCCGGCATAGATGCCGATGCCGCGCATCAGGTCCACGGCGGATATAACGGCACCGGTGAGGCCATAGAGCTCTTGCAGGGTCGGAGTTTTGGGAGCCCGGCCCTGCCCCCAGAGCCAGATCGAGGTGGCCGGTTTCTGAGAGCGTTCCCGGCGCCGGCGGTTCACTTCGTGATTGGCCAATAGCGGCCAGGATGATCTCATGAGTTCCAGCAGGGGCTTTTCCCTGCCGCCGCCGGTCAGATAAGAACGCACATTCTGGCCCGTCAGATCATGCGGCGGGAAGGTGCGCCAATCATCCTGCCCATCACGCCATACTAAAAGATGTCGGTAGCTGACGCCGGGATAAAACCGCCGGGAGCCATTGCCGAGATTCTGATTGATGCTGATAATGATTTCCTTGGCCTCAGCGCTGCTGATATGACCGGCGCTGTAATCCTCCATAAAAATATCGCCGTTGGGTTCATGACGCAGGGTTACCAGGTTGCAGCGGAAAGCAACGTCTTGCATCTCCAGCGCTACCCCCATGCTGGCGGCCTCCAAAGGCGCCCGGCCGGTGTGGTACCTGGCCGGATCGTATCCCATGATCGAGAGATTGGCGACATCGCTGCCGGGTTCCATACCCTCAGGAACCGTGCGGGCCAGGCCTAACTCCCCCTCAGTCGCCAGAAAATCCATATTAGGGGTGCGAGCTGCAGTGAGAGGAGTGCGGTTGTCCAACTCCGGGATGGGATAATCTGCCATGCCATCGCCGATGAGAATGACGTATTTCATGATAATCCACCTTTGAAGAAACTTGGTGAACGTTCAGCGTTCAGCAATAATCCGAATCCGGGCCCTAATCTCCGTTATTAAATCTGCGCCGCATCGAGATTCGGATCCTCGATGCGGATTACGATGGTCTTTTCAGTAATCACCGCCAGACGGTCAATCTCGGCCAGGGCCTGTTGCACATGGGATTCTTTGGCCTCGTGGGTGATCATTACAACTGGTACGGAGCCGCGAATTTCGCGCCCTTTTTGGATAACGGCAGCAATGCTGATTTCAAACCGGGCCAGAATCCCGGAGATTGCTGACAACACGCCTGGACGGTCCACCGCGGCAAAACGGAAGTAATAGTTGGTAACAATCTCTTCCAGCGGTTTTATCGGCCGGCGGCTCTGGTCGGCAAAGTTAACTCCCAGGGGCGGCACCCGCCCGGCAACCCCATGGCTGATGTTATAAGCCAGATCGATGAGATCGGCAGCCACGGCGCTGGCCGTGGGCATCATCCCGGCCCCCTGGCCGTAGAGCAGGATCGGGCCGACTGCGTCGCCGGTGATGTAAACCGCATTAAAGGCCCCTTGAACACTGGCCATGATATGGTCCAGGGGCAGCATGGTCGGATGGACCCGCGCCTCTACACGTTGGCCATCATCTCGGGTAATAGCCAGCAATTTAATCTGATAGCCGAATTCCCGGGCAAGTTGGATATCGATAGGCTCCAGGCGGGTGATGCCTTCCACATGGATGGCCCCGAAGTTGATCTGCGTACCATAGGCCAGGGCCATGAGGATCGCCAGTTTATGCGCCGCATCGATGCCTTCGACATCCAGAGTGGGGTCTGCTTCGGCATATCCCTGCGCCTGCGCCTCCACCAGTGCCTGCTGAAAGGAGGCGCCCGCCATGCTCATTTTACTCAGAATATAGTTGGAGGTACCGTTGAGAATACCGAAAATTTCCTGGATGGAATTGGCCGCCAACCCCTGCCGCAGGGTCAGGATCAAGGGAATGCCCCCGCAGACGCTGGCCTCGAACCCGACCTCGACGCCGGCCCGCGATGCCGCCTGGAATATCTCGTTCCCATGCAAAGCCAGCAGGGCTTTATTAGCCGTTACCACGTGCTTGCCCCGCGCCAACGCCGCCATAATCAGGTCATAGGCTTCGGTGACGCCGCCAATCAATTCAATGACAACATCAATCTCCGGGTCGGCGAGAATCTCCTGGACTTTGTCGGTAAAAAGCTCAGGAGCCAGAGATACCAGGCGAGGTCTGGCCAGATCAATATCCGCCACTTTTTTGAGGATCAGGGGTTCACCCAACCGGCGCCGGAAACGATCTTCGTGTTCAGTCAATAGGCGGACGACGCCACTACCGACCGTGCCGAAACCGACGAGACCGACCTGAACCGTTTTCACGTCTTTTTCCCCTGCAGCACCTGCTTAAAACCGCGAATTGCCTGGTTGGTACGATGCACATTTTCCACCAAAGCAAACCGGACATACTCATCCCCATATTCGCCAAAACCCAATCCGGGGGATACCGCCACCTTGGCCTCCCGGATAAGCATCTTGCAGAATTCCACCGAACCCATCTCCCGGAAGCGCTTGGGGATCTTGGCCCAGACAAACATGGTGCCCTTGGGGGGTTCCACCCGCCAACCGATACGCTGCAGCCCACGGCACAGGGCATCGCGACGCTCCTGATAGGTGGCGACAATCTCCCGGACACAGTCATAGGGCCCATTAAGGGCAATAATGCTCGCTATCTGGATGGGCTGAAAGACGCCGTAATCCAGATAGCTCTTGATCCGGGTCAGGGCATGCACCAGACGAGGGTTGCCGCAGACAAAACCCAACCGCCAGCCGGGCATGCTGTAACTCTTGGAAAGGGAAAACAACTCCACCCCCACCTCTTTGGCACCGGGAATCTGGAGGAAGCTGGGCGCCACATAATCATCAAAGACCAGATCAGCGTAAGCAAAATCATGAATGATCAAAACATTATATTCCTGGGCATAGGCCACTACCTTTCGGAAAAACTCCAGGTCCACCACCATGGTGGTGGGATTGTGGGGATAGGAAATAATGAGCATCTTGGGCCGCGGCCGGATCAACCGCGTGATGGTCACCAGGTCCTCAAAGAAATCCCGATCCGGATCCAAGGGGATGCTGACCAGTCCCGCCCCGGCAATAACTACGGAATAGGCATGGATGGGATAGGTCGGGTTGGGTACTAACACCACATCGCCTGGACCGGTGGTGGCCAACACCAGATGCGACAGACCTTCTTTGGCCCCGATAGTGGCAATAGCTTCAGTTTCCGGGTCGATATCGACCGCAAAACGTCTTTTATACCATGAGGAGATGGCCTCCCGCAGCTTTGGTATCCCCCGAGACGCCGAGTAGCGGTGATTGTGCCCCAACTTCGCTGCTTCAATCAGTTTATCAACAATATGCTGTGGCGTCGGTAAATCAGGATTGCCCATGCCTAAATCGATAATATCCTCACCCCGGCGTCGGGCCTCCATCTTCAGGGCGTTCACCGTGGCAAAGACATACTCAGGCAAACGCTGTAAACGGGGGAATTCTTCCATATGCAGCTCCTCTCACGATCTCTTCAAATAGCTCATATCCTGCTAATCTTTATTATTATACCAATTCGCATTTAAAAAGGTATCAAAATGTAGCGATAAATCTTGAGTGCACCTATAGGTTAAAGAGAATAAAAGATTTGTCCTTACAATTAATCTTCCTCTGATTCAACCTTGTATAAGAACAGTGGGCAGTGGGCATACTCCGATGAAATCCGGCAGGCCAATGTAAAACAAACCGGCCACCGATTACAATGATTCCGGCTAGGGAATGTAACGGCAACCGGCAGGATTTTCGGAAAAATTGGAATAGCTAGCTGAAAAGAGTGGAATGGCTAGCCGAAATGATTGGAATGCGCAAAGCAGTCCAGATTTGGATTAAGACGGCATTTCGGGAAGTGCCATAAAAGGTTTTGATTTTCAGATTTTGTTTGACCCACTTGAAAAAAAGCTCTATCTGCCAACGTTGCCGGTAAAGATCTGCGATGGCGAGGGCAAACAGGTCAAAGCGATTGGTTAAAAAGACATATTCTTTGCCAGTTTCAGGGTCTCGGTATTGCACCCGGCGCAGGGTGCCTTGATAGCTATGAAGACCATGCTCGGAGTTCAAACGGATGATCTCGTCAGTTAGAACCCTGTCAGGAGCGGGATTTTTCAACGTTTCGATGACCTCGAAGCAGGCATTGGATTTCAGTCGGGTCACAAACCAGACGCCTTTCTGGTGGAGGCGATGCAGCCAGGCATAATCGATGTAACCACGGTCAAAAATTAATAAATCACCTGGATCGAATTGCAGCGTTTTGGCAATTTGCATGTCGTGAATCTTAGCTTCGGTCAGGATCACACATTTCGGCAGCATATCAGTTATTACCGTGTGCAACTTAATGCTAGCCTTGCGGGGGGGACTATTTTCTTAAGTATTATTGACCTTTTTTACGTATCGTCTACCGGACAGCACTGATAGTAATTATTCAGTCATCTGAGGAAATGAAAAATTTGTCAAATTTCAGAAGGGACCTTGTACTTTTGTGAAATATATGTATCATAGGTCCTGTGGGAACAACACCGGACCAACTATTCGATTTCGATCTCACCGGCCCGTTGACTCGGGAACAGGCAGAGTTCATTTATACCCTGGGTCGGGAAGCGGTCATTTACGCCCTCATGATCCTTTCAGCCCAAGGAATATCTGATGCGGTCGAGAAGTCTGCCATGACACCGTCAACACCTTCTGGCATGATTCCGGTCTATGAGAAACCGGCGGCTTCCAAACGTCGCAAAAAGCCGGGGGCCAAGGTAGGTCATAAGGGCTATTATCGGCCAACGCCGCCGGTGACGCATCATCAGGAGCATCCACCGCTGACCCATTGTCCTGACTGTGGAACCCCTTTAGGTCGGCCCAGCGAGCGGCGCACCCGAGTGGTTGAAGATATCGCCGAAATGGAGCCGGTGGTAACCGAGCACACCATTCCTCGGCATTGGTGTCCGAAGTGTAAAAAGATGGTCGAACCGTCGGTGCCGGACGCCTTACCAAAAGCCACCTTCGGTCATCGGTTGGTAGCTTTCAGCGCCTGGTTGCATTATGGTCTGGGCGCTACCATTGCCCAGATCATCAGTGTGCTGGGCCACCACTTACAATTTATGCTGTCTGAGGGTGGCCTGGCAGCCGCCTAGCAGCGATGCGCAGCAATCCTTTTCGCCTGAAGAGATCGGCCAGCAGATCAAACAGGCGGGGGTGCTGCATGCTGATGAAACCGGGTGGCGACTAGCGGGAAAAACCGTCTGTTCGAAAAAATTGGGTCGCCTCCTGAAGGACGCCGTAAGACTCAAATGGTGCAAATGTCAAAGATTAAGGCAACTATAAGAAGATAGGACTTTGTTGATAAAATTTCTATGGATTATGATAATGGGCCAATAAATGATGATTCTTGTTGTATTTTAAGACTGTTGCAAAACGTATCGATAATACTACGTAAAATTGATATCAAAAAGGCTCGCGAAATTGCTTAACCTGTGGTCATATCAAGGAAATAAATTTCCCGCGGTTGATATGACCAAGAAAGGCAGAGCCAACGGTTCATTTTTTGGCAACCATATTTATGAGAACCTTCTAGCCCGGCGATCGCACCTCCTGTATGAACTGAGCCAGGTGGTGGATTTCAGTTTTGTTCGACATACCTGCGGGGATTTTCATGTTGATCGGGGCAGGGACGCTTGGGATCCGGTGCTGATGTTCAAGATGGTCTTTCTCCAATCTCTCTATGATCTTTCCGCTCGCATGGAAAATCCCCTTAATGTAACAGTCTCAAATTACTGGAGCCGGCATGGGGATTTGAACCCCAGACCTGCTGATTACGAATCAGCTGCTCTACCACTGAGCTATGCCGGCTTGGCCTTTAGTTTAGCAGCATTTCACCTTTTGTGCAATGCTCATCTCCGAATGCCCGACGGACTCCCTCCGATGCCCCCGGCCTCACATTACCGATATTATATTGATCCATTGAGACATCTCCGGGGATATCCTATTTTACCTTTTTTGGTATCCAAAAGAATAATAGACCAAACCAATGGCAATTACCAAGAAAGAAACATAGTCAGATACGCTGAGGATTTTATTACCGGCGCCGCGTCGACAGATTGACTTTTTCAGAATTTCCGGTAAGTTTCCTACACTTTTGCATGGTGGCGGATTCCCGGCAGTTTTTGGCGCCACATAGCCTCAACGGCCACCTATCTGATTTCGATAAGCAACTTTAGCATTTGATATAAGGAGGGATTTTCTATGCAGCAGCTAAACTGGACCGAGAGCGTCTTTCCGGTTTGTACTCTCCTGATTCTGTTGCTCTATCATGTGCATTACTATTTCCAGGTAAAACGCTCCCCCATGCAGACTGCGATCGGTATCACTCAGTACCTGCGAACTTTCTGGGTTGAAACAGTCATGGAGCAGAAACGGGACATCCTGGCGGTGCAGACCTTACGCAACTGGGTAATGGCCTCCAGTTTATTGGCCTCAACGGCAGTTTTGATTAGCATCGGGTTGCTGAGTTATCTTTTCCAGCAGAACAGGATCATCGAACTACCGTTTAGCGCCTATCTGATCATAGGAAGCACACGCAATCTCGATGTTCTGAAGATTCTCCTGCTTTTTCTAAATTTTTCCTTTGCCTTTCTGAATTTTACCCTATCAATCCGTTATTATAATCATGTCAATTTCATGATCAATGTGCCTCTGGACCGGGATGATGCGGTGACGGTGGGGTATATCTCCCGGATTTTAAATCTGGGCATGCTCCACTATACCTTGGGAATGCGGGCCTATTATTTGGCGGGGCCGTTGTTGTTATGGCTTTTTGGCCCGGTATGGATGTTATTAGGCAGCGTCGTACTGGTAGGCATTCTCTATCGTATCGATCGCACCGCATGAAGAACAGGGAGGTAATGATAGGAACAAACCCTGTGTTTGCCCACATCTCAGGGCGCATACCAGATTCGCCCCGACAGGGGGAATTTAAAATTATTTCCACAGCTGGAGTTTGATAAACAGAGCAACTAGAGTGGGTTGCCTCTACGATGGTTGGTCCGGATCAAGATTGAACAACCGCCGAGTGAGGTCTAGTTCGCGGGAGCGGTTTTTCGGGTGGTGGTTGCGTTTCAGATACAGGAAGGGATCGTGCAGAAGCTTCAAGGCAATAGATTCGGCCAAGATCTCTATTGATTTCTGTTGTTGCGGGGTTAACGGACCAAGCTGCGTCAGGGTCTTTTTGAGTTCCGTCTCACAGATCTGTTGAGCCTTATCGCGCAGGAGAATAATGGTCGGAGTTACCTCCAGAGTCCCACGCCACTTAAGAAATTTATGGGTTTCAGTCTCGATAATTCTTTCTGCCCGTATTGCCTCCTCTTGCCGGTGATGCAGATTGGCCGCTACAACTCCCTGCAAGTCATCGATATTGTATAGATATACGTTATCTAGAGCATCGATCCCCGGATCAAGATCCCGCGGGACGGCGATGTCGATAAGAAAGAGAGGACGTTGTTTGCGCCTTCGCATAACGCCTCTCACCTGTTCTTTGGTAAGTATGATATCCGGGGCTCCGGTGGAGCTAATGATGATATCGACATTGAGAAGTTGGTTCTCCAGTTCGGCCAGGGAGACGGCTTCACCGCTGAAACGCTTGGCAAGCTCCAGGGCTCGGGCCAGAGTACGGTTGACAACGATGAGGCGGGCCACACCATGCCGATTAAGGTGTTCTACGGCCAATTCCGCCATCTCGCCGGCCCCGATAAGCAGAGCGGTCTTGTCGCTCAGGGTGCCGAAGATCTTGCGGGCCAGTTCCACCGCGGCATAGCTGACGCTGACGGCCAGCCCCCCGATACCGGTTTCAGTGCGGACTTTCTTGGCTACCGAAAAAGTTTTATGGAGCAGGCGGTTCAGCAGAGGTCCGGTTGCCTGTTGCCGGGTAGCCTCGCGGTAGGCCGCTTTTACCTGCCCTAATATCTGGGGTTCTCCCATGACCATGGAGTCAAGACCACAGGCTACTTGATATAAGTGCTTGATTGCCTCAGCTTCCCGATATTCATACAACGCGGCGGTGACGTCGGCAGCGGCTAGGGCGCGACAGGAAGTAAAAAAGTCTACTACATGCGGGATGGCGCTCTCAGGAGCAGGCGTAGCCAACAGCACCTCCACCCGATTACAGGTAGCATAAATTAGAAGTTCCCGGATAGCGGCAATCTGCCGCAGTTGGTTATACGCCTGGGCGGCATCGGGGATGAGGCCGGCAAGCTTCTCCCGCAACGCCAACGGTGCAGTCTTATGGTTAAGCCCGATGAGAACTATGATCACGGCAGCCGTCCAAATCCACCGAAGCGGTGATAGCTCCGTTGGAAAAAATCGGCACCCACAAAGGTTATCATGAGTAGCACAAACCCGGCGATAGCTAACAAAGCGGCTCGGCGCCCCCGCCAACCCACCGCCAGGCGTTCATGCAATAACCCGGCATAGAGCAACCAGGCGATGAGAGTCATAGTTTCTTTGGGATCCCAGCGCCAGAAGGCGCCGAGGGCATATTGGGCATAAAGGGATCCGGTGACAATACCGAGGGTAAGCAGCGGAAAACCTATATTGATACAGTAATAATTTAAGGCATCCAAGGTTTCCAGGGAAGGAAGACGTTTATAGAAAAAACCGAATTTTTTCGACTTGATCTGATGTTCCTGCACCAGGTAAAGGATGCCGCCCAAAAAAGCAATGGTGAAGGTGGCATTGCCTAGCAACGCCGCAACAATATGGAAGCTGAGCCAAAAGTTCTGCAGCAGGGGTGGGATATCAGCCTGACGGGGCAGTATCAGGGCGCCACACAGCATCAGCGCAGCCAGGGGGGCGGCCAAGGCCCCTAATACCTTGACCGGGTAACGCCAGTTAAACAGGAGGAAGGCGGCCACGAGGGCCCAGCTAAACAGACTGAGCGTTCCCCCGAGCGTAGCTACGGGGAAAAAACCCGCCTCCAGCGTGAGACGCGCCAGTCCTAAAGAGTGCCAGACGCAACCGACGCCGATGATCCAGCCGCCATATCGATGCAATATATCGAGCTGCACCCACAGATATCCCAGCCAGATGAAGGTGGCTAAAAAATAGAAGCTTAAAGCGAGGATTAAGAGTCCAGCATCCATATATTGATCCAGAGCTTATAGCCGGGTGGGCAGGCTGTTAGTAAAGAGACTGGCTGCCTGGGTCTGTAGTTCGGCCATCTCCACCGGCGGCAGAATAGCCCCTACCAGTGTTGCCAACAGCTTCCGGATACCTTCCCGGTCACCATTCCTTACCAGTTCAAGGAGGGGACTGTGGACGATGTTGGTAAAAACCGTGAGATTATCAGGGTGATCTCGTCGGCTGGCCAGCACCTTGGCACGCACTGCACCCAACAATTCTAGATACGGGCCATATTCCGAACCAAAGAGCTGCTCCAAGTCCTGGCGCAACTTTTTGGCCAGGGCCGGACTCTGACCGCCGGTACCAATCGCCAGGGTCAGCTCTCCCCGCCGGACTGTAGCCGGAACAATAAATGTACAGAGGGCGGGCGCATCCACGATATTGACTGGCAAACCGCGGGCCTGGGCGGCGGCGCTGATCTCTCGATTGGTCTGCAGGTTGTTTGTGGCCCCGATAACCAAAACCATGCCGTCTAAATGCTCGGGAGTGAAATTCTCCTGGCGATAGAGAATTTCGCCTCGTCGGGCCAGATCCAACAGCGTCGGGGTCGCCTCCCGGCTGACTACACTCACCCGAGCGCCGGCCAGGAGGAGGTCCTGCACCTTGCGCTCCCCAATCGCCCCGCCGCCGACCACCAGACAGGGTCTACCGTCGATATTCAAAAAAACCGGATATACTCTCATAAAATTAAATCCAGGTGGGCGAATACGAGCTTCGCCCCTACAATAGGCATCTTAGCGGGCGAATAGGAGATTCTCACTTTCAATAATAATCCGGATTTAACGGGGAATTGGTTTTTGATCCGGGTTTTCAAATTTCGCTTTTTCAAAAGAGCGCATCTAGTTGTCATTATGTACCAGATGCGCAATAAATTCACAATGCCTGGGGCAATGGCCCACAAATGCAGATTACAACAGCCTGCCAATAGCTTACGGCACACCTTCACTCCAATTCGCTGTATTTTTTACTGTTGCCAAAACTCTTGGCAACCGGATATTTTTCTTCGTTCTTAATAAGTTTGGCCTTCATGGCTTCAGACAGATCGATACCGACAGCCTCCCCTAAGTACAGTAAAAAAATAAAGATATCGGCAAGTTCATCTTGTATCCTGGTTTTATAGGAGTCTCCGGACAGGAGTTCGACGATTTCGTCGTCCTTTTTCCAGAGAAAGAGTTCTTGCAGTTCCGCCGCTTCGATGCCGATGGCCATGGCCAGATTTTTAGGTGTGTGAAATGGCCCCCAAGCCCGTTGTTGGCGGAAATGAAGAACCCGGCGTTGTAGAGATGCCAGGGTATCAACGTCGTCCATCAGGCGCCCCCTCCAAGATAAGAATTTAACAGAGCCAGCAGCCTTTCTCCCGGATCTCCTCATACCACTGCCGCAGCCGCGGCCTCATTGCCTCTTTCGGCAGCAGCAAAAACTGTCTGGCCTCGCCCAGTTGAATGAAACCGGCAAAATAGGCGAATTTCACCAGGTCTTCGAGATGCTGGAAGGAAAATACCAGGTATTCCTCGGGGACCCGGCTTAGCATATCCTGTTTGGCGATGATTTCTTTAACCAGCTCAAAATGGTGCTGCAGTTGAGGATTGTTATCAGCAACGCCCTTAATCGGGCTTCCAGCAGAGGTCATAATCAACGTCTCTCGTGCAAATCAAAGGATATAGCCCCAAGCCTCTCGTTCCACATCCTATTGCAGCCAACGGGCTGCGATCTTTTTTGCCAGATTAATCGGGATGGCAAAACCGATACCCTGACCAGGCGCCACGATCATGCTGTTAATGCCGATCACCTGACCGTTGAGGTTTATCAGGGGACCACCGCTGTTGCCCGGATTAATGGAAGCGTCGGTTTGGATAAAGTCGCCGTACTTCCCCTGCCCTACCCCTTTCCGGCCCGTGGCGCTGATGACCCCCACGGTAACGGTGTTCTCCAGGCCGAAAGGACTGCCGATGGCTATAGCCCACTGGCCGGCTTTTAGTTGATCGGAATCGCCCAGGGGAGCCACCGGCAACCCCGGGGTTTCGGCTTGAATGACGGCCAGATCATAACGGGGATCAGCACCAACGGCGCGCCCGCGCAGCGTCCGTCCATCCCGCAGGTGCAAGACGATGTTCTGGGCCCCGGCCACGACATGATGGTTAGTGAGAATAAAACCCCGGGGATCGATGATGACCCCGGACCCCTGGCCTACTTGTCGCTGTTGCAGTCCCTGGGGCGGCATCATGTTGCGGAAAAACCCCTCAAACGGAGTCCCCCGAAAGAACTCCTCGTCAAACCCCGGGAAAGGCGCCACCGTGACCACCCTGACGCATTTAAGACTTACCACCGCCGGCGCCACCTGTTCCACCGCCCGGACAAAGTCCTGCTGCAACTCCATAGCGCTGGCAGCCCAGATCGGCATCGGTGCGAGGCTGAGAAACAGCCAACAGACAAAGATTCGAAAAGATACGGTATGCGGCTGAATCAAGAGAAGCTTCCTTATAAACCACAATATCCGGGTCTTATAGCAGTAACAATGGCTTCGGGGAAGGCGCCGGTCCGATTACTGCCGCAACCTCCTCCGGAATCAGGCTTTCGGCCAGAGCCATGAATGCCCGGCCCTCTCCAGGCGGCAGATTGAGGCCCTCAGAGCTGAGATGTTCGCCAGTATCGGCCAGTAGCCGGACGCCGCCGTCCCCGCCGATGGCCAAGCAGACAGTTGGGCCACCCTCCGTTGCCTCGGTCCAGAAAACCCTCAGATCGGCGGCAGAATCCGTGGCGGACCAGCCGATGATAATCTGACGGTAGCCGTCGGGATATTCGAGCATAAGCCGCGGCCCGCACCAAATCTGCGACCTGACCATCAGCCACACGGGGCTCATGCCTTCAGGGAGATTGGTATTCGGCCGGACGCCATAATCAAGACTTAACTGATTCATACTGCGGCATCTCCACCAGAACTTTGAGAACGCCCCGCCGGGTGGCGTAGCGTAAGGCTTCCTCGGCCTGAACCAGGGGATAAACCCGGGAGATGAGTTTTTTCGGGTTGATCAATCTCCGGGCCAGCAATCGCAGGGCTGGCGGAAATGGCCCGCAACGGGAACCGACGACCGTGATTTCGGGCACGACCAGGGCCGCGGGATTAAAGTCGAATGCGCCATGATAGGTGCTTTTGGCAATGATAATGCCATGGGGGCGCACCGTCTCAATGGCCATCCGCCACCCTGCCGGCGATCCGGAGGCCTCGATAACCACGTCAAACTCCTTCTCCCCAAATCCCTCAGCCACATGAACCTGAACCCCTCTGGCCTCGATGAAGTCCATTTTTTCAGGATGATGTCCGACCAGATGGAGTTCGCAGCCGTTGAGGCGCAGCACTAAAGAGATAAGGAGCCCGAGTTTGCCATCGCCGATGATCAGCACCCTAAAGTCGGGTCCGATGGGCGTCTGCTCCAGAATTTCCAGGGCGGCGGCGAGAGGTTCGGTAAAGACTGCAAAGGCATCGGGAACATTGGCAGGCACTGGATGAAGATTGGCCTCTGGCAGGGTGATGAACTCTGCCAACGCCCCATCTTTTTCCCAGATACCCAGTACCCGGCGCCGGGCGCAATGCCGCGGCAGTCCCCGCCGACAGCGATCACAGGTACCGCAGGCGATATTAATCTCCCCTACCACCCTTTGACCCAGCCATGCAGAAGTGTGAGCCTCCACCACCTCTCCGACAAACTCATGTCCCAAAATACCGTGAAACCCTTTATAGCCTCGGGTTATATTGATATCCGTCTGACAGATGCCGGTTAACCTAACCCGGATGAGGACCTCCCCCGCCCGAGGTTGAGGACGGGGAACCTCCTGCAATTTTACGGTGCCGTCAAAGGTAAGGGCCAGCATACTCTGATTCATGAAAGCCTTCCCTAATTAAAACTCTGACAGGTCCTTCAGCGCGCTTAGCGTCTGGAGCGCAGTTCTGGTCCAGGAGAGCTGAGCCACGGCCGCCTCGGCGCTCTCCTGGACCCGTGGGTCCATACCTTGTTCCACGAATTCTTCCAAGGCCGCAGCAAGAGCTGCGCGGTCATCAGGGCGGTTCAGGACAACACCGTTTTCACCGGTTCGGATAAACTCCGAAGCGCCGTTGGCCGATGTGGTGACCACTGGAAGCCCACAGGCCAGGGCCTCCAGGACAACATTGCTGCAAGGATCATAAATTGTCGGCAGGGCCAGGACCCGGGAAACGGCGTAATAATTCTCCACCCGGGTTTGGGGACCCAGAAATTGTACCTGCCCGGCAATGCCGAGCTTCTGGGCCAGACGTTGGTATGGTGCCGTCCGGCCCGGCCCCACAACTAATAACTGGCATTGCCGCAAACGCCGTTCGGCCATTGCGGCGATGAGGAAGTTCAATCCCTTACGCCTGAAACCGGAGCCCACAAAGAGAATAGAGCTCCTTTGGAAATCACATTTCTGGCTTCCAACCGCCCCCGGCCGCAGCTCGGACATGCGAAACCGGTTAAACCGCTCCCGGTCAACCCCGTTGTAGATCACCCGGATTTTGCTTGGGGGAACCCGATAATGCCGCCGGATTTCGCTCTCCACCTGACGGGAATTGGCAATGACCAACTTGAGACGGGGATCCTGAAATAGTCTTTTTTCCAGCCAGAGCAGGGTTTGGTGAAAGGGACTGCCGGCCAGATGAAGGCGCCCCAGGGTAGTATCATAGGGCTGGCGTCGGCGGAGCCATTCTCGATGACAACCGTCTCCGGCTCGATAGACATCCTGGCTAAGGGTGCGCTCCAGGCTGAAGATGATGTCAAACCGGCTCCGGTGCAACAGACGCCGGGCATTGACGGCGAAACCCAGAATCCGGCCGGTTTTCCCCGGCCAGACTGGAACCCGATGCCAGTTCAGGCCGGCAAGCACCTCTCTGGCGACTGGCGGCCGGGGTTGGGCAGCGATAATAGTGACCTCATGGCCAGCCCGGATAAGTTCCCGACTTAGGCACAAAAGGGTATTTTCGGCGCCTCCCAAGGCGCCGGGACGTTGGCGCAACAGGGCAAAACGCATAAAAACTCAGCACCAGATGCTTTTTATCGATTTAGGGTGGCGTTGCCGGACTAGTCCGGAGCTATCCGGACTTTTTTGATCTCCAGACAATTTTCCAACCGCAGCATAAATTTGATATAACGATAGCCGAAGCGCAACAGCTCCTCGGGGTCAGTCTGCATCCGCGTCAGTTGCTCCGGGTCTACTGCAAAAATTTTTAAAAAATCACTGTCAAAAACATACCTCTGGAACCTGTCAAGGTCATAGAGCGCCATATAATATTCATCCCGCATTTTGGCACTGACCGATTTACCGGTGCGGACACCAACCCGCAATACGATCGACTTCCACTCGCGGTTGAACTCCTCGTAAGGTAGAACGCCCTGATCCTGTTGCCATTTTTCAATGGTCCACTCATCGCCAGCCTCAAAACCTCTGCAATGGTCTTCCTGGAAATACACGTAACATTCCTGCAAACCCTGGTCTGTCCACTGAGACGCCACCCCCACCGGATAATAGCGGCAGGCAGTAGGACGATCCTCATATACCTGACAGCCGTTGGGAGAGGAAAAGGGACAACAGCGGGTTTCGCCTGCCGTCATCGTCAGGACCACGGAAGGCAGACCGGAAGCGTCGTCCGGTATCTGGTGAGTGAAACGCTGCAGAAACTCCCCTGAAGACAGGTTTAAACGCCGTCTGAGACGTAAGACGTCGTAGGGACTAAGAAAGATGGTAGTTCGGGCGCAACATTCGTTGAAGCAGGCCACTCCCGGATAACACCGAAAAGTGAAAGGTGTTTTAGGAGTGAGCTCAATAACATCAATTTCCTGAGATTCATCAGCAGACATAGGTTACTCCAATACACGACGGCACCATGGCCTTACATATTATTATGATATACACGACCTACACTTTTTTCGAAAGAGGTTTTCTGAGCAAACCTGGCATCCCGGACTTGGACCAGAATTGGCTGCAAATTCGACTGTCAAAGAATATTGTGTCATATTTGCCGATACAACTTCAATCTGTGTTAAAAAGTCCACACATGTACCGGCAAGCGATGGCTGACGTGGCGTTGGTCTATATATAATTATCTATTATTATTAATTAAATTATACATACGCATTCCTCTTGCATCTGGCACGGTATTTGCTCTTTGTATGGGCGGAGGATGGCAATGCAATTTCAGCAGACCATTAAACAAAAGATTGTTTGTACGGGGATAGGCATTCACTCGGGCCGTCCGGCGCGGGTGGTTATCAACCCGGCTCCGGCCAACAGCGGTCTTACCTTTGTACGCACCGACCTACCAGGACGGCCGATAATACCGGCGCGCTCCTCCCGAGTGGTGGACAGCAGTATGGCCACGACCTTGGGTATTAAAGACGCCTATGTTTCCACGGTTGAACACCTGCTGGCGGCCCTGGCGGGTTTGGGAATTGATAATGCCCGGATCGAAGTAGCCGGACCGGAAGTGCCAATCGTGGATGGCAGTGCTGCGCCGTTTGTTTCCTGGCTGAAACAGGCCGGTATAAAAGTTTTGCGGTGGCCTCGGGCCTCCTTCCACATCCAGAAACCCTTGGAGGTAGTCCAGGGCGATAAATGGATCCGGGTGGAACCGGCTTCGCAACCGAGGGTTACGTACGCCATTGATTTCCCCCATCCATGCATCGGCCGGCAACAATATGCGTATCAGGTGCAGCTCAATTCCTTTGCCCGGCAGATCGCTCCGGCCAGGACCTTTGGTTTCCTGCGTGACGTTCAGCGATTGCAGGCCAACGGCTTGGCTTTGGGCGGTTCTCTGGACAACGCTATTGTCTTGGACGACCATGGGGTGCTAAACCCCGATGGACTGCGCTTTGCCGATGAGTTCGTGCGCCACAAGATCCTGGACCTGATCGGCGATCTAGCACTTTTGGGGTGGCCTGTTCTCGGACATATCCGGGTATTCAAGGGCTCTCACGCCCTGCATCAACAGTTCATGCAAGCCTTACTGGAACAACAACAAACCTGGCGATTGAGCATACCCGAAATCCAGCCGACCTGGAGACCCTACCAGCAATTACCCCGCCGGGTCAGAATAGCTATGGCTTAACCGTAACAGACGAAGTCTCTGGCAGAACTATGGTTATGGGTTAGAGTCATTCTGACCAGCGTTCTTTGGTCTATTCACTCAGATAGCTGAAGTTTCCCAGTTTCCTTATATTAAGGTTCAATTAAGAGCCAGGTCACATCGCTACCCCGATGAGGTCCTGGCCGTTCATTTCTATCAATCTGAGCCGAATGAAGCGATTGACCCATTCCGGCGGTCCGGGCAGCATCACCCGCAAGTAATTCGCTGTTAACCCCTTTAGCCAACCAGGTCGGTGGGCAACCGGACCCTCTACCAGCACTTCGACCACCTGCCCTAAATGTCGTTGATAAAATTCCAGTTTTTTACCGTGACTCAAATCTCTTAGACTTCTGGCGCGCTGCCCGACTTCCCGGGCGCTGGTCTGAGGAGAAAGAACGGCGGCTTCCGTGCCGGGACGGGCGGAATAGGGGAAAACGTGCAGGTAGGCCACCGGCAATCGGTTCAACAGTTCTTTGGTCTGCTCAAAAGCAGCGGCTGTTTCAGTGGGAAAACCTACCATGACATCCAACCCGACGGCAGCCTGGGGAAATAAGGCGGTCAGTTCTCTGATCAAGGCCTCAAACCAAGCCGGCTGGTAATTTCTATGCATGGCTGCCAAAACGGCCGAGGCGCCGCTTTGCAAGGGGATATGAAAATGGGGGCAGAAATGGGGCCAATCTGATAGTTCTCGCAGCAGGCCGTAGGAAATATCCTGGGGTTCTAATGAACTAAAACGGAACCGCAGCGGCCAGGAAGTCTGCCTGAGAAGCCGCACTAGATCGATCAGACCTTTATCCCCTGGCAGGTCCCGGCCATAGCGGGAGAGATTGACCCCGGTAAAGACGATTTCTTGAAAACCGGCGTCCGATAAATGCTGTAATTGCCTCAGGAGGTCAGAGGATGGAAGGCTGCGTTCCGGTCCACGGACTAGGGGGACGATGCAGTAGCTGCAGTAATGGCCGCAGCCATCCTGGATTTTCATAAAAGCCCGAGTATGGCCCCAGAATGAGCCCAGCGGCATCGGGACGAACCGGTTGCAGTTCTGAATGTCTGACACCCGGACCATGGTTCCGGCGGTCTGGGACATGGCGGCCAACAACTCCAACCACCTCCCCTTCTCAACGTTGCCAAATACAGCCTTCACTCCAGGGAAATTCGCCAATTCCTGGGGCGCCCGTTGGGCATAACAGCCGGTGACCAGGATTGTCGGCGGGCTCTGCAGACGACCCCACTGCCGCAGACATTGGCGCACCTGGCGATCGGTGCGCGCCGTTACGGTGCAGGTGTTAACCACCAGGATATCAGCAGCTTCCGGCGACGACAGGGTAAAGGTAAGCTTTTCCGCCTGCTCCGCCATGAAGGCCGACTCATATTGATTGACTTTGCAGCCAAAGGTGACAAATCCTAAATGCTGCTGGCGGTTGCGAAGGCGGTTCACGATTGCTCCCGAACGATCCAGCCTCCACCCAGAAGGCGGTTGTCCTGATAAAAAACTGCCGCCTGTCCCGGCGTGATGGCCGTTTGCGGCAGGTCAAACCGCACCCGGACGCGGCGTCGGTCCAAGGGCAGAATTATAGCCGTCGCGCCAGGATGGCGATAGCGTATTTTAACCCTGGCCCTGAGCGGCTCCAGGGGTACCGGTATGAACCAGTTGATATCCTCTACGAGCAGTTCATCGGCCAACAGGTCCGCTTTGCAGCCAACAACAAGCCGGTTGCCGGCCGGGATGATCTCGAGGACATAAGACGGTGCCGGACCCGGCAACCCTAATCCCTGGCGTTGACCTACGGTGTAATGCTCCACCCCCCGATGCGTTCCTAATACTTCACCTCGACGATTGACGATGGGGCCAGGGCGATCGAGACCGGTCACATCCATGTTCCTCATGAAATCAATATAATCGCCATCTGGGATAAAACAGAGCTCCTGGCTCTCCCGGTTCGGCAAATACTGGGCCAGCCCCCAGGCAAGACTTTTTTCTCTCACCTGACTTTTGGTAAGCCGCCCCAACGGCAGGAGGACCGCAGGCAGACAATCCGGGGACAGACGGTGCAAGAAATATGACTGTTCCTTATCAGGATCAACCCCTTGCCATAAGCCCATCATCCCGTTAGGAGCAGCCTCGACCCGGGCGTAATGTCCGGTGGCCAGATAATCAAAACCCTGAGAGCGAACGGCTTGAAACAGGAAACCAAACTTTATCAACTCGTTGCAACGAACACAGGGATTAGGGGTGAGGCCAAGGCGATACTGGGCGGCAAAGTCCGCAATGATGCGAGCTTTAAATTCCCGCCGCAGATCTAATTGGAAATATGCAATTCCCAGAAACTGGCATAAAGACTCAATGCCAGAAATGTCGGCGGACTTTTCAGTCAGTGTCAGGTGGACGCCCTGAACCTCGAAACCTTGGTTCAACAGGAGGGCCGCCGCCACCGTGCTATCCAGCCCGCCGCTCAGGGCCACTGCAACTCTATTACGATTTGCTCTCACCGATTAAAATGATTATTTAAAATGAACCGAGCAATGTTCATATAATTTAACATTACTGTTAATTTTATATATGAAGAAAAAAACACTCGCATATTATATAATTATACCAAAGTCTTGGGGGCGAACACAAGGTTCGCCCCTAGAGAACATACTTTCATCGTACCTGGGCAATTTATAAGTATAGACAATTACACAGCAAATAATTTGTAGAGCGAAAAAGCGAAGTGTATCCCGCCTTCATGTCATTATACAAATTGGCACATTCTGCTGATCACAACGAAGCATAAAAACATAACCGTGGCGGCTGCTCCCAATAATGCTTTTTCTGCACACCGCTCACTGCCCACTGCTCACTGTTTTTATATAGGGAATTATGGAAATAGTCCCCCGATGCTATTTGGACCATATTTTAACCGGCGGTCCCGACCGAACCTTAGGGATATCCAGAATGGTGCAGGGAATATTTAAGAACTAACGAAGCGCAGGTCTTCGAGGAATTTCAGGGCGACACCATATGATGATGGCCGATCCGGCAATGGCTCTATTCTTACTATCTTGCCTCGGGTCTGCAGTGTGTTAGTCCATGATAGATCGTAATTATGGCGGGGGATTTTTATATTAATATCCACAATATCATTAACATTCAGGTTTTTTGCGGGTGGATCACTACAGGTAAAATACAGGCCTCCCATACTGATATTTTCAGTATACCCTTTGTAGCGATCCGACTTGCCAGCTTCCAACCCAAGGGGTTCATAGGAAAGTTGCAAGGCTGCGGTTAATCGGTGATGCCGACGTTTCTCGAACCAATTGATCATGATCCCATGTTAAATTCCGTAGGTAGTTTTCCCCAGTGCATTAGGTGCACTTGATACAAAAGGCTAAAAGACATTCAATTCTTGAACATTGTCTCGAAAAATACACCTTTTAACCGGCTCAACTTTTTCCTGCTGGAATAAGTGCAAATCCTATGCCTTTAGAGATAATCGGCCGTTAATACCACTTTAATACACAGATATTATTTGCTAAATTAAGTTAGGGGATCACTTTGCTCCTGATCTTTCAACCTAACGCTGCTCCAAGAAGTTCAAAATCTTTAACAGAGAAGTTAGTATCTTATACATTGTTCAGAATATAGGCAATATGTTCAGGTTCATCCAAGTGCCGTTTTTTATTGTAATGACGGCGGATATCACCTCACGTGCACTTTGAGAAGCCCCAAACCCTCGAAGATGGCAGGCCGGGAGGCCCGCCCCGCCGCGGTTTGGTTTGTCTCATTTCTAAGAGAAAATGGTATAAGTGCTCGTAAAAAATATGATCTTGAGCCTCCTGCAGAACCCATCTTCCCTTACTTAATCTAGGTTGGGCAATGGCACAATCTGGAATTAGAAAAGGGCGGGTGTATACCCGCCCTTTGACCTAGGAAGGAAAAAAACCTTTTCCCTATTCTTCGCTTCCGCCAGCCTGCATCTCACGACGCATTTCCATATCGAACAGAACGCGTTCACGGGCCTTATCGATACCCAAAGCAGCGCGTTTCTTGTCAATGTGGGCAATCATCTTCTTGGCTGCCAGCACCGGATCAAGCTCCAAATCCCACATACCGCCCAACTCCTCCTCTAAGCCTCTGAAAAGGTAATCGGTGAAGAGTGCAGAACCGGTGGTGGGGAAGGACCCTCCGAAGACGGTGTAGACACCGGAGGAGACGAAGTAATGACCGATGGAGATAGCCTTCTCACTCATCCATTCGGGCGCCGCGCCGGCGGCCGGCAGGTCGCTGATGTCGGAGCCCAAACCACCGGCCTTGACGCAGGCAGTGGCCGCCATCAGGATACGGGAGTTATCCACGCAGGAGCCCATATGCAGCACCGGCGGGATGCCTACGGTTTCGCAGACCTCGGCCAAACCGGGGCCGCAATACTTTACTGCCGCCTCGGGGGTCAACAGACCTTCCTTACCCGCAGCCATAGCAGAGCAACCGGTCACCAGGACGATGACATCGTTCTTGAGCAGTTCCTTGGTCATAGCCAGGTGGGCGCTGTCATGGGGAGTGCGGCAGTTGTTGCAGCCAACCACGCCGGCCACACCGCGTACCCGGCCACCGATGATGTTGTCATTCAGGGTGTAGTATGAACCCCGGATTGAACCGCCCAGCAGGTACTGGATGGTCTCATAGCTGAAACCCACCACGGTGGGATATTTAATATCCGGGATCAACACCGGCGCCCTGCGGTTGGGGAAGTTGTCAATGGCTTCCCGTACGATCTGGCGGGCGATCTCGATGGCATGGTGCTCATCCATGGGAATGTGCATAGTTTCGCCTTCGATGCGGGCCCGGGGATCGGTGGTGATCAATTTGGTATGATAGCACTTGGCCACATTGGCCAGGGACTGCATCTCGCATTGCACATCGACCACCATGGCATCGACCGCGCCGGTGATAATAGCCAACTCCTGCTGCAGGTAGTTGCCGGCCGTGGGAATCCCATGGCGCATCAGGAGCTCATTGGCAGAACAGCACATCCCGGCCAACTGCACCCCCTTGGCGCCTTTGTTCTGGGCATACTGCACTATCTCCGGTTCCTGGGAGGCCACATAGATCATCTCCGGCAACACCGGCTCGTGCCCGTGAATGATAATGTTGACATGGTCTTCCTTCAACACCCCCAGGTTGATTTCGCCGGAGACCGGCACGGGACAGCCGAACAGCACGTCCTGCAGGTCGGTGGAGATCATGGAACCACCCCAGCCGTCAGAGATGGCGGTGCGGGTACATTGCTTCAAGATATTGTGATACTCCTGATCCACCCCCATGTGAGTGCGGTGCATCAGCTCGACAATCTCGATATCGCAACCTCGAGGCATCACACCCAAGTTGCGCCATAACTCTATCCGTTTCTTGGGGGGCCGTTTGGCGGCAAAAACGAGTTCACCATCCTGTTGGCCGAACTCCACCAGGATCTTGTCGGCTAATTCTTGGGCAATGACTTCGGTAGAACGAGACTTTTTGTCATCTCCCTCACCTTCGGTGAGAGGCACATCATAATCCCGGGCAAGCTGTTTTAACTTGCGGATATCTTTAATCTTATAACCTGGTGCCTTCCCATGCGCCACTTCCTTGAATAACTTGGCAACACCCCGGGAGTGGTCGTTGTGGGCCGCCGCCCCGCCACAGACCATGCGGGCAAAGTTACGGGCCACAATAGTTTCGGCAGTGGCCCCGCACAGGCCAACCGCCTGCTTCTTCTGTTCTTCGCCCTCTTTTGCCTTCTTCACCGGCGGTACCCGACAGGGACCTTGGGAACAGATACGGCAACAGGCACCTTCAGCCCCGATAGGACAGGGTTTCATCTTATCGGCCCGATCCCAGATAGTTTCAACTCCGGCAGCCTGAGCCTTCTTGATCATCTCAACTGTCGCCGGATCTACCGACTTGGTCGCCGGATCGAACGCTTTCGATTCCTTTTCAGCCATTTACTTTCCTCCTTGCAGGGATAGAACTTGTAATGGTATAAACACAATCTCTTCTATACATGAATATAGACAAGATAAAGATATCTGTCAAGATATTTATGTTAATAATTAGATAGTATTTATTATTTTATTATGGGGCTGATAAAAAAAGGAAATCGAATAGAAATAATTAATGAAGGTTTAAGGAGAAACTGGCCGAATCAGCCTGAACCCGATAAATCCGTCGGTTTGGGAGGGACGAAAAGATTGGCGAGCGGCGCAACGCAATTCTCGGGCCCGGCCATACCAGGAGCCACCTCTCAGGACGCGAGACGTCCCGGAAGCGGGTCCGGCAGGATTTTCTTTGCGGCTTTTTGTATACGAGGAGGAATGATACCAGTCCTCACACCACTCAGCCACGTTGCCGGCCATATCATAGAGACCGAAACCATTTGGAGGAAAGCTGGCCACCGGGGCAGTATAGCGAAAGCCATCTTTATCGTAGGGGTTGGGATTGAAGCTGGCCCGAAATCGCCCTCCCTGTTCGGGAGGAGTGCTCCCCCACGGGAAAGGCTGCCCTACTAGGCCGCCCCGGGCTGCGGCCTCCCATTGGGCTTCAGTAGGAAGCATATACTCCTCCTGGGTAATCCGGCTTAGCCACTTGGCAAAGGCGGTGGCATCATGCCAGGTAACCCCCACCACCGGCTGGTTAGGCGCGTTGAGGTTTCTATCCAGCCAATAAAGGGGTTCAGGGTGGCCAGTGGCCGCCAAAAACTCTCCATATTGGGCATTGGTAATTTCAGTAGCCGTGATGTAGAAGGGTGAGAGGTTTACCCAATGTTGCGGTCCTTCGTCCCAATAGCGTCCCGATTCTTCAGGTGGGCTTCCCAGCAGGTAAGGTCCACCAGGGATCAGACGCAGTTGTATCCCTAATATATTGTGGCAAGTTGGCGCTGGCGGCGGGGATGCAGCGAGTGCCAGCCTGCCGGAGGCAAGCCAGGCAGACAGACAGAAACAGATAATCAAGCAAAGGAAAAGACGTTGGGCAATCATGCTATCTTGCAGATGGGAATCAGACATGTTGTATTCCTTCAAGAAGAATATTTACTGCACCAGGGATATATTTTCAACCAAAGGTTACCATACCAGCTAAATCCATTGAATTTTATTCAAGGGGTATGGTAGTATTGGGAAATTAAACTTACTGATTACCGTTAGGGAAACACTTTGAAACTGCGGCTTGTTATCTGGATGCCGGTGCTGCTCTGCTGCCTGATCTGGCCAGCCTGGGCAGAAGAAGTCGAAATATTCAAGGATCTTGCCTTTGAAGGAGGACCTTGGCTGCTCAAGGCCGACAAACTGGTCTACCATACCGTTGACCAGACCTATGAAGCTGTCGGAAGAGTAACTATTCGACAGGGAGACCGGCGGATAACAGCCGAATATATTAAGGTCCATGGACCGACGCGCATTGCCGAACTGGAAGGCAATGTAGTCATTGTCCTGGGCCAGGATATCTTGCGGGGCCGAACCGGGCGTTTCAATCTGGTTACCCGCTGTGGGGAGATCTCTGAGGCCAGACTCTTTCTACAACGCAACCATTTTCATGTCACCAGTGCCCTGATCCGCAAAACCGGTGATGACACCTTTCATGCCGAGAAGTGTGTGGTCACGACCTGTGATGCAGATCGGCCGATGTGGAGTTTTTATAGCCGTGAATTGAACGTAAAACTAGATGGTTATGCTATCGGTAAGGCCACTGCCCTGCGGCTGGGCCCTATACCGGTGGCATTCCTTCCGGCTGCGGTGCTGCCTGTGAAGACCTCCAGGCAGTCAGGTTTCCTCATGCCGATTTACAGTCAACACCGGGCGGCTGGCACGGTGGTGGAAATCCCCTTTTATTGGGCCATCAATAATTATATGGACGCCACCCTTTACCAGATGGTGGTGAACAAAAGAGGGTACCTGCAGGGTTTGGAATACCGCTATGCCTGGGACAAAGACTCTGGCGGGGCGGCGCGTTTCTCTTATATCCGGGACGGCAAAGAGGAGGCTCCGACACCGCACCGGTACTGGGGCGTCGCCATGTTAAACCAGAATCTGCCGCAAGGCTGGTCAGCCAAGGGTACCCTGGATATTCCTAGTGATGGACAGTATCTTTATGATTACAATTATGGCTACCTGGGTTTGGATCGGCTCTCCCGTTCTTGGGCGGAAGACTACGGCCGCAATCTGGAGCAATTTGAGGTTAAGACCAGGGTATCCGGCCTGGTGCTGACGCGCAATTTCTCCCAGGGCAGCGTCAATTTTTATGGCCAATATTATCGCCCGCTTTATTCGGATATTTCCCGTCCACTTGATAAAGCACCCTCTTTGAATGTGGGTACTCTCTTGCTCCCCCTCGGTTCCTGGCCTATCCATTTCCACCTTAACACGGCCTATACCCACTATTATCATGACTACGGCCTGAGCGGCCAGAGATTGGATTTCCACCCCCGGTTTTCCCTGAACAGCCGGTTATTCGGCACCTTTGACTTAGAGGCCGTTGCGGGTTGGCGGGGAACCGGTTACCGGGTCGATTCCAGGGACGCCGGTGATGATCTGAACAAATATGATGGCCGTTCATTATATGATGTCAAGACCGGCCTCAGCACCTCTCTCTTTAAAGATTGGGGTCGGAGTTCGGGCTCCGCGGGATTTGTCCGGCACGTCTTCCAACCCAGAGTAGTTTATTATAACTACCAGAATTTCAATGTGAATCGCATCCCTCAATTTGATCCTTTCGATTATGGTTGGCAGAATCAGGTAACTAAAAATTATCCGATTTTTGAAGGAGAGGAACCTATCGGGGGGATCAATGCAACTACGTATTCGCTGACGAATCATTTCCTCCGGCGGTCAACATCGAGTACCGGCCTGCCGCACATCACCGACCTTTTTTGGAGCCGATTGACTCAGAGTATATTTTTTAATTCGTCCAATTATGGTCTGGACGGCCAACCGCAGCCGCACCGCCGCATGTCCGATATCTTCCTGGAGACCATGGCCTTTCCCATCGAACAGATCGGCCTAGGTCTGGACACCGGCATATCACCTTATCATGAGGGATTGAGTCGGATGGATGTCAATCTTTTACTGCGGGATCGGGCTGATCGAAATCATCTTAATATATCTTATATCTACCTCAAGAACTACGCCAATCAGATCAATTCGAGCGTCTTTCTTGATCTCTTCCGATCGATCAAGGTTGGGTTTAGCAACCAGCATACATTTGTCAGCGGCAAAAAATTAGAAAATAAATATAGCCTTATCTTTCAGCGGCAATGCTGGGGGGTCAGCCTGAACTTCGCCGATCGCAGCACGGATAAATACGTCAGCTTCTCGATTATCATTCCCGGACTGATAGAAAAAAGTCATGCCCCGAGCCAGGGGCAACAGGTATTATAAAGCAGGCAACTCTAAATAAAAACGGTCAGTTTGCCTGAATCAGATTCACCTTGAACCGACAGACCCGATCCCCCTTGGCCCAGCAGTCGATCTCTTCCACCCGGAAGTCATTGCCGGTATAGGCTTTTAGAATGCCGCCTAGGAAGCCCTCATCATAGTCACACACCGTCTCATTGGTTACCGGCAGGCCGGAGCAGTCCAAATCTTCGGCTACGGTCAGCGTCATATCCCAGGTATCGATATCCAATTCTTCCACTCGCAGGATACCGATCTTATGTTCGACCAATTTCTCCTGCAGTTCGGTTAGAAATTTATCAAACTCTAGTTGGGTATTTAATAAATGCCGGCAGAATTCCTCCCCTGCCAAGCGCCCGGCGGCAACAAATATTCTTTTGGTTTCTGCCAGGCCGAACCGCGCGGTCAGAACTGTCCGCATGGTATAGAGCATCAAACGATAAACTAATACTGGCGCCATCATCCCCAGATTGGGGCGCCCGATTTCCAGATCACCTAAGGATTCCCAATGGAAAAAAAGATGATTGGCTCCTGGCACTGACTCTTTCCTCCATTATTTGAGATTATCAAATCGGATAGCTTGATCATCTGGAATGGATAAGCTGCCTGGGTAATATTTCATACTTCTCCATAAAAGGTCGAGCTTCGAAGTCGGGTGAAAGGCAGGCACACATTTCCCCCTGATCAATTTTTCCTGACCTAGAGGCAGGCCAACGACCGGCTGGCACCTGCTGCCGTTTTTCCACAATCCCTCTGATTCTGCAACGTTGGCGTAAAATCTAAGATATTCCTCTGCCGGTCAGCAGCCGCAGGGCCTCCAGATACCTTTGCCGGGTATTGGCAATAACCTCTGGCGGGAGAGGGGGTGGCGGTGGTTGTTTATTCCAGCCAAGACCGAGCAGGTAGTCCCGTAAGTACTGCTTGTCAAAACTTTTTTGAGAGCGGCCGGGGGTATAATCGGTTAAGGGCCAGAAACGGGATGAATCTGGCGTCAGAACTTCATCGATCAGGACCAGACGGTCGCCTATAAGCCCGAATTCAAACTTGGTATCGGCGATCAAGATCCCCTTTGCTTCCGCTTCGGTGTGGGCTCGGCGATAAATCGCCAGACTGAGATCTCGTACGCGTTGGGCCAGGGTCTCGCCGATGAGGTTGATGACTGCGGTAAAGGTGATATTTTCGTCATGGCGTCCTAACTCGGCCTTGGTGGAAGGAGTGAAGATCGGCTCTGGCAAACGTTCGGATTCCTTCAATCCGGACGGCAGCTTCTGTCCGCACACCGAATTATGCTCCTGATATTCCTGCCACCCGGAGCCGGCCAGATAGCCCCGCACGATACATTCAATGGGTAGCGGCCGGGCATGGTGCGCCAACATACTGCGTCCTTGCAGGATATCGGCATATGCCTGACATTCGTTCGGAAAATCCCTGATATCAATGGAGATCAGGTGGTTCGGCGTCAGATCTCGGCTACGTTCAAACCAGTAGGCCGATATCTGGTTAAGTATCTTTCCCTTATCAGGGATAGGATCGGCCATGACTACATCAAAGGCTGAAATCCGGTCGGTGGCCACCAGTAATAAACGGCCATCGCGTAAGGTATAAACGTCCCGCACTTTACCCCGTCGCAGCGGGCCTAGTGCAGTCAACCGAGTTTCTTTAACAATCACAAGCTTCTTCCTCACAAAAAGGTAGGGAGCCATATCCCGCAGCTCCCGGAGTGCTTCAGAGAGAACAACCCGCTCCTCCGGGCGTGTATTCCCGGCTTCTCTAGTGAGGCCGGGCCACCCCGGTTTTGGCTGCGGTTTTGGGCTTTGCGGCGGTCGCTCCCTGCTGACTTTGACCGGCGGCAGGGTTAACCCAGACCTGATAAAAAGTCTTTTTGCCTTTGACTACTTTTTTGACAATGGTCCGCTTGCCCTGTTTGCTTAATGTATTAGCGTATTTTGCAGCTTCTGCCGGTTTGTCATAGGTGGCGGCAAGTTTCATAGCGGTTTTGGGCGTTTTGACCGCCGGTTGGGCCTTAACCGGGCTTTTAGGTCTGGCCGGTGATTTAGTCGCCGTCTGGAGCGTTTTGGCTTTCGCGGCTGTAGATGCGACCGAAGGTTGGGGTTTGGTTTTTTCTACAACCGGCGCGTTCAAACTGCTACCGGGTGGAATCACCGGAGCGTGAACCGAGGCTGGCGGAGAGGTAGTACTAATCGTCGATTCGGGCTGTATTTCCTGCGGTGGTCCCGGGGAGCCAACCGGAGGAGAGGGTTTCAGCTCCAGGGGAGCCTGAATCGCCGGGGCACTATCCCGCCCCGATTCGGGCCTTTGAGCCAGTTCAACCCGAGGTTTGGGTAAAAACAATGAGCTAAGAGCGTATATTAACAGCAGCAAAGTTAGAAAACCGCCAACCCCGGCTGCCAACTGTTTGTGACGGTTGAGACGGAGCGGCTCAGGCCCCAGGTATTCCGTGAGCCGATGTTGTTGCTCCTGCAGCCAGGCCAACATTTGTTCCCAATAGCTGCGGCGGGGAATCGGTTCGGGAGCTTGCCAGTCAGAGTCAATCTCCACCACCGGCTCCGCAGCGCCGGATGGCGGCCTGGAGGCTGCCTTGGCCCCGCCAGTCACCGCAACTAAACCTTCTTCTTCCGGTCGCTTTTTACGGCTTGGGCCGGTGATAGCTAGACGCTCCCTCAGAATGGATAATTGGGATAAAAAATCTGTCGCTGCAGGGAAGCGTTTTCCGGGATCGGGATGCAGTCCCCGCAAGAAAAGCGGCTGTAAACTTTCGGGAATTTTCTCTAAATCCAATGGCTGTTGCGCCGCTTGATAAGGCATAATTTCATCGGTTAGCATAGGAAAGGGTAAAGCACCGGTTAACATCCGATACCCGATAACGCTTAAAGAAAAAATATTGCTAGCCGCCAATGGCTTACGCCCCTGCCAGACTTCAGGAGCGATATAAGCCTTGAGGTCCGGGTAAGCCTGAATCTCTGCCAGTTCGGTGGGAAAGGCAAGATTAATGATTTTTATCCCTTCGGTAGCCGAAACCAGTACCTGCTGTGGATTGAAATTTTGATGAATAACTCCCTGTTTATGGATATAAGCAACACCTTGGGCCAATACTTCAATAAAATAGAGGGAATCATTAATCGTCAGGGCCTCGCTCTGGCCCAATAGCTCCCATAAGGAATTGCCGGCAAAGGGTTCCTGAACCAGGAATACCCCCTCTTCAGTCTCATCTAAGTGATGTATCCCCAGAATCTGGGGATGATGTAGCTTCATTCCCGTCAGGGCTTCGCGGCGATAATATTCTAGTAAGCGATCGAATTCCGGCACTTCGTTGGACAGACATTTCAAGCCCACTTCCACGTCCAGTGCCTGATCCCTGGCCAACATTACTTTACCGTGAGCTTCCGAACGCATTACCCGGATAAGTTCATACCGGCGCCCGATCACCATACCGGGCACAAAACTGCCTTGGCCTTGTGTATCCATAGGTCTTCTCTATCTCGCCAGAACCGGCATCCTGCCGCTGGCCGCAAGAAAAGTTATCAGGATATTCCTTCGACAATTACCAGGGAAATAAGTCCCGAGTTCCGAGCTAATAGAAAATTCTACACAGGCTGGAAGCCCGTGCCACCGGCGGGTGATTTTTAAGAGTGACAATCACTCAAAAAGCTTTTAGGATAATAATGGAAATTGGTGATAAAATCAATCACCAAAACGCTACAGACCGCCAGGTTCAAAAATATCGTGCGGGCGGCGCCCACGGAAGCACGCCCCGCCAAGCACTGTGCTGCCAATTAATACTCTATATTTGACATCATATGAATATCAGGTGGAAGAAGTGCTCCCCTAAGAAAAAAAGCTCCCCAGATACCCTTGGGGAGCCCCTGACGCGATAAAAGAATAGCCTGGCCTTTATGGTTTTTGCGGTTCTTTGCCGGACTTGATTTCAAGCAACAGGGTCTCGGCAGCGGCTCGTTCAGGAAATTTCACCTTAATCTCGAGGAGCTTTTCCAGCGTGCCGATGGCCTTTTCCTTGTCCCCCAACTTGGCGAGGCAGTAAGCCAGATGATATTTGAGAGCGGGGTTATTTGGGGCAATTTCCGTTGCCTGTTCCAGATAAGTGACCGCCTGGGGAAAATCTCCCTGTTGGCACAAAATCCAGCCTTTGGTATCCAGGATATTGGGATCTTCCGGTGATTCTTCCAGAGCCTCGGAAACCAAGGTTAGGGCTTTCTGATAATTTTCCGGAGACTGCAGATGATTCGCCAATAAATAGGCCAGATTGTTCTTGGCCAAAATTGGAAACAGATTTCTTTCGATCATGCGATTATAAACTTCCGACGCTTTATTATAGTCCTTCAGCCGTTCATAGAACATTGCCTGTGCCAGGATATAAAACGGCGGGGCCTTGGGATCATTGGTCTTGGCCTCGAGTTCCATCTTCACTTTGTCCACATCCGGATTCTGTTGGTAGGCAATGACTAACAGTCTGAGGGCTGACAACTGCCGGGGATTGATGGTAAAAGCCTTTTCCAAAGCTTGCGCGGCCTCATCAGACTTCTTTTGTGCCAGAAAAATTTCCCCCAGCATCTGCAAAATCACGGGGTTGTTCGGACTACGGGCCAGACTCTGGCGCAACACTTCGACGGCCTGAACAGGTTTATCCTGTTCCAGATAAATGGCAGTCAGTAATTGCAATCCTTTAATAAAATTTGGATCTTGCTCCAATGCCTGTTTCAGGTGTTTAACAGCCTGATCAGTCTGCTTCTGCTTCAGCTCCATACGGGCCAGTTCGAAGTAGCCTATCGGATTTTTTGGATCTAGCGCTATCACCTTCTGGAAGGTGGCGCGCGCCTTGGCCAGATCTTCCTTGGCTAGATACACTTCCCCCAGCGCCAGCAGGTTGAACAGGTCTTTTTCATTGTATCGCAAATATCCCTGGATAGTTTGGATGGCACCGTCATAATCCTTGTTTCGCAGGTACAGGCCATAGAGAAACCGCCTGGCTTCCAGGTAATCTGCCTTCAATTCCAGGGCCTTTTTAGCCTGCTCCTTGGCCTGCTCCAACTCATTGTTCACCAGATGGGCCTGGGCTAATAACAGGCGAGCTTCCGGATTTTGGGGCTGATCTTGCGTGATGAGGCGGAAATTGTTTACTGCCGCCAATCCATCTTTCTTGGACAGGGCCAGCAGCCCCATGGTGCGAGTGGCAACCATGTCTTTGGGGTTTTCTTTCAATACTTCTGAAGCCAATTTTTCTGCCTCTGCCACCCGCCCCCGACTGGCGTGCACCATTGCCATCCGACCTTTGGCCTGCAACCCTGATGGCCCGGTGGGGTCACGATCGACTATCTCTTGCAGTGTCTTCAGCCCCCGGCCTTCTTGTCGGCGGCTGAGGTAAAAATCGGCCAGGGCAAATCGGGCTGCATTATTATCAGGATGTTTGGCGGCAAAATCCTTTAAAACCTGTTCACCTTCTTTAACTTTGCCTCTACCTACCAGGAATTTGGTCAGGGCTACGGCGTGTTTCTCGTTATCCGGTTCCAACCCTAACTGCTGATGCAACGCCTGCTCGGCCTTATCCAATTGTCCTGCCAAAATGTAGTGTCGGGCCAATTCCGACTGCAGGCTGGCTTTTTGGGGCTCTAATTTTACTGCTTCGAGAAAATACTTCTCGGCCTCGGGAAATTGTTTTTGCGCATCGGCCACCCGTCCCCGCGCCAGGAGGAGTTCCTCACTGTCGGGATTGGCCTTAATCCCTTCCTCCAATATGGCAACGGCGCGCTCCAGGTTCTTTCGGTTGGATTCCATCTGCGCCTGGATGAGATAGACCTCATATTTTTTCGGGTCTAATTGCTTGGCTTCCTGCAATTTTTCTATGGCAGCCTCCAGTTTTCCTTGTGCCGCCGCTAAAGAGGCCGCCAACAGCAAAACGTCTGAGTTCTTGGGCGCCAACTCCAGAGCTGTTTTCAACCGGGCTTCGGCCTCGTCTAACCTCTTACCTGACAGATAAATCCGGCCCAACAATATTTGGGCCTCCAGTAATTTTGGGTCCAGCTCCGCTGCTTGTGACAAGGCGCCAAAAGCTCCTCGATAATTTTGCAGTTTTATTTCGGTCTTGGCCACCCACAGGAAGGATTCAGCATATTTAGGGTCTATCTGCACAGCATTTTTAAACTGTAACCGGGCGCGTACATAATCGCCCTTGTCATACAATTCCTTGCCCTCTTTTAAAAACTTATCCCTCTTTTCCTCCATAGAGGCGCAGCCCAAAAAACTTCCGAAAATCATTACCGCGGCCAAAGCCAGCCAGAACACCCGCCATTGGTTTTCTCTCATCGCCCTATCCTCATAACCGTAAAGTTAAATCCGCTATTAGACAGACTGCATAATTTGCTGGTTACGTTTACTTCTTATATCAGGAAATTTTTCAAAACTCAATTCACAAACACACAGCAATCACTTTCGGCGAACAGGTTTTACAGGACATAATTATTATGGTAAGGTATGCGGGTCATGTTCTCGGCACTCGACCAGAGGTTCGAATAAGCCGGCTGCCAGAAGCCTATATGTCATTCTTGTGATTCGCGGATAATATATCGATTATGGCAATAGTAGTTATATCGGCAATCAATGCTTGAAAGGTAAAAATTAAGATGCGACTGCATTCCTTCGAACACGTCCCGTTTGAAGATCTGACCAATATTGGTGTATGGGCCAGGAATCGGGGGTATGTTGTATCCCATACCCGGTGGTACGAAAATGACAGTCCGCCACCGCTGTCGTCCGTTGATTGGCTGGTAGTGATGGGCGGCCCGATGAATATTTACGAGGAAGACCGCTATCCTTGGCTTGCCCGGGAAAAAACGTTTATCGCTGACGCCATTGCCGGCGGCAAACTCGTATTAGGGGTATGCCTGGGGGCGCAGCTCATTGCCGACGTTCTGGGCGGTCCTGTCTCACGCAACCAATTTAAGGAAATCGGTTGGTTTCCGGTCTCCCTGACCGCATCCGCAATCGATTCGCCGCTGCTTGTAGGCTTACCGCCGGAATTCATTGCTTTTCATTGGCATGGTGACACTTTTCAAACGCCTCCCGGCGCCGTGCCTATCGCTTCTAGCCGTGGTTGTGCCAACCAGGCTTTCATCTACCGGAATCGTGTTGCAGGCCTGCAATTCCACCTGGAATCCACCCCGGATAGTGTAAGCAGATTAATTCGGCACTGCGGCGGTGAATTGGTTGAGGCTCCTTTTATCCAGTCACCGGCGGAAATGTTGGCGCCGGTTGATTTTTTCCTGGAAATCGAAAGAATCATGACTAGATTATTGGACAATATGGCCCAAGAGGCCTAACAATAGTATGCAATAGCACTAGTTCAGCTAATTGAGTAACGAGTTTGCGAGGTTGAGCTGATATGGCTGTTAACCTGTTAAAACACGACGGCTGGAACCCTTATATGGCAGGCGCCCTTAGCGGACTGGCAGCAATTTTTTCAGTCTGGATCACCGGTAAATACTTCGGGGCCTCCACCACGTTCTCCAAGTCCGCTGGCATGCTGGAAAAAATCTTCTCCCCGGAGCGCGTCGCCAGTCTGGCTTATTTCCAGAAGGAAATTCCCCAGATTGATTGGCAATGGATGTTTGTATTTGGCATCTTTCTGGGATCTCTCATCGCCGCGACCACCGACGGCAGTTTTCATGGCCAGGCAGTACCGGATATGTGGTACCAGCGCTTCGGACCGCACCCGGTTAAGCGCGGGCTGGCAGCTTTCGGTGGCGGCATCGTGGCCATATTGGGGGCCCGCCTGGCCGGCGGCTGTCCCAGCGGCCATGGGCTGAGCGGTTCCATGCAGCTTGCCGTCAGTAGTTTTATTGTCCTCATCTGCTTCTTTCTAGGAGGTGTGCTCATGGCCCGCCTGTTATACGGCAGAGGAGAGACCTCATGATCAAACTCCTCTATGGCCTCATCACCGGCATAGTTTTCGGCTTTCTGCTCCAGAAAGCCAGGGTCTTGCGTTATGATAAGCAGATCGGCGCTCTCCGCCTTCAGGACATGACGATCATCAAGTTTATGCTTTCCAGCGTCCTGGTAGGCCTGGTGGGCATCTACGCCCTGCAGGACGCCGGACTGGCAAAGATTTCGGTCAAATCCACTCAATTGGGCGCCAACATCCTGGGCGGTCTTATTTTTGGCCTGGGCTGGGGTCTGATCGGCTACTGCCCGGGCACTGCCGTAGGCGCCGTTGCTGAAGGCCGTTGGGACGCCCTCTGGGGTATTGCCGGCATGCTTGTTGGGGCTGCCTTATTCGCCGAAATCTATCCTTTTTTGAAAACCACTGTTTACACCTGGGGAAATTATGGGAAACTTACTCTACCCCAGCTGCTCGGCCTCAACCATTGGCTGATTATTATTCTCTTTATCGCTGGCGGCCTAGCCCTTTTCCGCTTCTTTGCCAAAAAAGGCATCTAAACTCCGATGGATACTTATTAGGATTATAATATCAGTATGTTATTAAAATTATCCTTTCTCTCTAGTTTTTTTGTTGACGGCTTCGATAAAAAAGCTATCATCTGCTAGCAGTGAGATTTTGGATAATCACTAAACTTTATTCAGCCTCAGAGGAGGTAAGCAGCAGTGAAGAAGTTGGCATCATTTATTTTAGCGTTATTATTTACTTTTGGCGTTGTGGGCACTACTTTGGCCCAAGCAACTCCGCCCAGTGAGCAGCCTTCTGTTGCTGCCGAGGAAGCAGCCCCCAAAAAGGTGAAGAAAGCCAAGAAAGGCAAGAAAGCCAAGAAGGGTAAAAAAGCCAAGAAGGCTGCCGAAACTCCGCAATAAATTCAGTGTAAAGACATCCGAAGACAAAAAAAGGCCGGTCCCCGTTACCGGCCTTCTTAATTTGTCCGCCTTGCGCCTGTATCCTGCCGCCTTTACTTTTTCCCGCCTTTGAGTTGGTTGGCCACGGCCTGAATGGCTGCCTGCACCTTTTCTGGGTCGCCCAGGTAAAAAGTCCGGATGGGCTTAAGACCTTCATCTAATTCATAGACCAGAGGAATTCCCGTAGGGATATTCAGGGAGACAATCGCCTCATCTGAAATCTGGTCCAGATATTTCACTAGCGCCCTGAGGCTGTTTCCATGAGCTGCAATGAGCACCCGTTTGCCGGTCTTGATGGTAGGGGCAATGGTCTCATGCCAGTAAGGCAGGAATCGGGCCACGGTATCTTTCAAACACTCGGTCAAGGGGATCTCTTCCGATTTGAGAGACGCATACCGTGGGTCATTTCCCGGCCACCGGGGGTCATCCTGAGTCAGCGGCGGAGGCGGGGTGTCATAACTGCGGCGCCAGATCTGAGTCTGCTCCATGCCGAAGGTATTGACCGTCTCCACTTTATTGAGTCCCTGGAGAGCACCGTAATGCCGTTCGTTCAAACGCCAATTGTGGTAGACCGGGATCCACATCAGGTCCATCTCTTCCAAAACCAGCCACAGGGTCTTGATGGCCCGAGAAAGAACGGAAGTAAACGCCAGATCAAAGACGTAGCCTTCCTTTTTGAGATAACGGCCTGCCTCTATGGCTTCCTGAACGCCCTTTGGCGACAACCCGACATCCGTCCAGCCGGCGAACTTATTCTCCTTATTCCACACGCTCTCGCCATGGCGCAACAAAACGACTGTATACATGTCCCGTCTTCCTTTCGCATCAGATGGAAAATCCTGTCCTGTCTTAAAAAGTTTAGAGTTCACGGTTGAAAGTCAGATAAGAGGGCGACACTGCCCACCGCCAGATTCTGGCCCGACGATCCTTGAGTAATTGGATTGAGGTTAATTGTATCTTATCATGAAGCCAAATTAAAAGCCCTCTAGACAAAAGAAGTGGGCAAGAAAAGGAGGTTCGATCTCTCCCTTAATCACTGCTGGGCTTTCATTGAGGCGAAGGCTTCCGACCTGAGTCATACCGTAACCCGCAGAAAATGATAAGAGAGAGAAGAACTTTTGTTCGGTATCTTAGGAAAAAAGGTCTTTACAGACCGGGATGTCCGGGATAAGTTGGCATGCTAGGTCAATATGAGTCCTCAGGTTCTGAGGAATACAACGAAGCATAAAAACAGAACCATGGTGGCTGCTCACAATAATGCTTTTTCTGCTCACCGCACACTGCCCACCGCCCACTGTTTTTATAAAAGCATGAAGGGACATGGTTATAATGAAAGCAAACACCGGTTATGTCTATGATGAGCGGTATCTCAAACACGAACCCGGAGGTTATCATCCGGAGCGGCCGGACCGCTTGCGAGCCATTCAGCAGCGGGTAATCTCCTCAGGACTTATAGATGAATTGGTTTTAATACAGCCCTATGAGGCGCCCCTGGACCGGATTACCAGACTCCATGATCCGGATTATCTTGAAAGGTTCCGTCTTGCCTGTGAGAAAAAAATGAGGATATTTCAATCCCCTGATAATGGTATCTGCGCCGACAGCTATGCTATCGCCCTATTGGCCGTTGGCGGTGTTCTAGCCGCCTGTGACGCCGTGATGACCGGCAAGGCGCACAACGCTTTCTGCGCCGTCCGCCCCCCTGGACATCATGCGGAACACGCCCAGGCCATGGGCTTCTGTTTTTTTAACAATATCGCTATCGGCGCCCGGTATTTGCAGGATAAATACGGCCTGGAGCGCATTGCCATCCTCGACTGGGACGTCCATCACGGTAATGGCACCCAACATCTCTTTGAGACCGATCCTACGGTTTTCTATATCTCTTTACACCAAGACCCGTTTACCTGCTATCCTGGCACCGGACGTCAGAACGAGCAAGGCAAAGGGGCCGGCCTGGGTTTTACTCTCAATTTTCCCCTCCCCCGCGGGAGCGGCGATAAAACCTATCTAAAAACGATTCAAGAAGGGGTGATCCCCGCCTTAGTTGCTTTTCACCCGGATTTCTTAATGATATCATCGGGATTTGACGCCCACGCCGATGACCCGCTGGCACATATGGAGCTAAGCCGGGATGGATATGCCCACATGGGACGCCTCATGGCGGCATTTGCCCAGGAACACTGCAACTCCCGTATTATTACAGTACTCGAGGGCGGGTATAATCTGGAAGTGCTGCAGGAGTGCGTCGAAGATCATCTCCGCATCCTGCAGGGTATCTCTGACTCCTGAACCTTTGGAATGGCGCGCCGGTGAAGTACTTTCAGAAGTATAACCCGGCGCACCCCTCCCAGACCCTGCACTCGGTCCCCGGATTATTATTTACTCTCCAGAATATAGACCCCTTGCCAATCAGGAGGAGGAGGGTCTTGCCGATAACGCTGCAAACGCCGCAAGAAGCAGAGAGTTGGCTGATCTTGTGGTCGTTGGGCCAACACTCCCTGAAATAATCGTTCAGCCCGATCCCACTGCCGCTGCCGGTAGTCCTGTAAAGCGGCTGCAAAGGTATGCAACCAGGGAAACCGGATGTTGTCCTCCCGCTGGGCCAGCAACTCATAAATAGTCACCGGTTGACTCCGTCCCTTGACCTGCACCTGATCCAGTTCCCGAAAGACAAATTCCGCAGCGGCCAACTGATACGTGAATTCACTCACCAATATAGAGGTTCCGTAGATTTTATTAACTCCCTCCAGGCGGGAAGCCAGATTAACGGCATCTCCCATGACAGTATAATTAAAACGATCCCGGGAGCCGACATTGCCAACGATGGCCTTGCCCGTATGGAAGCCGAGTCGGGCGGTGAGACATGGGAGACCTCGAGCCCGCCAGCCGTCTTGCAATGGCTGGAGGGCTTCCTGCATGGCCAGTGCGGCCAGACAGGCGTTCAGGGCATGGCGGGAGGAAGGAATGGGGGCCCCCCAGAAAGCCATGATAGCGTCGCCGATGTACTTATCCACCGTCCCCCGGCAATTAAGAATAACCTCAGTCATCGTTGTGAAATATTCGTTCAGGAGGTGAATCAGGTTTTCTGGAGACAGGTGCTCCGAGATGGAAGTAAATCCGGCAAGATCGGAAAACAGGACGGTGACTTCAACCTCCTCACCCCCCAGACGAAGGCGCTCCGGATAGGAGGTAATGATCTCTACCAGCGAATCCGAGACATAGCGCGAAAAGGCCTGCCGCAGCCAGCGTTTGTCCCTGGCGGCCAGCAGATAATGGCCGAAAGAATTACCGCCGTAAATCAAGATCAGGCCACTACTCAGCAAAACCGGCGGAACCCACAGGCGATGGGCGAGAAAGAGATACACCGAACCACTCAAGATAACGCCGAGGAGCACGAGCAAGCCGATCAGGCCGGATAGCGGGCTCAGACGAGCAAAAAGGTAGGCGGCGGCAATCAACACTACTGCAAACAGCAAAACCCGAGGCCCGTCGGGAATTGTGCGGCCGGCAGTGCCACAGAGCAATGTGTGGATGATATTCCCCTGGATTTCAACGCCGGTCATCATCTGTCCGGTGAGGGAGTAATGAGGCGTATAAAAGGCATCGGCTTGACCTTGCGGGACTAGAGCAGCCTCCAGCATACGTCCCACCAGGACGATTTTGCCGCGGATACGATCGGTTGGCAGAGGATAATTCGGATCGACAACTTGATAGTAAGATACGATATCCAGGGTGTGGGCCGGACCGCTGTATTCTATCAGGCCGGAGCAAGACGAAGGAATATGACACTGAGGATTAAAGAGACGTGCGACAAGCAAGGCCATGGTTTGCTGACCGGCTAATTCTACCTGAAAGCGCCGGACTACCCCATCCGGATCGGGTGTCACCATTGTCAGACCTACGCCTTTGGCCGCAGTGGCCAATAGGGGAAGAGGCGTCACCAAAATCTGGCGGTTAAACCCCGGCCCTTGCACTACCTCAAAAGTTTGGGCCAAGACAACGTTGCCGGCCTCCTGCATGATTGTCGCCAGAACCTGATCTTCTTGCGGAGAGGTGGGGTCGGCAAAAAGGACATCGAAGGCTATCACCTGCGCACCGGCCTCTCTCAGGCGTTTGATCAAGAGGGCGTGCCAGCTTCGGGGCCATGGCCAGGCATGGCGAAGTTCCTGGAACGAGGCCTCATCAATGCCCACGATAAGGATATCGGTAGGACAGGAACTCGCAGAACGCCACTGGTAACAGAAGTCCAGGGCGCGATTTTCCAAAAATCGGCCTAAGGTCAGAAAGCTGGCAGGGGTGACCACCCAGAAGGCCAGCACTCCCAAAATCAGACCGCGCAGCCAGGGTTGGCTGAATGTCTTAGAAAAAGAGGGCAAGCTTGGATAATATCCTTCGTTTAGGGCAAAAGACATCCAAAGACACCGGCTCCTTTAAATAATAGAAGCGGCGGTCGAAAATATTAGAAAATTCGCAACACTTCAGTTAACAGAAGCATGACTTCATTTTATCAGAAAATAAGTTACTTGGGGCGAGTACCGGATTCACCCCTTTCAGTCGCAGACCGGGTGGGGAAACTCAGCCAAGGTTTAACAATGGCAATAAAAATCAGGAAAGATATGGGATAGGCTAGCTGGCTCATTATCATCCTATCTTTGAAAGCTGCCACTTCACGATCATATGTGGATCTGGCACCGAATATGCATATTTATGGCTTCCAAAGGAGGTTGATAATGCTGACGCAAGGCTTTTTCTGGTTCCTCCTGATATGCGAAATAGCTGCCATCGGCCTGCTTCTGGTGGCGATAGTATCAAAAGTGAGGGGTATTTGGAAGAATTATGAATGAACCCTAGATGTCAAGATAAGTGAACAAAATAAGATATTCATGTTTGATGAACTTATCATGGTCTGTTGAGGTTGTTAATGCCATCTCCAAATTTACAGAGGCTCCAAAAGGGGCATGGTCTGGAGGCCTCGTCTCATTCTACCGAGTATTTGCGCAGCCGAATGGACCGAGGCGTCACCTCCACCAGTTCGTCGTCGTTGATGTAGTCCATGGCCTGCTCCAGGGTAAAGAGTCGGGGTGGAATGAGGCGCAGGGCTTCATCGCTGCCGGCGGCCCGGATATTGGTAAGCTTTTTTTCCTTAGTGATGTTGACCCACATATCGTCGGTGCGGGAATTCTCACCGACAATCATCCCCCGATAGACCGGATCGCCGGGATTAACAAAGATGGTCCCGCGCGGTTGCAGGTGATGAATGGCGTATGCCACCGCCTTGCCGGACCGGTCGGAAACCAACACCCCGTTGGGACGGCCGGCAACATCTCCACTGACGGCTGTGGTGCCGATAAGTAAAGTATTCAGCAGGCCGGTTCCCCGAGTATCATTGAGAAATTGTCCCCGAAAACCGATCAAACCTCGGGAAGGAATCTCGAATTCGAGACGCACCCGGCCGAAACCGTGGTTAATCATATCGGTCAGCCGGCCCCGGCGCACCCCCAGTTTTTCGGTTATGACACCCACATATTCTTCCGGAAGATCCACCACGGCCAGCTCCAGGGGCTCCACCTCGGCCCCGTTCAGGTTCTGGGTTATGACCTTGGGTTTGGACAGGGACAGTTCAAACCCCTCCCGCCGCATCATCTCAACCAGGACGGCGAGCTGCAATTCCCCCCGGGCGCTTACCCGGAAGGAATCACGATTTTCCGCCTGCTCCACCCGGATGCTGACGTTATAGAGAACTTCTTTCTCCAACCGTTCTTTGATGTGGCGAGAAGTCAGGAGCCGGCCCTCCCGGCCGGCCAAGGACGAGGTATTGACCGAAAAAACCATGGCGATAGTGGGCTCTTCGACGGTAATGACGGGCAGGGGCCGTGGGTCTTCCGGATCGCCTATGGTATCGCCGATAAAAACATCTGGAACCCCCGCCACCGAAGCAATATCCCCTGCCTGCACCACGTCGGCGCTGAGGCGCTGCAGCCCCTCATAGGTGTAAACCTGGCTTAGACGGGCCTTGCCGACCGTTTCACCCCGTTTAATCAGGACCGCATCCTGGCCGGGTCGCAGAGCGCCGCTTACTACCTTGCCTACAGCGATGATCCCCACGTAATCGCTATACTCCAGATTCGTAACCAAAAACTGCAGCGGCGCCGCCGGATCATAGACCGGAGCGGGAATGGCCGAGAGAATAGTCTCAAAGAGCGGGGCTAAATCCTGGCCCTGTCCGTTGGGATCAGTCAGAGCAATGCCAGCCTTGGCGTTGGTGTAGAGCACCGGAAAATCAAGCTGTTCTTCGGTGGCATCGAGATCAATGAACAGATCGTAAATTTCCTCCAGCACCTGATCAAGGCGCCGGTCCGGACGGTCAATTTTATTGATCACTACAATCGGCGGCAGTCCCTTGGCCAGGGCCTTGCCCAATACGAAGCGGGTCTGGGGCAGCGGGCCTTCGGTGGCGTCCACCAGCAACATGACCCCGTCCACCATGTTCAGGGTGCGTTCGACCTCGCCGCCAAAATCGGCGTGACCGGGAGTATCCACAATATTTATTTTGACCCCGCGGTAGGTTATTGCCGTATTCTTGGCCATGATGGTAATGCCCTTTTCCCGCTCCAGGTCCAGGCTGTCGAGTACCCGTTCCGCCACCTGCTCGTTGGCCCTAAAGATGCCGCTCTGCCATAACATGGCATCGGCCAGAGTGGTCTTGCCGTGATCCACATGGGCAATGATAGCTAAATTGCGTAAGTCTTCTCTTTTGTGCATAAAAAATCTAAGTCCTCAATCCGAAGTCCGGAGTGAAAAAATTGGTAACAACTCAGTTAACTGAAACTAAGCTTTAATTTTCCCAGAAAACGAAATTCTTAAAAGTAGGGTGGACAGTACTAACGCTAAATTTTTTGCCCTAAATACTTTTGGAGCAGTTTTTTCTGGTAGCATAGGCTTTCCAGCCTGTGCAGGAGTTATTTCCCATCTTGTGGCTCCTCATGACGCAGACCCGGAGGTTTGTACTACTTTTTAATGGACGAGTTGCCACGGTAAAGTGGTATTATATAACAAAACGAGGGACGATTTGTAAACCGAGATGATCATTGCCGCCGGATTAACCAAAATCTATCTATCCGTGACTGCCTTGCAAGATTTAAACTTGCAGGTAGCGCCGGGTGAGCTTTTTGCTCTGCTGGGACCCAACGGGGCTGGTAAGACAACCACTATCAAGATTCTGACCACCCTTACGAAACCAACCCGGGGACAGGCCTGGATTCAAGGTTTTGACGTGGTTAAGCAACCGCTGCTGGTCAAGCAACGCTTCGGCGTCTGTCCCCAGGAGATTAACCTCGACAAAGAATTGACCGCTTATGAAAATCTCCTCATTTACGGGAAACTTTACCAGACCCAGGATCTGAAAAACCGCATCCGGGAGCTGCTCGAATTAGGTGAGTTGACCACCCGGGCACACCATCTGGTGCGGACTTTTTCTGGCGGACAGCAGCGCCGTCTGTTGATCCTGCGGGCCCTGCTGTCGCGTCCCCGGGTATTGTTTCTGGATGAGCCTACCGTCGGTTTAGATCCCCAGATTCGCCGCCAGATCTGGGACCTGATCCAACAACTCCACAATGATGGCATTACCATTATGTTGACCACTCACTATATCGAGGAGGCTGAAAAACTCTGCGATCGGGTGGGTATCTTGAATCAGGGCCGCCTTATCGCAGTAGACTCTCCTCAGGCCCTGATGCGTCTGGTGGGCGGTTATGTGGTTGAATCAACAGACAACGGCAGACGTCACTATCAGTTGGTTCGCGATAGGGACCAGGCTTACGCACTCGCCCAGGAAGATCATCAGGGAATAATCATCCGTCAGGCCAACCTGGAGGACGTCTTCATCCAGCTCACCGGCCAGCGACTTCAATAAGTCGGGCGTCTTGGCGGCTCCTAGACTCTGGCGTTTTAGTTTGTTGGGCCGGGGTTACCCAACCCTACAAGGGATGACCCCGAAGATAAAGGACTTCCCGGGTGGAGACTAATTAGTTGTTATCAAGAACTAAATGTCCTGCCTACAGGGGCGTCAGCTCAACCTCACCCCATGCCCCCAACTTTTCCCCCACTATGACTATGCCTCCCCAGACGTCAGGGATGTCGCCTAGCCACTCCAGGGCCGCAGGGATATCTTTTGATTCCTTCACCCGGTTCCCTAAGGCCGTCGCGGCCGCGTCGGCCAGGATGGCAGTGGAAGCCAGGACACAGGCGGCGTCGGCTCGTCCGAGGCTCAAAGAATGTCCCACTGTACCGGAGGAAGTACAGACCCCCAAGGGAGTCTGCTCGGGTTGGAGGCGGATTCCCACCTTCAGACTCAGAGGCGACCGGCCGGCAAACAACGCCATGGTTGCTGGCCCCGTGATTTTCAGAAAAATATCGCCGCCGTTTTCAACTATGACCTCTTGACTGCGGGTCAATAACTCCTGTCCGACGGCGTCGGCGATGGCCCCCGCTACTGCAGCCATCGGACCGACGTTAACCTGCGCTGTAGCCCGGATCATGGCCTGTACCAGAGATGGCGCCAGGACATCTGGGGGCCAGGGAATCAGTGTTTCCAAAAACCCCGGGTGTTGGGCGATATAGTGCTCCAATTGGCGGCGCTGCTGCATGACTACCATCATGGCAGCGTCGCTGAGATTCCGCTCGGCCAGGATCATCAAATCCGTCTCTCTCATCCTTACCTGAAAGCTCACCAGACCGCTCCTGGCCATGCGAGTGCGATAGGTCCTGTGAGTCATGGTCCCTCTGTCAACTGCCCCATCCGGTAATTAAAACCACTCCGGCGGTCATACAACTAGCACCGGCAAACCGAGCTCCAAAATGCTCTTCCCGGAAAAAGAAGCCGCCATACAGTACGCTAAACAACAGGCTGAGACGTTTTACCGCGATCAGATAGGCCACAGGCGCCAGTTTGATCCCATGAAAATGGCACAGGATGCTGACGGCCAGACAGAATCCCACAAGAAGACCCCATATCGGCCGTTTTAGAAGCATCCTGCCGGGCTTGGAAGAGCTCCAGGGGTAGCCGGCCAACATCGCTCCGCCGAAAACTGTGGGGTAGAATAGACCGAAGAATGTGGGCGATGAATAGAGTACCGCAATCTTTCCCAAGGCCGAGGTAATCGAGTAGAGGACGGCTGCCATGAGCATCCAGCGTGGTCCCGGCAGTCGCCATAGAGCCGACCAGGGTGCCAGCCAACCCCGCCGCTGTTCCTGAATATTGATCAGGTAGCTCCCCCAAACGATGCCGACGATTCCCAGTATACCCCAGAAATTTAATTTCTCCCCAAGCAGCAGCCAGCCGGCACCGATCAAAAACAACGGTGTGAAGGCCATCATCGGGGCACAGACCGATAGGGGCGTGGATCTTAAGGCCCGCATATACAGGAGATTGGCACCGGCCTCCAGTGGCAGCGCCGCCGCCACTGCCAGGAAAAATTGCCACGATAAGTCAGGCACCGGCGTCCACCACCAACCGACGGAGAGGATGGCAACCGTGTAGAGCAGGCGCAGCAATGTCATGCCGTAGGGAGACAGGTCGGAAAACCATCGTTTCATCAGGGCATCAGAAGAGGCCAGTCCCAAGGCCGCGCCCAGGCCATATAAAACCCACCAGTGGCTTAGCATAACCGCCGACAAAGAAACCTCTCGCCCCTATTTGACGTCACGACACCGCCGACAGCGCCTGCACTCTCTGGAGAAGCAAAGCTGCAGCCTGGTCAACCTCTGCCGCAGTCGTCGAGCGTCCGACGCTCAGACGCACAGCCCCCTTACCTACCTCCCGGGACACCCCCATGGACGCTAATACATGGGAAAGCCTCACCCCTGGGCCATGGCAGGCGGCGCCGGTAGAAGCCGCCAACTCTGGAATGCCGGCCAGGATATCGGCCCCGCTCAAACCCGGAAAGGAGACGTTAAGGGTGTTGGGCAGGCGAGCAGTTTCCGGACCGTTGAGAACTAAATCAGGATAGCCTTCCTGTAACCGCCGGTGTAAGCGATCTCTCAGGAATAGAAAATGCTCCCGGTCCTGCGGCTGTCGGTTTCGCGCCAGTTCACAGGCGAGGCCCAGGGCGTTGGCAAAGATCACGTTCTCGGTACCGGCCCGCCGCCCGCCCTCCTGCGAAGCCCCGTGCAGCAAAGGCGTTAAAACTACCCCTCGCCGGATATAGAGCGCCCCAATACCTTTAGGAGCGTAAAATTTATGCCCCGCCACCGTAAGGAAATCAACCCCCAGTTCATCGACGATCGTGGGTATTTTTCCAACGCTTTGAGCCGCATCCGTGTGAAATAAGATACCATATTCCCGGGCAAACCGGCCAACTTCCGCCAAGGGTTGGATTGCTCCGGTTTCGTTGTTGGCATGCATGATCGAAATCAAAACCGTCTGGGGCTTACAGGCCCGCCGGACGTCATCCGGATCAACCCGACCCTGGGAATCCACCTTGATAAAATCAACTTCCCAGCCTTCCTCCATCAGAAAGAGGCAAGGATTGAGCACTGCCGGGTGTTCGATAACGGTGGTAATCAGGTGCCTTCCTTTCTGCTGCAGGTGGTGGGCAACACCTTTCAGCACCCAGTTATTTGCCTCGCTGGCGCCGCTCAGAAAAACAATCTCTTCGGGTTGAGCACCCAACAATGCCGCCACCTGACTGCGGGACTGCTGAACTGCAGCCTTGGCCCGCTGACCTAAGGGATAGTCGCTGCTGGGATTACCGAACTCCTCCTGAAGAAAAATCTGTATACCGGCGGCCACCTCCGGTGCGATAGGCGTGGTAGCATTGTGGTCTAAATAAATCATGATCTAACCTCATGGTATCCGGCGGAAACCAGACCGGGCAGAGTTGCTTGGGGCGAATACAAGATCCTCTTCTACAGACAGGCCGGCCAACGTACTGCAGCAATGGCCAGAAAGTCTGTTTTCTTTTGGTCGTTTTGCGGTGGTTCGATGCTGGGAGGACTCTTCTCCTCAACCTGAGCTTCTTCCACCCGCGGAATCGAAGCCGATACCGGTAACAAGATGAGGCGAAACCAGGACTGGCGGATGAAATGCTTTTCCAGCAGATCCATAAGATGTTCCGTCTCTTCCGAAGAGGCTAAGATCTTGAGCAGAGTTAGCTCTTCCGAAATCTGATCATACCAGACTTCTACCACCGGTTCGTCTTGGAGCAATTCTTTCACTTCCCGCACATGCGGCTTCGGCAGGGTCATTTCTAGTAAACGCAGGGCCATGTCTTTCTCTGAATCAAGGGTAAATTCACCTTTCAAGAACTATTGCGGAGCAACCCGCAGTTGGTATTCCCGCACAGCGGTCTTAAGAGACCAACTTACGAAGCTGGGCAAATATCAATGATATACCGAGGTGACTATTCTCCGCACCAATTTATCGATCTCAACGGCGATGATGACTGTAATCGAGATTAACCCGATCCGTAACCAATCCACCGGCGTGAGCGGCTCCATGCGGAAAAGCCATTGTAGAGATGGCAGATAAATAGCTGCTAAATGTGCCAGAAAAGCAGCTATGGTCCCGAAAAAGAGGAATGGGTTGCCCAGAGGGTTCATCCTCAGGAGGGACTGCATCTCGGAACGGCTATTAAGTGCCTGGAAGAATTGAAAGAAAACCATAGTCGTTACGGCAATGGTCCTGGCCTTTTCCAGAGACATCCCTTGGTGCAGGGCATGCAAAAAGGCGTAGATTACCCCGGTAGAAATCAATAAGCCCACCAAGATGGTTCTCTCCACCAAGAGACGGTTAAAGATCCCGGCTTTGGGATTTCTGGGGGGCCGCTGGAGTATATCTTTCTCTCCCGGCTCAAAGGCCAGCGCCACATCCTGCAGACCGTTCGTAACAATGTTAATCCATAAGAGTTGGGCCGGCAGATAGGGAAGCGGCAATCCCAGCATCACGGTCGCCATGATGGATATAATCGCTGCGATACCGGTAGGGATGAGAAAAAAAATGACCTTGCGTATGTTGTCAAAAACAATCCGTCCCAACTCCACGGCCCGGTAGATACTGGCAAAATTATCGTCGGCGATAACCATATCCGAAGATTCTTTGGCCACATCAGTGCCGGTTTTGCCCATGGCCACCCCGATATGGGCCGTCTTCAAAGCGGGAGCATCATTGACCCCATCCCCGGTCATAGCGACAATCTCCCCGTGCTTCATCAATTGTTGGGTGATGCGGAGCTTGTGCTGCGGAGCCACCCGGGCATAGACCGATACCTTCTGGACCAGGTGAAAGAGAGTAGAATCACTCATGGTTTCTATCTCCCTGCCTGCGAGGACATGTCGAACCGCACCCTCTGGCCCGGCCCTTTTTACCAGAGCGGCAAGCAGGTCCTTGAGGAGTCCCAGAAACTCCATATCGCTCATGGCCCGAACATGTTTGCCGGTAATACTTTCAGGCTGGCGGTTGCTCAGACCGGAGCGCAGAGCTAAAAATCCCGCGACCGTTTGGGTAAGGGATAGAAGTTCTTCGTCAGTAAGGGAATCCATCGGCTTTGCCGCCAGGTCCTCCACCACCTCTTCCTCAGGGGCAATACCTAGCTGTCTGGCAATAGCTAACGCAGTGACTGCATGATCCCCGGTAATCATTACCACCCGGATACCGGCCTGTTTACAGCCGGCGACTGCTTCGATAGCCTCAGGGCGCGGAGGATCGATCATACCCTGCAATCCGGCAAAGGTTAATCCGGTCTGCAAATCTTTGGCCGTGATCTCCACCTGCTCAGCCGGAATTTCCCTATAGGCCATACCCAGCACCCTGAGCCCTGCCTGGGCAAAGTGGTTGGCAACTTTGAGGACATCTTCACAGATTCCATACCGACAGCCGGAACAGAGTTCCAGGATTTTCTCCGGCGCCCCCTTGGCATAAATTACATTTCGATCGCCCTGTCGGTGGACCGTTGCCATATAGCCGCGATCCGATTCAAAAGGTATGATAAACAATTGTGGCAGGTTGTTCCTTTCCTCAGCAGGGTTGAGGCCGGCTTTCATGGCCGCAACAATGAGGGCCCCTTCGGTGGGGTCACCATCCACTTTGTAGTCACCTTCTTCTTCATAGATCTCAGATTCGTTGCACAAGAGTCCGATACGCAACAGGAGCGCCATCTGATGGTCAGCAATTGCCCTGATAGGACGGCCTTCCTCTAAAATCTCCCCCTCGGGTTTGTATCCACTACCACCGAATTCATAGACCTTTTCACCGTCATAAGCGAGTCTCACCGTCATTTCGTTCTTGGTGAGAGTACCGGTCTTATCCGAACAGATAACCGTGGTGCTCCCCAGAGTTTCCACAGCCGGTAATTTGCGGATGATGGCCAGGTGTTGGGCCATGCGCGCCACCCCAATAGCCAGGGCAATCGTAACCACAATGGGCAGACCCTCGGGGATGGTGGCTACCGTGGCAGCTACCGCAGTCAGGAACATGTCTTCCGCCTTTTCTCCCACCAGAATGCCGATTACGAACAGGAGCGAAGCGGCCACCAGAACAATAATACCGATGGCCTGAGCAAATCGGTCGATCTTTTCCTGCAGCGGCGACTTGGCAACTTCAATCTCCTGCACGTCACGAGCGATGTGGCCTAAAACCGTCTGAGCGGCGGTAGCCACTACTACGCCGCTGCCCCGGCCATTGACCACCGCTGTACCCATGAAGGCAATGTTTAGCTGGTCTCCTGGGGGAAGATTATCTTCCGGGATTATGACGGTCTTCTTCTCAGCCGGGAGGGATTCTCCGGTGAGCATCGACTCATCTGTTCTCAACTCGATGGTTTTCAGGAGTCTGACATCGGCCGGTATGCGGCCGCCAGAGGCCAGCAGGACGATGTCCCCAGGAACAACCGCCTCGCCATCGATCTCCACCTCTTTGCCATCCCGAAGCACACGGGCTTTGGCAACCACCATTCTTTTTAGAGCGCGCACCTGTTTTTCGGCTTTGACTTCCTGGATATAGCCGATGAGGGCGTTCAGCAGCACGACTGCGGTGATGACCCCGGTATCCTTATACTCTTCCAAGAAAAAAGTCACGACTGCGGCGATGAGCAGGATGTAAATCAAGGGACTCTTGAACTGGTGCAGCAGGATTTGCAGCCGGCTGATCTTTCCTTCTGCCGCCAGTCTATTGGGCCCGAACTTTAGCAGACGCTCTCTGGCCTCATCTGTCGTCAGGCCGCGTTCGGTGGTTTTCAGTTTTTCGAATATCTGTTGAATCTCGAGTTGATACCAATTCATTGCACCTCCCTATGATAATCCCGAGGAATTCCGTGTGCAGGAAATAGTCAAGATAAAGCGGATTTTATCTGACAGCACGAACCATGAAGAAAAACTGGTGGCAAATTGATGGTTTCAATCTGTTTATCTCAAAAATCGAAACTCTATGGTTTTCCAGAGACAGGGATATGCTTCAGGGTGAAATTGGTTTCAAAAGAACTGAACAGGTCCAGGTATTGCTCCAGGTTGCGGCTCAGCAGGAAGTTTTGTCGCACCGTCTCCCGGGCGGCCTCCCCTAAGCGCTGGCGCAGAGCTTTTCCTTTAACCACCTGAACAATTCTGGCTGCGGCCTCCTCCACGGTATTCACCAGGAAACCATTGACGCCATCTCTGATCTGGTAGCGGATGCCGCCGACATTACCTCCAATTACCGGCGTTCCTTTCCACATGGCCTCGGTTACGGTGAGGCCAAACCCTTCTCGGAGAGACTTCTGCAAAACTACCGCCGCCCGACTTTGCAAGGCATTTACCAGAGCGGTGTCCTGCACCGACAATATGATCAGACGTTCTTCCTGGCTGTCGAGCAGAGAGGCATATACTTCAGGCCCCTCGGGATCGTCGGTGGCTACATTGCCAAGCAACACTAAGGTGCAATCAACCTCTTGCCGGGCAATTTTGAAGGCTTCTACCACTCCCTGAGGATCTTTCCAAACGTCGAAGCGAGAGACCTGCACCACCAGGGGAAGATCGGTGGGAATGTTATAATGACTTAGCCGCTCGTCGATCTCCTCCTCACTGAGCCGATGGTTTTTAATAGAAAAAGGATCGATGGCCGGCATAAAAAAGAGCTGCGGGGTCTTCAATTCCTGAGCATATTCCTTGATGCTAAAGATAACGGCATCATACTTTTCCACCATCGGCCGGAAATATTGCCACAATTCCGGGTTGGGACGGCTCAGATCGACATGGCCGCGCCAGATCCAGGGACCGCGTTTGCGGTAATGGTTGATCATTGGGAGGGGCTGGGGATCGTGGATGATCACCAAGTCATGGTCCAAATGGGTTCGGATGACATTTTCATACACCACCTCTTCATAAATCTCTTTTTTCCGTTCGGTGAGGTTGATCTCGCCACCCTGCAGGGCATTGTGCATCTTCTTCGTGATACTGAAGAAGTCCGGGGAGCCCTGGATCACCCGCCAGCCGGTTTTAATGCCAACGCTATTCATCAGAATGCTCATAGACCCGAGCAGTTCAGCCACCCCGCCTCCATAATAGGTGGAGTTGACGTTAACCACATGCAGATCTCTGAGAGAACTGGCTTTCCTGATGATGCGCTCGACCGTTTCAGCGCCGACTAATTCTTCGTAATCCTCGATTCGAACGATGCGGGTATGATTTATCATGGTGTAAATACCTCTCTGCTCCCATTGTTATAGCCTTATCCCCTGAGCAGTTGTTTGACGATAGGTTCTCATTGCCATTCTTTCAAAAACACCCGCAACCCATAGAAATAAGCTCGCAGTGATTTGATGGCTCCAATCTGTTTAACTCGAAACTTTATTTTCTAACTATATTCAGCGAGCATTCCCGGTCGGTAAAGAGCGGCACGGATTTGCAGATATCATCCGGTGTTCCCATAACGATAAGCAGATCGTTGGATAACAGTTGCATGTCAGGATCCGGGTTGGGCAGCATCCAAACCCCGCGTCGGATGGCCAGAACGGTCACTCCATACTTTTTCCGGAGTTCTATTGCAGCCAAAGACTTTCCGACCAGAGGAGCGCCATCGTGGAGACGAAAAGTGCTGATCTCAAAGTCTCGCAGGCCAAACCCTACCTCCCGAAAAGAATCGACTTCCTTCGAAATGCCCCGCAATACTAGATAACCGTTTGCCCGTACCTCGGTGACAAATCGCTCGATTTCATTTCTGTCCACCAGGTATTTCTTCAGAACCAGGGTGAAAATCTCCACTGAGGTTTCAAACTCCTCGGGCACGACATCACTGGCCCCTAACTCGAAGAGAGGCTGTAGTTCCTGCAGATAGCGAGTGCGCACGATGATATAGACTTGCGGGTTTAGCCGATGGGCCAGGGTGACGATCCGCCGAGTGGCTGCCGGATCATTGATGACCACAACAATAATCCTGGCCTCTTTAATACGAGCATGTATCAGTATCTCCTCCTGAGTGGCGTCTCCATAGAAAATAGGTTGGCCGCCTTCTTGTTCCCGGCGAACGGTCTCCGGATTCATCTCCACAATAACGTAGGGGATCCCGCCGGTTTTGGCGGCGCGAGCCAGGTTCCGCCCGTTCACTCCGTAGCCTACGATAATCAAATGGTCGGTGGGAATCGATCTACCGATTTCCTCCGTGAGATGCGAGCCTATTTTTAATCTTTGCGGCAATGGCCACCGAAGGATAAAATCCGCCGTCCGCGGCGCCAGGGCCATAACGAGCGGGGTCAACACCATGGTAAGGATGGTCACATCCAAGAAGAGCTGATAGTCATCACCCGAAAACAATCCTTTAATTACGCCGACTTTCGAAAGTATGAACGAAAACTCTCCCACCTGGCAGAGAGCCAACCCGACCAGAATGCTCGTGCGTAGAGGGAATTTCAGGGCCAAGGCGGCCGCTCCGGCAAGGACCGCCTTGCTTAGCAGTACCCCTAAAGTCAGGAGGACGATAACCACCTGATGGTTCAGAAGGAAATTCACATCCAGCAACATACCGATCGAAATAAAAAAGAAGCTGGCGAAAACATCCCGAAACGGCAGGATATTACCCAGGGCCTGATGGCTGTACTCGGTTTCCGATACGATCAGCCCGGCCAAAAAAGCTCCCAAGGCCAGTGATAGGCCGGCCTGTGCGGTTACCCAGGCCACTGCGGCGCAAATCAGCACAATTGAGATTAAAAAGAGTTCCCTGTTGCCGGTGCGGGCGATCTGGTAAAGCGCCTGAGGGACTACATATTTGGCGCTAACGATGACCAATGAAACTATTACCAGGCCTTTCAGCAACAAGACAAGAAAAGAAACGCCGATATTTTCCGAGGCCCCGGCCAATAAAGGAACAAATAACATCATCGGCACGATGACGATGTCCTGAAAAATCAATACACCCAGACTGGTACGGCCATGCGGAGTGTCAACCTCGGCCCGCTCCTGCAAGAGCTTGAGCACGATAGCAGTACTGCTCAACGACAGCAGAAATCCGATGAATATGGCCTCCCCCCAGGAGCGGCCGAATTGCCAGGCCAAGACTATCCCGGCCAGACAGGTGGCCACAACCTGAATCGGTCCCGCCACCAACACCGATTGGCGGATCTGCAGGAGATTGGCAAAGGAGAACTCCACCCCAATCGTGAAGAGCAGCAGGATGACACCGATCTCCGCCAGTATTTCAACTTCGTGGATGGCCCGAACCAGCGCCAGGACATGAGGTCCCGCCAGGATGCCGGTGAAAATAAATCCTACGGTTACTGGTACCTGAAACTTGTGGCAGACAAACAGAACCACCAAAGAAAGGCCAAAAATGACTACTAAATCTGTTAGAATTGGAATATGCATGGCTTCTGACAAAACAGAATCGGCTTATTAAAGTTTTGTTGCAGCCAATAGAGCGTCCGAAATTTCCCTGAATAAATCGGTGATCCGCAGTATGCCGATCACCCGGTTATTTTCTAAAACCGGAATTCTTTCCAGATTATCCTTGATCATTAAGGAGAGTGCCGTTACCAAGGGGGTATCGGCATCTACCGTCACGCTGATCGGACTCATAACCTCGCTCACAGCTTTCTGAGCCCTTCCCTGCAAATCTGGCCCGGTAAGATCTCTCCAGGAGAATCCTGCCAACGCCATTCCTGATTTATCAAACAGTTCTGCCTGGAGTCCCCGGATAATATCTTTGAGGGTCAGGATGCCTACGAGATGATATTTTTCGTCAAAGACCAGTATAGCCCGCGGTTCAAAAACACCCTCAAACTTGATGGCCGCTTCCCGGGCGATTACTGCGGCTTGCTCCAAACTGAACCAGAACGGCACATGCGGATAATCCTCCAAGGAGACCATAAGGTCCTTAATTTTCTGCTCGTAACTCATTGAAAGCTCCTTTCGCCAACAGTTTCTCTCCCCTTCCCAAGAAAATTCAATTATTATTCCCCGTAACGAAGTAAAATCATTTCTTGATGGGACAGGCTTTCTAGCCTTTACAGAATTTAATTTTCGATCAACAATCGGAAACTACATTTCCCTGATAATTTGACAATAGTAACGCCTAGCTTCAAAATCAGGTGCCTCAATGACATGGTGCTTTCAAATTACCATGAACACCCGAAAATATCCAAGGAAAACGGAAAATCTACTCTCTGATCACCGTATTTCCCGCCCAACCTGGGGCTCTGCCGGAGAGCTTGGCATGAGCCTTACAAGAGCCTCTCTAGATAACCGCAGCAGTCTTATATCATCATCTCAGGCATTGACGGCGTTCCGCATTTGAACTAATATTGTTACCTGAGAGAAAGATGCTCCGTCAGCCTTCGCTGGTCATGGTTAATGAATAAAGGTAAAGAGATTAGGGTACGGAACCTCTGACAATTAACTGCGTTTGTGAGGTGGCACCTGACACATTGCTTGAAAACTGTTAGTCGGGTACCGGCGATTATTTTTTCTGATCCTCCTGCAAAATGGCCTCTTTGGGGCGGGAGGATTTTAATGATATCTTCCTACTTAAGGTACTGCTATGACTGAATATACGATTCACCCCCTCGTCGTCGGGGCCAATGCCACCGACCAGGGGGTTATGACCTATTTGAAGGGTTACGGCAAGAGAATCTGGATACCGATTTATGTCTTCTATCTAGAAGGCGGCAGAGAAAACATTTTAGTGGATACCGGTCTGGAACAATTTGTCGTCCCGCCGGAAGTAGAAGCGGAATATAACATCAAAATCCAGGAATTTGAGGAGGCCCTGGCAACCTACAACCTCAAACCCGAGGATATTGACCTCATCATTCACACTCACCTGCACAACGATCATTGCGAGAATGACTATAAATGCCAGAACGCCAAGATCTTGGTTCAGCGGCGGGAATATGAATTTTTTCAGAATCCGCATCCGATTGACCACCGCTACTTCCCCGACCTCTTGGATGAAAATGAGGTGGTGCTCTTAGACGGCGATCAGGAGATAGTAGACGGCATTCAGGTGATTCTGACGCCTGGGCATACCGTCGGCGGCCAGTCGGTGGTGGTAAACACCAAAAAAGGCAAGGCTATCATCACCGGTTTCTGTTGCAATGAACAGAACTTTCCCATATCTGGCCCGGTGGTGCCTTCCGGCGTGCATATCAATGTCATCGAGGCCTATGAAAGCGCCAAAAAGGTCAAAGAATTAGCCGACATTCTGATACCCTTGCACGATCTGAGCATCGGCCGCCGGAAGAACATCCCGGAATAATTTGATCTGACCCCCGGTCGCGCCGTTTTAATCGCCACCTCACAATGAAAATATCGGATCGCTCTAAAAATCTAGCCTTATGATACGGCAGCAAAAAAGGAACTGATGGACGATCCTCACATCTAATCTCATAATTCCCGAGCTATTGGCCACCGTTGGAATCTGGAACATTTAGACCCTCGGGCGGCGTCTGCCATTGAAATTATTCGCCATGAGGTGCAGAAAACCTTTAACGGCAAATTCAGTCCGTAGAAAACGATGCGCCAAGACCACCATTTTGGGCAAAGGCTGTCTGCAGCGGCTTTAGTGTTTCTTATATGCCTCATAACCAGTATCCAGACGGCGGTTGCCGAGGTGGATTCGCCCCCCCTCTTTATCCATACCCTTAAACTGGTCGGTAATAAATCGGTCAGTTCCGACACGATCTACGCTGAGCTGCTGACCCCGCGTCCCCCCTTTTTTTTCTGGAGGTCATTGCCGCATTATAACCCCGAAGATCTCAGGAACGATATCAACCGCCTTAAAGCCTTATACCGTCGGGAAGGGTTTTATCACGCCTCTATCTCGCCGGAGGTGCAGGAGTCTGACGGGCGGGTTGACATCCGTTTGGCTATCCAGGAAGGCCCTGGCATTCAGGTGATCAAAATTGAGATCAGTGTAGTGGAAACCGATTCGCAGATTCAAGCGAAGACCTTATTGAAATTCAGTCCGCTGGTATTAGGCCAGAGATTTACGGAATCAGATTTTGAAAAACTTAAAAAAGAGATTTTGAACCATCTGCTGGACAACGGCTATCCTAAGGGGAGAGTCGAAGGCCAAGTCCTGCTCGACCCAAAAGCCAACACTGCCGCCGTCTATATCCAGGTATGGCCGGGACCGGTATGTTCCTTCGGCAGAATCACCATCAAGGGCCAGCAGGATACGCCGGAACCTTTAATCCAACGTTATTTAGAGATTAAACCGGGAGAGCGGTTTTCTCTGGCCAAAATCATTGCCAGTCAGGAACGGCTCTATGAATTAGATCTGTTTCAGAGTGTCCTGATCGAACCGGAGGAAGTCCCTGCCCACCAGAGAGAAATTCCCATTACGGTGGTGGTAAGTGAGAAGAAAAAACGTTCCCTCAAAATCGGAGCAGGCTATGGCAGTTGGGATGAGTTCCGAGCTCGCGCTATCCTGCGGTATCGCAACTTAGCCGGCGGCGGCCGGGTCTTGGAAATGAATAGCAAATATTCCCGTTTGGAAACCCGGTTTGAAGGCTCTTTTTTGAATCCCCGGATTTTTGGCACCGATCTGGATCTGGTTGTAACTTCCGGGCTGCTCTGGCGCTATTATCCAACCTTTTCCGATCGAGCTCTATTTACCCGGTCTATTGTTGAGAAGCAACTGCCCTGGAAGACCAAGGCCTACATCGGCCATGGGCTTGAGTTTGCCCGTCCCTACGGAATTTCCGACCTGGCTTTGCAATTGCTGACTGCTACTCAACCTGGCCAGCTCTATCGGGCCAACATGCTGGTGTGGGGTCTCAGCCGCTCCTCTATCGACAACCCCGCCGATCCCCAAAAGGGCGGTCAGGTTTATCTGGTGGGTGAATGGGCTCCCAGGTTCATGTCCGGCCAATTGCAGTTCGTTCAGTCCAGTCTGGATGTGCGGCAATTTCAAAATCTCGGTCTGAAAAACGTCGTCCTGGCTGCCCGAGCCAAATTCGGTCTTATCCCACCTATTCAAAACACCGACCAGATTCCCATCTATCGACGTTTCTTCAGTGGCGGTCCGACGAATATGCGAGCCTACCGCATGTATTACTTAGGACCCCGCGATTCGTCCGGCAATCCTTTGGGCGGTGAGTCAATCTTCCTAAGCACTCTCGAGCTGAGATTCCCGATGTATCAGGAATTTCGCGGGGTGGCCTTTTTCGATGCGGGCAACGTCTTCAGCAGGCTGGAAGACACCGATCTGGGGCAACTGAAATATGGCGCCGGTTTCGGCCTCCGCTACCAGACCCCCATCGGCCCCGTTGGCGTTGAATTTGCCTGGCCTCTCAACCCGATAGACCGGGATAAAGACACGTACCAGGTTATCCTCAATATCGGTCATGCATTTTAACTGCAACCCAAAGCCGATTCTTTTTAAGTAGCGGCGCACGCCACGCCTGGCCTTGCCAAAGATGGCTTCTTGTGGTTATCATTACGGTATCAGCCCTTTTGACCCTCCTTCCTGTTTGACGCGGCGCCTTGCGGCACCGTTGCTCTCAAACGGTTTACTCATATGAGGTTGCCATGACCGAGGCCTCTCCCCGCAGGATAAGATGGCGGCGGCTAACCGGCCTGTGCCTGAGTGGCTTGCTCTGTACCCTCCTCCTGGTCAGTTGGTTTCTGACCACGACATCTTTTTGGGAATGGGTGGGTTGGCGTCTGGTACAGGCGGTGCAGGATCGCCTGAATGCCCAGGTCAGCGTCGGCCGGGTTTCCGGCAATCTGCTCACCGGTATGGTCTTCAGCGATATCTCCATCAGTCGGCCTCAAGGCGATATCCTCAAGGCTCAGCAGTTGGAAGTCAGGTTATCGTTGCTCTCTCTCCTGAGGCTCGAACCGGTAATTGGCATCCTTTCGTGGCGGCAGCCGGTAATTACGCTAACCCAGGATGACGCCGGCCACTGGAATGTAGCTAATCTGCTCAAGAAACGGCCGCCCCCGCCTTTTGCCCAGATCCACCTGCGGGCGATTCAGGTTCATAATGGCGACGTCCAAATACGCCAGCCCCAACGACACCTGAGGTTTCAAGATCTGGCAGTTGATATCGATCTGACGGTGCATACGCCAGGACGGCCGCAACAGGCCCTTGAGGTACACTGGGCATCTCTAGGCTTTACCACCCCTCCCTATCCCCGTTTGCACCTCAATGCCTCCCTGATCTATGCCGCGTCAAAAGTGCAGATCAAAGAGACGACTCTCTCGCTGAATGATATTGAAGTATTGAACCTGCAGGGAGAGGTAAAAAACCTGACGGATACCCCTGAACTTGCCTTGAACTTATCGACTCCCAAGCTTGCTGGCAGCCGGCTCAACCACCTCTGGCCAGGATGGCCGACTGGGGCAGATGTCAGCGCCGGTTTGCAGGTCAAGGGAACCATGTCAGATCTACAGGTCGATGGTCAAGGAGCTGTCCAGAAATGCCGGTGGCGTTTGCATGGACATTGGCAGCGACCATCCAACGGTGCGCCGGAATATGAAATGGCGCTGAATTTCCAAGAACTCAGTCCGACGCTGATACAACTGTGGAGCGCTAAACAACTGCCCTTGGAAAGTCTGACCCCTTTGAACGGGGCCATTCGCCTCACCGGGGCCGGAATTCCGGGAACGGACGCCAAACTGGCCGGCCGTCTTGACCTGGAACCCTTCAGCTACCGTCAGGTCAAATTTGACGCCAGCTCTCTGGCCCTTCGGCAGGATGATCCTCAACGCCACTTCCTGGTCCTGAAGCTGCAAGGCAATTGGGGAAGACTGGAGAGCGAATTAACCGGACAGTTATTCCCCTTGCACGCAGTAAAAAAACCCCTGACGGGTGAACTGAAACTAACTGCCAGCAGTTTTAATCCCGCCCTGGCCTCGGGCGGCCTGGCGCCTCCGGGCATGGTCGACGCCAAATTCACCGGGGACTTTCAATTGCCGGCCTCCTTTGATTTTTCCCAGGCACGGCTGGCGGGCCGGCTTCAGGCCACCGGCAGATTCAAGGAATATGCCTTTCAGGAACTCTCAGCCGGAGGTAGTTGGGAACAGGGCGGATTGCGTCTGGACCTGGCTCGCCTGGTTTCGGGTGGTCTGCGGGCGGAGGCGCAAGGCCGGTTGACTGCTGCGAGCGCCGATCTCAGAATGGTCCTGAATCTGGAGGCGCCAGGACCGGGTTACCTGCTTCCTGCCGATCTGAAGGGGCGTCTGCGTCTGAATGGTGACGTCAAAGGTCCCTGGAATTCTTTATCCTATCAGCTTGCGGTTGAGGGTGATAGTGTCTCCTGGGGACGCCTCAGATTAGGATCGTTGCAGGGAAGATCCGCCGGGTTCTGGTCCCCAAGCGGCCTCACTATTTCTCAGTTCGCTATCCTGGCCCTCCGGTTGGAGTCACCCCTCGGCTCCCTGGCTCGAATTGAGGCCACCGGCCAGACTCGGGAGCAGAATCTGCTTTTCGACCTGAAAGCCCGGCAAAACCAGGGAACTGTCGGTTCTCTGTCCGGCGCGGCCTCATGGAGAACAGAGACAAAGCACCTCACCATCAACACCTTGCGGCTTGGCCCTGCCGCCGCTCAGCTCACGATGGCCCGGCCGGCGACTCTGACCCTGACCCCGGACCGACTTGAGCTCTCCCCTCTGCGGCTGCAGTATCAAGACAGCGTCCTGACGTTGGGCGGCCGTGCTGCCCGCGAGGACGTCTCCCTGCAGCTTCAGGTAGATAAGCTCCGCCTCCGGCACCTGGCCCGGTTATGGCCCAGCGCTTCGCTCCTGCACGGTATCGTTAGCGCCCAGGCCACCATCAACGGCCCCGCCAGTTCGCCGATCATGAAAGGCAGCGTATCCTTGACCTCCGGCCAACTGGCCAAGTTCCGCTTCGACTCCTTGCAGACAGACTGGCTCTATCAAGACCGGACCCTCTCCCTGCGCGGCCGGTGGGAGGAAAAACCCGGCAAAAACCGACTAACCTGGCAGGGTTCCGTCCCCTTAGGTTTATCGCTTTATCCCTGGTCGCTGCAGCCCGCCGAGAGTGGCCTGAATATGCGGGCCGAAAGTGAAAATCTCACCCTTTCCCTCCTGTCTCTCCTTATCCCGGGTGTGTCTGCCGCCGACGGTCCCCTTAACCTCCAGGTTCAGGCCAGCGGCAGTGTGCTACGCCCCTCACTCAGAGGCGCCTTACACTGGGGCCCGAGCTCTCTCACTATCAGTCACTCGGGGGCGCCGCTGGCCCTCGAGCCCGGCGAACTCCTCCTGGAAGGAGACCGACTTCTGTTGCCCAAGCTGCTGTTCCACAGCGGCGATGGCCAGGGGGTGGTTAAGGGCAACGCCCGTCTGGATGGTCTGCTGCTCCAAGGAGTTCAGACTAACCTCCAGATGAAAGACGTATTAATTATCAAGAAGGAAGGGTCCACGGCCGTGGCCGACGGTCAGGTCTCCTTGAGCGGTTCCTGGCCGGCGTTCCAGTCCGAAGGCCGTTTACTGGTCAAAAGCGGGACGTTTCGCCTGTCCTTTTTCCGGTCCGAAAGAAATAAAGATATTGTTCTCCTACCACGAACCTGCCCACTGCCGGTCAAAGGCGATGCGGCCGCTTCGCCAACCGCCCCTAGCCAGGTCGAAAAAAGCTTTGGAACTCATATCGTTATTGACATTCCCGGGAACCTCTGGCTGCGTGATAAGGACTTGCAGACCGAGATTCAGGGGCAGATTCGGGTTATCCGGCACCCCTCGCAGCCCAAGTATCTGGCCGGGAGTCTCAAAGCCCGGCGCGGCGGCCTCACCATTAGCGATAAAGTCTTTACTCTCGATAAGGCAACGCTGAATTTTCCTGGAGAACCGAACAAACCCGCTATTCTGGATGCTCGGGCCACCCGGCAGATCGATGAAGTGATGCTGTCGGTGGCCGCTTCCGGGCCGGTGGACAACCTCCGCACCCGGCTGGAAAGCTCCCCTCCCCTTCCACCCCGGGACCTGCTTTCCCTGCTGATTTTCGATCATCTGGCCGATAAGATGACTCGGGAGGAATACGTCACCGTCACCCAGAAGGCTATGGGTCTGATCGGCGGACTCACAGCCCAGAGATTAAAAGCCCTCCTGGGCGGCAGACTGCCGTTCTTTGGGGAAGTTACACCCTCAACCAGTCAGGAAGCACTGGGATTGGGAAAAAAGGTCAGTAAAAACATCACCATCAGCTATGAGCGAAAACTCAACCCCCTACAGGGGGAAGATGTCAACCAGATCCGCCTGGACTATAAAATCCGAAAGTACTTCAGCGCCGAGACGCAACTGGGACGGAAAAACTCCGGCGGCGATCTATTCTTTAACCTGGATTTCTAAAAGTTGCCCCAGAACCGGAAACTGTTCCCTCCCCACAATTTCTAGCCGCCGGCGCAGGCTCGCCCGGGCAGGGGGAATAAAACGCTCGAACTGTACTTTGCCTTTATCCCGGCTTAAAAACCCGTAAGCCCCCAGCATCTGTAAGTTGCGACAGATGGCCAGGTAATCATAGCGCTGCCGCCAGGCATCGGGGTCGAAATCTAATCGGTCCCGCAGAAGCAGCAGGTACTCCGCCAGGAGTATCTCCTGGAGGGGCAGAGACAGACCCACGTAGGGATCGAGCAGCAGAGCCGCCAGATCATACTGCAACGGCCCCAGACGCCCCCCCTGGAAGTCTATCACCCTCAATCGGCCCTGATGCACCATCAGATTCCGGGACTGAAAATCCCGGTGCAGGAAAAATCTCACCTCAGGAACAAGCGCCTGCTGCAGCAGGTGGTCAAAATCCGCCGCCAGCGCCTCTAAATCCACCGGCAGATTACAATAACCCTGCAAAAAAGCCCGGACAAAATAGTGGCACTCCCGCTGCCGCACGAGGGCGGCATCATAGAACGCGGTATCGAAACACCATTCGGTTTTAAAGCCAAGCGCCCCGGCGACCTGCATCTGCACCAGGATGTGCAGCGCCCGGCGATAAAGCTCCAGCCCGGCGGGACCTGTCCCTAAACGCTGAATTTCTTGCTGCAGATTGCCATCTCCCAGGTCTTCCAGTAAAAACCAGCCTTCCTCCGGACAGTAAATGTAAATCTCCGGGACCGGCGCTCCTTGCCGCCGCAGGTGTTGGCCGATGGTATAAAAAGAGTCATTCTCCGTAACCTGGGACCCGGGAGGGTGGGGATGATACAGGCAGACGATATCGCCCTGAGGCCGCCGCAGCCGAAAATACCGGCGGTCCGAGCCATCCCCGGCAATGGGGAGGAGATCATTCACCCGCCCTCCCCACCTCGCGAGTTCCTTTGCCAACAGCGGCAGCGAGTCGGACAATTCATCCGGTCTCATAATATCAACCTGTTGTCATTCCTTTAAGATAACCCGCCAACCATGAAAATCAGCTACTGCTGGCCCAGACTTTCTATCCTGTGCAGAACTAATTTTCGGAGAATTGCAGTAGGCGGGATGCGCTCCGCTTTCCCGCCCTGCAACACTACAACACTACAACACATCTAATAGAATAATTGTAACACTTCAGTTGTTTGGGGCGAATACCAGATTCGCCCCTACAGACGGGTCTGTCGATGCTGTGGTGCTGTAGGGTGGGCGCCGCCAACCATGTTCCTGATCTATTATCTCAGATAGCTGAAGTATTACGAATAATTGAAAAAACTATCGGTGGCACAGGCGTCCCGCCTGTGCCACATTGAATTGAACAGGCTGAAAGCCTGTTCCACCTTATTTAATCGACCTTCAAGTCAGTTGTTCCAAACTCTAACTTTGATGTTAAATTAGCGTAAGTCACCTAGGAACCATGAAAATAAGTCCGCAACGATCTGCTATCCCCGATCTGTTCAACTCGAAATGTATTCTCTTGGTAAACTTACCAGGAATTTACCTGAGGTCCAAGAACAAAGGCGGAGGTTTGAGGCCGGGTAAGAATTAAGTAGATTGCCTTATTGAGGTATGACTGTAATAATCTTGGCCTTCCGGGCCTGGATAATGGAGAGGCGTCCCTGGCCGCCGACATATAGGGGCTGCAATCCGGCGGGCCTGATTTTTAATTCTGCCGCCGGAGGCGGGGACGGTGCTGAGGGAGGCGGGGGTGCCCCGAAAGTAGCCGGCACCGGGACATCCTTCCCGGTGTATTCGCGCATGATGCTGGCAACGTAATTCTGCGTTTCCGCAAACGGCGGCAACCCCTGATACCGGGCGACGTTTTCCGGCCCGGCATTGTAGGCCGCCAGGGCCAGGCAGAGGTTATTATTGAAACGTTGGAGACAGAGTTTCAGATAGCGCACCCCCCCGGCAATATTCTGTTCTGGGTCGAAGGGATCCTGCACCCCCAATAAGGAAGCGGTGCCCGGCATGAGCTGCATCAGACCCATAGCCCCTTTCGGTGAAACCGCCTGGGTGTTGAAACCTGATTCTTTCTGGACCACCAGACGCACCAGACCGGGATCGACCCCGTGTTCCTGGGCGTATTTCCGGATCATAGCCGCAACCTGGAAATCACCCGGAGAGGATGAGGACCAGCTTCGAACCCTGCCCCTCCCGCCTCTGGTAATGATCGGCTCTCCCGCCCAACTTGGGGACGAACCGCGGATTATCCTGACCGGCAGGCTGCGGCTCAACAGTTCGAGATCATTATCCGGCTGAAGGATGCGCGGGCCGTTTACCCCGGCCTTCTCAGCGATGAGCAGAGAACCATCCGGACTCAGGCGGATCAGGGCACTCTGCGGATGGACGTCTACCCAGCTAGATAATAATAGAAATAGGCCAACGAGACTGACGATTGAAATTCTCTTCATGCTGACCGCCGCTTCTGGCTATTCTAAAAATTTCTGCGAACAGGGCCGTGCTAAAATCGAGGCAATCTATTTTTTAGCCATCGACTCGGCTACCTGAATAACTGCCGGACCTAAGATAACGACAACGAGAGCTGGGAATATAAAAAGTATCAAAGGAAAAACCAATTTCACCGGTGTCCTTGCTGCCAGTTCTTCCAAGCGTTGTCGGCGATTCGTACGCATAGTGTCGGATTGTACCCGCAACGCCTGGGCAATGCTGGTACCGAATCGATCGGCTTGAATGAGAATGGCGCACAGGGTTGATAACTCCTCAACACCGGTGCGCTCTGCCAGATTGCGCAAGGCCTGCTCACGATCTAATCCCGCCAGGATTTCTAAATTAAGCATATTGAATTCAAGACTTAAGACAGGATTGTTCATCTTAAGATCATCCGCAACCCTTTTCATAGCTGCATTTAGCCCTAATCCGGCCTCTACACAAACTACCAATAAATCCAAGGCGTCGGGTAATCCTTCCGAGATTTTCTTCTGCCTGGCCGAAATCTTGTGATTCAAAACGAGATTGGGCAGATAGAAACCAAATGCAAGGAGCAGATAAAGAAAAACCGGCTTCATTATCAAACCAACATTGAGGTTCAATGATAGAGGAATTCCAATTATTATCGCCGCTAGAGGCGATGTAAGTTTAAAAAATAAAAAGCGGGAGAAGGCACGACTGCCATAGCAACCGGCTAACATAAGCTTTTTCTTGAGTTCCTTGGCCTTGACGGGATCCTTGGCAAACCCCATTATGGAATTTAATCTTTTTGAAAATTGCTCCGAGATAATATTATGACGTCGTTTATTGACTTCAATTGCCGCACTGTTACTAGAAAATAAACGGCGCCCCTGGGAAGGCGTAGTCTTCTGGATAAGGTAGGCAATGAGAAAGAAAAATAAACCTGCAACCATGATACCAAAAAGTATTAAATCCATAAGGACCTAACCCCTATTAAATGTATGCCTTAAACTTTGATATTTACGATTTTATGAATCATCAGGTATCCCAAAAGTTGCATCGTTAATGCCACTCCCACCATCATCTTTCCCCAGGGATGGGTTATTAAAAGCAACATATACTTTTTATTGAGGAAGTAGAGAATTATGGCCATACCTGGTGGCAGACAGGTGAGAATTAAACCCGAAAAGCGACCCTCAGAGGTTATTGCTTTAATATGATTAACTAGTTTAAAGCGATCGCGAATCAAAGAAGCAATTTTCTCCAAAATCTCTACCAAATTTCCCCCGGTCTCCCGCTGAATATTGATTGCTGTGACAAAAAATTTCAGGTCTTGCAGATCAATGCGTTTCTGGAGGTTGGCGAGGGCGCTGCTCATGTCCAGTCCATAATTAAATTCCTTAAACGTCTTGAAAAATTCTATGCCGATGGGATTGGGCATCTCATCCGCCACCAGTTGCATAGTGCTGGGAAAGGAATGGCCGGCTTTCAGACTGCGAGCCATAAGGCCCAAGGCCTCGGGCAGTTGTTTTTCAAATTTCTTCAGCCGGTATTTTTTCTTCATGTGCAAGAAAACATTAGGCAGCAGATAGCCGACGAGGAAAAGACCTCCCAGACCCCCTAAAGGTCCGGATTGCAAAAACCCATATGCACCCGCCCCGAGTCCGGCCAAAATACTGGACCCTAAAACCGTGCTCGCCTTCCAGGAGATATCCGCCTGCAATAACAATTCATCCAGGTTGAAAAACCGGCCCACTTTGGCGACCAGACGTTTCCAACGAGATTCCGGCGCCAACATTCCCTCTTTGATCAGCGATTCGGCGGAGGAATTTCTTTCCAACCCTTCAATAAATTTCAGCCGTTGCTGAATATGCTTCTCACTCTGACTGCGCCTGCCGGCAAAGGAGTGATACAATCCTTCCATGAGAAAAAGGATGCACAAGAAGATGGCAACCGGAAAGAGGTTGGGAAAACCCGATTCCGCCGGTTGCAGCCAGTTAACAATGGTTTCCAGGAAGCCGGCCATAATTCTGTTCTTATAATATTGCTGAATTCATCTATCTCGTTCCCGAGCTCTAAACTGGGAACCGGAAAATATATTTCCTGCGTTTAGATTGCCATCAACGAGATTTTGTTTGTAGGGGCGAATCTTGTATTCGTCCCTTCCCGGGAGGGCGAACACAAGGTTCATACCGGCGCTGTGAGGGCGAACACAAGGTTCATACCGGCGCTGTGAGGGCGAACACAAGGTTCATACCGGCGCTGTGAGGGCGAACACAAGGTTCGCCCCTACAGGGCTTAATTCTTTTCCCGAAAAACGTTGCTGGGCAGATCGACCCCCAGCGCCTCCAACTGCGTCATAAATTTCGGCCGGATGCCGGTGGCCCGGAAGCGTCCCCTCACCTTCCCCTCTTCCGTTAACCCCAACATCTCATAACGGAAAATTTCCTGCATGACAATCACTTCCCCTTCCATCCCGACAATTTCATTCAGATACAACATCTTGCGGCTGCCGTCTTTCAACCGGGCTACCTGGATTACGACGTGGATAGCCGAAGCGATCTGATGTCGCAGGGCCTTGTCGGGAATATTGAGGCCGGCCATGGCTACCATGGTTTCCAGGCGCACTAAGGCATCACGGGGGGTGTTGGCATGGATCGTAGCCAGCGAACCGTCGTGGCCGGTGTTCATGGCCTGCAGCATGTCCAGGGCCTCGGCCTGCCGCACCTCGCCCAAGATAATGCGCTCCGGCCGCATCCGCAGGGCGTTGCGCACCAGATCCCGCTGCGTTACCTCTCCCATACCCTCCATATTGGGGGGCCTGGTCTCCAATCTGACCACGTGGTCCTGCTGCAACTGCAATTCGGCGGCGTCTTCGATGGTAATGATCCGCTCGTCGTTCGGAATGAAGGCTGAAAGCACATTTAGAAACGTTGTCTTGCCGCTGCCGGTGCCGCCGGAGATCAGAATATTCAACCTGGCCTTGACCATGGCCTCCAGGACCTTGGCAATACCCTCGGTGATGGTGCCGAACTCTATCAGGTCGTGCACCTTATAGGGGTCCTTAGAAAATTTCCGGATCGACAGGGCTGGGCCATCCAGGGCCAGCGGCGCAATGATGGCGTTGACCCGAGAGCCGTCCGGCAGGCGGGCGTCCACCATGGGGCAGGATTCATCCACCCGGCGGCCCACCCCCGAGGCAATTTTCTCGATAATCTTCAAGAGGTGAGCATTATCCTTAAACCGCACCGGGGTTTTTTCCAATTTGCCCCGGCGCTCCACATAGACGCTGTCATAGCCGTTCACCAGGACGTCGGAGACCGTGGCATCGCCCAAAAGCTGTTCCAGGGGGCCATAGCCTAGCAGCTCATCCCGGATGTCCTTGGTCAAGCGTTCTTTTTCCGTCAGGCTGAGGGCAATGTTGTCCTCACCCAGGATGATCTCGATGCCTCGTCTAATATCCTGAAATAATTGGGCATCGTCAGCCCCGGCCAGGCGGGAAAGATCTAAAAGATCCAACAACCGGTAGTGTACCCGGGATTTTAGTTCATTGTAGAAGTCTTCCTTCTTCTGCTCTTCGGTCCTGAAACCGTTCCCAACGGATGCTTTTCGCGTCGGCTGTTTCTGCAGTCGGGCTATCAGGCTCATGCGCTACCTCTCAACCACAACAGGCGTTTAAAACCTTGCCATATGCCAGCCTTTCGGCTGTCAGCTTTCTCCTCCCCGTTGAGCATTCGGGCCAATCTGCTAATCTTCAGGCTTAATCGATCGGAAGGCTGGGTCTCGACCAATGGCCGCCCCTCATTAATACTCTGAATCACCACCTTCGGGTCGGACCGGAGCACGGCCAGAAAATCCTGCCCCAAAAATTTTGTCGCCTCCGATGGGGCTATATCAATTCCATTGATGAAGCAGTTTGCCACCGGCTTAAGCTTCTGCTCCCCGAATTCCAGCCGATGCAACATCTGCAAGATTTTTCGGGTATGGCGGAGGGCCGGAATAGTGAGCACCGTAATCAACAATACCAGATCCGAGGCCTCCAGGCCCTTCAGGGTGATTTCATCCAGATGATCTCCGAGGTCCAGCAGTATCCAGCGATAGAGGTTTTGGCTCCGGAGATATTGCAGGATTTTGTCCACCTGCGGGGCCTGTACTATCTCGCTGTCTTCCAACCGCTGCGGCCCCGGCAGGACATCCAGACCGGAGTCGCGGCTGTGAATGATGTCCTTCAAATACTGCGGGTCGAGGCGGTCGAAATTCTCAATGACATCCAGGATGGTATAGCGGGGCTGGATATCCAACAAGGCGCTGACATCAGCCGCCTGCATATCCAGATCAAAGAGCAGGACAGGTTCCTTGCGGTCCTGCAAGAAACTCTGGGCCAGATTGACGGCCAGAAAGGTGACGCCCACGCCCCCCTTACACCCCAACAGCGAGATAATCTGGGTTTTTTCGCCGTCGTGCAAGGTTTTTCGAACCTTATTGAAACGATGCAGCGCCTTGTGAAAATCCGGTTCGCTGATCTGGCCGACAAAACACTCCTGAACCCCCAGGCGCAGGGCCTTAAGCAAAACCTCAGTGCTGGCCTCCTGCAGATAGAGAAAGATTGCCGGATGGTTAACCCGCTGCTGCATTTTTTCAATCCACAGATCAAAGCCTTCCACCCGGTCGTCATATTCGATAAACCAGACATCGGCCTCGCCATCCTCCGGAACGGTCAGGGAAGGGGCAAGGATCGCCACCGAAACCACTACCCCCTGGGGCGAGGCATTGATCACCTTCTGTAGATATCCTCCGATTTTTTCGTTGAAATAATAGATGCTAAAACGTATTGCCATGATAGTACCTTTTTCTTGATAATTGCCATGAAAATCATCTGCCGGTGGCACAGGCTTCCAGCCTGTGTTGAATTTTTTTCTATTAGCTCGAAACTCGGAACTAGAAACTCGAAACTTATTTTCTTAGTAAATGCTTCTGCTCGGCTAAGAATGTTTCTAAGAACATAATTCGGCAGGAATCAGTCAAAGCTTTAAAGCGAAGAAGATATTTTTAGAAGTGATCAACTTGTTGGTGATTTCTCTCAGAGTTGCAGAGATTTTCAGGAATATTTACCCAGCATTGACAGCAACTTGACGCCAAACGTAGGGGCGAATCTGGTATTCGCCCTGATGACATCAATTTGACGCCAAACGTAGGGGCGAATCTGGTATTCGCCCTGATACGAGGGCAGATGCGGGGGGCGAACACAAGGTTCGCCCCTACATTCCAATCCTTACATTCCAATTTTTATATATCCGCGCCCCGGAACATCAGGGGCTGGTGCGTACCCGGACCTGGGGTTCGCCCCTACATTCCAATCCTTATATATCCGCGCGGCACTCAGAATAATAGTGACAGGATTGACATCAATTTGACGCCAAACGTAGGGGCGAATCTGGTATTCGCCCTGATGACATCAATTTGACGCCAAACGTAGGGGCGAATCTGGTATTCGCCCTGATACGAGGGCAGATGCGGGGGGCGAACACAAGGTTCGCCCCTACATTCCAATCCCTACATTCCAATCCTTATATATCCGCGCGGCACTCAGAATAATATTGAAAGGACTCAAAAATTAACCATCTCCCTGCCGACTCCCCGAATCACCTCCACCCCTACCTTGGCAGGTGGTGGAATTGGACCCTCAAAATTCGCTGCCGCCTTTTTCTCAGGGGTGAGCAGGGCCGAAACCCTGGCCCCGGCGGTAGGTATGGCGGCTTTTTCCGTCCACCCGCGCAGGGCCAGGGTTATAGTTCCCTCCTTGGCGGCCAGTGCCAACCGTTCCCCTTCCTCCGGCGTCACCTCAAGGGTCACGGTAGGCACAACTTTCGGTCTTTCGCCGGCCTTCTGTTGCTCGATATCCTGGCCGGTACCCAACACCGGCAGGTTCTGCAGGACTATCTGCGTCACGGGATCATTCTTGAACTCATTGCGATCCAAGGATAGCAGGACGTCCACCCGGTTGCCCGGAACGATAAAACCGGCCACACCGGAGGCTTCATCCACCTTGATGGTGACCGCCCGTTTATCGTTGCCGATGATGCCGGCCATCCCGCCCGGGGCTCCTTTGGGGGCCAGCTCATGCTCCTGGATGACCTCGCCAGCCACGATGAGCTGGCGGGTCACCCGGCCTTCCAGGGCCTTGAGGTCGGTGGCGGCATCAGCGGCAACATGTTCTTTCGGCAACTGCACCACCTTTAACAGCTCAGGAATTAAAACGCTTCCCGGTGCAATGTTCCTGGCCGCCGCCACCGCCGGCATCATTGCCACGCTGTCCCTCGCCGCCGGACGGGCCCGGGCCTTAAGCCAGCCGCTGGCTATGTAGGCAGCAAACCCGCCAAAGACAACAGCCAGCACCAATAGAAGCAACGGCGGAATATTCTTCACAATCCCACACTTGACTCGTTATGAAAAAACTCTACATCATACAATCAGCGCGATGCCGACTTTAGCGTTACTCGTTAGCCGCACCATCGATTTTATTTGCCGCTAGTGCCAATTTTAGTTGCCGCAGAATTTACTGAAGTATTTAATTTTCCGTAGAATACATAAATTCCCGCAATCAGCACTGCCCCAATGGCTCCAACTAGAACGGCATATTCCACCGCGCTGGCACCGTCTTCTTCCCTGATAAATTTTTTGATCATTGTCTCCATTATTGTTTCCTATAGATCATATGATGTGTGCCGACCTTAGCCTCAATCAGCTAGCCCCACCATTAGTCCCGATTTTAGTTGCCGCACTATCAATTGCAGTATTCAATCTTCCATAGAATGCATAGATTCCTGCAATCAGCACTGCTCCAATGGCGCCTACCAGAACAGCATACTCCACCGCACTGGCGCCGTCTTCTTCCCGAATAAATTTTTTGATTAACGTCTTCATGATTGTTCTCCTTAGAATATACGATTTTAGTCATTAAATTTTAAAATTTTTAACGCCTTACATGGCCACAAACATTATTCCTTCCTTTCAGCCGCTCCCGCTACGCATCACCTCCATATAGGTATATTTACTCTCTAAGAAACCCTCTTCTAAGATTAACATTATCGTTATGATATAATCGGCAGCATCAGATTAAACTTTAAAATCTCCCTTAAATCGCGGAGCACTTTTTTTATTTCTCGTACTTTTTGAGGCTATCCCCGTCTAAGATATTTTATCAACCGCATTTTCATAAAGTTTCAGTACCTCTACACCCAGGATGCCCCTCGCGGCAGCTATCGCCGCGGCCACAGAAATAAACAGAAATAAGAAAAGTGTATTCCAGCGCCACCGCCCCGGAATCGCCGCCCCATCAGCTCGGCCAGAATAGAGGATTCCTTTCCATAGCTCTGCTCCCCATTTTCTGCCTTTGATTAATATTTCGGCATCGAAAAAAATAACTTTAATCTCGACGGCAATACCAACTCACCATCAAACCAATATTTTCACTGTAGGGGCGAATCTTGTATTCGACCCTGTGATTCCGGGCGAATACCAGATTCGCCCCTACAGGCTACAGGCCAGGGATTCCGGGCGAATACCAGATTCGCCCCTACAGGCTACAGGCCAGGGATTTTGGGCGAATACCAGATTCGCCCCTACAGCCCTATGATTTTGGGCGAATCCGGCTAATATCTTTTCCAGTGGGAATGGGCATAACTTCAGTAAATCTTCGGGTGCCCCAGACAACTCGTTAAATTCTGGCAGATGCTTGCCGGATGCTCTGCCGCTGAAGCGGGCCTGATAAATATCAGGCAACGCCCATCCTACGAATTCTCTTGAAGTTGAAGCGGCTTATTCTCTTAAGTTTTTCCCGGTTCTTGCCGATTTTTATGATGTGAAGCAATGCAGGACAGACACAAAGGGCCGCCCCTAAAGATGTGAATTTTTAAAGATGGAAGAGAAAATCCTATGGCCTTGAAGAATCCGCCGCAATCATTATTGAAGGAATCGCTGCTGCGCCCGCCGGTCAGCAGGCAGAAATCCCCCGACCCGGCGAGGTCTGATGAAGTTGCCGGCCCACCCCCTCTGCCGGTAAAGTGGCCCCCCAAATCCATCGCCGACCTCCATATCCCGGAAAATTTCATGGCCAACCTCCTGCTCAAGCACGCCTTCTACCAGGAGGTCTTTACCCTGCCGGATATGACCTCCCGGCTGAAGTTGAGTTCTACCATCATCCTCCAACTTCTGGACAATCTGCGGCGGGATAAGTATGTCGATATCAGGGGGTCAGGAAGCCTGGACGGCGCCGCCACCGCCATCAGCCAGAACTACCGCTTCGCCCTGACCGAAGCGGGCAAACGCTGGACGGCGCAACTCCTGGAGTTTGACAGCTACGTGGGACCGACGCCGGTGATTCTGGACGAGTACTGGCGGCAGGTAGAGGGGCAGAGCATCCGCAATTTCCGGGTTAACCTGGCCCGCCTGAAGCAGGGTTTTTCCGGTTTGGTAATTCCGGAAACCCTTTTTGACCAGTTAGGTCCGGCCATGGTCAGCGGCAAACCGATGTTCATTTATGGACCGGCGGGCAACGGCAAGACGGCGGTCTCCCTGCGCTTGGGCACGCTGATGGATGATCCCATCATGGTACCCTACGCCCTCTATGTCGAAGGTAACGTCATCCGGGTCTTTGACGCCGTCACCCACCGCCCCCTGGTGGAGGACTCGGAGGTCCACTTCCAGACCGACCCGCGCTGGGTACAATGCCAGCGGCCGACCGTCCTGGTGGGCGGGGAAATGACCCTGGAGATGCTGGACCTGGCCTTTAATCCCGTCCTCAAGTATTATGAGGCACCGCTGCAATTAAAGGCCAACAACGGGCTGTTCATCGTAGATGATTTCGGCCGCCAGCGTATTGCCCCCCAGGAGTTGCTCAATCGCTGGATCATCCCGATGGAAAACCGGCGCGACTTTCTCTGCCTGCATACCGGGCACAAATTCGCCATCCCCTTCGACCAGTTGCTCATCTTTTCGACCAACCTGGCCCCCGAGAGCCTGGTGGACCCCGCCTTCCTGCGCCGCCTGCGCCATAAGATCAGGCTGGATCACATCGACCGCGAGCAGTTCCGGGCCATCTTCCGGTTAGTCTGTGAACATTATCAGGTTGAGTACGATGATCAGATCGTCGATTATCTCCTGGAGAGATACTATGACCCGGAAGCAAGACCCATAGACGCCTGCCATCCCCGGGACCTGATAGAGCAGATTATCGACATCTCCCGTTTCCGGGAGGTGGCGCCGCAATTGACCGAAGAAAATATCGACCGGGCCGGCAAGACCTATTTCGTCGATTAAGTGATAGTTCTTATACAGAACCTTGCCAAGGGGGGTGTCTTGCCAAACCAGGGTTTCGAAGCCGATCAAACAGTTGCTGCAGCCAAGTCATCGTGCCTGAACAAGAGCCCAGAGGAAGTCTTTTCAAGAGGTTGGCCGTTTTCATTCCGTCAGGATTTCGTGCAGGACAGAGCCTTGCTTACCAAGACGGCGTTGATGATACTGATGCTCGTATTCTTTCTGGATATCCTCTCGCGGAATGCCAATGCCGACGTTGACCTCTGGGGTTATTTGGCCTTCGGCCGGCTCTTCTGGGAAGGGGGCAGCTTCCCTTATCAGGATATCTTTACTTATGTGCCGACCCATACCGTCTGGGTCTACCACGAATGGCTCACCGGCGTCCTCTTCTATCCGATCTATGCCCACCTGGGTGCCGCCGGCCTGCAATCGCTAAAAATGATTTTCGCCTTTGCCTCTTTATCCTTGATTTTCGCCACGGCGCGCCGCCGCGGGGCCAGCTTTTACGGCGCAGCGCTGATATTAATTGTCATGAGTGGATTTCTGATGGGCGGTTACAGTCCGGTGAGGGCCCAGGTATTCACCTATTTCTTTTTTACCCTGACGCTGTATCTCTTGGAGACCGCCAGGCTGACCTGCCGCTGGAGAGGACTTTGGCTGTTCATACCCATCCAGGTGGCCTGGTGTAACCTGCACGGCGGCTTTCTGGCCGGACTGGGATTAATCTTCATCTATGCCGCGGGCGAAGCCCTGGCGCGCCGCCCCTTCTGGCCCTATCTGACGATCCTGGGGCTGTCGGCCCTGGCAACCTTAATAAACCCGTATGGTTTGCAGTATTGGCTTTTTATGATGCAGGCGGCAACTATGCCCCGGCCGGAAATCACCGAATGGGCTTCGATACTTTCAGCCTACAAATTAGGATTGCAGGCAAAATATCTCTATTATTTTGCTGCCGTTTGCATCTTTGTGGGTTCCCTGATCTGGGTCTGCCGCTGGCGCGAGCTGACGGCCGGATTAGCCCTGGCTATAACCTTCTGCCTGGGTCTGAAACACATCCGCCATCAGGAATTTTTCCTCATACTGAGCGCCGCCTACCTGGCGGCACCGCTGTCTTCATATCTAACCGTCCTGAATAACCGTCCTCGGATACAAGCATTACGCCATCGCTTGGTTTGGCACCTCTTCTTAATCTTCTTTATGACAATTTTTTTCTTGATCTCTCAACGGATGATATCCCAGAACCCCTTTAGTCTTAAGGTGCCAAGCTGCACGGCAAAAGACCAGGGAAGTATAAGTTATCCTGTAAACGCAGTTGATTTTATCCGTTCCAAAAAACTAGATGGCAGACTCTTAACTGAATTCAATTGGGGCGAGTATCTCCTCTGGACCCTGTACCCCCAATGTCTGGTGGCCGTGGACGGGCGTTACGAGACGGTCTATCCCGACAAGGTGATGCAATCATATTGGGATTTTAAATATGCCCGTCCCGGTTGGGAAAAATTCCTGCAAGAGTACCCGCCTGATATGGTTCTATTGCAGACGAATAGCAAGGTGTATCCGCTCTTGCAGAAAGAGCCGGACTGGCGGGAGGTTTACACCGACGCCGGCTCCGGCTTATTCGTCCGCAGCAGCAACTAGGACAATAGTCCAGAGACAGCCAAGTTTCTGTTAGCAGGCAAATTCCTGCTTCCATTTTTCCCGCCTCCAGATAAGCTGCTAAAGTTCGTACAATTTTTTCTTTACCTGGGCTGCTTTTTTGTTTATGATAACCTTGTGTTAACCGATTCTCAGCTAACATCCTTTAAGTGCAAGGCTTTTTCAGGTTGAGAGACATACCCTGCTACAGGTAGGAATCGCGGAGGACAGATGAACAAATCGCAGCTTATTGAAGCCCTGGCAAAAGCTGAAAACCTGACCATAAAGAGGGCAGAAATGGTAGTCAATACCCTGTTCGAGAATATGACAAACGCCTTGGTGCAAGATGAGCGTATCGAGATACGCGGTTTTGGCAGTTTCAAGGTCAAATGTTATGAGGGCTATCAGGGACGCAATCCGAAAACCGGGGAAGTAATTGAGGTTTGTGATAAAAAGCTGCCTTTTTTCAAGGTCGGCAAAGAATTGAAAGAACGGGTTGACAGCTCTGCAGAAGAATAGATCTGTCAGCATGAAAATATTCATCCTGGTCGTGCTAGACGGGGAGCTAGCGGTGCCCTGTTGCCCGAGATCCGCTTAGCGGGGTTGAATTCCCACTCAAAGGATTGCAGCGTTGTTCGGGTCCTGAACGCCAAGCGGGGGAATTGGACCCCACGCAACGGACGCTTGTGAACCCCGTCAGGTCCGGAAGGAAGCAGCGGTAAGCAAGGCGGTGCGTGTCGTGGCGGCTTCTAATTCAAAACCCTTGGCGTCCAGTTCGAGCGATGGCGGATTCGATGAGGGGTGCACGGCCAGGTTATTCCTTTCTCAACTGATCCCCTGCCGATAATCCCGCGATTCACCTAAGCATTGTTTAGGTGGCCTCTCCCGCTTCATATCTTTCCGTCAAACTTGACAGGTAGCCATGGGGAAAGATATAAAAAGAACAAGCAATCAGCCAGCTCCGATGCTGGATTGCGGATAATCACTATGAAAACCAAATTCATCTTCATTACCGGCGGCGTTCTGTCCTCCTTGGGCAAAGGGGTGGCTGCGGCCGCTATCGGGGCCTTGCTGGAGAGCCGCGGCCTTAAGGTCACCTATCTGAAATTGGACCCATACATCAACGTCGACCCCGGCACCATGAATCCTTTTCAGCACGGAGAGGTCTACGTCACCGACGACGGGGCCGAAACCGACCTGGACCTGGGCCACTATGAGCGATTTACTACCGTCACCCTGGGTCAGGAAAATAATTACACCACCGGCAAGATTTATTACCGGGTCATCTCCAAGGAGCGGCGGGGGGATTATTTGGGCGGCACGGTCCAGGTCATTCCCCATATCACCGATGAGATCAAGCAGACCATTTTGAATATCGCCCCCCAGGTGGACGTGGCTATCGTCGAGATCGGCGGCACTGTGGGCGATATCGAAAGTCTGCCTTTTCTCGAGGCTATCCGTCAATTCAAAGGTGATGTGGGCAAAAACAACGTCTGTTATATCCATCTTACCCTGGTGCCCTATATCAAGACCGCCGGCGAGGTCAAGACCAAACCGACCCAGCACAGCGTCAAAGAACTGCGCAGCATCGGTATCCAACCGGATATTCTGCTCTGCCGCACTGAAAAAAATCTCTCCGCCGATATCAAGGCGAAGATCGCCCTCTTCTGCAACCTGGAGCCTGGCTGCGTCATAACCGCAATCGACGTGGACAGCATTTATAAGATCCCCCTCCTTTTGCATGAAGAAGGTCTGGATGAGAGGATCGTCGAAATATTGAATATCTGGACCAGGTCTCCCCGCCTCGAATTCTGGCAGGACCTGGTGGATCGCCTCAAACATCCTATCGAATCGGTAGATATCGGCATTATCGGCAAATATGTCAACCTGCGGGAGTCCTACAAAAGCCTGCACGAGGCCCTGGTGCATGGCGGCCTGGCTCATCGGGCCCAAGTCAACCTGCATTACATAGACTCCGAATTAGTGGAGCGGGAGGGGCCGGAAGTCCACCTGCAACAGCTCCAGGGAATCTTGGTGCCGGGCGGTTTCGGCTACCGCGGCGTAGAAGGGAAAATTCAGGCCATCCAATATGCCCGGCTGCAGCGTATCCCCTACTTTGGCATCTGTTTCGGCATGCAACTGGCAGTTATTGAGTTTGCCCGCAACGTTGCCGGCCTGGCCAATGCCCAGAGCGAGGAGTTCGACTCGGAAAACCCCTATCCGGTCATTTATCTCATGCGGGAATGGTTTGATTACCGCCGCCAGGCCATTGTCCGTCGGGAGCGGTCCACTGACAAGGGCGGCACCATGCGTTTGGGCGCTTATCCTTGCGTTTTAAAGGAACATTCTCTGGCCGCGCGGGCTTATCAGACGTTGACCTTCCATGAACGACACCGCCATCGGTATGAATTTAACAATTCTTTCCGCGAAGCCCTGACCCAGCATGGCCTTCATGTGAGCGGTACCTCGCCGAATGGAGAGCTCGTCGAAATAATCGAACTGGAAGATCATCCCTGGTTTTTGGGGTGTCAATTCCATCCCGAGTTCAGGTCTCGTCCTCTACAGCCACACCCCCTGTTTCAGGATTATATCCGGGCCTGCATTGAGTACAAGCGAGGTTAACCGGCCGGCCGCGATGCACACCGTCACTATTGCTGATTTCACCCTGGGCGAAGGAAGGCTGGCATTTATCGCCGGTCCCTGCGTCATCGAATCCAAGACCCTGACCTTGGAAGTAGCTCACGCCCTCAAGGCCTACGCCGTCGAATTGCAGGTCCCGCTCATTTTCAAGGCCTCCTTTGACAAGGCCAATCGCACCTCTGTTACCTCTTTTCGCGGTCCCGGCCTCAACCAGGGTCTGGAGATTCTGGCGCTGGTCAAAGAAGAGGTCGGACTGCCGGTGCTTTCCGACATCCATGAGACAGCCCAGGCGATACCCGCTGCCCAGGTTCTGGATGTCTTGCAGATACCAGCTTTTTTGTGTCGCCAGACCGACCTGATCGAAGCTGCAGCCCACACCGGCAAACCCCTCAATATCAAAAAAGGGCAGTTCCTGGCCCCCTGGGATATGGCCCAGGCGGCGGCCAAGGCGGCCAAGGCGGGCAATACCTCCCTCCTGCTCACCGAACGGGGCGTGCTGTTCGGATATAATAACCTGGTCGTGGATTTTCGGAGCCTGCCCCTCATGCGCCGTCTGGGCTTTCCGGTGGTGATGGATGTCACACACAGTGTTCAACTCCCCGGCGGTCAGGGAAGTTGTTCCGGGGGAGATCGGCAGTTCATCCCGCACCTAGCCCGCGCCGCGGTAGCGGTAGGGGTCGACGCCGTCTTTATGGAAGTCCATCCGAATCCCGATAAGGCATTATGCGACGGCCCCAACAGCCTGCCTCTGCATGAAGTGCCCCGACTCTGGCGCCAATTGTTGGACATCCAGGCCCTTCGGAAGCATTGGGAAGAAGGATGAACGTAGCCCCAGGAGATATGAGCCAGGAAATCTGGCGGCGAGCGGCGCTTATAAAACTGTTGGCGCTGGACGTCGATGGCGTCCTGACCGATGGCAGTATTATTTATACCGACGCCGGCGAAGAGATCAAATGTTTCCACGTCCGGGATGGCCACGGCATCCGCCTGGTGCAGCAGGCGGGCATCGAAGTCGCCCTCATCACCGGTCGGACCTCGGCAGCAGTGGCGCATCGCGCCCGCAATCTGCACATCGCCCAGGTTTATCAAGGCATCCGGGATAAGGTAGGGGTGTTAACCTCCTTACAGGCTACCCTCGGCATAACCCCTGAGGAAACTGCGGTGGTCGGCGATGATCTGGTCGACCTGGCCTTGATGCGGCAGGCCGGGCTGGCCGTCGCCGTGGCAGATGCCGCAAACGAAGTGAAAGAAAGGGCCCACTGGGTGACCTCCCTGCCGGGCGGACGGGGAGCAGTGCGGGAAGTCTGCGAAACCCTGCTCAAGGCTCGCGGAATCTGGGAAGACCTGTTCCAAAGATATTGGGTTGAATGAGAGTAAAACAGACCTGGATATTTCTCGGTTTGCTGGCCTCGTGCCTGGGAGGGCTAATGGGTTTAATTCAACCCCTCTGGAGCGGGGAAGACCCCGGCGTAAGTTTACCACCTCCCACTATTGCCCCCGAGAAGCAGGCGGAGATGAAAGCGGTCCGCCTGACCGAGATTCAAGAGGGGGAGAAGAGATGGATCTTAACTGCGGTGGGGGCTGATTATTTGAAGGATCAGGATACGATCCAGCTCAGGAAAGTCTCGGTCGAAATCATCGGCAAAGATGACGATACTATTACCATCACCGGCAATATTGGTTTTATCAACCCCAAATCCCGTGAATTGACGCTGCAGGGAGACGTTCGAGCCGAAAGCAGGTCCTATGAATTTTCTAGCGATCTGGTGCGCTACGATCCGAAAGCCCGGGTTCTCAGTGCACCGGGAGAAGTCAAGGTCCAGGGGCCGCGCATTTATGTTGAGGGCAGAGGATTATCTATTGATCTTCAGCATAAGAAGCTTGACGTCGCCGAACACATCGTCACCCGCATGCAATTCTCGGGAAATATATGGAAGTTTAAACCATGAGGGCTATACCGCAAACATTCCTGCTGCTCATGCTCGGGTTGGGTCTTATGAGTTTTGCCGCCCCGCCATTATGCTATTCGCAGACCGACAATGTTCCTGGCCAGGAACAGCTACCACTCAATATCACCGCAGCCCGCCTGGAGGTGGACCATTCCCAACAGGTGATTTCCTTTCTCACCAAAGTTGAAGCCCGATATAAAGACCTTATTCTCTATACCGATCTTCTCAAAATCTTTTATCAGGCCAAAACCGAGACGCCCGGAGGCAAAACCTCAGCGGGACAAAAGGATGACAGTAAAGGAGCGGCTTCACCGTTGGGAGCGGTCGGAATCGAAAAAATTCTTCGCATCGAGGCCCTCGGGAATGTTCGGATTGTCCAACAGGATCGGGTGGCAACCGGCGAAAAGGCGATTTACTACACTCAGGAAGAGAAAATTGTGCTTTTGGGAAATCCTCAGCTTTGGCGGGGGGAGAGCAGTCTCAAAGGCCGAGAGATCGTCTTTTTCCTGAAGGATAATCGGGCGGTGGTGGAAGGCGACCCAGAGAAACGGGTAGAGGCCGTAATCTATCCGTCATCGAAATTTCAGGTTCCCGGTAAACCGGCTGCCAAAGCACCATGAGATAATCCTTTAGATAACAGAAATATGCACACCTTAAAAACCATCGAACTCACGAAGAGTTATCGGAACAAAAAGGTAGTTGACCATGTCTCCCTGGTGGTCCACAGCGGCGAGATCGTCGGTCTGTTAGGGCCGAACGGGGCTGGCAAAACCACCACTTTTTATATGATTGTGGGTATTATCAAACCGGACGCCGGGGATATTGTGATCGACGATCAGAGTATCTCACCACTGCCCATATTTCGGCGATCGCGTCTCGGGATCCAGTATCTCCCGCAAGAACCCTCGGTATTCCGAAAACTTACTGTAGCCGAAAACATCCTGGCTATCCTGCAGACACTGCCGCTTGCTTCACTGACCCGACAGACCAGATTGGATGGACTTCTCCAGGAGTTAAAGATTTCTCATCTGGCAAACAACAAGGCCTATTCCCTTTCGGGCGGTGAGCGTCGCCGGGTGGAAATAACCCGGGCCCTGGCAACCTCTCCCCGATTCGTTCTGTTAGACGAGCCTTTTGCCGGCATCGATCCTTTGGCGGTAAATGACATCCAAAATATCATTCACAAACTCAAAGAAAAAGGCCTGGGCATCTTGATCTCCGACCATAATGTCCGGGAAACCTTGGGGGTCTGCGACCGGGCCTATATCATGAATGAAGGTTCGATCCTGGAGGAAGGAACCCCGGAAAAAATTGTAGACAGCGATTTGGCCAAAAAAATTTACTTAGGAGAATCTTTTCGGTTATAATTTGAAAGTAGGCGCTTAGGCATCAGCATCCGGCTTCCAGCTAAAACAACATGTTAGGTAAACTCGCAATCCTGAGCGGTTATTGATTACCCTCAAGTTGAGGGTTGCCTTTGGAGCCGAAGACCGAACGCCATCGTATATGAGATAAATTACCATAGCTTTCTATCGGGTAAGCATTGATCCCATGGCCCTGGAAATTAAACAGACTCTTAAACTAACTCAGCAACTGATTATGACTCCTCAGTTGCAGCAGGCTATTAAGCTGTTGCAGCTCTCCCGTCTGGAATTATTGACTGCGATTAATCAGGAGCTGGAAACAAACCCGGTCTTGGAAGAGTCCCTCGCTGATGAGGAGCAGGAACCGGAATCCTGGGAAACCACCGCCAACCAGGAACCGATGCCTGAAAAAGATACGGGCGATAGCGCACCTTCGGAATTGACCGTGGAACCCCGGGTGAGCGATGATTTCGATTGGGAGGCTTACCTAGAAGACAAAAATCCGCCGGCTATTCGCCAGGAATGGGAAAATCGCGACGGCCCCACATTGGAAAACTTTTCCGCCGTCAGCACTTCCTTAAAGACGCATCTGCTCTGGCAGCTTCAAATGGCGCCTTTGACCAATGAGGAAAAATTTGTCGGCGCCCTGATCATCGGCAATATCGATGAAGACGGTTACCTCCAAACTACAACGGAGGAATTGGCGGCGGAGCTCCAGACCGATGCATCCCAGATAGAGGCGGTACTCAAAAAAATTCACGAATTTGAACCGGTGGGCGTCGGAGCGCGAGACTTGAAGGAATGTCTCCTGATCCAAGTTGAGGTCAAGGGCATCAGCCACCCGCTGGTTCGGCCCATCATAAAACATCACCTGAAAAACTTAGAAAATAGAAATTATACTGCAATCGCCAAAGATCTAAAAACCACCCACGAAGATATTGCGCAAGCATTGGAGATCATCTCGCAGTTGGAGCCCAAACCTGGACGTAGTTTTGATTCCATGGAGACGCGCTATATAAATCCGGATATCTTCGTGTATAAGATGGGAAATGATTATGAAATTTCCTTAAATGAGGACGGACTCCCCAAGTTGCGCATCAATAACTATTACCGGGAAGCCCTGAGCGGCAATACGAGTATCTCTGAAGAAACCAAAACATATATTCAAAACCGGTTGAAATCAGCCATCTGGTTTATTAAGAGCATCCATCAGCGGCAGAAAACCATCTACCGCGTTGCTCAAAGCATTGTCCGTTTTCAGGCGGATTTTTTCGATCGCGGCATCGCTCATCTTAAACCCCTGACCCTGCGGCAAGTGGCTGAAGATGTTCAGATGCACGAATCCACCATTAGCCGGGTTACCACGAATAAATACATGTATACTCCTCAGGGGGTTTTCGAACTGAAGTTCTTTTTCAATAGTGGCATCGCTCGCGTTCATGGTGAGCAGGTGGCTTCAGAGAGTGTAAAAGAGAAAATAAAGCAGATTGTAATGTCCGAAAATATTGAAAATCCTTATAGCGATCAGGATATTGTGAATCTGCTGAAACAATCGAATATTGTCATTGCCCGCCGCACCGTGGCAAAATACCGCGAAATGCTCGGGTTGTTATCATCCAGTAAACGTAAACGGATCATTACTCCTAAAAAGAAATTAATTGTTGATTCACATATTTGATAGGAGTCAATGAAACAGGCATAATCCCAGATCATGCCTTATTATGAAACATCGGAGAAAGATGAATGCAGATTTCCGTTACCTTCCGTCATGTTGAATCCTCTGAAGCATTGAAAGAATATGCCATCAAAAAATTGACGAAGATGGAAAAATATATTGACAGCCCCATGGAGGCCACCGTAGTCTTGGCTATCGAAAAGTTTCGTCATCAGGCCGATATTACGGTTACCGGAGATGGATTCAAAATAAAAGGACGGGAAGAGACCGGCGACATGTATTCGGCCATTGACTTGGCTCTGGAAAAAATCGAAAAGCAACTTAAGCGATTCCGTGAAAAACCACGGACTATCAAGGCATCGCGCAACCTCAAGACTCTCGGGGCCAAACTGAATGTGATCGCCGCTGCTGAAGCCGAAACAGACTCCCCGCAGATTATCCGAAGCCGGTCGCTGGAAGCAAAACCGATGGATTTGGAAGAAGCAGTCCTGCAGTTACAGCGCGGCAATGATGAAGTTCTCGTCTTTACCAATGCTCAAAGCACCGCCCTGAATATCCTCTATCGACGTAGAGACGGCAACTTTGGTCTCATAGAGCCGGAGCAGGGTTAGGACGAGTGATTTTTCATGAAAATCATTGATCTCTTGGATACCAGCCGGGTATCGCCCTTTCTTGCGGCAACAGATAAAAAAGGCGTCATTGAAGAACTGGCAGACACCCTTGTCAGAGGTAGCGATACCCTTGATCGGAACCTAGTGGTCAAGGTACTCATGGAACGGGAAAATTTAGGAAGTACCGGCATCGGGGATAATATTGCCATTCCGCACGGTAAACTGCCAGACTTGAAAAAACTGGTCCTCTGTTTCGGCCGCAGTATAGCCGGCGTCAATTTCGACTCCATGGACGGCAAACCGACGCACCTCTTCTTTCTCCTTATGGCGCCGGAAGAGTCAATCGGATTGCATCTCAAGGCGCTGGCGAAAATTTCCCGAATGTTGAAAGACTCATCTTTCCGCCGTAATCTTATGGAAGCGGCCGATGCAGATGAGATTCTGCGATTAATAGCCGCTGAAGACGCAAAATGTTGAATATCGCTGCTGGAAAGACTAACCGGAGCGAAGCACCCTGAATCAGAGAGCTTAACCGTCCCTAACGAAGCGACCGGCGGATGAAACACACCGGTTGATTGTTTTGTTTTTGGCTTTTCTTCTGACGATTGAAGACCTTTTAGGGCGGTACGGATGCCGCCCTGAATTTTCTACCGCATAGGCCGTCGGTCAAGACACCGGCTCTGGGTTCCGCCGGAATGGCAAATCTTTCTCCCAATCAGGAATTATTTCCGGTTTTGATCATCACCGGTCTTTCAGGCTCAGGCAAAAGCACTGCCTTGAGGGCTTTGGAGGATATCGGCTATTTTTGCATCGATAATCTTCCCATTCACCTAGCCCCAAAATTTCTCCAGTTGCGAGCCCAGATTACTCAGGAAGACATGAAAATTGCCTTCGGCATGGATGTGCGTACCAAAGGATTTATCGAACACCACGGCACTCTCTTCCAGGAACTCAGGGGAATGGGCTATCAACTTCATATCATTTTTCTGGAAGCCAGTGACCAGGTGCTCATACAACGGTTTAGCCAGACCCGGCGCCACCATCCTCTGGCGGAAAATGAGTCGATCGCCGCAGCTATTCAAAAGGAGAGAAGAAAACTCCAGAATCTGCGCCAAGATGCCACCCGCACTATCGATACCTCTTCTATGACCGTTCACGATCTGCGCGTACTCATCATGGAAGAATACAGTCAATTTCCCCTAACCCGCCGGCTCCACCTCCACATCATCTCTTTCGGCTTCAAATATGGGCTGCCGCCCGAAGCCGATATTGTCATGGACGTGCGGTTTCTCCCCAATCCCTTTTTTATTAAGGATTTAAAAGAATTAAATGGATTAGAGTTGCCGGTTCAGGATTACGTGTTAGGCAGAGAAGAGACCAGGGAATTTATCGGTCGTTTTTTTACGATGTTGGATTATCTGATTCCCAACTACCAGAAAGAGGGGAAAACCCATTTAACGGTTGCCATAGGCTGCTCCGGTGGACACCACCGTTCGGTTGTCATCGCCAATGCCCTGAAAAACCATCTGCAGAGTATCGGCCATCCGCTTACTATTAATCATCGGGATATCACGCACGAATAGGAGTTCTTGTTTATGGTCGGAGTCTTAATTGTCACCCACCTACAATTGGCTGAGGCCCTCTTATCCGCCTCCGATCTGATCTTAGGTCGCTTGGAAAAGGTGGCAGCAGTATCATTAGACCCGAATGCCATGCCGGATGAGGCCCGCCAACAGATCGCTGATGGTCTGGCCAGACTCAATTCCAGCGACGGGGTCCTGCTCTTGACCGATATGTTTGGCGGTACTCCCTCAAATCTTTGTCTCTCTTTTCTCAAAGAAAATCAGGTAGAGGTGATAAGCGGCGTCAATCTGCCAATGCTAATTAAAGTAAACCATCTGCGAAATGATAAATCCGCCAGTCTGAGAGAAATGGCCCTGGCTCTGAAACAATCCGGTCAAGAAGGTATAACCGTTGCGAGTGAACTCCTGCATAAGAAATAACCCTGAAACCTCTAACCTCATTTTTTCCCTTGCTACCGCTGACGATCTCGATGAACTTGTGGCCATCGAAAACCAAGCGTTTCCCTTTCCCTGGCCGTGCCAACACTTTATCGCAGAACTGGCAAAGGATTATTCTCGCACTCTCTTGGCAATTCGACAGAACCGGCAGGAACGGGAAATTTGCGGCTATATTATTTTCTGGCTTATCTTCGATGAAATGCACATCCTTAACTTGGCAGTCAAAACTGGCTACCGCCGCCAGGGGATCGCCCGCGCCTTAATTCATCGTGCCATGCAAACCGCTAGCTGCAATCAGGTTAGGATTGTCTGGCTGGAGGTCAGGCCATCAAACCAGGCAGCCTTGTCACTCTATCATTCTTTAGGATTCCGCTGTGTGGCGAGAAGAAAGAAATACTACTCTGAGACGGGAGAAGATGCCCTGATTATGTCCCGGGCATTACCCTAATCAGCAAGGTTACAAGTTCCGTGATAAAACTGCTGTCACGTCTAATTTCTTATGATCTTGAATCCGCATCAAAAAAAAGGGGCCCGGAGGCCCCTTAATTGCTAACTCTCATCGAATCTAAATGCCCAAGATCTTAACCGAACTCAGGGCCAGATTGTAGATGCTGTTGGGGAAGATGCCGATCGCCAGAACGGCAATAGCGCTAAAGACCAATGTTGTCGTCATGGTAGCATTCAGAGGAACCGGACCCAGATCGGCTTCGGCAGGATACATATACATAATGACAATGATCCTGAGATAGTAGTAAACTGAAATCAGGCTGTTGAGCACACCGATAATAACCAGCCAGATATAACCGGCTTCCACCGCGGCGGAAAAAATATAGAATTTGCCGATAAACCCGGCTGTCGGCGGCATACCCACCAGGCTGAACATAAAGACCGACATGAGTAGGGCCATTCCCGGATATTGGAAACCGACGCCGCTATAGTCATAAATATTCAGGCAACTGTCTTTCTTCCGGGACACGAGGATAACGACGCCAAAGGCCCCTAGATTCATCAGGGTGTATGCCAAGAGATAGTACAGAATGCCGATCCCGCCTAATTGATTCCCGGCTACTAATCCCACCAGGATGTAACCTGCGTGGGCAATAGAGGAATATGCCAACATGCGCTTGATATTGGTCTGCGCCAGAGCCGTGACGTTGCCTATCGTCATAGTCGCTACCGCTACTACCCACAGCAGCATATCCCAATCCATCCGCACGGATGGGAAGACCTCCATAAAGACCCGCAAGAATGCCGCAAACGCCGCAGCCTTGGTTCCCACCGACATAAAGGCGGTAATCGAAGTCGGAGCGCCTTCATAGACATCAGGGGTCCACATATGGAAAGGGACCAGGGAGACCTTGAAGCCGAACCCTACTACCAAGAGACCCAACCCGAGATAGGTCAAGGGATTCATGCCGCCTGACTTTATTACCTTGGCCAGATCGGCGAGATACATCGTGCCCGTCCCGCCGTACAGCATTGCCATACCGAACAGCAGGAAAGCAGAGGAAAACCCGCCCAGGAGCAGGTATTTCAACGCCGCTTCGTTAGATTTCGCTTCTTCCCGGAACATTCCGGATAAGATATATATCGGAATCGACAATACTTCAACGCCCAGGAAGATGGTCACTAAATTCCCACCAGCGGCCAACAGCATCATACCGACGGCAGCGAATAGCATCAGGGCATAGTACTCACCGCAACTTTTATGGTATTCCTCCATATATCTGATTGACAACGCGACGCTGATGCCAGTGCCAATAAGAAACACCACATAAAAATAGAATGAGAAGTTATCCACATAAATCATGCGGGAAAAATCAGCGCCCTGGCGGTCCCATAACCACACCGTTTGTACCAAGGCTATCAGCACCGCGGTGAGCGCTATCTGATGAAAATGTCCTTTTTTTACCCCCTTGATGGAAAAGGCGTCCACCAAAAGGAGGAGCAGCCCGGCCACGCTAAGGGTGATTAAAGGCCCGATGTTGGTAAGACTAATACTTGGTATATCAATGCTCATCTCTGGTCCCCCTTAACCATCACATCAGCTACAGCCACTTTGGTGGCTTTGGCTTTCTCCATCATGGCGACAAAATTGGCAGTTGACGCCTTAGTTTTATCAAGGAAGGTATTCGGATACACCCCGATCCAAACAATAAATACTAATATCGGCAGCAGAACTACAACTTCCCGCATGGATAGGTCTTTAAGGTTACGGTTCTTCTCGTTTGTTATGGTGCCAAACATGACTCTCTGGAACATCCACAGCATATAGGCAGCAGCAAATATGACCCCCGAGGCGGCAAAGATGGCAAAGACTTTATTAGTCTTAAATGCTCCCAGCAGGATCAGATATTCACCGACAAACCCGTTCAGGCCGGGCAACCCGATTGACGACAGGGTAACAACCATAAATATGGTAGCGTATACCGGCATTACCTTTGATAAACCACCAAAATCGGCAATCATTCGAGTATGCCGGCGCTCATAGACCATTCCGACGATCAAAAACAAGGCCCCGGTGGAAAGCCCATGGTTGATCATCTGGATGATTCCCCCTTGGACCCCGGCCATGGTGTAAGTAAACAGACCCAGCATGACAAAACCTAAATGGCTGACAGAAGAGAACGCTACCAGCCGCTTTAAATCAACCTGCACCAGAGATACCAAGGCACCGTATACGATACCAATCACCGCCAGAATACTAAAGAGCGGCACAAAATACCAGGCGGCGTCGGGGAACATCGGCATATTAAACCGCAGGAAGCCATAGGTTCCCATCTTCAATAGGACCGCGGCCAGGATAACACTGCCAACGGTTGGGGCTTCGGTGTGAGCATCCGGCAACCAGGTGTGCACCGGAAACATCGGCACTTTAATGGCAAAAGCCAACCCGAAGGCCAGAAACATCCAAAACTGCATCATGAACGGGATCTGCAGACCGTACATCTTCAGCAGATCGAAGGTATAGACGCCGGTAACCTTGTAGTTGTAAAAATACAACACCAGGATGGCAACTAACATCAACAGACTGCCAACCATGGTGAAGATGAAAAACTTTACCGCCGCATAGATCCGCCGGGCGGGATTGCCCCATACGCCGATCAAAAGATACATCGGGATGAGCATAATTTCCCAAAAGATGTAGAAGAGGAAGAGATCCAAAGAGACAAAGACACCGATCATACCTGTCTGTAAAAACAGCAGACAGATCATAAACTCCTTTACTTTGCTCTGAATATCTTCCCAGCAGGCCAGTACGCAGATAGGAGTGATAAACGTGGTTAGCAACACCAACAGCAGGGAAATACCGTCGATGCCGATATAATAGCTGATCCCGTAGGCAGGAAACCAGCTATACCTCTCCACAAATTGCATGGCCGCTGATCCGCCGTCGAACCCGAACCATAAAGGCAACGAGATGATAAATTCCAGCAAGGCAAACGCCATGGCAGTGCCTTTTATCAGCCATTGATTTTCGCGGTTCAACATCATGATCAGGGCCACCCCGACCATGGGGAGCAGAATCAATATAGATAAAATCGGAAAATTCATTGAGTTAACTCCTTATCCCCCTACTACCGGCCAAGATAATAGCCTGTGATGACCGCTACGCCGATCAAGATCCCCAGAGCATAATTTTGGACATAGCCGGTTTCCAATTTTCTAATAACCGTGCTGAACCAATCAATAAGCCATGCCGTTCCGTTAACGGCGCCATCAATAACTTTGCTATCCGCTTCCTGCCACAAGAAAACCGATCCGTTCTTTATCGGCTCAACCACCGTGGCATCATAAATTTCATCGACATAGTACTTGTTGTAAATCAGATCATACAACACCGGAACTTTGGCCGTGACCTCGGCCGGCAATTCAGGCTGCTTGATATACATCTTGTATGCTGCGCATATACCTACAATCGCCACACCCATACTTACCAGCATCATCATGATTTCAAAAGACATTGCGTGATGAACTTCCGGACGGGCTACGTGGGTGATCGCCGGGCTTAAGAAGTCATGAAAGAGATTCCAGCCCTGAATCAGGGGAATACCGACAAAGCCGCCTACAGTGGAAAGCACCGCTAAAACAATCAACGGTATGGTCATCACCGGGGGGGATTCATGCGGATGCACATGCGAATCCCACCGCCGTTCCCCGTAAAAGGTCATGAATATTAGACGAAACATGTAAAAAGCGGTCATTAAGGCGGCTGTCGTGGCTACCGCCCAATAGGCAACATGCCCGTCTATTAATGCCTTATAAAGAATTTCGTCCTTGCTGAAGAACCCGGCAAAAGGAAAGATCCCGGCGATGGCCAGGGTTCCGGCCATCATAACCCCGAAGGTGATTGGCATCTTGCCTCTCAAGTCACCCATCTTTCGCATATCCTGTTCGCCATGCATGCCGTGGATAACGCTGCCGGAACCGAGGAAGAGCAGGGCCTTAAAAAAAGCGTGGGTCATAAGATGGAAAATTGCTGCAATGAATGCCCCTACACCACAGGCCAGAAACATAAACCCCAACTGGCTGACGGTGGAATACGCCAGAACCCGCTTGATATCGTTCTGAGCCAGACCGATAGAGGCCGACATAAAAGCCGTAGCCAGACCAACCACCGCCACCACCGTCATTGAGATCGGCGCCAGCGCATAGAGGGCGCTACAGCGCGCCACCATATACACGCCCGCCGTAACCATGGTGGCGGCATGGATCAGGGCGCTGACCGGAGTGGGACCTTCCATGGCATCGGGCAGCCAGGTAAAAAGGGGAATCTGGGCCGATTTACCGGTGGCCCCCAGGAAGAGCAACAGAGTAATGACGGTAACGACCACGTCCCCTACCGGCAGGCCATGCGCCTGGGTAAAGACTTCCCGGAAGTTGATGGTCCCGAAGGTATAGAAGATGAGAAAGATGCCGAGTAAAAATCCGAAGTCGCCGACCCGGTTGACCACAAAGGCCTTCTTGCCGGCGTCACTGGCGGATTGTTTCTCATACCAATAACCGATCAGCAGGTAAGAGCACAGCCCCACGCCTTCCCAACCGACAAACATCAGCAGGAAGTTATTGGCCATGACCAGAATCAGCATATTAACCACAAAGAGGTTCAGGTATGAGAAGAAGCGGGGATAATCAGGATCATCATGCATATACCCGACCGAATAGACATGGATGATAAATCCCACGCCCGAAACGACCAGGAGCATCACCAGAGATAAGGGGTCTACCAAAAAACCCGCCTGGGCATTAAAACTTCCAGAGGTGATCCAGTTAAAGACAACCACCTCGATAGGCTTGACATTAGCAGGTAGATGGATAAATTCCCAGAAGGCTCCTATAACATAAGCAAATGATAAACCTACAGTTACAGGCCCGACAATGCTGATTGTCTGTCTGGAAACCTTCCTGCCCAACAGGCCATTGAATAAAAAGCCGATCAACGGAAAAACAGGCACCAACCATATGTATTCTATCATGGCCTGCTCCTTACCACTTCATGATATTGAGTTCATCAACATACACGGTGCCTTTGTTGCGGAATATGACATAGATCAGAGCCAATCCCACGGCAACTTCAGCAGCCGCCACCACCATGACAAAAAACACAAACATCTGCCCGTCGATGGCCTTATAATAATCTGAGAAGGCTATGAGAGCGAGATTAACGGCATTCAACATCATCTCAATACACATGAAGATGATTATTGCATTCCGCCGGATTAACACCCCGACCACACCAATGGCGAACAGGGCGCAACTTACCGCCAAATAATAGGTTATCGGCATCACCATGTTTATCTCCTGCGAAACCCTTACTTAGTCCACTTTGGTCTTGGCCAAGATCACGGCACCTACAACTGCGACCAGCAATAAGATTGAAGTAACTTCAAACGGCAGCAGGTAATCAGTGAAAAGTGATTTAGCCACCATTTCTGTTGTGCCAAAATCGGCCGCCATGCCTTTGCCGGGAGGCAGCTTCAATCTGGTGATGGTATAGATTACCAAAGCCGCCGTGCCTGTTGCCAAGGAAGCCCCCAGGATTTTTTGGCCGATATGCAGCTGCGCCCCCCCCTCCTCGGGTTGCCGTAGATTCAGCAACATAATGACAAACAGGAACAGAACCATGATGGCGCCGGCATAGACAATAATCTGTACCGCGGCAATAAATTGAGCATTCGCCAGGAGGTATATGCCTGCCAGGGCAAAGAAGTTCAACACCAGATAGAGGGCGCTGCGCACCGGATTTACCTGGATCACCACCATGATCCCGGAGATCAAAGCAGTTGCGGCTAATAGAAAAAATATTATGTGCATCCTTTAATCTCCTCGGACTGGATTAACTCTTTTTCTTGAGCATTTCAAGATCATACAGCAAAGCACTCTTATCGTATTGCGCCAGCTCGTATTCTTTATTGAGAGCTATAGCTGCTTTGGGACAGGCTTCCTGGCAGAAACCGCAGAATATGCATCGGGTCAAATCTATCTCAAACCTTATGGGATATTTTTCTCCGTAGGTCCCCTCGGCGGCTTCAATGGCGAGAATTGCTTGCGAAGGGCAGACCGTCTTGCACAAAGTGCAGGCAACACACTTTACCTTCCCGTTTTCATGGAGTTGCAGTTCAGGCCGCCCACGGAAGCGGTCGCTGACTGGCCGTCTTTCTTCTGGGTATTGGATCGTGATCGGCTTGGAAATAAGAGCCTTGAACGTTGTCCCCAACCCTTTAAGCAGTGGAATTATCATATGGCACCTTTAAAAATAGAGCATGGCGACGCCGGTGATAAGTATGTTGACCAGAGCCAGGGGCAACATGACTTTCCAACCTAAATACATCAGTTGATCAAACCGGAAGCGCGGAAAGGTTCCTCTGACCCAGATGAAAAAGAAGATCACAGCAAACGTCTTTAATAAAAACCAGACCACCGGAGGTAAATACGGCCCATACCAGCCACCCAGATAGAGCGTCGTCGTGAGCGCACTGGCAATAACCACATGCCCGTATTCCCCCATCATCAACAGACCCCATTTCATCGAGCTGTATTCCGTCTGATAGCCGGCTACCAACTCATTTTCGCATTCAATGAGGTCAAACGGGGTTCGGGCACACTCCGCAAAGGCAGCGGTAAGAAAGAGGATGAACCCGAGTGGCTGATACACTATAAACCACATGTCCTTCTGGGCTTCCACGATCTTCACCAGGCTTAAACTCCCGGCCAGCATAAGCACCCCGATGATTGACAACCCCAAGGCCAGTTCGTAGCTAATCATCTGGGCCGACAGCCGCAACCCGCCAAGGAGCGAATACTTGTTGTTCGACGCCCAACCGCCGATAACTGCACCATACACTGCCATTCCCGCCACTGCAAAGATATAGAGGATGCCGATATTAACATCCGCAATCACCCCGCGGTTCAGACTGGCCACCGTCAGATCAAGGGTTTGACCATAAATGGTAATCTGGTCCGGTAGTATCTTATCTGCAAAAGGAATCGCCGCTAAAGGCAGAAACGCCGTCAATCCGACAATCATCGGCGCCAGCACAAACAAGACTTTATTTGCACTTGGCGGGGTAAAATCCTCTTTAAAGATCAGTTTGATCGCATCTGCCAGGGGCTGCAATAATCCCCAGGGACCTACCCGATTGGGACCGTAACGGAATTGGAGAAAACCCAAAACCTTACGCTCCATCAGCACGACGTAGGCGATGGTAGTGAGAAACACCACAAAGACAATGAGCGTCTTCACCACCAGGACCCCGACTAGTAACGGCAGGTTCATAGCTTTAACCCTTCTGAATAGTCACGCGACAAAGGTTTGAATTTAAGGTTAAGGTGTTCGCCATCGGGTCAGCAAAATGATCCGCCAGGAAGACCACCCCCGCCGGCATCTCCTCCGTGAGCGCCACCGTGACCGCAATACTACCCTGATTCGAACTGACAGTAACTTTTTCAGCAGCTGCAATCCCTAGAGCAGCAGCGTCATCCGGATTCATCTTCAACACCTGCCCGGAGAGGATGGTCATCGGACCGGCCGCCCAAGTGGTGAAGCTGCCAGAATGCCCCATGGTTTTCCCGACGATGAGGGTAAACGGCCCCTCTCCCGAAATATCCACCTCGGGACTAAAGGGGACAAACGTGCCTTTAACCTCCGCGGTGATAGACGGACAGGGCCAGCGGTAACCGGGCTGGATTCCGGCATAGAGCGGCATGCCTGCCGACATCTCTCTAAAGATGTCCTCTTCATTGGCATACTCCATGGGAACATCCAGCTTTCGACTGAGGTCAGCAATGATCTGCCAACCGGGCCTGACTCCATTGGTGCCAACCGCGGCTTGCAATCTCCCCAGTTTGCCGTCGGTGTTGGTGTAGGTGCCGTTCACTTCAGCATGAATGGCGACCGGCAACACGACATCGGCTACCTTGGCCGTCTCCGTCATAAAGGCGCCTTGCATGACAATAAATTTAGCCTTCTGCAAAATACCCAGCACCCGTGTACTATTGGGCAACTGCCGCACCATGTCGCCGCCCATGATATAAAAGGCCTGCGGCGCATTAACGGCGTTATTTTCCAGTTTGCTCAGAGCTTCATCCAGCGGCATCCCGGCAAGGGTCGAAGGCGCCTTTCCCCATATGTCAGTAAAGGCCGTCCCGCCGCCTAATTCCTGATAGCCCGGCAGCAGGTTGGGCAGCACCCCGACGTCGCAGACACCGTGAGTGTTATTTTTCTCCGCGATGGGGTAGAGCCCGCTGCCTGGATTGCACGGCTGGCCGATAAGCAGGAAAAGATTAGCGATAGCCACGGCGTTTTCTTTGCCTTGGACCTGAGCCAGCACATCATTGCCGAAGATAATCGCCGGCGCTTGGGCCTGAGCCAAAAGCTTTCCAGCTTCTCGCAGGTCCCCGACCAGAACACCGGTCCTGCTTTTGATATCCTGCAAAGGCGCCTTCAGCAGGTTCTCTTTGAAAACCTCGAAACCCTCGGCTGCTAAATAGGGCTCATGGCCAGGCTTGCCCTCGAGCACCGCCTCCATCAAGCCGACCAGCAAGGCCCGTTCGCTTCCCGGTTTATAGCGCATTTTAAGGTGTGCATACCGATCATATTTGGTTTTCCGGGGATTGGCGACGATCAACCGGAAATTTTCATTTTGCAGGGCCTTCATGAGCTGCCAACCATAAGGCGGCATTTCCGGCGTAACATCAGCACCCAGGACCAGCACGACGTCAGCCTGAGATAATTTCTCGCAATCGCCTAACACAAAAGGAAAGCCTTTGCCTTTGGCGCCTTCCTCCAACATGAGCGGGCTGTGAAACGGCTTGCTGATTTTCTGCCGCTCCGGATTGATCCCTTCAATCTCAGGCTTGCCGAAGACCTCGGCTATCCCCTCCAAGGCCCGGAGATAGTTATATCTGGCCGGGTTGTCGATCTGATTTGATCCCAAACCGACTCGGAAGAGTTTCTGCAAGAGATAATTGGCTTCATTCGAGGCCCGGGGAGATCCGATGCCATAGACGGCGCCGGAACCGCTCTTGGCCATCACCTGCATCAAACCTTGTGCGGCGAACTCCAACGCCTCGTCCCAGGTAGCCTCGACGAACTGTCCACCCTTCTTAATGAGAGGAGTCTTGATCCGTTCCGGCGAATTCAAGACGCCAAAACCGAAGCGACCCCGCATACAAAGGAGCGGATTCTCCGCCTCCCGGCTGACTCGCAGGACCTTGCCATCCTTGACGTTCACCTGGTAATTACAACCCCCGCCGCAGAACTGGCAAATGGTCTCCGATTGCGTCATCTCCCAACTGCGGGCGCTGTACTTGAACAGCTTATTGATCAAGGCCCCGACCGGACAGACCTCAATACAGGTGCCACAGAACTCGCAGTTCAATGGCTGCTGACCGCTGCCCAGATCCGTGAAATATCCCCGGTTCTCAAAATTAATGGCGCTGGCCCCTACCCTCTCCCGACAGACGCGCACACACCGGCCGCAGGTGACGCACCGGGTGTTATAACGTTCGATGAGGGGCGATTCAACATCATTGTTTATGGGCTTACGCGCCGCTTCATAATCTACTTCGGCTATGCCAAGTTCATGCGTGAGATTCTGCAGCTCGCATTCGCCCCCTTTGTCACACCAGGGGCAATCCAGCGGGTGGTTGACCAGCATGAATTTCACCAATTCCCGACGGATACTCTTGATCCGCTCGGAATTGGTAATAACTTCCATCCCCTCGCTCACCCTGGTGGTACAGGCGGGTTGCGGTCTGGGGGGGCCGGGCTTGACTTCCACCACGCAAATCCGGCACGAGCCGATGGCTTTGATAGCCGGATGGTAGCAGAGAAAGGGTATACGTATTCCGTTCGCCTGCGCAGCCTGGAGAATAGTTTTTCCCTCTTCCACCTGTATTGCTTTGCCATCGATCGTCAGATTGATCATTGTTATTTCCTAATAGTTTGACAGGTATCGGTCGTCATCGCTGTGCTTACCGGTCCACGTCGGCTAACACAATATCCATCGTTCCAATGAGGGCAATAATATCAGACAACAGACGCCCTTTTGCCAATATCTTGGTGGGTGACAGGTTAATAAACGACGGACCCCTGACCTTCACCCGGAATGGTTTCGGACTGCCGTCACTGATGATATAAAAGCCCAACTCGCCTTTGGGGGCCTCAATAGCATGATAAACCTCGCCCGCAGGAGGAGTCAGACCTCTTTCAATAAGCAGAAAATGATTAATTAATGCTTCAATATTGTTATACACCTTCTCCTTGGGAGGCAGGCTGACCGTGGGATCATCGACGTTGACCTCTCCCTCCGGCAGCTTTTCCAACACCTGCCGACAGATCCGGTTGCTCTGCACCATCTCCTCCATGCGAACCAGATAGCGGTCGTAGGTGTCGCCATTCTGTCCCAAAGGCACGACAAAGTCAAAATCCTGGTAGCTGGAATACGGCGTATCCCGCCGAATATCCCAATCAACCCCCGAACCGCGGGCCATGGGACCGGACCAACCCCAATCGATGGCCTCTTCTCTAGTCATAATGCCCACGTCCTTGGTGCGGGCAATCCAGATGCGGTTTTTGGTTAGCAGATTGTGGTAATCCTTAATTTTTTCCGGAAAGGCCTTGACAAATTCCCAGGCCTTCTCAACAAACCCGGGCGGTAAATCTGCCGCCAAACCGCCAATCCGGAGATAGCAGGGAAAGAGCCGACCACCCCATGCCATCTCAAAGAGGTCCATGAGCTGCTCCCGTTCGCGAAAAGCAAAGAACAGAGGAGTCATGGCGCCTAAATCGTGGCCGTGGGTTCCCAGCCAGAAGAGATGGCTGGAGATCCGGGTGAACTCCGCCATGAGAACCCGGATATACTGGGCCCGCTTAGGGACTTCGACGCCCAGCAGCTTTTCCACTGCCAGGACATAGCCCAGGTTATTGGCGGTGCCGGCCAGATAATCCAACCTATCAGTCAGCGGCAGACACTGATGGTAGGTGCGGTTCTCGCACATCTTTTCGATACCCCGGTGCAAGTAGCCGATATCTGGGTCGGCGTTAACGATCACTTCCCCATCCAGCTCCAACCAGACCCTGAGCACGCCGTGGGTACTGGGGTGCTGCGGACCCAGGTTCAGGAGCATGGTCTCGGTGCGAGGTGCTAATTCGGCGCTATTCATCGTGTATACGTCCTAATACCCTTCTTGGGGATAATCTTTCCTTAACGGGTGATAGCCTTCACATTCCGGCGGCGTCAGAATCCGGCGCAGATCGGGATGACCGCTAAACTTGATGCCTACTAAATCGTAGGCTTCCCGCTCATGCCAGTCCGCTGTAGACCACACCGACACCACCGATGGCAGGGCCGGGGCGTCATCATTGGCACAGAATGCCTTCAACGCGATCCTATTTCGGTTCTGGTGCGAATATAAATGGTAGGTTGCCGCGAACCGGGGTGAAGCCGGGTGATAATCCACCCCCGAAACCGAGGAGAGGTATCGGAAAGACGTCTCCGGATCATCCCGCAGAAATTCACATATCTCCACCAACTTTTCCGGTTTGACCGTGACCGTAGCATCTCCCCGAAACTCATAGACGTCCACAATCTCATCGGGGAATTGAGCCTGCAATTTGTTAATGGCCATGTCCATGCGTCCTCCTGGCCGGAATCTGATCGCGATATTTCTTCGTCAGGAATGGGTCTTTTAAGATCTTGTCGTGGAGTTTGAGGATACCATACAACAGCCCCTCAGGCCGGGGGGGGCAACCGGGGACATATACATCCACCGGCAGATACTGGTCAATGCCCTGGACCACCGCATAGCTTCTAAATATGCCACCCGAAGAGGCACAGGCCCCCATGGCAATTACCCACTTCGGCTCGGTCATCTGCTCGTAAATCCGGACCACCGCCGGTACCATCTTTTTCGTCACCGTGCCGGCCACGATCATCAAATCGGCCTGGCGCGGCGACGCCCGAAAAGCCTCCATCCCAAAACGGGCAATGTCATAACGGTTCGCTGCGGTCACAATCATCTCGATAGCGCAGCAGGCCAACCCAAAGGTCGCCGGCCAGAGAGAATTCTTCCGGGCCCAATCCACCATCTTCTCTAAAGAGGTCGTTAAAATATTGTTCCCTAAATGTTCTTCAATACCCATCCCGTGTTCCTCTTTATCTTCCGCCGTCGGCAGGTCTGATTTTACACTTAACCTCCACCCTGGCAGATAGAGTGATTAAACCAGCATCATCTCTTGCCGGGATGCCTTATTCCCACTGGAGGGCGCCTTTACCCCAAACATAGGCCAGGCCTACTGCCAGGACGAGAATAAAGATCCCCATTTCAATGAGGCCAAACAATCCCAGGGCCCGGTAAATCACTGCCCAGGGATAGAGAAAAATTGCTTCAATGTCGAACACCAGAAAAAACATGGCAATGACGAAAAACTTCACCGAATAACGGCTACGGGCATCTCCGGACGGAATCATGCCGCACTCGTAGGGAAGGTCCTTGACTGCCGTGTGAGTCTTCTTCCCCAAGGCCTCAGAGAGAGCCACCATCCCTACCGCCACGCCAAGGGCTATGACCAGATACACCAGAATTGGTAGATAATCGATAAGCATCGCCTGTTCCTTTGTTAGCCTTTCCGGCCCTGTCTTCCTCTCGCTACCCGGCGCTTCGCCGGCTCATCGAAGCGGCAGCCACCCCTATTTTTTGCACAGGGGGCAGGTCCCGTTCAAATGAGCCAGATAATCATCACGATAGCGTTCTATCGTCGTCTTGATAAAAAATATGGGACTCATGGCCAGAGCGCAGTTGGCGCTATCCGCCATTACCTGGGCTACCTTGATCATTTTATCCAGATCGGCTTCTTCTCCCCGACCATCGGCAATCTTGCAAATCAGGTCGTAGAGAATCCTGGTGCCCCGCCGACAGGGTAGACAGAAACCGCACGACTCGTGTTGGAAGAAGTAGAGGATGCACTTGACCACATCAACAATGCAGGTATCCTCATCCATGACCAGCATAGTGCCCGACCCCAGAGCACCTTCGATAGCCCCCATGGCCTTATATTCCATCGGAGTGTCGAGCTGGTCTTCGGTGATGAAGCCGAAAGAAGCACCGCCGGTCTGACAGGCCTTGAACTTCTTGCCACCCCGGATGCCGCCGCCGTATCTGTCGATCAATTCCCGCACCGTCATGCCCAGATCGGCCTCAATGACGCCGGGCTGGTTCACATGCCCAACCACCTGGAAGATCTTGGTGCCGGTAGCGTCTTCGGTGCCTTTGGCCTTATACCATTCGCCGCCTTTGCTGATAATCATCGGAATACTTGACAGCGTTTCGACATTATTGACAATACTGGGCTTGCCCCAAACACCAACCTGACCCGGAAACGGCGGTTTAACCCGCGGATTACCCCGCTTGCCCTCGATCGATTCGATCAGGGCCGTTTCTTCCCCGCATACATAGGCGCCGCCACCGGACTGCACTTCGATGGTAAAACTGAAGTCGGAACCGAAAATATTCTTGCCCAAACAACCATTTTGCATGGCCTGATCGATGGCATTCTGCAGACGCAGCATCGACAGATAGTATTCCCCCCGGACATAGATATACCCATGAGAGGCGCCTACCGCATAGCCGGCCAGGGCCATGCCCTCCAGCACCCGGTGGGGATCGCCCTCCATAATATACCGGTCCTTGATTGTGCCCGGCTCACCTTCATCAGCATTGCAGACAATATACTTGGGGATAATCGGACTCGGCTGGGTAAAGGACCATTTCAACCCCGCCGGGAAACCGGCACCACCTCGACCTCGAACCCCGGCCGTCTTCACCTCATTAATGGCATCCACCTGGCTCATCGAGGTGACGGCCTTTTTCAGCCCTTCGTAGCCGCCCTTGGCCCGATAATCATCCAAACTCATCGGATCAATCCGGTCCAGGTTGGCGAACAATACCATGTTGTCCTGATCTAACGGATACGCCAAGGGCTTAATCGTCGTGCGCGCCAGAGTGCGGTAATCTACTTCTTTCCCCGCCCGGTAGTTATCCAGGATTTCCTTGACCTTCGCACCCGTCAGATTACCAAAGACCACTTCGTTGATCTGCATGGCCGGGGCCACTTCGCATGTACCTAAACACGCCGTAAGTTCTAAGGTGAAAAGGCCATCCGAGGTTGTCCCCCCCACCTCTACTCCCAATTCTTCCTTCAGCGCCTCCAGGATATTCTCCGCCCCGTTGACATGACAGGGCGCTGATTCGCACATCCGGATAATATATCTGCCCCGGGGAGTAACAGAATACATGCTATAGAAAGTCAAAACCCCATATAGATAACCATATGGGATTTCAAGTTCTTTCGCTACCAGTTGTAAGGCCTCCAGGGGCAGCCAGTTACCACAGATATCCTGCACGGCGTGCAAGATGGGCAACACCTTCCCTTTTACCTTACCCAACTGCTGACATACTTCTCTGATGCGCTTGACCTGTTCCGAGGTCAATTCGGCGCTTACGGGCTTTTTTAATTCCGCCATGGTTGCTAGCCTCAAGCTCAAGATGTCATTTAGGAATAAATGAAAAAATCCACAAAGCAAAATCCTACTTTTCCGCTTCAGCCATAATCCATGATGTTTTTATAATGCGCCAGGGCTGTTTGTCAAGCATAATTTGTGACAGAAATATTTTTTCCCTGACCCCTCTAAATTCATCGGTTTATGAAGCCGGGCTCGTGGCCCCTCCTGTTTGGTATATGTTCAAAATATTCTAAGTATCGCAATCTTAAAGTTATTTAAGAAGATATCGGTCAATGGCCGCAGATAGTCGCGCCACTGCTTCTCCACGATCTCCAGGCTGTTCCCTGCGGACCGGGTAATAGAGGCAACCGCGATCCAACTTCACCTGGTTAGATATTTTACGGTATTATTTTGATTGAATATTTGCTATAATAGGAAACTATCTCATACATAATCCCACTCTTGTCGCCTGCACCTCGGTCTTTTCCATCGGCATCTATAAGCCTGTATTATTGGGTGATTTTTCGTCAGCAGTAAATATTTACCAAGAGGAGAAGAACATGGCAGACAAAATTACCCTGAGCGTGATCAAAGCCGATGTCGGCGGCTACGTGGGGCATTGCGCCATGCACGGCGAGCTGATTTTGGAGGCCAGCCGTCATTTAGATGATGCCCGCAGCCAGGGAGTCCTCGTTGACTACCACGTCACCGCCTGTGGTGATGACCTGGAACTCATCATGACCCACTCTCATGGCGTTGATAATCGGGATGTCCATCATCTCGCCTGGGAGGTCTTTGAGGCCTGCACCGAAGTCGCCAAAAAATTAAAGCTCTACGGCGCCGGACAGGACCTGCTGAGCCACGCTTTTTCCGGCAATGTCAGAGGCATGGGTCCGGGCGTGGCAGAAATGGAGTTTGTCGAGCGCGAGTCTGAGCCCATCGTTATCTTTATGGCTGATAAGACATCGGCCGGGGCCTGGAATTTGCCCCTCTACAAGATTTTCGCCGATCCATTTAATACCGCCGGTCTGGTCATCGCTCCCACTCTGCATGCAGGTTTTCGCTACGAAGTCCATGACGTTAAAGGTCATCAGAAAATATTATTCAGCACTCCGGAGGAACTCTATGATCTCCTGGTTTTTATCGGCGCCACCGGACGTTATCTAGTAAAAGCGGTCTATACCAAAGACGGGGAAATAGCCGCCGTCTCCTCTACCGAGCGACTGGCTCTAATTGCCGGAAAATACGTCGGTAAGGATGATCCGGTCTGTGTCGTCCGCTGCCAGGGAAAGTTTCCCGCCGTCGGAGAGGTTGTGGAACCCTTTTCCATGCCCCACATCGTCGAGGGCTGGATGCGCGGCTCTCATTACGGCCCCCTCATGCCGGTCCCGTTATCACAGGCCCGTCCCACCCGATTCGATGGCCCTCCCCGAGTTATATGCTTGGGTTTCCAACTGGCTAACGGCCACCTCGTTGGCCCCTGCGATATTTTTGATGATCCCAGCTTTAATGAAGCCCGCCGCCTCTGCAATGTCATTGCCGACCACCTGCGCCGCCACGGCCCCTTTGAACCGCATCGCCTGCCCATGGACGAAATGGAATATACCACGCTGCCCCAGGTGATGGCCAAGCTACAGGACCGTTGGCAACCTCTGGAAAACTAGGTTAAAACAGCATCAGGTCTTGTCCTGGAACTTCCCGGAAGGCTATGACAAGACCTGGTTCAAAGTCCTACTGTCATTAGTTATCCATAATAAACGTGGCATATCAGTAGCTTAGTCTAATACGCTAATTGTCATTCTTAATAACTATCTTTGATTTATCGAATTTACAGAATTTCTCATCAATCCCTCTTCCCTTCACCCCCTTCTCTCTCCCCTTTTATTGATTGCGCCGGCCTCCAGCCTGTGTCGCAGTTATTTTCTGGTCAACAACCGGAAACCGAAAACTTTACCTCGAATGACAGATATGCCATTTTACAAGCAGTGCGAGACTGAAATATGATATGATGAAGCGGGTGGCGGAAATGACCCATGCTGGTTGCCGACTCTCAGCCGACAGAGAGGTATCTGTTATGGAAAGAAACTCAGAGTTTTTTAACTGTAAAGAAGCCATTGCCGGCCCCGTTCCGAGATCATTCCGGCAGACCTTGATATCTCTGGCCGCAGGGATGTTCCTTCTGCTAGCCTGTCTGGGCGGGTCGGACCGACAGCCCGCCTGGGGCCAGGAAAAATCCAATGGAGGCGCCGTGATGTCGCAGATTACGATCAATCCTGTCGGCCGGGTAGAACGGCGGGGAGAAAAGATCTTTGTAGTGGTGAAACCAGATTACGCTGAATCTTTGGATGGCCTAGAGGGCTTTTCTCACCTCTGGGTGATCTATTGGTTCCATGGCAACGATACGCCTGAGAAACGACGTACTTTGAAGGTCCATCCGCGCGGGAACCCGGCCAATCCCCTTACCGGCGTCTTTGCCACCCGTTCCCCGGCCCGCCCCAACCTGATCGGCATGGATGCCTGCCGACTGATCAAACGTGATGGCAACCGGCTTGAGGTAGAAGGTCTGGCGGCCTGGGACGAAACGCCGGTGATCGACCTGAAACCCTACCTGCCGCAGATTGACTCACCCGCCAACACCACCATCCCGAAATGGGCCCGTTCCATTCCTCCAAGATAATAGAGGAATACTAAGGCTTCTTCTCGCTCTATTGTGAGGTTAGAAACTACATGTGCGAATTCTGTCTGCAGCACGGCGAAGGCAAGAAATGGTATCTGCAGGCCAAAAACTACGCCGATGACCTGCTCAGCGACCTGCGTCGACGCCGTTTTATCAAGAAATTTCTCTCCGACCCCGAGGCCCTGGCCCGAGACGTACGCAACCTCGAACGCCTGGAGAAGGCGCCGACTTTTATTCGAAATATCATGAGCCGGACTATAACCCGCAAAATGCAGCAGGTTCATTTCGGCCAGATAGTCCCCATCGAAGACATCGAGCAGATTTTCGGGTTTGTGAACAGCATTATCAGGGTAGCCTGTATCTGCCGCCAGGCCTCGCTCGGCCAGGAAAAGCGTTATTGCTACGGGATCAGTCTCCAGCCCGAGGGGGGGAGGTTTGCCGAAATCTTGCGGGAACTTGATGGCAGCTATTTATTCGGCCCCGAGAATACGGGACTGGAAGTACTCACCCGAGAAGAGGCCATCGCCGCCTTTCACGCCCATGAGCAGGAAGGACTGTGTCACAGCGTCTGGACCTTCCATACGCCTTTCATCGGCGGCATCTGCAACTGCGACCGCTCCGACTGCCTGGCGATGCGTTGTACCATAACCCATGCAGTGCCGGTGATGTTTCGCGGCGAATACATTGCCCAGGTCGACCCGGATCGGTGCGTCGGCTGCCGCGAGTGCCTGCGGTTCTGCCAGTTCGAGGCCATGACCTACAGCACCGCCGATCAAAAAACGGTGATTGACCCGCGGCGTTGTTATGGCTGCGGCGTCTGCCGCTCCGGATGCCCCGAGGAGGCAATCCAGCTTGTCGACCGCATCAGTGTGGCCGCGGCGGCGAATCTTTGGTAGGAAATAACACCTTTCAGAATGACCGGGAAGTGGAAGATGTTTTTTGCCAGAGCCTTTGATAACTCCTGAAAACCAAAAGAATGGAGAGGAGCTGAAATGGCAAATCCGATGTGTCGACAATGCCCCCTGCGGGCCCGCTACGACCGCAACCCCCGATCATTGTTGGGTAGACTCTGGCGATGGCATGCCAACTGGTGCCCCGGCTGGAGGGCTTATATGAATTCTCTGCCCGAGGAAGAGAGGAAAGCCCTGGCCCAGAAATATGATTTGAAAAAATTCCTCTAATGCTCCCATAACTGCGAAAAAGGCCTGTCAAGCGAGACGGTATGGATTAACTCCCGGCCATTATCCTTGTTTCCCGCCAGACAATCGACCCGGGTGTGGTGGCAGCTATTATCATACTGTGAAAAAAATTATTGACAAAACCTATTATTTGTAATAACCTTCACAAGAGTTGATCAAGGGACCGAATCCCCTTAACTCGATATATAAAAAAGTAAAAAACACCGGCGGCCATGAAGGCTTCTAACCCCAGAAGGGGTCGAACTTTCATGGTTTTTTTTATTTTTCTAATATGTAATTATTATGCCTGATAAATGATTTACCGGTAGCATAGGCTTTCTGGCCTGTGCAGCAATCATTTTCCAACTGCGGCGGGATGCGCTTCACTTTGGCGTACGCCGATCTGCGATTCCCGCCCTACGCAACCGGCCGCGGTATTTTCTCAGTAATACTGCTGAGCCAGCGGTTAGAGTATGGGTATCCGGTTGAGATAAATTATTTTAGTGAAATTTATATTCGTTTTATCAACACTCAAATGACGACGGAGTAATGGAATAACGGTTATGCCAGTAGCAACGCGCTTCGGGGGAATTTTCATTTCTGCCCTATGTCACTGTCTTATCCTGCTCATTCCCATATCTCTGGCTACCAAGGTTTCCAAAACGTTTCCGCCGGTTGAATTTATCATGACTATGGCGGAAAAGCCGATGGCCAGTGAACCGCCCCCCCGGACGGTGGAGCCGCCTAAACCGGAACCGGTGCGGCCCAAGCCAAAGATAAGACCGCAGCCCCGACCGAAGCCGGTAGTTACGGAGCCGGTGGAAACCAAAACTTTTATACCTCAACCAATAACCGCCGCTCAACCATCACCTCCCATTTCCCCCCGGCGGACGGTAACTCGGGGGACCGGGGCCCCTACCGGCCCCCTGGTTACCGATTTCGGCAGCGCCACCGGCCCGGCCTTCCTGCGCCGGGTGATGCCGGTTTATCCAGAGATGGCCCGCCGTTTGGGAAAAGAGGGACGCGTGGTACTGCGGTTGTCAATCGATGCGCGGGGCAATCTTCGGGGAGTGGAGGTAATCCAGGGGGCCGGCTTCGGTTTTGAGGAGTCGGCTATGAGAGCCGTCAAACAATCCTCCTTCCGGCCAGCTATGGTCCAGGGGGAACCGAGGGATAGCATTGCCCGGCTGCCGATCAAGTTTATCCTCAGGAATTGATGACCAAGATCGGGCAGATACGCCGGCAATACTACGTGTTGCTCGAAATGCCTAACAGCGGCAATTGTCTTTACGTCATTAACGGCCTGAGTGGTAATAACGGCGTTATAATAGTCAAACAAGCCTTAGCATTAAGGCTGAAACTGGAAAACTGCAGGAGGTGCTTTAACATGTGTGAAGCCACCGCATACATTCTTAGAAACGGCCAGGAGGAACTGCTGCTGCCGGATGTAGACCTTATCGAACCGGAAGAGGACGGTCTACTACGGTTAATCAGCATCTTCGGAGAACAGAGAGTGGTAAAGGCGGACTTCCTGAGGCTGAATCTGGCAGATCATAAGGTAATCCTCAAGGAAACCTAAAAAGGCGAAAAGATAATAAAGATCAGGGCAGGGGCTGACCTTGGCGGGGAGACCCTGCCCTGATGGGGAATTGGCCTGAGGAGGGGTTGCACACCCGCGTCTGTACCAACGCCCCTATTGTTATTTTACGGATAGAAAGGGGTGAGGGCAAGAGAAAAATAGGGGGAGGAAAAAAGGTGAAATTCATTCGGAGAGGCACGATTTTGCTGTTGTCGGTTCTCATTTTGCCGTCACTGCTTTATGCCCAGGAGCAGCAAAAAGAGCAGGTCATCTATGACCACGATCGGATAAAGGACGAGATGTCAAGACGCTGGGATCCAGAAAAATATGATAAATATCCAGGACATATCGTGCAACAAGGAGAAGAAGCCGCAGCCTGGCAGGAGCTTTTTGGCAAACTAATTACCGGCAAAGGTCTAAGAATATTGGATGCCGGCTGCGGCACCGGTGAAATCAGCTTCCTGCTGGCCGGCATGGGACACGAGGTCTACGGTATCGACATTTCTCCCAGAATGGTGGATAGAGCCAAGGAGAAAGCCGAAACCAAGACCGAGAGTGACATTGGCCGCCGTGTCCATTTCCAATTGGGGGACGCCGAAAAACCGCCTTTTGAAGAAGGGTTTTTCGACGTTGTAGTTTGCAAACACGTACTGTGGGCACTCCCCTCACCCCAGACGGCCTTAGACAGTTGGACGAGGGTTATCAAAGAAAACGGCAAGGTCATTGTAATCGACGCCCTCTGGGACGACGGGAGTCTGGTGACAAGCCTGAGAAGAAAGGTGGGAAGGTGGCTGATGTACGTCTTCGAGAAAAGAGATCTTTCCAGTAGTCATTATTCTCCTGCCTTGCAAGCCTCGTTGCCGCATGCCAAAGGCGTCCCCCTGGGAAAGGCCAAAACCTATTTGGAACAGGCGGGACTGTGTGATATCCAGGACGTGGATTTGAACTATTTAAGCGATATACAGAAGAAAGACATGCCGTTCTGGTACCGGATCAGCCGCAACTGGGACTACTACGCCGTCTGCGGCCAAAAGCCGTTAGAAAAATAGTAACACATTTAGTTAAATGAAATTAAGCCTGAATTATTCAGAAAATACAGTGGTCAGTGACCAGTTGCCAGTGGCCAGTTGCGTAGGGCGCGAATCGCAGATCGGCGTAAGCCAAAGCGAAGCGCATCACGCCTTCTGGGATGCTCCGACACCCATTTTCATGGTTCGGGGGGGTGACCCGCGGGTAATGGCAATCATCAAAAGATTGAGGTTCCTAAATGTAGGATGGGCAACGCCTACCATTTCTTGATCTGTTCTCTCAAGTAGCTGAAGTATTACGAACAATAACTCTTGGTGCCCAGGCTTTCTAATCTGTGATGGAGCAGTACTATTAAAGAGAAGAAGGCGAAAGACCCAAGCGATAACTTGATAATGAGTACAAATAAGATCAATGCAGGGCAGGGGCTGACCTTGGCGGGGAGACCCTGCCCTGATGGGGAATTGGCCTGAGGAGGGGTTGCACACCCGCGTCTGTACCAACGCCCCTATTGTTATTTTACGGATAGAAAGGGGTGAGGGCAAGAGAAAAATAGGGGGAGGAAAAAAGGTGAAATTCATTCGGAGAGGCACGATCTTGCTATTGTCGGTTCTCATCCTGCCGGCACTGCTTTATGCCCAGGAAAAGTTTCAGGAGCAGACAATCGATGAAATAGTGGTGGAAAGTGAACGCCTGGTGAAGGAGCAGGGCAAGGTAACCATTAGGTCCGAAGGTCTGCCAGCGGAGGTGAATATAATCACCAGGGATGATCTTGAACATACGCCCTATACGGGAGATTATCTCGATATGTTGCGAAACGTGCCGGGAGTAAATATCGCAAAATACACCGGCGGCAATTACGGCGATGGAATTTCTATGCGTGGGTTTACTGGCGGCGCCCATGGGGCGAATACTGCCTTTTTCGTGGACGGTATGCCCATGAATGTCATGGCCTATGTCCATGGAATGCAAGATATTGCCTGGCTGGTGCCGGAAATGATCGAACGCATCGAGGTCATCAAAGGGCCGTTCTCGGCGCTCTATGGCGATTTTGGCTTAGGCGGGGTCATCAATATCATCACCAAAAAATCAGAAAGTGGTCCCACTGTTGGGTTATATGGAGGGACTTGGGGAACTGGTCAGGGAATCGGAGTCTTTAGCGATCCGTCTTACAAAGTAACTCCTTTTTTGGTATGGGAGGGCTATACCCGACAGGGATATCGGGACAATAATGATTTCGAGCGGGGGCAGTTTTTTAACAAATTCACTACCCCTTTGGGGGAAGGGTATCTATCGCTGCGAGCCCACTACGTGGCCAGAACTTGGGGTGATCCGGGTTACATCTCGATAAACAAAATAAAAACAGGTCTAATCAGCCGGACAAGCGCGGTAAGCCCATACGATCGAGGCGATAGCGAAATGGCCGATGTGGTTTTGAACTACTCCCCCAAAGATGACGAACAAGGCTTTTACGGCACACTCTACTATGCCTATTATGGCATCGACACTGGCAGGACATGGGATGGATACACGCAGAGTCGGAAGGACAGCTTCTCAAACTATTGGGGTTGGAAGCTGTTTTATAATTACCAGCCCTTTGACAATCTGTCTGTGATTGTCGGTGATGATCTGCGCTATGATCAGATCAATGCCAAAGAATGGGATACCATTGCATATTATAATTATCTGAATACAACCCGTAACCAAGAATTTCATTATTTCAGTACTGGTATATTCAGTCAGGTACAATATAAGCCCTTTTCTTTCCTAAAACTCTTAGGTGGTCTGCGCTTCGACCAATTTCAAATCGAAGTGAACAATAAGCTTGTGCCCCAGAATTCCGGTAATTGTAGCCCCAATTTGTGGAGTCCCAAATTTGGTTTGGTACTTACACCTTATAAAGATATCAATATCTTCGCCAACAAAGGGCGGGGTTTCCGTTCACCCAGCGAAGACGAGTTGTCTCCGTCAACTCCAGCCCAAAATGCTAATTATACTATGGGCCTGCCCAAGCTTGATACGTGGGATGTGGGCTTCAACGCGCTTTTCCTGAAACGATTATATGTCGCTTTTGACTATTATAACACCCTGTATCAGGGGGAACCGTGGCAAGATCCAATAACCTTAACTTATTACAACTTAGGTACTTCCAAACGTACCGGCCTCGAGATAGAAACCAAGATTTTCCTCACCAAGGAACTGTCGCTCTACGGTAGTTACTCTCATGTGCGGGCGCGCTTGAAAAATCCTCCTACCCCTGATGCCTGTTATGTTCCTTATATCCCAGCAGATATGGGAATCATCGGATTACAATTCAGGAAGCCCTGGGATCAAAACAATCAGCAGTTAAGCCTAGATTTTTACTATCGACTCTTGGGCCGAAGCCCCGCCAATTCTACTGCTACTCTCATAGGATCAAAATTTGAACAATATTCTTCAAGGTTGGCCTATCGCTATAAAAATTGGACCGCCTCAGTGGATGTTACATTAACCCCACGCCACTATTCCTCGGAAATCTACGTGGACGTCGGTTCGTTGTATTATCCCCCATTACCTTTTTTGGAGGTCTTGGGCGGACTAAAATACCGGTTTAATTAAACAACATTTGCTTATTGGAAGTTTATTGCAAAAAACTGTTTCTTAAAGATCACCAACTTAAGGGAGAAATCTTATGAAAAAAGCAGTTATGCTGGCGTTGGCCTTAACCCTGGTTTCCGCTGCTACTCTTTACGCCCACGACACCTGGGTGGCCAGAGACGGCGGCACATACGTGGTGATGTGGGGCCACGACGGTAAAAGCGATCCCTACAAGGCGGATTTCATCAAGGCGGCCAAGGGCATAGACGCCTCCGGAAAAGATCTGTCGGTAATGGTAAAAGACAAGGGCACCAGCGCCACCCTGGTCATGCCCCAGGAACCGGCTCTGGTCATCGTGGTGTTTAACTCGGGCCCCTGGGTCAAGACTCCTGAAGGCTGGAAAAATGTATCCAAACGCGGCGTCAAAGATGTCCTCCAGTCCATAAAAGGGGAAACCTTCAGCAAGAATCTCTGGGAGTGGAACAACAGCTTCACCCAACCGGTGGGCGGCAAGATGGAACTGGTGCCATTAAAAAATCCCCTGGCTCTGAAAGTGGGGGACAAGCTGCCTTTTCAAGTTCTGTATGACGGCAGACCCTTGCCCGGGGCCACAGTGGGAGCGGAAGGAGTGGAGAAGGACTCTCTGAAAACCGACAAGGACGGGAAGGCCGAAGTGGTCATCAAAAAGAACGGGCTTAACATAGTAAAAGCTACTCGCAAGACCGATACGCCCAATGACCCCGATGCCGATATGCTTTACAAATCGGCCACTATCGCCTTTGAAGTGAAGTAAGCATCGGATCACCTGATGAAGATGAGGATAAAGAATATTGAAGTGCAGAGAGAGAGCTCGGACCTGGGGGATGGTTCGACTTCGGCACCAGGAGAATAAACACAAGGGCAGGGGCTGACCGTGGCGGGGAGACCCTGCCCTGATGGGGAATTGGCCTAAGGAGGATCCAAAGATCGGCGTATTGACGAGCACCCCTGTTGTCATTTTATGCATCAGAGGGGGTGATACCAAGGCAAAAGGGGGAGGCTGTGAAATCTTTTAAGATCGTTGTAGCGGCATTTCTATTGAGTTTGATCTGTCCGGAATTGCTCTTTTCCGAAGAGGAGAAAAAAGAGCAGGTTAATGTCATGGAAGAAATTTTGGTGGAAACCGAACGCGTGGTAGAAAAGCAGGACAAGATTACCATCAGACCTGAGGGATTGCCGGCACAGGTAGATATCATTACCAAGGACGAAATCCAGCGGACGCCTTATACCGGTGATGTTCTCGATATCCTGCGTAAAGTGCCGGGTTTGAATGTACAGAAATATCCCCGCGGAGACATGGGACATCAAATCGGTTTGCGAGGCTTTATCGGCAATAATGGCGTGGCCGTTTTTGTGGATGGGGTGCCGGTAAACACCCTCCATTGGTGGAACGGCCAGGTGGAGATTGGCTGGCTGATCCCGGAGATGATTGAACGCGTTGAAGTCATTAAAGGACCTTTTTCAGCGCTTTACGGCAATTTTGCCCTGGGAGGGACTATCAATTTTGTCACCCGAAAGTCTGATCCATCTTCCAGTTTGGGGGGATATGGAGGCAGCTTTGCCACAGGTCGGGGAGTGGGTGTCTTTAGCGACCCCTCCTTGCAATATACCCCTTTCTTGGTATGGGAAGGGTATATCCGGGATGGATATCGTGAAAACAGTGATTACCAACGCGGCCAGTTTTTTAATAAAGTTACGTTCCCGTTGTGGCAGGGTGACGTATCAGTGCGGGCCCATTATGCCGCCCGTACCTGGAGTGACGCCGGTTACTTGAAAATTGAGGAGATGAAAAAGGGGATAGTTAGTCGCACTAGCGCAGTAAATCTCACGGACCGGGGCGACAGTGAAATGGCTGATGTTGTAGTAAATTACTCCCCCCACGGAGGAGAAGAAGGCTTGCATGCCACTCTTTACTATACCTATTTATGGAATGCCACCGGAAGGACGTTTCCACCTTCGCCCCAGGCACGACGTGACAGTTCGGAAAATTACTGCGGTTGGAGGCTATTGTATGATTACCGCCCCTTCGACCAATTATCCCTTATCGCCGGCAACGAACTGCGCTATGACTCGGCTAAGACCAACGATATGAGTTCGCTCAATTATTATACTATTACCAAAGTAAAATCCCTCTACGATTTCAACCAGTTCAATACCGCCTTTTTTGTACAGGGCCAGTACAAACCTTTTTCCTTCTTTAAACTGGTCGGTGGGTTGCGCTACGATACGTTTAATATCGATGTTAATAACATACTGTATCCCCAGAACTCCGGAAACGCCTATCCCGATATCTGGAGTCCCAAAATCGGGTTAGTAATCACCCCTTATCAAGACATTAATATTTACGCCAATAAAGGAACGGGATTCCTTTCCCCCAGCCCCAGCCAATTGTCCCCCGCCTCGGCAACCCAAAAGGCAAATTTTGACCTGGGCCTGGCAAAATTGGATACCTGGGACGTAGGCATAAACGCCCTCTTGTTCAAACGGCTTCAGATCAACATTGACTATTATAACACTTTATACCAGCGAGAGCAGTGGTTAAACCCGGCCACCTTGGTATATGAAAACCTGGGTGCTTCCAAACGGACCGGCGTCGAAGTAGAGGCCAAAATCTTCCTCACCAATGAACTTACTTTTTACGGCAGTTGGGCCGATGTGCGGGCCAGACTGAAAAACCCGCAAACGCCCGGGGCGGTATATATTACCGGCCAACCCGAGGATATTTCCACTGTTGGTATAAATTATCAGAAAGCCTGGGCCGGAGGAGGTCAACAGGCTGTCTTTGATTTCTGCTATGCCCGCAGCGGCCGTAAGCCGGTCGATACGTCCGGTGCCCTTATCGGATCACAATTCGATCGATACCTTATGAAAGTAAGCTACCGGTATAAAAAATGGACGGCTTCGGTGGACGCGTGCTTCACGCCCCGAAAGTATGCCGCGGATACCTACACCACCCAAAGTGGTGAGATAGCAATTATCCCCTATCCGACGTGGGATGTGCTGGCTGGAATTAGATATCAATTCTAATGCTATGTGCTTGATTATATTTTTGCATTAATTGCTTAAGCAATGTTCTCAGCCGAGAACATATTAAAAAAGGAGAAGTACAATGAAAAAATGTCTGGTGTATGTGTTGTGGTTAACCCTGTTGACTGTTTCATCCCTCTATGCCCACGATACCTATGTGGTCAAAGAAGGAGACGCCTTTGTGATCATTCACGGTCATGACGGCAAGAGCGACCCTTACAATCCCAACTTCATCAAAACCGCTCAAGCGTTTGATGCTTCTGGCAAAGATATGGCCATTACCAAGAAACCCGAAGAATCACGCGTGCTTTTGGTTACCGAAAAAGACCCGGCATTGGTGATGTTTGTCTATAATACCGGCCCCCGGGTCAAGACCCCCGAAGGATGGAAAAACATTCCCAAGAGCCAGGCTAAAGATGTTATAGACTCGGCCATTTGGATAAAAAGCGTCAAGCAGATCAAACAATGGAATGATCGTTTCGGCAAAGCGCTGGGCGGCAAGATGGAAATTGTGCCGTTGAGCAATCCTCTAAAACTGAAGGTAGGAGATAAGCTGGCCTTTCTGGTACTTTACGACGGCAAACCCTTGGCCGGAGCCGCAGTGGGGGCCAAAGGGGTGCCAAAAGATACCCTGAAGACCGACTCCAATGGCCAGGCGGAGGTCATCATTAAAGAGAGTGGCCTGAATATTGTTACTGCCGGCAAGATAACACCGACCCCCAACAGCCCAGATGCCGACAAGCTCGGGGAAATCGCCACCTTAACATTTCTGGTAAATTAAGGAGTATAATATCCCACTGGCGGACACAGCTATTTCAGTTGTGTCCGCTATCAGCGAGGTGTAATAATGCTTCAATATTTCATCAAGGGCGGCCCGCTGATGTGGCCCATTCTGCTCTGTTCCGTGATCGCCCTGGCTATTACTATCAATAAATCTATCCAGTACTTTCGCGTGCGGCGGGATATCGGTCGATCCCTGGAGGCTATCCAGGAGCACGGGAGCACATATCTAGCGCCGGTTTTACAGGCGGTACAGCAGGGTCTGGACGACCGGCAGATCTCCCTGGCGGGCTCCCGAGAACTCAAGACCTTGGAATCCGGCCTGGGATCTCTCAACCTGATTGCCGTTATTGCGCCGCTCTTGGGGCTGACGGGAACTGTCACCGGCATGATCAAGGCCTTTCAGGTCATCGCCACCATGGGCACGAATGTCGATCCCAGCCTGTTGGCCGCCGGCATCTGGGAGGCCTTGATAACCACGGCTGCCGGTCTGTTCGTGGGCATCCCCACCCATGTCGCCGCCCACTACCTGGATCGCAGCCTGGATGAAGTAGCCTTGCGGATGAAAGAAATCATCTTGGACCTGCGCGGGGGCAACAATGATTGAATTTGTCCGGCGCCGGAAAAATCACCAACATATCAATCTCACCCCGCTCGTGGACGTGGTCTTTTTACTGCTGCTCTTTTTTATGCTCACGGCGCATTTTGTGACGGCCCCGACCATCAAGATCGCCCTGCCGGATTCCAAAACCGCAGAGCCGGAGGTTAAGGAGGAAGTCATCATTTCCGTGGCCAAAGACGGCGCCCTCTTCCTTGACAAGGATCCGATAATGCTCACCGGATTGCAGTATTCCCTCCAGGAAAAACTGAAGAAGCTGAAAAAGCCTTCGGTACGCATCAAGTCTGACCGGGAGGCGAGATTGGGACTGATTGTCAACGTGGTAGATGAAATCAGGCTATCAGGAGCTGGGGCCTTCAGTATCGAGACGGAACGGCAGAGAGAATAAAAAACATATGTCCGCACCTTGGAACTCGGAACTCCGAAATCTGGACCTTTTACCTGTCCCCCCTCACAAAAAACTCGTCACCAGTTATAATCATGCATAAACGCTTCGCCATTGAATTTTTCGGCCGGTTTGGGCATCGGCCTGCTGGTACTGAAGTAGAAGAGAAGGGCAGAAACCATCAAGGCTATAGCCAATACGAGAACTAGCTTGATTTCCTCTTTATTCCACCGGTCACGGAATAGTTTTCTCACGTACAACCACTCTTTTTTTTAAAGCTTGGGAATCAGGGGTAATGCTATGGTTCACCACCCCCTTGCCCCTGCTGGTCCCTGCTCCCTGCTCACTAACCACTGAAGACTAACCACTGACCATTACTTCCCACCGGGTGCCCAGGCCGGCTGCGTCTGGGCTCCCGGCATCGTGGTCAACCGGGTGGCCGTCCCGGTCTTGACATTCACCAGGTAGATGGCAGACGTACCGCCCCGGGTGGAACTGCAGGCAATGAAACTCCCGTCCGGCGACCAGGTGGGGCTCTCATTGCTGCCCTCTCTGGTGATCTGCCGGGCGCCGCCTCCCTGCGGGGAGATGACGAAGATCTGAAACCCGCCGCCGGTACGGCTGGCGTAGGCAATCAGATCTCCTCTCGGAGACCAGGCGGGCGACACATTGTAGGTCCCCCCGAACGTCAGACGCCGGGGCTGTCCTCCCCCGGTAGAAACGATATAAATCTGAGGATTGCCGCCGCGATTCGATACAAAGGCCACCTGGGCCCCATCCGGCGAAAACGTCGGAGAGATATCGATCCCCGGACTCTGCGTCAGACGTTGCTTAATGTTTCCCTGCCGGTCCAATAGATAAATTTCCTGATCCCCCGATTTATTCAGAGTGGCGGCCAGCAGCCCTCTGGGTCCCCCCGCCGGGGTGACGTTAAGAGTACCATGGGTAGAAAGTTTGCGGATGCTCCCCGAACCGGGGTTAACCGCATATAAGGCCGGGAAACCGCCCCGATAGGAACAGAAGAAGACCTCCTGGCCGTCCGGCGACCAGGACGGGGTGAGGGTAAGGGTGCGGTACCGGGTCAATTGTTTAGGGGTACCGCCGATATCCATCACATACAGTTCCCTGACATCCGTGCCGCCACTGATGAAAGCAAGGCGCCCCTGGGGTACACCCCGTTCGCCGGTAAGGAAAAGCACTACTTCATTGACAAATTGCGTCATCATGCGCTGGCCGTCATTGGCGCCGCCCCGATAACGTTTGCCCACCAACATCTGACCGGATCCTGGATCGATTAACTTCAGGTCCAGGACTAATTGTCCCCCTTCCTGCCGCCAACCACCGGCAATGACCAGATTGCAGCCAAGCGCCGATAAGTTGTGCAGTTGCCCGGTGCTCGGCGATGGTCCGATAGGACTGGAATCGTAGGTGCCGGGATCGAGCACCGTAAAATGACCGGATAACCTCAGGTCCTGATCGGCTTGGACCGCCAACGCCGCTCCCAACTCCGGACCGGAACCGCCGGGTCCCTGCAGCTTGGGAGTGGCAATAACATATTTTTTAGTTATGGGGGCGCGTACGTCAATGTATTCCCTCGATTGAGCCAGGCCATCTCCCGCCCACACCAGTAACAGAGAGATGCTTATCACAACGTTCAAAAACGTATCCTGAAACAGTGTCAATTGTCTTCTTGACATTATGAACTCGCCTTCCATTCAGGGGTAAACGTTATGCCGATTTCAAGCTGTTCCCGGCCGGGTGGCAAAGCCGGCAGCGGATTGGAGCGGGTAACGGCCGACATAGCGGACTGATCGAAGAGGCGATCCCCCGATTCTTTCTCGAACCAGGAGGCGGTGATCGTCCCATCAGATTGAATCCTGATCACGATGACGGCCTTGAGGTGGTGCATCGTGCTGCGCTGCAAACAGTTGGGCTGCCAGTGGCGCTTCACCATCTGCGAAACTTTGGAGCCATAGGCCGCCGCCTGGGCGCTGCCCAAGGCCCCGCCGCCGGCGCTGCCCCCCTTACCGGAACCGGCGCCGGAGACTTTAGCGCTTACTTTCCCGGCACTCACCTTCGCCGCTGCCTGCCGCACCGCCTCTTGATATTCCTGCTCCCGGGATTTCGCCGCCAATCCCTTTTCAAGACCTCGGATCGAATCCTGGATTGTCTGATCACGCGACGATCTGTTAGCTTTACTTTGCACCCGGGAAATTTCCTGGGCTATCTCTCGATCGCGAGCCTTGGCGTCTGCTGCCCCCGAAGCAGAATTTGGGGAACCGCTCTTTTTTGCCGGCTCAGCAACCGGCTTGACCGACTCTGTTGTGGCCTTCGCTTCCCCCCGACCCTTCGGCGTCGGTTTCGACCTGGCCACTGGCGGCGTGGGAGGGACAATCTCTTTGGGCTTAGAGGCTAGTGTCGGCTTAGGAACTTCTTTGACCGGCTCCGCCGTTTTTATCGGCGGTTTTGGCGGCGCCAGGGGTTTGGCGACGGTTTTCGGCGGGGTTTCCACCTTTGCCACCGGTTTGGCCGGCGCTATCGGTTTAACTGCGGGCTGGGCCGGCTTGGCTGCAGCTCTGGCCGCAGGTTCGGCTTCCACCGGCCTTGCCGGTTTCAGCGGAGTCAGCGGTTTCTTCTCCACCTTGGGCGGCATCCTGTCCGGCTGAGTTTTTTTGGGCTCAGGGGCCAAGCCGATCGCCGGTCCGGGTTTCTCCCGAACCTCCCTGTTAGGTCTGACGGTTTCGCCTGCAGGTGAAGACTCCGGTTTGACGATTGTGGGAGCCGGAGCCGGCAACGGCATATTCACCAGATCCACCGTATAGGTCGGCCGCAGTGGTTTTACCTTCGGTGATTTGGCGTTAAAATACCAAAGCACGCCAAAAAGGACCAGATGAAAAGCCATGGACAGGAGCAGCATCCGACCTAAGCGATCCGAAGGGGAAGGATCAGGAAGGCCGCCGTTATTCATACAACCTGTTATCCTCCTGTTGGGGCAGCCGGGGACTCGGTCACCATGCCCAACTTCTCCACCCCCACGGCTTTTAAAGCACCCATGACCTGCACTACCAGGCCGTACGGCACCGAGCGGTCGGCCTTGAGCAGCACCTGCGGGTTGGTCTGAGCTTTTTTCTCCTGGACAATGACGCCCCCTAACTCAGCCAGGGAGGTGCGCCGGTCGTTGACTAAGATATCGCTCTGACCGCTCACCGAAACGATAATCGGCGGCCTGGTCTCATCCAGAGTGCCGCTCTGCGCCTGGGGCAGGTTGACGTCCAAACCGGTGGTCATCATCGGCGCCGTCACCATAAAGATCACCAGGAGCACCAACATTACATCCACCAGTGGTGTAACATTGATGTCTGACATGGGGCCGTTGGAGGAACCACCGCTCATGCCCATGGCTTATTTTTCCCCCATCTGGGCCCGCCGCATCATGTCCCGCTCGATGATATTTAAAAAGTCGGAGATAAAACTCGCCATTTCGGTCTCCAGGACCCGTACCTTGCTGAGAAAATAATTATAGGCCACGACTGCCGGGATAGCGGCGGCCAGACCGACCGCAGTTGCCACGAGCGCTTCCGAAATGCCCGGCGCCACTACCGCCAGACTGGCACTACCTTTGAGCCCGATACCGCGGAAGGAAGTCATAATTCCCCAGACCGTGCCGAAAAGACCGATGAAAGGCGCCGTATTGCCGGTAGTGGCCAGAAAGGTGATAGCCCGGGACAGCCGCGTGGTCTCGGTATTCATAGCCCGCCTGAGTGATCGGTTGACGTTTTCCACCCCGGCGCCGCGCACGGCTATCGTCCCCAAAACATCCCGATCACCACTGTCGGTGCTCACCTGCGTCTGCATCAGTTTTCCCAATTCTATATAACCCAGGCGAAAGATGGCGGCTACCGGAGAAGCCTGCAGATGCCGGGTTTCGTGATAAGCAGTAGACAGGTTGCGCGCCCCCCAAAAAAGATCCAAAAATTCCGCCGTCTGTTTTTTGGCCCGCGAAAGCTGGAAAACTTTAGCAAAAATAATACCCCAGCAGGCCACGGAGAATACGAGTAGGATGAACATGACACCCTTGACCACCGGTCCGGCGTTGAGAATCAGGGGCACCACGTCCAGATCGGAAACCGCGGCCGCCCCCCCGTTTGCAGCCCAGGCGACGTCCACTAACCTAAAATAATTAATTATATCCATATGTTCAATAGAGTCTAATTCTATCCCGACGTAGTTTCACTGTCAAACCGGGATATTATCGGATGAAAAGCCGAAATAGGTTGAGTATATTGAAATTGCCTTCGGATCACACTATACTAATTAATCTATTATAGCAAAAGCGGCGGCAAAACAATCAAAAAGAGCCGCTTCGACCGCACCCGGCATCCAACTGAAATTACCCCAGGGATACGCTATGGATATTCCCATCTTCGACGACTACTGTTTTGCCTGCGGCTCCCGCAACCCCATAGGGCTGAAGATGCAGGTGGCCTATCTGCAAGAATCTCGAACCGCTGAATCTACTCTGGCCCTGCCCAAAGAATATCAGGGCTGGCTGGAGGTCATTCATGGGGGGATTGTCGCTACCCTGCTGGATGAGATCATGGCACATGCGGTCTGGCATTTTGTCGGACCGGGGGTGACCCTTAGTTTAGAGGTGCAATACCGCCAACCCCTGGCTCCCGGCGAGATCATCCTGGCCCGGGGAAATCTGACCGAAATCAAGGGCCGTCGTTTGACCGCCCAGGGCGAGATCATCAGGCAGATTGATAACTCCCGCATTGCCAACGGCAAGAGCCGGTTTCTCTTATTAGAAGGGAGAAAATCGATGACTAAGGAGGGTTAGTGGTCAAGAGCTTAGGATTACAGATATAATAGGCTGTAGGGCGGGAAAGCGAAGCGCCTCCCGCCACCTGATTCTACATACAGATGAACGGTTTTCATGCTGCAGATCGTGATCCTCATGGTAGGCAAGACCCGCACCGGCTTTATCCAGGCCGGTATGGATCTCTACACTAAAAGACTGGTGCCTTACGGCAAACTTTCGCTGCTGAGCGTGCCGGAGGAAAAACCCCGGCCAGGACTAACACCGGAGCAGATCAAAGAGCGGGAAGGAATGCGGTTGCTGGCCAGATTGCCCAAACCGGCCCGAATAATTGCTCTGGAGGCAAGCGGACAGGAGTTTAACTCCCAGGAGTTTGCCCAATGGCTGAGCCAGATGGAATATGAGGCTCACAGTCCCCTCATCTTTGTCATCGGCGGGCATCTGGGCCTGTCAAACGCCCTGGTGGCGGCTGCCAACCATCGCCTAGCCCTGTCACGCTTTACCTTCACTCATGAACTCAGCCGCCTGATCCTGTTAGAGCAGCTTTATCGGGCCTGCACTATCCGAGCCGGCCATCCCTATCATTATTGAACTGAGCGCTGAGTAAAAACTGGAATATAGATTCTGTTGGCGGGATAAAGAGGCGGTTGCGAATAGATTAGCCGCTCTGGGTCATGCTTCCAAAGGCTCCATAAACCATGGAAATCGCCTTTTCCCCATCTAATTTCTTTCCTCTTCCCTTCAGGGGGGGCTACTCGGGCGGTCCTTTTAGCCCCCCATGTTTGTTAGACGGACTCTACCGAGACGATTCCCGGCACTTCCTGTTTTAGCAGGCGCTCGATACCATTTTTTAAGGTCATCTGGGACATCGGACATCCCTTGCACGCCCCGGTGAGCTTCACTTTGACGACGCCATGTTCAACCTCAACCAATTCCACATCCCCGCCGTCCCGCTGCAACATCGGCCTGATTTTGGCCAGCGATTTTTCCACTGCTTCCTTCAAAAATATTTCCTCCTCAAGTAATTATAGCCATTTTAGATGATGTATTTAAGAGCTTATTCCTTCGAGTTTCGAGAAGAGAAATTGATATCCGTATCTATCGCCTAACTCAATAATATACTTCCTGTCATCTTAATCTCAAAACCGGAAACCGGAAACCGTATACAACATGTGAATATTTGATAATGCTAAGCACGCCGGTCTTCATTGTAAAGACCTGAAAACTTATTGCTTGAATTTCCGCCGAACCAACTGCCTATTCTTCGATTCTCTTACTCCAGCTCAAATACGGCCTCGATCTGAACCCGAATCTCTTCCTCGCCGACCTCAATCGGGGTGGCTACCCGCTCGTCCGGCGCCGCAGCCGCCATCGCTAGATTTTTTTCCCGAAAAACAGGGGTGGCTCGCGTCGTCGTGGAGACCTGTTGCAGGCGTTTGACCTTTAGATTGAGTGACTGAGCCAGGGCGGTGGCCATCGCCTGAGCCTTCTGCAGGGCCTGAACCGCAGCCCCCTGCGTTAAGGCCTCAATCTTCGAATGCTCCCATATAGGACCACTTACTTCATCGGCTCCTTGCTGTACCCCGAGATCAATCAGTTCGCCCAGGCGCTCGAGGTTCGCCAACCGGACCTGAAAACCATGTCGGGCCCGATAACCGGCAATAACCGGTTTTTTACCTTTAGGATAGGTATAAAAAGGAGTAACCCGGTAACCGGTACTTTTTACTGTATCGCCTGTTTGGCAGAATTTTTTTACTGCCGCCAGGAAAGCCTCTGCCTGTTTCGCATTTTCGGTTGCTACCAAGGGGGCCTTGGCCGCTTCGGTGATGATCGCAAAATTCATGATGGCGATGTCTGGAAAGGCCCTGACCACCCCATCGCTGTTGATCTTGGCCGTAGGAATTTTACTCCCGCCTTCCTGCCCCACCGCTCCGGCAAGAGCGGGGACCAGCCCCATCAGGAGGCTGATGCCTAGAATCAGATATCTTTGGAACTTAGTCATTCTGAGCCCCTTTCGTGACCTTGCCGGCATTTAGCCCGGGCGTGCGCCATCTTGGCGGCCAGCCGCAGGGCGGCCTTGAGACTGCCAGGGTCGGCTCGCCCGTTCCCGGCCAGATCGTAGGCGGTGCCATGATCCACCGAGGTCCGGATGATGGGCAGCCCCAGGGTAACGTTCACTGCATCGCCGAAATGCAGCAATTTCAGAGGAATCAATCCCTGGTCATGATACATCACCACCACGGCATCAAATTCCCCCCGCTGGTGGCGGACAAAAATAGTATCAGCCGGCAATGGCCCTATTACGTTGACACCCCGGGCCAGGGCTTGGTCCACGGCCGGTTGGATGACCCGAGCTTCTTCGTCGCCGAAGAGCCCGCCTTCACTGGCGTGCGGGTTGAGAGCCGCCACCCCGATAGAAGGCCGCTGAATACCGAAGTCCATCATTAAACTGTGGTTAGTGAGCGCCAGCAAACGCACCAGGTCGGGGGTATTGAGACGCCCCGGAACTTCCCGCAAAGGGCAGTGGATAGTGGCCAACACCACCCGGAAGGCGCCCCCCGCCAGCATCATGGCGAATTCCCGCGCCCCGGAGCGCTCCGCCAGCAGTTCGGTATGGCCGGGATAGTGATAACCGCCCAGGTGCATGGCTGCCTTGCTGATGGGGGCGGTCACCACGGCGGCCGCCTGCCCGGCCAGGGCCAACTCCACCGCCCGCAGGATATAGCCTACCATGGCGGCGCCGCTGTCCCGGGTCGGTTGTCCATAGCTGACTGCATCGGCAGTTAAATCGGAAAGAACCATAATATCTATCGTTCCAGGTTGATAAAACCCACTGCCAGGATCGTCGGTTGCATGCAGCCGGGCTCGGGAACCACAGACGGCCCGTGCCTTTTCCAGGGCTGGCAGGTCGCCCAGGACCAGCGGCCGACACAAGCCATAGAGTTCGGCCTCCGATAAGGCCATGATGATGATCTCCGGCCCGATGCCGGTGATATCGCCCATAGTGACGGCCAAGAGCGGCCGGTGATCGTCTGAACCTCTCAAAAAACGTCGCTCCTCAGTAACAATCAAGATTACCGGCTGTTCAAAAAGCCGGCGAACTATTAATACCAGGTAAACTATTCCTCTCCATCAATTTTTATCTGATTACTGTAATATCTGCTATGGTTTTTTCATTGGCCGGCGACTCCCCGGCCAACGTGCCCTGGGTGTTATGAGAAAATAAATGAATTTGGCGAAGGCTCAGGTAATTGTAGATTACCAACCGGTAAAAAATAATTTTGCCGCCTGGATCGGTTTTTGATAAGGTGAACAGGTGTCAGTAAAGTCAGTCAAGAGGTAATTTGCGCTATGATTCCACGCTACAGTCGGCCCCGGATGGCCCGTATCTGGACGGAAGAGAACAAATTTCAGACCTGGCTTGAAGTTGAATTGGCCGCCCTGGAAGCGATGGCCCAACATGGTCTGGTCCCCAAGGAAGCGGTCGGGCAGATCCGGGAGAAAGCCCGGTTTGATGTCCAGCGCATCGAAGAGATTGAGGTCCAAACTCGACACGATGTCATCGCTTTTCTCACCAACGTCGCCGAATATGTCGGCGACGAGGGCCGCTATCTGCATTATGCCCTGACTTCCTCAGACATCCTGGATACCGCCAATGCCCTGCGCCTGCGGCAGGCCGCCGATCTCTTATTGGAAGACCTGGACCTGATGATGGCCGTCTTGAAAGATCGGGCCCTGGAATTCAAACACACGGTTTGTATCGGCCGCTCCCATGGCATCCATGCCGAACCCATGACCTTCGGTCTCAAGTTTGCCCTCTGGTATGCTGAAATGAAACGGCATCGGGAGCGTCTGTTGAGGGCCCGGGCTGTGGTCAGCGTCGGGAAATTCTCCGGAGCAGTGGGGACCTTCGCCCATCTCCCTCCGGCAATAGAAGAAACCGCCTGCGCCCTGCTGAACCTGACACCGGCGCCACTGGCCACCCAGGTAATCCAACGGGATCGCTATGCCGAATATTTCACTACCCTGGCCCTGATCGGCGGTTCGCTTGAGAAGATTGCGGTGGAAATCCGCCATTTGCAGCGTACTGAGGTGCGGGAGGCCGAGGAGTTCTTCCGCGCCGGGCAGAAAGGCTCCTCGGCCATGCCCCATAAGCGCAATCCGGTCTTAAGCGAAAATATCACCGGCCTGTCCCGGCTTTTAAGGGGCAACGCCCTGGCCGCCATGGAAAATATGGTTCTGTGGCACGAACGAGATATCAGTCATTCCTCCGTGGAGCGCATCATCGCTCCGGATAGTACTATCCTGCTCGATTTTATGCTCGGCCGGCTCACCGGCCTCCTGAAAAACCTGCTGGTCTATCCCGACAACATGAAGAAGAATCTGGAGCTCACCCGCGGTCTGATCTTCTCTCAACGGTTGATGCTGGAGTTGGTGCGCAAAGGAATCACCCGAGAGGATGCCTACCTCATGGTACAAGGTCCGGCCATGCGGGTCTGGCAGGCGGAAAATTTGGATTTCCCCAGTCTCATCCGCCAGGATGCAGAAATCGCCAAGCACCTCACTAAAGAAGAGATCGACGCCGTCTTTGCTCTATCAGAATATCTCAAACACGTGGATTTTCTCTTTCAACGGGTGTTTGGAGACTAGACCGGCGGAATGAGGGGGCGACTACAGGGTAGTCTACCGATTCGACCAAGAGTATCAAGTGCGGCAGAGTGCCTGCAGAGAACGGCGCTTGCAGATAATCAAAGAAATGGTTATCTTAAAAATATAATAGAGTTATGCGTATTCCTCAGCTTAAGGCATGAAAATCATCTGCCGGTAACACAGGCTTGCTAAGCAGCGTAGAATTTTTTTCTTATCGGCTCGGAACTCGAAACTCCAATCATCAAGGGGGCAAATCTCCCGGATTGAAAGAGATCTTCTTCCAACGTGAATGATTTTATCCAGCAGGTGCAATTTAATTGTCAGATCGCCGCCGCCGGGCAGGTGGGCTTCTACTCCCTCTGCGGCATGCTCCTTAGAATGAGGCAACTCTACAAGTGGGAGCAAAACCTGTTACCCTGGCAGGAAGGCGACCCTAAAGCAGTGCTGGACTGGATCGAGACGCAGGAGGAATCGTGGTCCGGTCTAGAGGAGACGGGACTCCAGGACCTGCCCTTGAACGGCATCAGGTTAGATCCTTTTTCAGTGTCAGAGCTGAATGATCTGCTATTGCCTGAAGGTTTGGCCTACGGCGCCGGCTACACCCACGGATTGGCCCCCACCTGTTTTTTGGGAGAATTATGGGAAGTACAAAAACGCCGGGACCTGACTGTATTTATCTTGGGACCGGAACTGGCCCGAGACCTGGATGGTTCCCCCGCCATGCGCCAGGGCCAGATAATTTACCTGCGGACGGAGCCGCTGGCATTTTATCTGTGGGATAACCTCTCTGACCCGACCAAACAGAATAACTTCTTCCTCAAAATCGCACTGGCCGCTCAGGGCATCGATTTAACCAGCCTGGTGAACCGACCCGAGGAGTATCAGGACCAGTTTCAGACCCTTCTCCAAGCCCAGGGAGAAGCTATGATTCACCATGAGATCGGCGAAGCCCTGGAACCGAGTCTGCAGAAAACCTTTGCCGTCATTATCGGACGCCTGCCGCATACCAGGGTTGAACGTTATGTGCGGGCCTTAAAAGACACCCTGGCGGATCTGAATGATTGGGGACGGGTGCAGCACCTTCTGGAACAGCGAAATCTCCCTGGATTAGCGTTGCTCTTGGCCTGGCGGCCGGGATTCTATCCTTATCTGGTCCCCGAATTGGAGCCAGCCTTTTGGGCCCTGCAGAAAAGCCGGGATTGGAATGTCATGCACCAGGCCAGGCAAGAGGCACTGGAGCGATTGCGCCGCACCGCGGCCGAACTGGACGAGGTGCTGGCGGAACTGGCAGAGAAATCTGATGAAGAGCTGGCCACGGCGTTGGATAACCGATTTATCAAGCCGTTGGGATTATAAACTATTGAGGACGAATACTAAGGATTCGCCCTGAAAAACATCTGCTGACCATAACAGAAATATTAATATATAAGTTCACATGTTCTGCCGAACACAACGAAGCATAAAAACAGAATCGTGGCGGCTGCTCACAATAATGTTTTTGCTGCTCACGGCTCACGGCTCACGGCTCACCGCTCACTGTTTTTATATAAGTCCACATGTTCTCGAGAACACAACAAAACATGAAAAAATGATCGGTGACATAGGCCTCCTGGCTTGTGCATCAGCGTGCCGGCTGGAAAGCCTGCACCACCTTCTTTCATTCTAAGGTTGAAATATGATAGACCCCCATCGAGACAAGGTGCTCATCCTGGATTTCGGGTCGCAATACACCCAGCTTATTGCCCGGCGGATACGGGAACTGCAGGTGTATTGCGAGATTCATCCATACCTGATGCCGCTGGAGCAGATAGAGGCATTTGCTCCTCGCGGCATTATCCTGTCCGGAGGACCGCGCAGCGTCTACGAACCCGGGGCGCCGTTGGTCAGCCGGGAAGTGCTGGAGCTGGGCCCGCCGGTTCTGGGTATCTGTTATGGGCTGCAACTGCTCAACCATATTTTGGGCGGCAAGGTCTCTCCGGCGGCGTCGCGGGAGTATGGCCGCAAGAATTTCACTATCTCCGATCACCAGGACCTTTTTGCCGGATTGAGCCCTCATGAGTCAGTCTGGATGAGCCATGGCGACCATATCGATGAGATAGCCCCGGGATTGGAGATCATCGGTTCTTCCGATACCTGCCCGGCGGGAGCGGTGCGGGACCAGCGTCGGCGCATCTTTGGCGTCCAGTTTCATCCCGAGGTGAAACACACCCCCAACGGCGGCAAGATCTTGGCCAACTTCTTATTTGGCATCTGCGGCCTCCAGCCGCTATGGAATATGCGCTCCTTTGTGGAGGCGACCACTCAAGCCTTGCGTCAAAAAATAGGTACAGAGCGGGTTATCTGCGCCCTCTCCGGCGGCGTGGACTCCTCGGTGACCGCGGTCCTGCTGCACCGGGCTATCGGCGACCGTTTAACCTGCATTTTTGTCAACAACGGTGTCTTGCGGCAGGGAGAGGCTGAAAAGGTAGTACGGCTTTTTCGAGAGAACTATCGCCTGAATTTAGTTTATGTAGACGCCAGCAAAAGCTTCCTGAAACTTCTCGAGGGTATTGTCGATCCGGAAGAGAAGCGCCGCCGTATCGGCCGCGAATTTATCCGGGTCTTTGCTGAAGAAGCGGGTAAACTGGGACAGGTAAAATATTTAGCCCAGGGAACGCTCTATCCGGATGTCATCGAAAGTGTCTCTTTTAAGGGGCCATCTGCCACTATCAAAACACACCACAATGTTGGGGGGCTGCCGGAAGTCATGCCCCTCGAGTTGATTGAACCCCTCAGGGAGCTGTTTAAAGACGAGGTGCGGGAGGTCGGATCTGAATTGGGGTTGCCGGAGGAGATGATCTGGCGGCATCCCTTTCCGGGACCGGGGTTGGCCATCCGTATTCTCGGTGAAGTGACGCCCGAACGATTGGCCATCCTTCGACAAGCCGACGCCATTGTCCTGGAAGAAATGAAAGCCGCCGGTTTCTATCGACAGGTGTGGCAGGCCTTTGCAGTCCTGCTGCCCATCAAGACCGTCGGGGTTATGGGCGACGAACGGACCTATGAAAACGTCATCGCTTTAAGAGTGGTGGACTCTACCGACGCCATGACCGCAGACTGGTCCCGGCTGCCCTACGATCTGCTGGCGCGCCTGGCCAACCGGATTATCAATGAGGTCAAGCATGTAAACCGGGTGGTATATGATATTTCCTCGAAGCCGCCCAGCACCATTGAATGGGAGTAATTGAGGACAGCGATAAGTATGTAGTTGAGAATGTTTGATGTTATTTAGAGATATCTTAGGACAGAATAGGGTCATTGGGTTTTTGCGGCAGGGGCTGGCCACCGGTGCGATGCCCCATGCCCTGCTCTTTTTGGGGGCCGAAGGAGTCGGCAAAAGCAGCACCGCCCAGGCCTTGGCTCAGGCCCTCAATTGCGAACAACGGCAAACCGATCAGGACGCCTGCGGGCATTGCCGCTCGTGTCGGATGTTTACCGCCGGCGGCCACCCCGATTTCCTGCAGATCAAACCCAGCGGCGAGGGGGGCCAACCACAGATCAAGATCGAACAGATCCGGGAGCTGCGGCGTCAATTAGGATACCCCCCCCTGGCTGGCAACTGGCGGGTGGTGCTATTGAAACCTGCGGAAACCTTGAACGAAGCCGCAGCCAACGCCCTGCTGAAGACCCTGGAAGAGCCCCCGGCAGGAAATGTCCTTATCCTGACCGCGATAGGCGAAAGAGATCTGCTGCCTACTATTGTCTCGCGTTGCCGCCGCCTGACTTTCGGCGCCATCCCGCAATCCATTCTGATTCAGGAGTTGAAACGCCGGAAAGGTCTAAGCCCAGAGCAGGCAGCCTTGGCGGCAGCCATGCATTACGGATCGCTGGGACTGGCGTTGCAGGAAGATTTTCAGCAGCTTCTAGATCAACGCAACCAGACAGTAAAGGAACTGGAACAACTGGAACATGGTTCCGTCGGCGAAGTACTGCAGTGGGCCACCCAGAAAAGTAAGAAAGATGCCGGTCTGGATAAATTTATCATATTGGGCCGGCTGTGGTACCGGGACCTGTTGGCCCTGAAATGTCACGCCAGACCTGAGCAATTATTGAATTGGGATCGGTCGGCCGATCTGGCAGATCAGCAACGGTCGCTGACGACCGAGGCAATATTGACCCGGCTCGATGTCCTGAGCAGACTGCCCCAGCAGTTGCGGGCCAATTTAAATATTGAACTCTGTCTGAACACTTTTACCTTGCGCTGGCGTTCACCAGACGTCGTTGCGGTTTCAGGATAATAACCCGTGAGCAAAATTGTTCGGGTGCGATTTCGCCCCCATGGTAAGGTATATAACTTCGACTCCGGCCATTTCGTGCTCTCTCAGGGCAATCACGTCATTGTCGAGACCGAGCAGGGTGTGGCCTTCGGCACGGTGGTCAGTCCACCACAGCCCCGCAGTCCCAAACTGATGGTCCAACCCCTTAAACCGGTATATCGGCTGGCTACCGCCGAAGACATAGAGCAACAAAAACTGGTTGAGGCCAGAGAGCAGAAGGCCTTTGAATTCTGCCAGCACTGCATCCAGACGCGGCAGTTGCCTATGCACCTCGTACGGGTGGAAGGCCTTTTTGACACCAGTAAGATGGTCTTCTATTTTACGGCTGCCAAAAGAGTGGATTTTCGGGAACTGGTGCGCGACCTGGTGCAGCAGTTTCGCACCCGGATCGAATTGCGCCAGATCGGGGTGCGACATCAGGCCAAGATGATCGGCGGCCTGGGCAACTGCGGCCGCCCCTTTTGCTGCTCCACATTCCTACAGGATTTCGCTCCGGTATCGGTGAGAATGGCCAAGGAACAGAATCTCAGTCTGAATCCCAGCAAGATTTCCGGCTGTTGCGGCCGACTGATGTGTTGTCTGACCTACGAATACCAGACGTATATGGATCTGAAGGCCGGACTGCCCAAGATCGGTAAGAAGATTATGCTGCCAGAGGGCGAGGCCAAAATTATCCGGCAGAATATCATCAATCAAACCATCACGGTTGAATTAAGCGACGGCCGTGAAGTAGAAGTACCAATGTCGCAGGTGGATCAAGAAGACCCGGCCCTTTTGAAACGGGGAATAAAACTGCCCGAGACAGAATCAGGTAACGGCTGATCAGAACAGAAAGAACTTACTCGGATAACGATCCGTATGACACCGATCCAGGAAGGTATCTCACAAATCGGAGGTGAGTCCGGCGGCAGGGAGATGAGGAGCAATCATGACTGACATCAAGCATACCGTCAATGCCCTCAAGATGATGATCAAAAAGGAGATCATTGACAACTACTTCGCCGAACGGACTTATCTGGAGGAAGACCTGGAGCTGTTATCGGCCAAGGAAGCAGCCTGCGAGGCGGAATTCAAACGAGTGTTGCCGATCTTTGCCGCCTTTTATCACCTCCTCGACGCGCATGCGGCCCTTCCTGAAGTGATGCATTGTTTAGGATTGGACGAACCACCTTTCTATCAGGAATGTAAGCAGTTGCAGCCAGCCCTGCGGGAGGAGGTATTGAATAACATTAAACCCCATGGCTGGACTGCCAGAAGCCGGTTGAAAAATCAAGTTCTCGACCTGTACGATCGCCTCCAAAAAACCGCTCTGCAATTGCGGGAAAAACAGAAACAGGTCGCAACCCACACCCAATTGTATAACGAAGATGTCGAAAAATTTAACCTCAATTATGATTTCAATCTCATTGCGGCCCAAATCGAGGCATTAGAAGGTGAGGCCAGTACTCTGGAATCGGGACTGAGCGCAGCGGATCGAGAGGCCATGTCGGCTCGCATGATATTGCATAAAAAGAAGTTGAAAGCCTGCTTTCTGGTGACATCCCCAGACCTGCCATCCGTGCAGACCATTAAAAAGAAGTTGGGCCGGGTTATTGATAAGCATCTGTAGCACGTTGCTCTTATTGATAGCAGAGCTGTATTGATAACAGAGCAGATCTTCTGAGACCTTGATCTTTTGCAAGCAGCCTGAATGATTCTACAATTTGGCGGCAACCCGAGTTCTACCTATACATGGAAATGCGCTTATGGTAAATCCGCTCCTCGAGTTAGGCCGATTTTTCCGCGAAACCATTTGGCTGCCCGGACCTTTAGGCCGTTTTCGCCCTTATGTTTATGCCGGTCTGCAGATTCTGTTCCTTGCCGGTAAGGATCTGTTGCGCAAGAGAGCATTGGTCCGCACCTCGGCATTGGCCTATTCTTCTATTCTGGCCCTGATCCCCTTATTGGCTTTATTATTCGCCATCTTCAAAGGAATAGGACTGCAGCGACAGTTAGCAGCGCATCTGCTACCGCAACTTGCCGGAGGCTCCCAGGACTTCGCCCGCCAGATCCTGGAATACGTAGAAGGCACTAACGTCGCTTCCCTCGGAGTTTTCGGGGTGATCTGGCTGTTGGTGGCCTTGATGTTTTTGATGGCCAACGTGGAGCAGGCCTTCAATCATATCTGGGGCATTTCCCGGTCGCGTTCCTGGTGGCGTAAACTCAGCGATTATCTGAGTATTTTCCTGTTATTCCCTATCCTCATGGCAGTAGCCATTTCGCTGACCACGACGTTCCAGAGACACCCCGAGGTCCAGCAGTTTATGAAAAACTTCCTGCCGGACGCCTTTTTTTCTGCCTATAATTTATTGTTTTCCTTCGGCGTTGTCTGGCTCGGTTTTACGTTTGTCTATCTGGTGATGCCTTATACCAGGGTGCAATTTATCTCGGCGGTGTTAGGAGGAATAACCGGCGGCGCCCTCTGGCAGGTAGCGCAATGGATCTTTCACCTCTTTCAATCCTCTGCACCTTATTACAATGCGATCTACGGAGCCCTCTACCAGTTGTTGTTCCTGGTCATCTGGATGTTTTGGAGCTGGCTGATAGTATTGTACGGCGCTGAAGTCGCCTATGTCCATCAAAACCTGACCGCGCTGCGGCAGCGTTTGGCCCCGGGGATGAAAGACCAACAAATCCTGGGAGATGAATTCCTCGCCTTGGCCGCGCTGCTCAGTATTGTGGAACGGTTCCAAACCGGCGGACCGCCTATGAGCCTGAAGGAGTTGACCTCGCTGTTTAACGAGCAGGAATCTCTGGCTGTCAGCAGCGTTGAGGCTCTGCAGGAATGCGGTCTGATAGCGCCCTTGGCTACATCCGACCATTCCGCCCATTTTCTGCCTACCCGATCATTGGAAGAAATCCGATTAAAAGAAGTCTTGACCAGCCTGCGGCGGCGGCGGTGGACCAAATTAGGTCATCTGTTGCCCGGGGGCAGCCGGCTGGAGCATCTGGCCGCAGCGTTAGCAACTCAGCCACCCGAGCAATGGCAGGACTTGACCCTCAGGGAAATGCTGCTGCAATCAAAGAATTGATATCATAGGACGGGAAAGCGCAGCGCCTCCCGCCTGTTAAGCGTTATGGGGTTTGGACAAGCAAAATCCTTGACACCTCCCTACTGCTCTTCTATATTCCCTGCAGCAAGAAATCTGTCTCGCTCATCCCTGTCCGTTCCGGCACGAGCGAAAAAGGAGTAATACATGCCTCGGCGTCCCGATATTAAAAAGGTAATGATCATCGGTTCCGGTCCCATTGTCATCGGCCAGGCCTGTGAATTCGACTATTCCGGCACTCAGGCCTGCAAGGCCTTGCGCCAGTTGGGCTATGAAATTGTTTTGGTCAACTCCAATCCGGCTACCATTATGACCGATCCCGGCATGGCGGATTTCACTTATATCGAACCTTTAAATCTGGCCTCCATGACCGAGATCATCAAGAAAGAGCAACCCGACGCCCTGCTGCCAAATTTAGGAGGACAATCCGGCCTCAACCTTTCCTCGGAATTAGCCCGCTCTGGTGTCTTGGAGAAATACGGAGTGAGGATTATCGGGGTAGAAGTAGACGCGATTCAGCGGGGTGAAGATCGCCTGGCCTTCAAAGAGACTATGAACCGCCTGGGCATCGATATGCCCGAGAGCGCCATCGCCACCAGCCCCGAGGAGGCCGAACGGATCGCTGATAAATTAGGTTATCCGGTGGTAGTCCGCCCGGCCTACACTATGGGAGGCTGGGGCGGCGGCCTGGTATACAACCTCGAGGAACTGCGCACCATCGCCTCCCGAGGCATCTCGGCGTCTCTAGTGGGTCAGATATTGGTAGAAGAATCGGTATTGGGCTGGGAAGAGTTGGAACTGGAGGTGGTCCGGGACGCCAAAAACCAAATGATCACCGTCTGTTTTATTGAGAATGTGGACGCTATGGGGGTGCACACCGGCGATTCCTTCTGTACCGCCCCCATGCTTACCATTGCACCGGAATTGCAGCAGCTCCTCCAAAAATACTCTTACGACATTGTAGAGGCCATTCAAGTCATCGGCGGCACCAATATCCAGTTTGCTCACAACCCCAGGACTGGCAGAGTGGTAGTCATCGAAATCAATCCCCGCACTTCCCGTTCCTCGGCCCTGGCCTCCAAGGCTACCGGTTTCCCCATTGCCTTCGTATCGTCGCTATTGGCCGGTGGGCTGACCTTGGACGAGATTCCCTACTGGCGTGAAGGCACTCTGGATAAATACACTCCTTCGGGAGACTATGTCGTAGTAAAGTTCGCCCGCTGGGCCTTCGAAAAATTCCCCGGGGCAGTAGACCGATTAGGCACCCAGATGCGGGCCGTGGGTGAAGTCATGAGCATCGGCAAGACCTACAAGGAGGCTTTGCAGAAGGCCATCCGCTCCCTCGAGATCGGCCGCCATGGCCTGGGCTTTGCCAAAGACTTCCACTCCCTGCCTTTAGAACAGATTATGGAAAAACTTGATGAACCCTCCAGTGAGCGTCAGTTCCTCATGTACGAAGCTTTACGAAAAGGGGCCGATATCGACGCCCTCTACCGCAAGACCTTTATTAAGCCCTGGTTTATCCAGCAGATGCGCCAGTTGGTCGATCTGGAAGAGGAAATCCTGCAATACCGAGGACGGGAGCTGCCCCCGGCTCTCTTGGAGCAGGCCAAAAAAGACGGGTTTGCCGACCTCTATCTGGCAAAGCTCCTTGAGATGCCGGAAGAAAAGCTCCGGGAGCAACGCCTGTCTCTCGGACTGCATCAGGCCTGGGCGCCGGTGCCGGTGAGTGGGGTGGAAAACGCCGCCTATTACTACTCCACCTACAACGCCCCGGATCAGGTAGCCACCAGCTCCCGCCGCAAGGTCATGGTGCTGGGTGGGGGTCCCAACCGCATCGGCCAGGGAATTGAATTTGATTACTGTTGCGTCCACGCCGCTTTCGCCCTGCGGGATGAAGGCTTTGAATCTATTATGGTGAACTGCAACCCCGAAACCGTTTCCACCGACTACGATACCTCGGATAAACTATACTTCGAACCGCTTACGGTAGAAGATGTTCTGAGCATCTACCACAAGGAGAAGCCGGAAGGTATGATCGTGCAATTCGGTGGCCAGACGCCGTTGAACATTGCTGGTGAACTTGCTGCTGCCGGGGTAACAATCTTAGGCACCTCACCGGATGTCATCGATCTGGCAGAGGACCGGGACCGTTTTCGGCAGACGATGGCCCGATTGGGCATCCCGCAGCCGGAATCGGATATGGCCGCAAGCCTGGAAGAAGCCCTGGAGGCGGCCAGGCGCATCGGCTATCCGCTTATGGTCCGCCCTTCCTATGTCTTGGGCGGCAGGGCCATGGAAGTGGTCCACGATGAGGAGATGCTGCGGCATTATGTCGCCGCGGCAGTCGGCGTCAGCCGGAAGCGTCCCATCCTCATAGACCGGTTCCTGGAAAACGCCATTGAAGCCGAGGCCGACGCGGTTGCCGATGGCACCGATGCCTTTGTCCCGGCAGTTATGGAACATATCGAACTGGCCGGCATCCACTCCGGCGATTCCGCCTGCGTCATCCCGCCGATCAGCATTCCTCCCAAACACCTGGAGACAATTTGTGAGTATACTCGCCGGATAGCCATGGAGTTGAAAGTTATCGGATTGATGAACATCCAGTATGCCATTGCTCATGATACGGTCTATGTGTTGGAGGCCAATCCCCGGGCCTCCCGCACCGTGCCCCTGGTATCCAAGGTCTGCAACATTCCCATGGCACGCCTGGCCACCCAATTGATGTTAGGCAAGAAGTTGGCCGATCTCAACCTCAAGACCAAAAATTTCAATCACTTCGGCGTGAAAGAGGCAGTCTTCCCTTTTAATATGTTTCCCGAAGTCGACCCGGTATTGGGACCGGAGATGCGCTCCACCGGCGAAGTCCTCGGCATGGCTGCTTCCTTCGGCCTGGCCTTTTACAAAGCCCAGGAGGCGGCCCAGCAGACGCTGCCCGAGGAGGGGACCGTACTCCTCACCGTCTCGGAAAAAGACCGGCCGGCTGTCCTTGAAGTGGCCCGGCTCTTTGCCCACCTCGGCTTCAAAATCAAAGCAACTGTAGGAACTCACAAGTTTTTGAGCGATAACGGCATCCCGGCGGAGTTGATCCTCAAGATGCATGAGGGCCGGCCGCATATCGTGGACAGCATCAAGAGCAGAGAAATTCAGTTGGTGGTTAATACTCCCAGCGGCAAGCTCAGCCAACACGATGACTCCTATATTCGCAAGGCGGCCATTAAATATAAGATCCCCTACATCACTACCCTGGCCGGCGCCCTGGCCGCAGCCCGGGGCATCGCCGCCAGTCGCCAGGGCCACGGCAGAATCTGGTCTTTGCAGGAATACCACGAGGGGATACAATAGAAAGAATTCTGCCGGGCAACCTTTCTTGAGGAGCAACCCTGAATGAAATCAGTCTATGACAACTGTGGGGTCTTTGCCATCTATGGATCTGATTCCTGCGCTTTTGAGATATTTCAGGGGATTGATTTCCTCCAACATCGCGGCCAACAGTATTGTGGCATCGCCACCTACGACGACGGCGTTCACCAAGTCACCCATCACGGCAAGGTCTTAAGCAGCTTTACTGATCAGGATCTGGACAGCCTGCCGGGCCGCTGGGGCATCGGGCATGTCAGCCTGAAAGAACGGCAACCGGTAAAATGGCAGTCCAGCCTGGGAGAGATCGCCCTTGCCTTTAGCGGCAATATTATGAATGCCGCCAGCTTGAAGAGCGACATGATGAGCCGGGGCAAAGCCTTCTGGCGAGGCTACGATGTAGAGATCATTACCAAAATAATCCTGGAAGAGCAGGACCCGGTGGCTGGAATCGCTGCTCTGGCCGGTACCATCAAAGGAGCCTACTCCCTGGTGGTCCTTACTCGGGAGGGTGTTTATGCGGCCCGAGACATTTACGGGCTCCGGCCGCTCATTCTCGGACAGGGACCGGGAAAATATATCGTCTGTTCGGAATCACGAGCTTTAATTAATCTTGATCTGGCAGTAGTGCGGGACGTGCGCCCTGGGGAAATCGTGCGGCTCGACCATCACGGTTTTACTACCGTCCGGCAACTGCCTTCCCCCCGGCGGGCGCACTGCGCCTTCGAATGGGCCTATACAGCCAGCATCGATTCTGTCATCGACGGCCTGGCGGTACTCGAAGCCCGCTATAATTTAGGAGCTCGGCTGGCCCAACGGGATCAGGAAGAAGGCGGTCCGAGAGCCGATCTGGTGGCTCCGGTTCCCATGTCCGGCATCGGCCACGCCATCGGCTACCACATGCAGTCTCGACTGAACTACCAGGAAGTCTTCCTCTATAACCGCTATGCCGACCGCAGCTACACCCAATCGACCCAGATTGCCCGTGAAAAAATGGCCAAACGTAAACTGTCGGTCCTGCACTATGCCGTGAGAGACAAAAGGATCGTCCTGTGCGACGATTCTATCGTTCGGGGTACCCAGATTTTTAACAAGGTTCATGACTTAAAACAGGCCGGAGCCAAGGCGGTGCACGTCCGGGTGGCCTGTCCACCCCTCATGTACCCCTGTGATTTCGGCATCTCCACCCGCACTTATGAAGAACTCATGGCCAGGCGCTATCTCTACCGCGGCGACATCACCTCGATGGCTGAGTTGCGGGAACTGGAACGCTGGGTGGCGGACCAGATCGGGGCCGATTCGGTGAAATACAACAGCTTAGATGATTTCGTGGCTGCGCTCCGCCTTCCCCGAACCGACCTCTGTCTAAAATGTTGGGATGGCAGACGGCCGATGGATGACTGAAAACGTGGTTGATCTCTGGTCTCCGATTAAAGGCTTTGAGATCTGAGGTAGGGTTTTCCCCTGAGTTTTGGAGCTTAAATCTTCCCCATCAAAGGCATGGAAAAGAAGCCAAAGCTACACTTCGGCCACCTGATGCGCCAATCCCGGGAGGCTGCCGGAATCAGCCAAAGGGCGCTGGCCCAGCAGGCGGGTCTGGATGTCAGTTATATCAACCGCCTGGAGAGCGGAGAACGCCGACCGCGGCGGGGAACGCTCCTCAAACTGGCCTCAGCTCTCAGGATCACCGGACAGGAACTCGAAGCCTGGCTGATGGCCGGCGACCTGGCCCCTACGCCTCTATTAGCCAGTCTTAGGAACCAACTTGGCCGGACAGCGGTTGCCGCGGGTCCCGATGTTAGTGGCCAGACACCTGAGGCAGAAACGCTCTCTCTCTGGGAAAGACTCGAGGCCAGCGGCTTGGATGAGGTCAGCCTGCGCCGCCTGCTCCATAACCTGGCCGCCTCAGATGAATCACTCCAGAAACAGTCCGCCGCCATGGTCGCCGCAGCGGTAAACCTGGCCGCCGATTATCTGGCAGCACCGGTACATCGGGCCATTATACCGGCTGCGGGCGGCCAGCATCGGCTCCTAGCCATGCACGTCATGCAGCATCTGTTGTTACAGATGATGGGGGAAGCGGCTTCGGCGGGGGTCTGCCAGTTTATGCTGATTCTGGCGCCAGGAACAGCGGAAACGCTCTATCAACCTCTACAAACCGCCCTGAACCTGGCAGTAGTGCCACGCTTTTCCCTGAATTTCTGCGTCCAGGAGGCACCGCGCGGATTGGGCGACGCCGTATTGCAGGCCGCCTCCTGGGTGGGACAAGAACCTTTTCTGGTCCTGCTGCCGGATGAAATGCTCGACCGGCGCCGCCCGCACGACATGCCCCGGGAATTGCAGCATATGAGCACCGCCTTCAGACAGCTCAACCAAGCGCCTTTGATTGCCGTAGAGCCGTCTTCAAAAGCAAGACTGCCGCAAGGTGGGGTAGTGCGCTTAGGCAGACTGGCGATCCCTCCCCGCATCTTCCAGGTGGAAGAGCTGGTGGAAAAACCGGCGACATCCAACCCAATCATCGACTCCCCCACCTCCCGCTCTATCGTCGGCCGGTATTTCCTGCCGCCACAGATATTTCAAACCTTAGAACACCTAAAGGGCCAGGGGACCCCTACCCTGGAGTTAACCGATGCCCTGGAGTACATGCGCCATCAACAGACAGCGGTTTATGCCTACGAGTTGAAAACCTCCCGCCGCGACCTGGGCGGGGTAATCGAACGGGCGGAAGAGTTGATCGGCGAAATCTAGACCGATAATCGTTTCATACCAATTCTCCATCAGGCGTGGAGTCTTATCGATAGGGCCGTATCTTTTATTCGCCCTAAAGCGCGGGCGGACACAAGGTTCGCCCCGACGCGGCAATCTTTCCTTACATGAAAATGGTTTCCTGATGGCGTCGGCATCCAGCCTGTGTATAATTTAATTTCTGGCCAACAACCGGAAACCGGAAACTAGAAACCGGATCCTGCCAGTGACTTGCCCACAGTAATCAACCCTAAAAGGGTGACCAACCCCACGACTACCTGCCGGTAGCGTATGGTCTCCATCCGGTTGTAGCACCAAGTTCCCGATATGACTCCAAGAACCACAAAAGGAATGGATATCAGGCTCGTTTTCAGTACTTGGGGAGTAATCAAACCGGCGACAATCTGGGCAAAAATGATGGTTAAACCGGAAAGAAAAAAGAAACCGGTCAGAGTGGATTTGATCTCGTCCTTAGGCCAGGGTTGCAAGGCGGTATAGATGATTACCGGCGGGCCGCTCGCGGCCAGGCTGCCACCCAGACAACCCGAACTGAAACCGGCGGCGTAAGCCCACCCCCGGGAAAGCCGCCGTGTCTTTCCTCCCGACCAGACAAAGTATATCGAAAAAACTACCAGCAATACCCCCAAAACCATTTCCAGGAGCCAGAGAGGAACATTTTTAAGGAAGTAGACCCCCAAGGGAACGCCCGGCAAAGCCGCCACCACGAGAGGTACAATTCTTGTGAGATCGAGATGTCGCCGCAGGGTCAACAGCAGGATGATGTTGATGGTCATACCCCAGAGGCCCGCCAGAGGAACGGCGGTCTTGAGGTCCAGGAGGAGGACCATAAGCGGCAGGGCTACCAGGACCGAGCCGAAACCCGAAAGCCCTTGAGTAAAACCGGCGGAGAAGGCGATGAGGCAGAGCAAAAGGTCTGTCGGCATAAATGCTAAAGAGGATCATCTTTACGATGGACGGGTGACCGCCAGGATAGTCTTTTCATATCGCCCCCATTCTCATATTTAGGCGTGGAGGATTGGTTGGGCGTGGTTCTCCAACGCCGGTTTTTTGCAGAGCGGACCCAACTGCCTGATCCTCTCAGTGAAATCGATGCAACAGCGGGCAAATTGCGGCCCCATACCGGCAGAATTGAAATACATTTCCACCCGCGCCGGTTCCAGGCCGATACCCTGAAGAATCTCTTTAACCCGACCCACACGTTTTACCGCCCAATAATTGCCCTCCAGATAGTGGCACTCGCCCAGCACACATCCAGAGAGGAATACGCCATCGGCACCACATTCAAAGGCCTTCAAGATGTGGAGTATGTCTACCCTGCCGGTGCAGGGAACCTTGATAATGCGGATATTGGGAGGATACTGCAGGCGCATCGACCCAGCCAGATCCGCGGCGGCATAGGAACACCATTGGCAGCAAAAAACAATGATCTTAGGTTCGAATGGCTCCTCCATTAAATCTCCCCTCTTTGCAAAGCACCTGCCTCTTCTATAGCATATTCCGCCTATCCGTCAAATCGGAAGTTTCTATTTATTCATAAGCTGACTCCGATGAAAACCTAAAGATTTTCTTCATCATAGAGGATGGGATCTTTAATTCCGACTTCCGCAAAACCTTTCAGTCGTATACGGCAGGAAGGACAACATCCGCAGGCCCGATCTTCATTGCGGTAGCATGACCAGGTGAGTTCCAGGGGGACCTGCAACTTAAGACCGAGACGGATGATATCGGCTTTATCGAGATGAATCAAGGGGGTATGAATGCGTATGTGGGTTCCTGGCCTGGTGCCTAATTCGATCAGCCGGTTATAGGCGTTGAAATAATCCGGGCGGCAATCAGGATAGTCGGGACCGTCAATAATATTCGCCCCGATGAAAACGGCGCTGGCACCGATCACCTCAGCCCAGGCTACGACCGCAGCAATGAGGATAGTGTTGCGGAAAGGGACATAGGTGGAGGGGAGTTCTTCAGATTCAGTATCTGTTTGCGGTATTGCCAGGCTCGCATCAGTCAGGCTCGATCCGCCGATGGCACCTAAATAGTCTAAATTAGCCTCCAAAAGATGGCGGCAGCGGAAAAAAACCGCCAGTTCTCGGAAGGCCTGCAACTCCCGCCGGACCGTGCGTTGACCATAGTTACCGTGAAAAAGGGCCAGATCATAATCCTGACCGGCTACTGCCGCCGTGACGCAGCTATCTAAACCGCCGCTTAGCAGAACTACCGCTAATTTGCGGTCGCTCATGGTAATCGTCTCCTTTGAGTTACATTCCCTTGACATCCGGCCCCCAGATATATTTGTGGAGCTGCAGGTTTAGCCGCAGAGGCAGACGCGTGGCAAGAATCCAGGCGGCCAACTCACTGGGCGGCAAGAGGCCAAACACCGGGGAAAACAAGACCGTGCAACGCTCCCAGATGCGTGATGCAGCCATTACCTGCATGGCCCAGTCAAAGTCACGCCGGTTGGAGACTACAAACTTGAGTTCGTCTTTTTCGGTCAGGTAGTCAAGATTTTTCAAATAATTATGCTGCGCCATGCCGCTTCCGGGACATTTGAGGTCGATGATGCGATGCACCCGCGGGTCGACGGCTTCCAGAGGCCGGGAGCCGTTTGTCTCCAACAACACGGTAAACCCTCTCTCTACCAAGGCGCTGAGGAGTACCAGGCATTCTTCCTGAAGCAATGGTTCCCCACCGGTAACCAGGACTAACCTGTAACCCGAGGCCCCGGCTTCACCCAATAGGCTTGCCAGGCTCCGTTCAACCCCTTCGGCGTAGGCATAGGTCGTATCACAATAGCGACAGCGAAGATTACAGCCGCTCAAACGGATGAAAAAACCCGGCAACCCGGCAAAGCTCGCCTCGCCCATGATACTAATAAAAGTTTCACACACCCGCAGGGCCATATCGGTTTTCCTCTGTGCCTCAACCCATCAAGGCCTTTATTTCTCTCAGGGTATGTCCGATAATCTGTAACGAGTAGTGGAGAATTTCGGGGCTGGGCCAAGTCCAGGGTTTCTGATCGTGCATCGGCGTTCTGACGGGCAGACCCGGAGCGCGCAACATCTCCCGGATAGCTTCCAACTCCTGGAGAAGCGTCAGATAAGCATAGGTGGTGTCCAACTGCCGCTGGTCGGGAATTTTTTGATCGCTGGACGAAGGCAGATTAAAATCGAGTTGCTCATCCCGCCAGTTCTGCACCGCCTTGGCCAACGTCAACGTTGCCGCCGTTTCCGAGACCGGTGGAGGTTCGACGGACTGTTCCTGGATCAAAACCTTGGTTAGGGCCAGTTTAGCAAGCTTCGTCTTTTTTCCGGCAAATTTTTTCTTTTTTGACATAGGTTGAGGAATTCCTGGGTCAAAAGATAGTAATCCCTCGCCCCGGTGCTGCTGTGGTCATAATCAAAAATGGCCTTTTGGGCGATCTGGGCCTGATTGAGGGCTTCATTCTTCATGATGATTACCCCAAAGGTCTTCTCTAAATAGGGCTTAAGCTGCTCCATGATAAATTCGTTCGTCACCCGATTGCGCCGGTCGTACATAGTCAGCAGAATGCGGAAGAAATCACCCCGGAAAAGGTCCTCGGTGAAGATATTCTTTACCTCTTCGATAGTAGTCATGAGATCGGCCAACCCATCGAGGGAATAACGCGACATCTGGCAGGGGATAATAATAAACTCGGCAACATAAAGGGAATTGGTGGTCAGCACGCCTAAGGCCGGGGGGCAATCGATCAGGACATAGTCGTAATCCGTATCTTTGAGAGCCTGGTATAAAATCGTCTCGCGATACATCCTTGAATACAACTGCTCTGCCGCCCTGGCCAGCTTAATATGACTGGGGGCGACAAACAGGCCCTTGATATACGTAGCCAGAACCACATCTTCAATATCTTTGCGAGGAACGGTCATAACCTCGCCCATGGACTCGGTGAAGTTATCCGGGTCGATGCCGATGCCGATGCTGGTATGGCCCTGTGGGTCCATATCCACCAGCAACGTCCGATACCCCTGATAGGCCAAACCAGCTCCCAAATTTATAGTAGTGGTGGTCTTGCCGGTACCGCCTTTTTGATTAATAATGGCTACAACGAAGGGCATAGGAGAAAATCCAGTCCGTCTAAGGGTGGGAAAACTCGAAGAATACACCCGCTTTATTCATGATATTTTGAAAAAGATAGTTAACTCATTTTAATGCCATGGATTAACAGGCTTACCTGAAATACAGACTGTTTTTTTGCACAGGCTGGAAAGCCTGTGCCACCGGGTATATGGGATTTTGGTGAATTATCCGGGTACATCAACCCATAGGAAATAATTGCCTCATTAGGATGTCATCTTAATAGAAAAGCCTGCAGGCCGTCAAGTGTATTATCCACCTCGGAGCAGTCCTGCCAACAAACCCAAGGATTTCTCTTCTGAGAATATTTTATACTGATATCGGTTTATTAAAAACTTTGTCTTGCCAGCCCGAGGCGACAGCCCTACAATAACCCTCGGCTTTAGTATCTGACTCAACCACAGCTTGTAGGGCGGAAAAGCGCAGCGCCTCCCGTCTTCCCTATCAGTGGTAATGATGACAACTCCTGCACAGGCTGGAAGACCTGAACTATCGATAGGTAATTTTCATGCTTTATGGGTGCTGTTTAAAGAATAACCATGAGTACGAGACTCACACTCAGGGAGACCGAAATAATGTCTATAGAAAAGAAACTAGCAGTTATCGGCGTCGGCAATATGGGAAGCGCCTTGACCCGTGCCTGGCTGCAGGCCGGTCTGATCGAACCGGCCTCGATCTGTCTGGCTGACGCCGATACCGAGCGACTGCGCGCCCTGGCCGCAGAATTAGGGGTGCAAACCGCAGATAACCGGCAGGCGGTAGCCGCCGACATTGTCATACTGGCGGTCAAGCCCCAGATCATACCGGAGGTCTTGACCGACATCCGTAACCGGATAGGGGCTTCCCATCTGATTATCTCCATTGCCGCCGGTCTGCCCTTAAGCTATCTGGAAGAGATGCTGCCCCGGGCCCGGTTGCTGCGTGTGATGCCCAACACCCCTCTGCTGATTCGGGCCGGAGTGGCGGCCATTGCCCAGGGAACCAGGGCTACTGCTCAGGACCTGGATTTAGCCCGAAAACTCTTTGACAGCGTCGGCCGATCCGTTATAGTGGAGGAAAAGTTCATGGATGCAGTCACCGGTCTTAGCGGCAGCGGTCCGGCCTACGTCTTCCTCTTCCTAGAGGCCCTGGCTGACGGCGGCGTCAAAATGGGCCTGCCCCGCCAAACCGCCCTGCTGCTGGCCGCCCAAACCATCCTGGGCAGCGCCGCCCTCTTTTTGGAAAGCGGTCATCACCCCGGCATTTTAAAGGATCAGGTTGCCTCTCCGGGAGGAACCACCATAACCGGCTTGCATGTATTGGAAGCAGGAGGATTCCGGGGGCTGATTATGAGCGCCGTGGAAGCGGCTACAAGCCGCTCTCAGGAGTTGGCGACGGTTCGACCAACCCGGCCCTGACTATCTTCATATGCATATCCACCGCCGGGGCGCTATGGGTCAGGGCGCCCACCGAGATGAAGTCCACCCCAGCGGCGGCGACCTCGGATACCCGCTCTAGGGTCATACCGCCGGAGGCCTCCAAAATCACTTGGCCTCCAGCTACCCGCACCGCCTCGGCCAATGAGTCATTCTCCATGTTATCTAATAAGATAACGTCTGCCCCCGCAGCAAGGGCCTCCTCCAGTCCGGGCAGATCGGAAACCTCGACTTCTATCCTCAAGGTGTGCGGCACCGCCTGTCGAGCTGCAGCTATCGCCGTGGCCACACCTCCTGCAGCTCTGATGTGATTATCTTTGATGAGCACCCCATCAAAAAGGCCAAAACGGTGGTTGGCCCCACCCCCCACCCGAACCGCGTATTTTTCCAGCACCCGCCAGCCTGGGGTGGTCTTGCGGGTATCCACGATCTGGGCGGCGGAAAGCTGCACCGCTTCTACAAACTGTCTCGTCCAGGTGGCGATGCCCGACAGACGCATAAGAAAGTTGAGAGCCACCCGCTCGCCCATCAGGAGCAGAACAGCCGGTCCCACCACCGAGGCTAGAACCGTCTTCGGACGCACAACCTCCCCCTCGGCCACCCGCGGGTTAAAGATGATCTCCGAACCTAAATGGGCAAAAACAGCCTCCGCTACCGGCAGCCCGGCCACTACCAGACGCTCCTTGGCCCGAATATGGGCCTCGGCCATAATCTCCGGACTAATGACCGCCTCTGTAGTGATATCACCAGGGCCGAGGTCTTCTTCCAGCGCCAGGTCAATCAACCGATGAACGGTTTGGTTTAACAACAGCATCTTGGCTCCCTTGAACGATCGTGACTTTGGCGCAACTACTCTATTCCCCCCTTCCCTCAAGGGCAATTAGGGAATTTGCCCATTGCCAGCCACAATCGATTTATATTCACGACCGCTCCTTATGTTACCACAAGGCCGAACTGGTTGAAATGAAAAAGTACCTTTATCTTTCTCCGATTAGAATAACTTCCTAATCCAGGCTACAGAACCCCTTCAAAAAAATCGTTTCAGCCTTAATCAAATCTGAGCGCCTTTTTCAGTTGCGTTGCTGCCATGGGGGTGCGAAACTTATTACTGTAAATTATCTCATCTCACCGCATCGTACAGGGGGATGTGCTTATGAAAAAAGGTAAAACCGTCACTATAGGTCTATTGCTTCTCATCGCAGTGATGCTCTTGTCGGCCTGGCAGGATATCACCGGCAATACAATCAATCCACGCTACGTGGAGCGTATCAAAAACGGACAGACAACTAAAAATGAGATCATGATTCTGTTCGGTGAGCCCCAACAGGTGAATAGGACCACAGACGGAGTGGTTTTTGTGTATCGAAGCTATCGCGATGCTCCTGTCCTCAGGAAACGCGATCCTAATGACCGCGACATTAACCCTCAATCTACCGTCCCATTCGTATTGGACGAAAATAAACAGATAAAGAAGGCGCCGAGTAAAACCGAAGGCAAGATTTTACGCAGCACGCTCGTAATTACCTTTAAGCCGGACAGTCAGGTTGTATCCACTCATGAATATACCGAACATAACTCTGCTCCCCTTAAAGTAAACCGATAATACCGGGTTTTTTATCAGCCTGCCCCAACCCAACCATCCGGCCTGTATGTTCCGGATAAAGCGGCTGCTGATTGAAGCAGCGGCTCAAGACGACCCATTGGCTGTGCAGGTGCGTCAGCGATTGGCGCACCTGCCGACAGAGATCATTCCAGACCGGGAAACTCTCCGGATTGCTGCACCATTGACCCCCACGGCAATCGCTCAGGGGAAAGAAACGCTGTTGCTAGCCCGACAGAAAGGCCCTTTCTGGCGCCCCTGTCCCGGTACCAGAGGATATATCTGTTGCGGCTATCAGATTCTGCAGGTTATGACCAACTGTCCCATGGACTGCAGTTACTGCGTCCTACAGGGTTACTTTAATCTGCCAGCTATCACCGTGTTCACCAATTGGCAGGACCTGTGGTCGGAGTTGGAAGAGCGGTTGGATGCCAATCCTAAAACGGTCTATCGCTTGGGCACAGGCGAATTTGGCGACAGCCTGGCCATGGATGAGCTCTTGGGACTGAATCGGGAGCTGATCTGCCGCATCAATCGATGGCCCCAAATCATTCTGGAAATCAAAACCAAGTGGGCTCGGGTCGAACCCCTCCTCCCCTTGGGCCCCAACCCGCAGGTGATCTTTGCCTGGTCGTTGAACCCGCCGCGTTTGATCCGTCAGGAAGAACACCTGGCCGCAACCCTGGCCGGGCGACTGAGCGCGGCACAGAAGTGTGCCGCAGCCGGGTTCCGCCTGGCTTTTCACTTCGACCCGCTGATCTACTACCCCGGCTGGGAACCGGAATATCAGGACGTGGTGGCACAACTCTTTACGGCGGTCCCGGCAGATCGTATCGCCTGGATCAGCCTGGGAGCGCTACGTTTTATGCCATCGTTAAAATCAATCATCCGGGGACGCTTTCCAGGCAGCCGTATCGCCGAAGAAGAATTCGTCACCGCCCTGGACGGCAAGAAACGCTATTTCAAGACCCTGCGGCTGGAAATGTTTTCCCGTCTGCGCCAGTTCATAACTGCTCAGTCCCCCAACACCTTCATCTACCTCTGCATGGAAAGCCCCTGGGTCTGGCAGCAGGTCTTCGGCTTCTCTCCCACCAGCCGGGAGTTAGCTGCAATGCTGGATGCCCAGGCAATGTTATATCGCCAAACTGATCGCTCAACTCCAAACTAGTCACCACTGCCGGATATCCGACGATCTCCCTAGCCAGCAGCCTGAACCCCTGCCACTCTACTATTTGAAAATACTGAAATATTCACAAAATAAAAACTTCTGAAATTAAAACCTTGACAATATCCAGGCCAATCATTAGCTTATTCCTACCCGATAAAAATAACAATTATCATTATTAAATTTGTATGCGAAGACCTAGCCTCCAACGCCGGATTATTCTCGAAGAACTGCAGAAGCAGAAAAACCATCCGTCCGTCCAGGAGATTTTTACAAAAGTGAAACTGAGACTTCCCAAAATCAGCCTGGCAACGGTTTACCGAAATCTGGAGCAGTTGGCGGCCAGTGGACTCATTCACAAGTTGGAGCCGGCAACTGGTGAACGGCGGTTTGACTCCGAGCTGCACGAACATTATCACATACGCTGCGTACAGTGCGGTAAGATTGCAGATGCCCCATTGCCTGCACTCCCCGATTTGGACCGGTCCTGCAGCGAATTGAGTAACTTCACTATCTTGGGACACCGACTGGAATTTTTAGGAATCTGCCCGCAGTGTCGGGAGCAGCAAGAAAAAAGAAATTAAGACGGGTTTCAAAAATATGCCGATATCCGCACTGCAGCTTTTTAAACATCTTCCGCAAACAAATTGCGGCGACTGCGGTTACCCTACCTGCCTGGCTTTCGCCACCCAGGTGGTGGTAGAGGGCGCTGACCTGACAAATTGCCCCCATCTCTCAGATGAAGCCAAGCAGTTGTCAGGAACCATTCGCGAGCAGCAGCAGCAGGGAGTCGGCCGCAGGCGCGATAAGTTAGCCATCGCCCTGAAATTTCTCCAGGAAAAAGTTGCACCGCTCGATTTTGCTACCTTGGCAACGGGATTAGGGGCAATTTGCAGAGAGGAAGAACAGCGGCCTTACCTGGAACTCACTTATTTCGGCCAAACGGTACGGATCTTCAAGGATGAGGTGCGGTATCCGGCAGGAACCGCGGAAAACCCCTGGGACGCCATTTTACTCTACAATTACATCGCCTCTCAAGCCAAGCGGCCCCCTTGCGGCCAGTGGATTAAATTTGAGGGGCTGCCTCATTCAGTCTCCAAGAGCAAGACGCTGCACCGTTTACAGCGGCAATTGGCTGCCGCCCTGAGCGGCAAAAAAGAGCTACTGGCTCAAAGAGCCCTAACCTTGGGCGCTCAACCTGCATCCGTATCGGAGGATGCCGATCTCCAGTTCATCTTTCGGCCCCTGCCCCATCTGCCGTTGCTGCTGATTTTTCATGATGCCGAGGCAGAAGAAAACTTCGCCGCCGAGGCCCATTTCCTTTTCGATGCCCAGGTGATGGATTATCTGGACTTGGAGTCATTGCTCTTTCTCGTAGAGCGTCTGATGGATTACCTGTTAGAAAAATATTAGCAGCACTACTTCAATCACCTGAAGGAGATGCAAGGTATGAAATGCCCGTTATGTGGTTCCTTAAATTTTTATATCAAAGATGCAGAGGATGAATACGACGTCTGCGAGTTCCAGATCAAAGATGGCAAAGTAGTATTTGCGGAAGAGCCTCGGCCGTTACCCCCGGATATGGAAGCTTTCTGTAACCGTTGTGCCTGGCATGGCAAATTTGCCACCTTGAGATAAAGCTTCTCACCGAGAACTGATTCTGCTTCTTGAGGGGAAAAATCCTGTTCGATTCTGTTCTTAGAGAGAAAAAAACGCGTCGGAGGTTCTCATGGCCAAAGTAACAATTTTCCGCCCCTACCCTTTTCAGATCGGTCAAAAAATCCACATTCAAGGCGGACCCCGCCGAGGCGATTGGGAGGTCATCGGCGTTGATGAAAAAAAAATCAAACTGCGCTGTCCGGTGTCCTCGAGGGAATTCGCCTGGGACCATTTCTGTTATGCTGTTACAGAGCAGGAACTAGCTGAGTGGCCGCAAAAACATTGAGCTGCCCAGCTATAAAAACATCATCCAGAAGGAGGAAAATCATGTCGAAAACCGAAGAATATCTCAAAGAAGCGTTTGCCGGAGAATCTCAGGCCAACCGAAAATACCTGGCCTTTGCCAAAAAAGCCGACCAGGAAGGCTATCCGATGGCTGCCCGGCTATTCCGTGCCGCCGCCGCTGCCGAGACCGTTCATGCTCACGCCCATCTGAAGGTGTTAGGCGGCATTAAGTCCACCCGGGAAAACCTGATGGAGGCGATCAGTGGCGAAACTCACGAATTTGAGCACATGTATCCCGAGATGATCGCCGCGGCAACTGCGGAAGGCAATACCCAGGCCAAAAGATCATTCGAATATGCCAACGAAGTGGAAAAGGTACATGCCGCCCTCTATCAAAAAATGTTAAACAACCTGGAAAATCAAGCCATGGTAGAGGTATACATCTGCCCCATCTGCGGTTGGACAGTGGAAGGTGAAGTGCCGGAAAAATGCCCGGTCTGTAAAACCCTCAAGAAATTTTTCGAACGTATTGATTAACCCTGCAAGAGACTTATTTTAGTAGTACCCCGAAGTTGCAGCCGCGCTTCTGATTTTATACACCTCTTCAGCAGTCGGCCAGGGATCGGCCGAATACTAAAAACCTTGAAAGCACATCAGCCTCAAAGGAGGAAAGACCCATGACCGCAAAACTGGAAATCTATAAATGTGATATCTGCGGCAACATCGTAGAAATGGTCCATGCCGGCCCCGGACAACTGGTCTGTTGCGGCCAACCCATGAAAAACTTCAAAGAGAACACCGTAGACGCGGCCAAAGAAAAACACGTGCCAGTCATAGAGAAGGTTCCTGGCGGCTTCAAGGTGAAAGTCGGCAGCGTCGCCCATCCTATGGAGGAAAAACATTATATCGAATGGATCGAAGTAATTGCCGGCAACAAGGCTTATCGCCAGTTCCTCAATCCCGGCGAGGCCCCGGAGGCCGTCTTCATTATCGAGGCCGAAGAGATTACGGCGCGGGAATACTGCAATCTACACGGACTATGGAAGGCCTAGCCCGGCAAAAAATGGAGCTTGCCCTCAACAAACAGGTCAATGTCGAACTGCACTCTCTGCCAGTAATCCCAACGCGTTATTTCTGTCAGACCGGGAACTGGGCGCCCGTGGGTTCACTCCTCTCGCCTCAAGGTCTGGCGGCAGGGTGTGGGGAATGGCGGACCGAGACGGTTTGAAAGCCGGGGGGCGTCAAAACCGCCCCCTTTCTTCCTTATCTATCCGGCGTTCTGCTTCCGGACGGAGTAAGCATTATACCCAGGTCGAAAAGCTTGGAACTTAACTCAAAACTTCTTAGGTAAGCAAATATGACCAAAGGTTGGGTGTATACGGGCCAAAATACCTGACCCTAAAAGAAGGCTTCTTATGGGACGGCAAGAATTGCATGTGTTAATCGGCGGCGAGGCCGGGCAAGGTCTGGTGACCATTGCCATGATCCTGACCAAGGCCCTGGTGCGTTCGGGCTACTATCTCGTCGTGAACCAGAGCTATCAATCCCGCATCCGAGGCGGACACAATACCTTTGCCATCCGTGTCAGCACCGAGGAGATCATCGCTCCCCGCCAACGCCTCGACTTCCTCGTTGCTTTAAACCAAGAAACGGTAGACTGGCATCGCACGGAAATCGCTCCTGACGGCCTCATCTTGCTGGATGAACGTTTTGCCGATGCCGACCAGCGATGTGTAAAAGCGCCGTTCAAGCAGTTTGCCGAGGAAAAATTCGCCAATGTGGCATACCTGGCAGTACTGAACAAACTTTTAGGCCTGGATGAACAGGTTGTCTTTCAGACCCTGGAAGATTATTTCGGCGCCAAAAAACCCGAAGTCACTGAAAAAAACCGTCAGATTTTTTCGGCGGCCTATGAGTGGGCTTCAGGGCGAAACTTACCGGAAACCGTCAGGCTGGCGCCGGTAGCACCGCAGGAACACTTGATGCTTAATGGCAATGAGGCAATTGCACTGGGAGCCATCTCTGCCGGCCTGAAATTCTGCGCCTTCTACCCCATGACCCCGGCAACATCCATCTCTTTGACGCTGCAGGCAGCCGCTGATGACCTGGGATTGGTAGTGGAGCAGGCCGAAGATGAAATTGCCGCCATCAACATGGCGATTGGAGCTTCCTATGCCGGGGTTCCGGCCATGGTGGCCACTTCTGGCGGCGGCTTTGCCCTGATGGTGGAGGGTGTCAGCCTGGCTGGCATGACCGAGACCCCCATATTGATCGTGGTGGCCCAACGTCCCGGCCCGGCTACCGGACTGCCGACCAGGACCGAACAGGGGGACCTTGAATTTATCCTGCACGCCGGCCACGGCGAGTTTCCCCGGGCTATCTTTGCCCCGACCACGATCGAAGAATGTTTTCATCTTACTCGCAAGGCACTGATCCTGGCGGAAAAGTATCAATCTCCGATCTTCCTCCTCACCGATCAGTTCCTGGCTGACTCCTATCGCGCCGTAGCACCGTTTGAAATCGATGCATTAGACGCGACATCGGTGGGCAGTTCACCGGAGGAGGTTTCCCTCCCCTATCAACGATATGCCCTCACCGATAGCGGCGTCTCCCCCCGTCTGCTGCCGGGCCAAAGCACCCATCTGGTCGTCTGCGACAGCGATGAACACACCAGTGACGGCCATATTACCGAGGATCTGACTGTGCGGATTCTGATGGTAGAAAAACGGTTGCGTAAATCTGCCGGTCTGCGGGCGGAAGTAACTCTCCCGGAATATCAGGGTGACAATAGACCCGAGGTCCTCTTCGTTACCTGGGGCTCCAGTTGCGGGGCGGTAGTGGAAGCAGCAGCAGAACTGCGTCTGCGGGGACACCGGACTGCGGCCCTGTGTTTTGCTCAGGTGTGGCCGTTGATACCGGACCAGTTTCTGTCCTATCTGCAAGGAGCGGACAACGTCGTTATGGTGGAAGGAAACGCCACTGCTCAATTTACCAGAATGATCTGCCGGGAGACGGGTTTAGATCTCCCCCACCGGATCCTCCGCTACGATGGCCTGCCGATGACACCGGAATACATTCTCGGTCAATTCCAATCGGGCGGTTTCTAACCAGGGGGTGTGATGATGTTATCTGAATCGATTTACGGCAATTACGAAACCGCCTGGTGCCCCGGCTGTGGCAACTTCCGCATCCTCGCAGCCCTGAAAAAAGCATTGGTGGAAAGCAACCTGACCCCTCACGAGGTGATCTTTGTTTCCGGCATCGGTCAGGCCGCCAAAACGCCACATTATCTTAACGCCAATCTATTTAACGGGCTGCACGGCCGCTCCCTCCCGGTGGCCACCGGCTGCCGTTTGGCCAACCATCAGATGCCGGTCATCGTCGAAACCGGCGACGGCTGCACCTATGGCGAAGGCGGCAACCACTTTCTGGCGGCCATCCGCCGCAATATCAATATCACCCTGCTGGTGCACAATAACCAGGTATACGGTTTAACCAAAGGGCAGGCCAGCCCTACGTCGGATGAAGGCTTTATCACCAAGGCCCAGCCGCATGGCGTCTATGCCGCTGCTTTTAACCCTATCGCCGTCGCCGTGGCGCTGCACGCCGGATTTGTCGCCCGCAGTTTTGCCGGCTTCGAGGACCACCTGACCGAGATGATCAAACAGGCCATTTCCCATCCCGGCTTTGCCCTGGTGGATATCTTGCAGCCCTGCGTCTCTTTCAATAAGGTAAATACCTTTGCCTGGTACAAGAATCGTTGCTACCGGCTGCCGGAAACCTACGACCCCACCGACTGGTCGGCGGCCATACTGAAAGCAAACGAATGGGGGGACCAAATCCCCCTCGGCGTCATCTCGAAAAACTCTCGGCCGCCTTTCGAGGCCCATTTCGACTGCTTAGGCCATACTCCTCTGGCACGACAACAGGTTGACAAAGCCAAGCTCAAGGCTTTTATAACCCACTACAGATAATTATGATTCCGAGTTTCGAGTTCCGAGATCGATATGGGAAAGGTTTTTTGGAGTTATCCAATAAACACGGATACCAATATCTCTTCAAAACTCAAAACATGGAACAGAAAACTTTGAAAACTACGCAAATAATGAGGACAGGTAACTATCATGGGAAAATTTGAAAACATGTGGCAGTGTCAGACAGCTAATTGCGGTTACATCTATGATCCGGAACGGGGCGATAAAAAAGGCAAAATCCCCAAAGGCACCCGTTTTGAAGACCTGCCCGAGGACTGGAAATGCCCCCTGTGCGGCGTCGGCAAAGCGTTTTTTAAGCCCCTGGTCGGAGCCGCGGCCTAACAATAGGGTTTTAAAAGCCAACCTTGACTATGAGGATACAATTCCTGCACAGGTTAGCAAATCTGTGCAACCCGATAAATAGGTTCATGGTTTATGGATGACTTATCAATAATGGCAATCAGCCAGAAAGGAGAATTGAATATGAAAAAGTATGTCTGCGGCGTTTGCGGTTTTGTCTACGACCCCGCCAAGGGGGATCCGGAAAACAATATTCCTCCCGGCACCCCGTTTGAAAGTCTGCCCGAGACTTGGGTGTGCCCGGTCTGTGGCGCTGCTAAAGACCAGTTTGAGCCCGAATAAAGAATCGGTTGCTTGTAGAACCATACTTCCGATCAAGTCCGGAGCATTAACCCCAACTTTTAACCTACTGACAACCATCCTCTAATCCCCTCTCCCCCTTGGGGGGAGAGGGCTAGGGTGAGACGGTTGCTACCAGTTATAAATACAATATCTCCCCCGGCATCTCAACGTGTGCGTAACGTTAAGCGAAAGCAGAAGGATAATGGCCACCATAAGGCTAAGGAGTTATAGATGATTCCAGTAGAAATCAAACCTGATGTCTATTGGGTCGGGGCGGTCGATTGGGATATCCGCGACTTCCACGGCTACTCCACCTACAAAGGCACAACCTACAACGCCTATTTAATCCTGGATGACAAAATCACCCTGGTAGATACGGTAAAAAAGGAACATAAAGATCAGTTGGTGAAAAACGTCAGCCTGATCATCGACCCGGCAAAGATAGACTACCTGATTGTCAATCATGTCGAGCTGGACCATTCCGGGGCCATGATGCAGGTAGTAGACCTCATAAGACCGGAGAAGATCTTCTGTTCCCCGATGGGTCAGAAAAATATGCTGGCCTATAACTTTCCAGCCGGTTATCCCTACGAAACGGTGAAAACCGGCCAAAGTGTGAGCCTGGGGAAGAAGACGGTGCAGTTTATTGAGACCCGGATGCTACACTGGCCGGATAGCATGTTTTCCTACCTGCCGGATGACCGTCTGCTTATCTCTAGCGATGCCTTCGGCCAGCATTGGGCCACGAGTGAGCGTTTCGACGATCAGGTAGACGCAGCCGAACTCATGGCCCACGCTGCTAAATACTATGCTAACATCCTGCTGCTTTACTCGCCGCTAGTTCAGAAATTATTGGGCGACGTGCAGAAAATGGGGCTGCAGATCGACATGATCGCCCCGGACCACGGCCTCATCTGGCGCACCAGGCCTCAAGCCATCCTGGAGGCCTACGATCGTTGGAGCAGGCAGGTCACAGCTCAGAAGGCCATCATTGTCTATGACACCATGTGGCACAGCACTGAAAAGATGGCCGTGGCCATCGCGGAGGGCCTCGTCCAGGAAAATATCTCCACCAAAATCTTCAACTTACATCACAACCACCGAAGTGAGGTCATGACCGAATTGTTAGACGCCAAGGCTGTCATCTGCGGCAGCTCCACCCTGAACAATAACCTGCTGCCCCGTATGGCCGATATCCTGACCTACATGAAAGGTCTCAAGCCCCTGAACCGGATCGGCGCCGCCTTTGGCTCCTATGGCTGGAGCGGCGAGGCAGTCGGCCAGATCAACCATTATCTGGAAGAGATGAAGTTTACCATTGCCGACCCCGGCATAAAGGTGAACTATGGGCCGAACGCCGACGATCTACAGGCCTGTCAGGCCTTGGGCCAAAAAATCGGCCGGATGATCCAGGAGCAGGTGAAATAACCAGCTAGGGGAATGGGTTAAGAAGCTGACAACGTATGGCTCATTGAGGACTATTCTGGACACCAGAACATTCGCATAGCATGATGTGAACGGCGGCGAACCCGGCGAGATTTGAGAGGTTGGAGCGGATTGCAAAATTAAGCGCACATTTTGAAGCGGCTTCGACTGCCCACTGCCCACGGCCAGAGCACCTCATCCACCGCCTTGGCCAGCAGTTCCAGGTAATACTCCGTGTCATAGCGGTCCAGGGCATCGAAAAACGGCGCCGCCAGCACCCGGGTCTCCGGCGGGCCTTGCCGGTCCCGAACGATATAGCGCAGCTTCTCACCGGGAACCAACCGGATGCCCGCCGCCTGAAGCTGCCGGGCAGCCAAGGCGGTGTGGGTCTGAACCCGAAACCGGTCCGGCGACCGGGAAAGGATCTTGGTAATCACTAACTCCTCCGGTCGCACTATCCCCTGCTCCAGGCGCAACCGGAAGTCCGCTGCAGCATCGTCTAGCTCTTCCCGGAGTGCCCTACCCTCCTCCCAATCCCGGACCTGAGCCAGAAACGCCAACAACACCTCCTGGGCCTGTCGTACCAACGGCGGCGTATCCCGCCGCCGACACATCAACCCCCGATATTTCAGCCGGCCATCCTCAAAAACGCCAAAATACCGGTTGGGCACCGACCGCTCCTCCTGCTGCTGCGACGGCAGGAAGACAATCCAACGATAAACGCCCTCTAGGGCCATGGTGATGCCTGTAGCCGCAGTGATGCATTGGCAGAGGCCAGCGAGTTCGACCCGGTGCAGATGTCGAGTGTGCTTAGGAAGGAGGCCAGGGTTCACAGACCGCTGTCCTCCCCCACATAACCCGAGTAGAACCTCATTTTCTACTCCACCCTCATCCGACCTCCTGATCCACAGGCAATCCGTCAGGCCGTGCAGGACTTCGTAGCCCGTCGCTTCGCAGATCTCCTTAGCGGCAAGGAGCTTATCCCGGCCGAAGGCCGTGACCGCCTCGTGGGCCTCGATGCGGCCGAAACGGGCGTTTTTATAGCCCAGGTAGCCGAAGCAGGTGACCAAGATCCATTTCAGGGCGATCTGGCGTGCCTGGTAACCGGCAGCATCTTCCGGGTCAGTTGTTTCCCGAACCCGGCATTTCAGTCGGGCCCGCAGATCCAGGATAGGCTTTAAGGTACGGGGAACCAGTCCTTCCCGCCGTTGGCAGAGGACGTACTCGGCCTCCGGTGTCCGGGGTTCGCAGCAACAACCGCAATTGACAGTCTCCGGCGAGATGTTATGCACAGCCATGATGGTAGGGTACATAGAAGCAAAATCGATTTCGGCCACCTGGGTGTAGAAACCCACCGGCGGCTGGAAGACCAGACCGCCTTTATCGACCGTCAGGAGTTCGGCCGCGGTCTTAAAATGCTCCGGTTCGGTCTTGCGCCAGGGAATGAGGATATTGTCGGCTGTAGCCCGGGCCAACTGCATGGAGGTGATGAGGGTTCCCGGACTGGTGCGGGCCACCTGCTGCAAGGGGGTCTGACCTAACCGGGAGAGCTGCACCAGACCGGGCAGGCCCGCCTCCCGGTAAAAGAAGGAGTTGCGCCGGTCGATGTGCCAGCGGCCGTAAAAGGGGACGGACGGCCCCTGGTAAACGATGCGGCCATAGGAGAAGTAGGAGCGGCCTTGGGGATTCAACCGCCGGGGCACCGGCGGTGGCTCCCGGTCCAACGGCAGCGGTCGGCGGTATTGCCGGCCCCAATTCCAGAGCACCGGCAGGATGTGTTCATCACCCCAGTCACTGATGAGGAGGTCGGGGTCCAAACGCTGGAAGTAGTGGGCCAGTTCCGCCAGCAAAGTCGGCACCTCCGCAACCTCCAACTCCACCGTACGCCCTTCCCAGGTAAGGGCCAGACCGTTGCCGCCCCCCAGCGGGATCAGGTGGTCGCGGGTCAGGGCCAGTTCCAGGGTGGCAAGCGGCGGCATGACCAGCTCCTCCTGAAATTGCCCCTCCTGTGCGGCAAAACTAGCCAGTCTGTCGCCCGCCAGCTCCAGATCATACCAACAACAGGGAAAAAGCTTCTTAGAATAGAGGTAATAAGCGGAAATATCCAGGTCGCAGTTATAGAAGGCCAGGTCCTCCTCCAGGGCGCCCAGATAGGCCAATAGACGGGGCCGCCGGTCGTAGGCGGATACCTCCAGGCAGAGGGCTGGACTGGTCCGGCCGGTAGCAAAGTCAATCTTGTCTTCGAAATAGGCGTGCCGGACCCAACCTCGGGAGCGCGTATAGCGGGCCAATTGCCGAAGTTTCGCCCCTGCTCCCTGGGCATAGAGGCGGTAGGTGAAGGCATCGACGATCCGCAGCCTCCGGCCATCGGTGGTGAGAAACCAGAGGACCATCTGCGACCGCCAGGGATAGAGGTCAAAGAGCCAGGCCTGGATCGCCATTGCCGCCCTCTTCCAGACGCCGCAGCCTTTCCGCCAGCACCGCCAGAGCCTTCTGGTGCTCCAGGAGCATGGACATCAGAATGACCTCCATGGGCCAGGGTTGGGAGGCATAGACCCCGGCTTGGGTATGCCGCCGGGCCAGCTCGAAGAGCCGGTCGAAGTGCGCCTGGTCTTCCCGCCGCAGGGCTCGCCGGAATTTCTGCCAGCGGCTCCGCTCCTGGTCGACAATCTGGGTATAAGGTATGACGGTGCGGCCCATGCTGACGTTACCGATAGGTGCGGGGTAACCCCGCCCCTACAACTTCCTCGTCTGTTTCACCGGTCCGGTGGTAAAAGAAGCCAGCCAACAGTCAAAGTCGTCTTGACCGCGGGCCTGAAGATTTTCCCGGTCGAGTTCCCAACGCAGAGGATTATTAACGATATATTCCCGGATACGGCTTAAGGATGCGTCGTCTCGGACGACGTGTTCGTAATAACCGCGTTGCCAAAACTTGGTTCCCGGCGCCTGCCGCATTACGTTGATTACTTTGGTCGATTGATATTTGTAGTAGGCTATAATTTGCCCCAACGTAGGCTGTCCTGGTGGAAATGCTTTTTGGTTGTTGTAGGGGCGGGGTAACCCCGCCCCTACGAGGACTACCACTCCATGTATATGATTCGGCATAACTACAAAGGCGTCCAATTCGATATTAGGATAATGGCGCGGTAGGTCATGCCAACAATCACTGACTATTTTACCGTAATCGTTCAACTGTATTGCGCCATCCATAATCTCGCCCAGCAGACATTTTCTCTGATTGACCCAGATGGTGACAAAATACGCCCCCGCCTGAGAGTAGTCATATTCCGGCAGGCGGAGAGATCGGCGTTTATTTGCTTTCGGGTCCGCCAATTTTTCTGTAATTTCCTTTGAAGTATCGTACTGCGCTAACGCTATCCTCTTGTACCTACCTGGACCGATCTTCCCGAATCAATGGTACACTATCGGGCATGTCGCCATACTTAGCATGAAAGCGGTCACGCAGATCGTCAATGCCGTGAACGACTTCCTGACGACGCCGGCGTTCGACTGCATACGCCTGCCAAAGTTCGAGCAATTGTTCAATACTTTGCAGGCCTTGCTCTTGCATCGCCAGGGTCAATTTTTCATAAAGCTCCTCAGATATTGTAACTGTGCGACCCATGGTCTAGCTCCTTGTTTGGTGATGATTGCTCCTGTCTCCTTATGCTTAAGTATAATTCATTTCCCCAATAGATGTGGAAAATCCGGTGGCAATATCTGAAGCAATGTCTTGAGCTGTGACCTTTCCGTTGCATCCATATCCAACAACTTCAGGAGAAGATCGCGCTTCGGGAATTCGATATTACCTTGACTTTGTGAAATTCCGTCCTGAATCTTCAGTAAGAACTCCAAAAACCAAACGATAGTCTGCCGGGCAAAATCCCTAGCCTCTCTGAGATGGCTTATATAAACCCGATTCTTTTGTTTATCCTTACTTTCCTTACTGTCAATCTTTCCGTGTACGAGAGCAGATCTAAAATTGTATAACTTCTCAAAACGGCTTTGTAATTCCTTTTGTTTCTGTTCTGTTTCACCTAAAATAAATGCTATTCTTCGGGAAAGCTTTTTAGTAAGCCCACCTCCTCTTTCTCCTAACAAAGCATCAATGGCAGTTATATGCCATAAAAGCTGTTCCAAACCCCCTGTAAAAAAAGCTTTTACCAACATATCAAAAGCATTATTAAAGAAATGCCAACCAGATTTTTCCAAATCAAGTTTTTGTAGATTTTCGTGGGTTCGTTTGACAACTGTAATGAACGATTCTGTTTCTTGCTTATCTAGAGAAATATGGAACTCCGGACCCCATATTTCTTCTCCATTCTCTGTCACACGTTCTATTGTTTTATCTAATTTTTCGGGTGAAGGCGCTGGAAACGATGGTTCATAAAGGATATCAGTAACTTTTAAGACAAAAGGAATATTAAATCCCATCCACCCTGTTGCCTTTTCTTCTTTTTCATCTGCAGGTCCCCCTCGCCAATAGTCTGTTTGCCAATCAAAAAGAACCAGTGGCTTGATGACAGACTCAAGTGGTTCCGGGAATGGTCGCGGAGTATATGTCATTTCTACACGAGAGTAGCTATCATCGGAGAAAATTTTCGTGTAGTCAACTTTGGTTGAGGGGATAATCTTTTTAACCTGAATAGATTGCTGGAGATAAATAAACCAATAATCCTCAATCTGGTTTAAATCCACCGCCGCCCAGGGATAGAAAATTTCGTTGATACTGTTGCCCAATATAGAATCAAGATCATCCCTGGAAAAGCGTTTGATTTGGAAATTCCCGAAGTCGATATCATCTTGTTCGAAAGACACATATTCAAGCAGACCCAGATATGAAATTTTCTTTTTCGGGCTCTTGAATACATGAACATACTTCTCAAATTCTTCAGATGGATCGTGCAAATTTTTTTCTAAGATATAGATATAAAAACCAGATCGGCGTAATACATTTCCCACTGCGCGGCGCCAGGCAGATTCGTTCCGGCGATTTCCGGTATGGCCGAATTCATCACGGGTTGCCAGGACCAGCTTATGAAATTCCGGGCCTTTTTCTATATCTTGAACCAAGTCACTTATATGCCGTTTTTTGTCTGGCAAGATGGCAACACGTTGGCTTAGACTGCTAACTCTGTCAGCATATTCAATAAAGATGCTTTTAAGTTCGGCCGACATACCTCTTCCTCTCTTGCAGCACCACCTACCCCAACCGCCAGACCGGCTGCTCGTGGAAATGAAAATTATTAACCTGAAGCCAGTGCACCGGGGCTTGATCGGGAGCGGCGGCGAAGGCCCGGGTCAAGCCAAGGCTGAGGATCAGACCCTGGCTGGTGCGAATCTTTTGTTGGATCTCTTCAATGAGATTTACCTGCGGACTATAGTGATCCTCGCCGTACAAGCGCAGATCAGTTACCGGGGCATCCACGTGCAGTTCCCCGTCGGTCAAGCGCAGTCGAATCCGCGGTCTTTCGGGGTGACCGCCGAAATAGATTTCCGGCCGCTTTTTCAGGCGCAGACAGCCCAGGGAGGCCTCTCCTTGGCCAGCGGCGGTGCCACAGGAAGTTCCAAACCGCTGCAGGCTGCTACCAAAGATATCTTTCAGACTGGTTTTACTAATATTCTTGAGGATCTCCCAAAACTGCGCCGGGTCTGCCACGGCTTGGCACGTCACCTGATCGGTGTTCGTAAGACAATCTTCCACATGGGGCGGCCTCAGTCGGGGCCGGCAACGCCGAAAAGTGACGATGTTACCGATATCAAAGGGTCCTCCGTAACGGGTCAGGAATCGGGTTTTCAAACGCTCTCGCCGCAGCACCAGACGCAGGTGCTGGAGCGTTGTCAGATCAATGCCGGCCACACAGATGTAGCCCCGCTCCATCCGGGTCAGGTGGTTGATGACCACCTGATGCCGGGTTTTCTTAAAGATCTCGAATAACCACATCGCCCCAAACCCTCTGGAGGTATTCCGCCACCAGGCGGCGGTGACAATATTCAGCCTGCGATTCGCTGCATAACAGCACCGTGGGAGTTTCAAAGAGCTGCCTGGGCAGAAACTCGGCGACCTTGCGGTCAGCCAACAATTTCAGGAAGCGTTGTCGATATTCTTCCCAACCGATCTTTTTATGGCGATAGTCCTCCAAGATCTCCTCGGTGGGCGCCAACCTGGGTTCGTGCTGATACTCCGTCCCACAGAGTTCCCGTAAAAAATATTTCAAGTCATTTCGTTTGGCAAAACCGGCCAGTTGGGACTGATTGTGCAAGCGGACATCAATGAGGCACTTGATGCCGTTTTGCTTTAAGATTTCAAAGAATTCTTCGGCACTTTTTTTGGTGAAACCGATTGTGTAGATTTCCATGGGCGCACATCCTCGGAAGCAAAAAGGCTCATCTGCCGATGCTGGGACATCGCTTCTAGAGCCATCAGTTCCGCTTCGGTTTGTACCTGCCCATCGCCGCGTATATGCAAAGTTTCTATCCCGGATTGACTCAAGACTCTGGCGATCAAGAGGCGGCGATGACAATGGGAAGGGTCTTCTTCACCGCACAGGAGAGCCAGGCGGTGGACTGCGATGGTCCGGCACAGTTGAGCAATTCCTTCCTGGAAAGCCGCTGAATCGGCCAAGCGGTCATACAGAACACGGCCATCCAAGTCGTAGAATTCAGCCCCCTCCGGGTGGCCGCCCAAGCGGTCGCCTAGAAACAGGTAGCCGATCCCCGCGGGTGGCAAAGCCTGGCTGAGAGGTCCCTTGTTGAAGTGGGGAGTATAGCGGCTATATGGACTGGACCGGACATCCACGACAAACGTAATACTGTTGTCTAACAATAAATCCAAAAAAGCTTCCCACGAGTGGTTCGAATGCCCGATGGAAAAGATCCGGCGATTATTACTCCCGTCTACGACAGTCATTTCTCGTATTCCCTTGATTCTCAGAGAATCTATTCATAACCTCGATAATAAATCGCTTTAGCTCATTCTACTATAGCAGGCTGCCATGATAAAAAAGAGCAGGCCGCCCGAAAATCCTGCGAATCTGCCTAAACGCCTCTAACCCGCAGCCGCCCTAACCAGGCACACCCGACGCCCGTCCCCCTCCCCTGCCCCTGCCCGGACCACCTGGTCCGCCAGGCGGGCCAGCAGCCGGCCGAAGTGCTGGTTGGCCACCTGCGGCGGCAGATTAGCCTGCAAAAACCAGAGCGCCGCCCGCTGTTTTACCTGGACCAAGCCGCCCATCATGGTGCGGAACAGGCGCCGCCGTTCCGCCAACGGCGTCTGCTCGTCATAGAACAGGCTGCACGGCCCTAACAGGATGACCAGAGCCCGGTCCACCTTCGCCAACTCCGCCGGCAGACCCTCCCATACCAATTGCACCAGTTGATGACAGGTGAAAACCCGGGACACCTGCACCCGGGTCAGCACCTGATCCGGCAGCAGACCCCGTTTCCGACCTTCCCGCACCAACTGATATGGGTCAAAGCGATTAGCGGCATCTACTACCAACACCGCCAAACCTCGGGCTACCCCCCAAGCCGCAGCGGCGGCAGTCAGGAAACGCATGCCCTCGCCGAAGGTAAGAAGGGAAGAGGGAAAAGGGATTAGGGAAAAGGGATTAGTTAAAGCCGATTCACTTTTTAAGGGAAGATAGCAGCCCATGTAGTATTCGTCCTGTTTCCGTGGCAAGTTTTAAAAGATCACTGGCTTCTTCATCATTGAGATAATTTAATTTTTGCGCGATTAAAATCTGAGTTTCAATTTCCCACAGAGATCCCCTGGCATGCCCCAAAAATTGTTTGTATTCTCCAGTTGAAGATCTCCCATAACCTTCAGCAATGTTACTCGGAATCGAAACCGCCGCCCGCCGCATTTGACTCACCAGGCCGAACATCTCGTCTCCAGGAAATGCCCGAGTACGCTGATATATCTCGACGACTAACTCCATGGCCTTCTGCCAGACAATCAGATCTCGATATGACCTTACTGCTTTTTCTTTCATTAATCCTCTTCCCTTTTCCCTCTTCCCTTCTCCCTCTCCTACAACGACCGATACACCCCCACCACTCTCCCTAAAATCTGCACCAACTCCGCGGCCTCCTCAGGAGAAAAGCGCAGCGGTGCAAAATTCGGATTGTCGCCCCTCAGGACCAAGCCGCCCGCCTCTTCATAGACCCGTTTGACCGTAGCCTCCTCGTAGATCAGCACCGCGGCGATGTCGCCCCGGGCTACCCGCGGCTGTACCCGCACCATCACCAGGTCGCCGGGCAGGATGAGCGGGGCCATGCTGTCTCCGGCAACCCGCAGGAGAAAGACCTCTTCGCCCTGTACCCAGGAGCGGGGCAGTGGCAGCGTGTCTTCCACCTGTTCGCTGGCCAGCAGCGGTTGACCGGCGGCGATCTGCCCCAAAATCGGCACTTCCACCACCGACTCCGCCTGGCGCCCGGTGAGGGCCAAACCCCGGGAGCGGCCCGGCTCCCGGTGCAGGTAGCCCTTGCGTTTCAGGGCGCTGAGGTGGTCATCGGCCGCCCGCGGCTGGATGCCGAAATGGGCCGCCACTTCACGTACCGTCGGCGGATAGCCCTGCTGCTGACAGAACTCCTCCACAAACGAGAGAACCGCCTGTTGTCGAGAGGTTAAAGTCTTCATGTGGCAATAATACTATACATAAGAATACTTGTCAAGTGATTAGGCAGCAATTCTTCTTAAACCCCTGAAGCGGCTGGCCGAATTCTCTTGATCGATTTAATATACTGTTATTTATAAGATTTATAGTAACTCACGAAAATTTCTTATCAAAAATGATTGACAAGACCGCTGCTTATTCAGTAGCCTAAAAAGGACATCTTGGCCGAGAGTGGGAAACCGCGCTTCGCCACCGGCAGCATGTCTCCTGTAGTTCTCTTGCATCCTCTGCTGCTTCAATTCAATCTCCTGGCCGGCTTCATTCGTACAAGCCATAACCTTGGTCTAAAAGCTCGGGGGACTATTTCCCCAGAGAAATCTTATTTAAAGGAGGAGGATATGAAAAAAGTCTTCTGGATCGTTCTATTGCTGGTGTTTGTCGGTGTAACCGCCGGATACGCCAGGACTATGAGTATTGCCAGAGATAGGGTGAATGTGCGCACCAAACCCAGTAAACGGGCGTCCATCCTCTTTCAGGCGCCCAAAGGTTACCCCATCGTAGTAAAGAAGAAGACGAGACACTGGTTGTATTTTGAGGACTGGAATGGCAACAAGGGGTGGGTTTACCGCCCCCTGGTCTCCGCGATCCCCACGACGGTGATCCGGGTGGATACGGCAAACGTCAGGAAAGGCCCCGGTACGCGCCGGCCTCTGATCGCACAGGCCAAACAGGGGGAGATTTACCGGGTCCTGGGCGAACAAGGGGACTGGGTAAAAATCGGTTATTACTATGAAAACGAGGTGGTGGGCTGGATTTACGACGACCTGGTCTGGGGCTATTGAAAACTGGTAGAGCTGTCCCTCACAGCGGCTCCCTGGATGTAACCATAAGGTCCTCTTTACGAGGACCTTTTTTATAGCAACCGACGGCATAACTGCGCCATGACCAACGGTTGGTCGAACCGGTTGATTCTACGCTTGCCATCTCTAGCGCGGCAACCTATAATGAGCGCTAGATTTTTATTGATAATCATGTGTTAAGGAAAGGGTAATCCCCCACAATTCACCGATCGTTTTTTGGAGGGAAGTATGCATCATTACGGCGTTTCTCGCCGCGCCCAGGAAATTACGCCGTTTCTTGTCATGGACATCCTGGAACGGGCTCAGGAGTTGGAGCGCCAGGGGATTTCGGTAATTCATCTGGAGGTGGGCCAGCCGGACTGGGACACCCCTCAGGTGGTCAAAGAGGCGGCCTTTGCTGCTATGCAGCGGGGAGAAACGCAGTATACCCATTCCATGGGTCTACTCGAACTGCGGCAGGCTATCTGCCAACATTATGCTGAAAAATATGGCGTGCGGCTGACTCCGGACCGGGTCATCGTCACCTCCGGCACCTCTCCGGCCATGCTCCTGATCTTTGCCGCCCTGTTAGATCCGGGCGACGAAATCATTCTCACCGACCCGCATTACGCCTGTTATCCTAATTTTGTCCGCTTGGTGGACGCTGTCCCCCGCTATGCGCCTATCCGCGAGACAGACGGGTTTCAGGTCCACCAGGAGGACTTCGCCCGTTACCTGACGGCCAGGACCAAGGCTTTGCTGATCAACTCTCCGGCCAATCCCACGGGGACGGTGTTGACCAGAAAGCATATGGAGGAAATTGCCGGTTTAGGACCCTATGTCATCTCCGACGAGATCTACCACGGCCTGATCTACGAGGGCCGTGAGCATTCCATCCTCGAATTCACCGACCGGGCCTTTGTCATCAACGGGTTTTCCAAGGCCTATGCCATGACCGGCTGGCGTCTGGGATATTTGATCGCCCCACCTGAGTTTATGCGGCCGTTACAGAAATTGATGCAGAATTTCTTTATTTCAGCGAATGCCTTTGTTCAGCAGGCCGGCATCGCCGCCCTTACTTTGGCCGGGGCAGAGGTGGAACAGATGCGCCAGATCTACAGCCAGCGCCGGCGTTTTCTGGTAGACGGATTAAAGAAGCTGGGTTTTGCCATACCGGTAGAGCCGACAGGGGCTTTTTACGTCTTCGTCAATGCTGGCCACCTGTCTGGCGATTCATACCAATTAGCCTTTGATATCCTCGAGCAGGCCCACGTCGGCGTCACCCCCGGAGTCGATTTCGGCTCTAACGGTGAAGGCTTCCTGCGCTTCTCCTACGCCAACTCGCTGGACAACATCGGCGAAGCGCTTGGTCGATTGGAACAATACCTGTCAGGAAGGTACATTGAAAACACCGGCGGCTAGGCCAAACCAACAACTAGATTTTCTTGGCCCGCTGGCGCCAGCGCCGGTTTTTTTTCGAGGCCCGGTGCGCCGGACCTTTTTTCCTGGTGCTTCTGACAGGCCTGTCTTCTTCAAATTCAGTTGCGTCACCGCCGGAGACGGCGAGTTCCAGACGGAAATTAAATTCCTCGGCCGACATGGCGGTAGCACCCCTATGTTCGACATAATCCATAATCTCCCTATCCGAGGAAACGACGAGGGCCCGATGCTGCTCCTGATCGGCCAGTCTTTTGATTACCTCGTCCGCTTTCTCTCCCCGGCGGGAGAAGATGACTAAGATTCCCTGAAAGTGATCGCGGTTGGCCATGGAGTCTCCTGCCTCCCACCCATCGAAGACTACGGTGATAGCGTGTTTCTTCAAACGTCGGTAGGCGGTCAGTTTATCCAGGAGAGCCTCCCGCCCTAAGTGCAGACCCTGGTGTTCTTGGGCCAATAGGTCCGGTGATTGTCTGATCAGGTTATAGCCGTCGATAATCAGATGCATCGCCATAATGCACTTTCCGCCTCAATACGGTTAGAAACCGGTTTATTGCGGCCATTTCTCCATCTAGAGGTATTAAAACCCCTCTGCCCTCCGGCTGTCAACTGAACCGTCGCAGATATGACCTGGCGCGCACCTTCTCACCCCGCCTGGTGCTCAAAGGTCCTATGGATCTACTTGAGTCCGGGCAGAAAGAGAACAGAACTGCAAGATAAGTTTCCTCACAGTGCTTTATGCAGCTATCAGAACCATGACACGAATTTTGTCAAAACTCTTCATTAGTTCGAACTTGTAAGTTCAACGGTTGGAGTTTTGCCGCGACAAGGTTCTTGTGTTTTTGATAAGAATGTAATATCCTGGATATAAATGTGAATCAGTCTGTAGCCTGATGCCTTCCCCACGATGGTTGAGTGAGTCTTAAGAGAGGTTTGCAGACTGGATTTCAATAAGGAATACGGCACCATGACTGTCTGCCCCAAATGCCATACAGTTCACGGCGATGAGCATAGGTTCTGTCAACGCTGCGGCAACCCCCTGGTTCCAGAGGAAAATGTTCCCCCGAACTATTGCTCCAACTGCGGCACCCCTTATTTCCCCGGCCAACATTTCTGCACCGAGTGCGGGCAACGGATAAAAGGTACGGCCGAATCGCGGCCGCCAAGACGCCCTACCGTTCAGGACGATCTCTTTTACCAACCCCGACCGAGCCGCAGCCGTTCACAACCGACTTTAACCAAGAAAGGTTTCCCGAAGTGGACCGTCGGTCTGGTGGGATTGATCATAGTTGCCGGAGCCTATTTCCTCTGGCCCCAGACCTCGAACCGCACCCCCATGGTGGCGTCTCCGGGAACACCCGTTGTTTCTTCTCCACCCGTGGGACGCATTGATACCCTACAGCGGGAAGTGGAACGTCTAGCAGAAAAAATCAGGTCTGCCCACATGAACAAGGACATGAATCTATTTATCAGTTGCTACTCTCCCTCCTATCCTGACCTGGGAAAGTTGGAACGCGAAACTTACGAGACCTGGAAGAATTTTGATTTTAGAACTGTCAGTTATAATATCTCGAATATCCGCCAATTCGGGCCTCGCCACGCCACTGCGGATCTGGTCTGGAACTTTCAACTCTATAATAATCAGACCAAGGCCTATGAACTACATCGCGCCGTCGTCAATGTGACTCTCGAAGAGATCGGCGGTATTTGGAAGATTCGAGAAAGCAAAGATATGGGTTACTCCTGATGACTCTTTCATATTCGCAGGTTCGATGTATTGCGGCCCTCGGGTGCTGCGTCTTTTTGACACCGGTGATCGGCTGTATGCAAAAAGCGGTCTGGACGCCGCCTGATGAACCCCGGCAAGCCGCTCCGCCTTCGACTCCCGCCCCGCGGGTGGAATACCAGATCCTGTATGTAACCGCCACCAGATTGAACCTGAGGGCCTGTCCGGGCATGGACTGCCCCAAGATCGCAACCCTGCAAAGGAACCAGGAGGTGGAAAAGTTGGCTGAAAGCCAGGGTTGGATTCAGGTTCGTTCCCGACAGGACGGCGTCCTGGGATGGGTGGACAGCCGCTACCTTGGTACTGCCCCGGTAGCGGAGACTCAGGCGCCTCCGGTGATAGTGGAACAGCCTGCTCCAGTCAAGCCGGTAGAGGTTAAACCCGCAGAAAAACCGGTCGAAAAAACCCTAAAGGAAAAGCCTACTCCAGAGAAACCAGCGGCGGAGAAACCGGCAATCAAGAAACCTGAAGAAGCCAAAGAGACGCCGCCCAAACCCAAGAAGGTTGCACCCGCCGAGGCCGCTGAAACAGAGCGCAAGGAACAGCCTGCACCTGTTAAAGAGACGCCAGCCGAGCCCGAACCCACTCCCACACCACCGCCAGCCCCGGCTGAACCGGCTCCCAAACGCATCAGAATTATGTAGTTTTGGCTCCTAGCTTTTGATACTAATTCAAGGTCAAATATAGAGTAATTGAGAAAACTTTTGGTGGCGCAGGCATCCCGCCTGTGCCATATTGAACAGCCTGAAAGCCGGTTCCACCTTATTTAATCGACCTTCAAGTCGTTTGTTCTAAACTCTAACTTTGACGTTAAATTAGTATGTTCCTTGCAGCCGAGATTATCTGATACTAAAAATTTAGGCGGGAGAGCCAAACGCCTCCCGCCTGTTGATTTAATATCGCTGTCCCTTCTTCCCTGTCTGCTTCAGCTCAGCCACTCCAGCGCCGTCGCCGCCCACGTCACTCCGGCTCCGAAGCTGACTAAAAGCACTTTATCTCCCTTCTGGATTTTGCCCTCCAGCAAGGCTTCGTGCAAAGCAATGGGAATAGAGGCCGCCGAGGTATTGCCATAGCGGTCAACGTTGATATAGACCTTGTCCATAGGCACCTTGGCAAACCTGGCGCCGGTTTCCAATATGCGATAATTGGCCTGATGGATAATCAAATAGTCAATGTCTTCCCGATTCATCCCAGCCTCTTGCAGAATACGTTGGATGCTTTCTTGTACGGCCCTGACGGCAAACTTGAAGATATCAGGACCGTCCATAAAGAGGTAATGAGCCGTGAGCGGCGGTTTGGGAAGAAATGGGCTATTTAAATGGCTGAATTCGTTTTCCAGGTAAAGCCGCCCATTATAACGAGACGCCACAAAAGACGCCATCAGGCGACTTCGATCCGTCGGCCCGATGACCACCGCTCCGGCGCCATCGCCAAAAAGCACACAGGTGGTGCGGTCGGTAAAGTCCAGCATCCGGGTATTGGCGTCGACACCCACCACCAGGGCATAGCCGCTATTGCCTTTTATCAGGTTTTCGGCTACATGGAGGGCATAGTTAAAACCGGAGCAGCCGGCCTGGATGTCGAAAGCGCCCAGCTTGTTGTCTAAACCGAGACTATGTTGAATCCGGATAGCAGTGGCGGGAAACATATAATTAGGGGTATTGGAGCCGACGATAATATACCGCAAGTCCTCTAAGGCGATGCCGGCGTTCTCCAGCGCCTGCCGTGATGCCGCTTCGCCCATGGTGGCCACGTCTTCTTCCGGGGCAGCAACCCGACGCTCTTTAATGCCGGTGCGCTCCATGATCCATTTATCGGAGGTATCCACCATCTTTTCTAAATCTGCGTTGGTCAGCACCGGTTCGGGCAGATACGCCCCGGTGCCCAGAATGCCGATGGGATCGCTGCTCACCGTATCCTCTCCTCCCAAAAACTGACTTCTTCCTTTCCTGAATAGGGCACACTATATAGTGAGGCCGTAGAAAGTGCAACAAGAAATTGCCGCCTGCTATCGCAGGGATTACCGGAATAATTTCAATGGCGTCCCCCAAAAAGGCCGTCCGGGATTTATTATCCTTCTCAGACCCGACGTTGACAAATCACCTCAGTCTGCTAAGGTGATACGCGAGGCAAAGGCCGATTGAGTTAGATGCCATAAGAAACCATAGGAAGGCAGCATGAATCCGCTAGCCGATCTCATCTATTCACCCCTGGTGCCGCTTGCCGCCACTTTTCTCATCGGCGCCCTGCTGGGCGTCCTGTTGCACTGGTGGATCGGACGCCAGAAGATCAGGCAGGTTCAGGAGAGCATCGCGGCCCGGTATGACATCGACCTGGCCGTCATGCGCGAGCGGGTCGCAACCCTGGATAACCAATTAACCCAAGCCCAGGACAACCTCCAGCAATCCCAAGAAAAATACCAACAGCTTTGGGAGGCTAAGTCCGATCTGGAAAAGAGCCAGGCGGCCCTGGAGACCCGCATCGACGCAGAGCGGAAAAAACATGAAGAAACCTTGCGGTTAATCGCGACGGCGCAACAGGAGCTGACAGATGCTTTTAAGGCCCTGGCGGCTGAAGCGCTCGCCAGCAATAATCAATCATTTCTGCAGTTGGCCAAGGCCGTGTTGGAAAAATTTCACCAGCAGGCCCAAAGCGATCTCGAATCGCGCCAGAAGGCCATAGACGGCCTGGTCCTGCCGCTGAAAGAATCTTTGCAGCAGGTTGACCACAAACTGCAGAATTTGGAAAAAGAGAGACTGCAGGCTTATGCCGGCCTTTTGGAGCAGGTGAAATTGCTTTCGACAGCTCATACCGACCTGCGGGCCGAAACCGCCAAGTTGGTCAACGCCCTGAAAACCCCTGCCGTCAGAGGTCGTTGGGGTGAGATTCAGCTACGCCGGGTGGTGGAGATCGCCGGCATGACCCCCCATGTTGATTTTGTCGAACAGGCCTCAGCCGATACGGATACCGGCAAATTGCGCCCCGATCTGATCGTTCATCTGCCAGGGAGGAAGAATATCGTCATCGATGCCAAGGCCCCGCTCCAGGCTTATTTAAACGCCGCAGAAGATCAGGCTGATGATCAGCGTCAATCGTGGATGAAACACCACGCCCGATTGATCCGGGAACATATCAGCCGACTGAGTTCGAAAAACTATTGGGAACAGTTTCATCCGACTCCCGAGTTTGTCGTGATGTTTCTGCCGGGAGAGATGTTTTTCAGCGCCGCCCTGGAGCAACAGCCCGACCTGATCGAAACCGGAATGAGCCAACGAGTCATTCCCGCTTCACCCACTACCCTGATTGCCCTGCTGCGCGCCGTGGCCTATGGCTGGCGCCAGGAGCAGCTTGCCGAGAACGCCCAAGAAATAAGCAATCTCGGCAAACAGTTGTACGAACGGCTACGGACCTTCATTGACTACCTGGACCGATTGGGAGGAGGACTCAAAACTGCGATCGATTCATATAACCGCGCCGTCGGTGCTTTTGAGAACCGCGTCCTGGTCACCGCCCGCAAATTCCCCGAACTCGGCGTACTAGCGGGAACCGAACTCGGCGTTTTAAACCCGGTGGAGAAATCGCCGCGTCAGGTCTCCGCCAGCGAGGCGGCAGAATGACCTTTCGGATTGCGTAACACTTCAGTTGTTTGGAGCAAATACAAGGTTCACCCCTGCATGCCAATATCCCTTTCCATTAAACCGGTTTATTGGTGGCATAGGCTTCCAGTCCGTATAGAGAAATAATGAAAAAAGGCAGGGCCGGAACCCGACCCTGCCAAAAAGAGGTATTCATGCTTCGTTGAGATTAGGCCTATTCACCCCGCCGCCGCCGGGCGTAGGCAACCAGACGGGCCATACCGGCACCTAAGAGCAACATGGCGCCCGGGAGGGGGACTTTGCCGTCAATGGGACCGTTGCCGCAGGTACCGGAGGCCCAAAAGAAGGTAAAGTTATCAACCGCGCCCAAGGTAATGGCAACACTGTTATCAGGATCGTTTCCGATGCCAGTTGTCCACACAACAGGAACATTGCCAATTACGTTGCCCAACGCAATTGCAGGGACATCGACGGCTCCGGCTGCATCCAGCGAACCGCCGTATTGCAAACTTGTCTGACCGGCGAAATAAAACTGAGTATTATTATACCCATTAGTGGCCACATCATAGACGTTGGTAATCCGGTTAGCAGTCCCGTTAGTGCCGTCATCCAGACCAATGGCATAATCAAAACCAGGACCATTGTACCAAAAATCTATAAAGAGGTCGGCGGTCGCAACTGCATCAATACTCTTGTTAAATACCGGAGACCAGTTGGTGTAAATGGTCAAAACTCCACCAATAAAATCATAGCCATAGGTATTGAATGGACCAGGATTAGTACTTGAAATGGGGTCACTGGCACCGTGATGCAGTACACCGGTGTTAACAGCCCCTTTCCATTTATAAACCGGTGTATCGGTAGCAGTATAAGCCAAAGCCCCGCTGGCAACGAAGCAGACCATCAAGCCGGCGCAGAGCAGAATAAGTATTTTTTTCATACAGCTCTCCTTAATTTAAATTAATTTTGGGCCAATATTTCCCTAACACTATAATATGATTATCATACCGGATATATCACCTCCTCAATGTCCCCTCCAATCGGGAGTCTCTGGATTAAAACGGCAATACTCACAATCCTTAGCTGCATTTTCGTAGTGCAAGAAAAATGCCTATTTCTTGGACCACTCAAAGGCGGGAAAATATCCCATATTTGACCCTGCCAGAGATTTCTTTTTGGCAGCTTGGTGCTAAAAATGCGGTGAATTATCGAGATATTTTATGAAATAAGATTTACTATCTTTTATAATCTCTTTTTTATCACCGGAATATGGGCACTTAGGTACCTATGTATATTGTTTCATAATTTTAACACGATGTTTATATTTCTGATTTAGGCCGAATTCATTAATTATATTCATAAGTAAAAAGGGAATAGCTCCTTCCCGGCGTATGATAGAGGAGATTTTAGCGAAAGGAGGCGTGGCTAGATGTTTCAAAATGTGAACTTAAAAAACAATTATTTCTGCTGCGTCATGCGGCAAATAAGCTATATTGCTAATATTTATAATATGATAGCATTTTGCAGGATATTGGCTTAAGAGTTGCATAATTAACAGCAGAATGCTCTCAGAGGCGGATCGGGGTTTTGAGGGAGGAATACAAAATTAAACATCGGCTGCCAAGATCAAACAGACCCCGAATCGGCACAATATCCCAGGGATAAGAAGTACCATGCTTAACTCTTGTGGTTTGTTAAGAAATACCTTATATTAAAATTAAACAAGGTTTTAATTCTTGCGTTGGGGTGCAATACTTGAAGGAGTTTTGATCGTCCATGAGTGAGTTTACACTGTTCTCGGCGCTGCAGGCCTGGCGGTTTCGGAAGTGGTATTTTATCCTACCTGCCCTGATTATTCCTCTGGCAGCGGTTATCCTTGCATTCCAACTGCCCCGGGTCTATGAGTCCAAGTCCACCATCCTGATTGAAGAACAACAGATACCGCCGGAGTATGTCCGCTCCACTGTCACCGGCTACGCCGACCAGCACGTCCAGGTTTTGACCCAGCAGATCTTGTCCCGAACCAAATTGTGGGAGATTGTAGAAAAATTCAACCTGTATTCCAAGGAGCGCCAAAAGGATAGTAGGGAAGATATCTTAGAGAAGATGCGCAAGGATATCATCTTCCAGACTATCAGTGCTGAGGTCCAGGACAAGAAAAAGGGCCGCGCCGCTGGCACTCAAAGTTTTACCATTGCCTTTAGTATCGCCTATCGGGGCGAGGATCCTCTCACCGTACAGAAAGTCACCGGCACCCTGAGTTCTTTGTACCTGGAACAGAACCTCAAATTCCGGGAAGAGCAGGCACAGACGACCACCAAGTTTTTAGAGGCGGAACTCAAGGAATTAAGGGATAGAATAGACTTCCTGGGCGGCAAAATCGCCGATTTCAAAGAGAAAAATCCAGGCTCCCTGCCCGAGCTGCAGCCGTTCAACCAGACTCAGGTGGTAAACCTGGAAAACGAGGTCCGACGGCTGGATAGTGAAATCCAGAGTGCCCAGAACCAGAAGATCTATCTGGAGGGGCTTCTCGGTACGGCACAGGTTTACCGCACGGAAACGCCGGACGCCGCTCTCAAGGACCCCCGAACCCGCTATCACACTTTAAACGAAGAATTAAAAAATCTGCGGGCCAAGTTTTCCGAGGATCATCCGGATGTCCAGCGCCTCCTCAAGGAGAAAACCCAGTTAGAGCAATTTTTAAAGATGCGCAAGAGCGGTGATATCCAAAATCAATGGAAGCTGGCCCAATTGCAGGCCGACCTGGCTGCCAAAGAAGGAAAATATTCCGAGCAGCACCCGGATGTGAAAAAACTGAAGAATGAAATCGCCCAACTGATGGCGGAGGCCCAGAAAGGTAATCCGACGCTTTCCGATATTGACCTGGCCAATCCGGCCCAGATGAACATCATCACGCAGAGCCAACAGCTTACCAATCAGATCAATACCCTGACGCAGCTCAGGCTGAAGCAGCAGGAAAAACTGGCCTCTTTCCGACAACGTCTGGAAGCCGCTCCTAAAATCGAACAGGAATATCTGGCCCTGCAGCGGGATTATCAAAACGCTCACGCCAAATACCACGAAGTGATGAACAAGTTAATGGAAGCCCGCATTTCCGAGGGTATGGAGCAGCATCAGAAGGGCGAAAAATTCACCATTATCGATCCGGCCTCTTATCCGGAGGAGCCGATCAAGCCGAAAAAATTGCTAATTGCGCTGGCCGGATTGTTTTTGGGCCTGGGGTGCGGTTTGGCCTGTATGCTCGGCCGGGAAAACCTCGACACCTCGATTAAAAGCGTAGATGAGTTGGCCGGACTCACCAAAGTGCCGCCTTTAGCAATCATTGGCAATATAACCACCGTCTATGACCTGGCCCAGCAGCGTCGGCGGCGTTACCTGATTCTGACGGCTGCCTGCCTGTCGGTTCTGGTGGCAATCCTCTGCTTTCACTTTTTTTATATGGACTTATGGATTTTGATGAGTAAATTAGAGCGGCTGGCGAATAAAATTTAAGTGGAGACTACCAGTGAGTTTTATTGAAAAAGCAGTTGAACTGGCAAAATCATCCCGTCGGCAGGAGGAAGGCAGTCACCGGAGTGAACTTGAAAAGCTCCTGGAACAGCAGCCGCTTTCTGATCTGGAAGAGGCCCCCTATCCTGAGGAAATTAAGGATATCGCCTATTCCTTAACCAAAACCGTGCCCATACAGATGGAAACCATGGTCCGCAACCGCCTGATTACCGGCGGCGTCAATCCTGAAATACAACAGAGTTACAAACTGTTGCGGACCCATATCTTACAGAAAACCCACGGTCAGAATCATAATGTCTTGATGATCACCAGTCCCATGCCGGAGGAAGGCAAGACCTTGACGGCTATCAATCTCGCCGTCAGTCTCTCCCAGGAACTTTCCCAGACAGTGTTGCTGGTAGATCTGGATATGCGATTTCCTTCCATATCCCGCTACTTCGGTTTTACGGCCGAGCGCGGCCTGGCGGATTATCTGGAGGGCAAGGCTAATATCCCCGAACTGCTGGTGCACCCCCAGGGTATCGACGGACTGGTGATCCTGCCAGCCGGGCGGCCGACGGAATGGGCGGCGGAATTGATCCGTTCACCTCGGATGCTGCAGTTGGTACCGGAACTAAAGAATTTTTATCCCAACCGCTATGTCCTGTTCGACCTGCCGCCGATGCTGTCTTTTGCCGATGCCTTATCGTTTGCCCCCCTGGTAGACGGAATCATTTTGGTGGTAGCAGCTAGAAAAACCTCGCGGGATGATCTGAAACGCTGCCAGGAGATGCTCCAGGGGAGGCCGATTATCGGCTATGTGTTCAATAAAGCTGAAGAATTGAAGCAATCCAGTTATTACCGCTATTACCGCTCCAGCGACAGACCCAAAAGATCCTGGTTTTTTTGGACGGGTAACGGGAAAAAGCAATAGGCATAGGAATGCTAACCAAAAGGCAGGATGCGCTGCGCTTTCACGCCCGACGAATAATTTCATAAGCTGGGGATGGTTAGCGATATCGGTATGCAGAACTCTAAATGGGAAATATGTTTAGCTGTCGGAGATGTGGCTGTCTTTTTCGCCGCCATCCCGGTTCTGCTGTTATGGCATTTACATTTAGGCCAGTCGCCGCAATTTTTTCCGGCCGGCCGGAAGATAACTTTGCTCATTCTCCTGAGCGTCAATCTTTTAGTGATCTACGTTTCCGATTTATACGACAAATATAAGGATTACCGGAATATTGAGAATATTTCCCGGATCATCTTTGCCGTTTGGGTCGGTATGGTGCTGGGCGGTCTGGCAATCCGCTTCACTAAGGACCTTTACCTCGATCCCAATTTTATCGAGTGGCATGCCCTGTGCTTTAGCGGGCTCCTGATCTTCTGGCGTTATCTGTTTTCTGCCCTGGCCCTGCCCCAGCGTTTACGGCGCCGAATGCTGATTGTCGGGGCTGGTGACTCCGGTCAACGGATTCTCAAGACAATTCAAGAGCGGCCGAACAGCGGTCTGGAACCCATCGGTTTTGTGGATGACGACCCTCAGAAAGTCGGCCAGCGCCTCAAAGGGATTGCGGTGTTAGGCACCTCCGATACTCTGACGGAGCTGATCAGGCGTTATAATATCGAAATCGTGGTGGTCGCCATCATTCGGGAAAAATCGCCGAAGCTCCTGAAAACCTTGAGCCATCTGTCGTTCAATCACTGCGAATTAGTTGATATGCCGACTATGTATGAACATTTAGCCAAGAAAATTCCCCTCGATTACATTTCTGACAACTGGCTGTTTCTGCATAGCATTTATCGGAGCAAATACTATTACCGCCATGTCAAGCGTCTCATGGACCTGGCCCTGGCTGCCGCTGGCCTGCTTCTGGCAGCACCGCTCTTGCCCTGCATTGCCCTGGCCATTAAGCTTGACAGCCCTGGGACAGTGTTTTTCCGGCAGCAGCGCCAGGGACAGACGGGAAAGTCGTTCAGCATTTTTAAGTTTCGGACCATGCGGGACGCTGCACCGGATCAGGAGCCGCAGTGGGCCGTGAAGGGCGATCCCCGGATAACTCGGGTGGGCTGGTTCCTGCGCAAAGCCCGCCTGGACGAGGTGCCACAGTTAATCAATGTCCTGAAAGGCGAAATGAGCCTGATCGGGCCCCGGGCGGAATGGGACGTATTCGCCCAGATGTCACTACAAGAAGAAACCAGATGGCGGCCTGGGCGCCGGGCCGGCGATCCGCCGGGCTTTATGGTGCCTGCCGGTGAAGTAGAACGGGTACCGTTCTATGGATTCCGCTCGGTGGTGAAACCGGGAATCACCGGCTGGGCCCAGGTGCAGTTCCCCATGGCTGGCTCTTCCTTCGAAGACTTGCAGGAGAAGTTGGCCTATGATCTTTATTACATTAAAAATATCAGTTTATTCCTGGACCTCGCCATCCTGCTGAAAACTATCCGGATTGTCCTGATCGGGAGGGGGAAGTGAAAAATCAGGAATTAGGGAAAAGGGAACAGGGAACAGGATGTAAAATACGTATGGTGGACACTTTTCACCAGTCCCCGGCCCTCTGGCTAACCCTGGGGCAGGTATTCATGGGTCTCGCCCTGTTATTGGCCCTCGGGTATTACCTCTGGCCCGCTCTGGTCCCCCTGGCTACCCGCATCGCCAATGACGACAATTACTCCTCAGGCTTAATCATCCCCTTAGTCATTGGCTATATTACGTATCGCAAGTGGCCGGAACTGCGCCAGCCCTGGCGGCCCTCCTGGTGGGGGCTGGCGGTCCTGACTCTCGGGTTCGGCCTGTTTTTCTTAGGCGCAGTGCTCACCATCGAATACATTTCGCAACTATCCCTGGTAGTGCTGTTGGCGGGCGTCTTGTGGCTGTTGGGCGGCTGGCAGCGGGTGAAGCAGTTGAGCTTCCCCCTCCTCCTGCTGGCCATGGTTATTCCCCTGCCCCAGTTCTTTATCAGCAAGTTGACGCTCCGGATGCAGCTGGCCTCCTCGCAACTGGCCGCTGAGATGCTCCGCCTCGCAGGATATCCGGTGGCCTTGTTCGGCAATGTCATCGACCTGGGAGACCGCCAACTACAGGTGGTAGCGGCCTGCAGCGGCCTGGGGTATCTCTTCAACGCCCTGGGGTTGGGAGTCATCTTCTGCTACTTCTTCCAACGGCAGGCCTGGAAGGTGGTTCTGCTGCTGCTCGCCATGATCCCCTTCGCCATCGTGGGCAATGCCACCCGCCTGGCCTGCATCGGCATCTGGCCGATTTTTGAGAAAGGCTTCTGGCATGCCAGCTTCGGCCTGAGTATCTTTATTCTAGGTTTTGACTATTTAAGGGGAATCAACTGGCTCTTGAACTATGTCAGCCCGATGTCAACCAGGGAAGAGGGAAAAGGAAAAGGGGAAAAGGATGCAGACCTGATTCATGAAATGCCAATCCCAAACCCCGAGTCTACGCTTCCAGGTCCTCGGCCGCGTTTTTCATCTTATGCCTCTCTGGCTGCCGGGTTGGTACTTGTCCTGGTGATCAGCCCCTTTGCCGTCAGAGGAGTGCAAGTAACGCCGGTGCCCTTGAAACAGAGTTTTGAGCGTTTTCCCATGCAGTTAGGCCCTTGGGAGGGACGGCACGTCCACGTTGAATCCTCCATAGTGGCTGCCACCGGTGCCGACAAGGTCCTGAACGCCGATTTTACGAATCCGGCTCAAGGTCCGGTCTCCCTCTGGATCGCCTATTATGAAAATCAAAGGTCCAGGGCCTCGGTCCACTCCCCTATGACCTGCCTCATCGGCAGCGGCTGGAAGACGGCACACACGGAAGTATTTGAGTTAGCGCCAGGAAAACCGATAAACTTTTTAATCCTGGATCAGGGCGGCAACCGGATGGCAGTATATTACTGGTATTTCGAGCGGGGCCGCTGGCTGGCCAGCGACTACGGCCACAAACTGGGCATCGGTCTCGATCGGCTCCGGCTCGGCCGGGCCGACGGCGCCTTGGTGCGATTGACCACCCCGGTAACCGGGGATGTGGGACAGGCCAAGGCCCGGTTGGATAGTTTCCTGCACCAATTACGTCCGATACTGCCAGAGTTTATAAAGGATGACAAAAGATCAGAGAAATAATAAATTAAAGCTCCGGAACTCCTGGCAGAGCTTTTTTCCCTAGTTCCCAAGTTGTCCTTGGGAACCCAACGTCCCGCCAGCCTTGGTCTGGTCACCTCTTTAGGAGTTGCCAGTAAATTACGTATGTTGTTTACTAGTCCGGAGATATTCCATGGGCACACAATTTGTCTTGAGTGAATATATCAACCTGTCAATGGCGCAGGCAGTCTACGACAAACTAGAAGATGGCACTTTCACCGGTCGAATTCCTTCTTGCCCTGGAGTCCTGGCATTCGGAACGACCTTGCGTCAATGTGAGGATGAATTACGCTCCACCCTGGAAGATTGGATTCTCTTAGGTCTTAAACTGGGGCATAAACTGCCGGTTATTGCAAACATCAATCTAAACCGGGAAGCCCGCCATGATTCAATGGGAGCCGTGTAAAAGGCGAATTTTTATCCAACGATTGCGCCGCTTCGGTTTTGTGGGTCCTTTTTCCGGAACGCGGCATCAATTTAGGTATTTTATATCGTTTGCAAAAATTTTGTCCTTTATGTCTCCCTCTCCCCTCGAGGGGAGAGGGTCAGGGTGAGGGGTGATAATATTGGCCGATAACGGTAAAAAAATTTATGTCCTCCATATCGTGGGCGCCCGGCCCAACTTCATGAAAGCCGCGCCGGTGATGCGGGCCCTGGCTAGATACCCAGAATTATCGCAAAAGTTGGTACACACCGGCCAACACTACGATGCCAATATGTCGGAAATTTTCTTCCGGCAATTAGGCCTGCCCGCCCCCGATTTTAATCTGGAGGTGGGCTCCGGCTCCCACGCCTGGCAAACTGCCCAGATCATGATGCGTTTTGAGGAGATCGTGCTTCAGGAACGGCCTAACCTGGTACTGGTCTATGGCGACGTCAATTCCACCGTGGCCGCCGCCCTGGTCTGTGCCAAATTGGGGATACCGGTAGGGCACGTCGAAGCCGGGTTGCGCTCTTTTGACCGGACTATGCCTGAGGAGATCAACCGGCTGATTACAGATCAGATAGCCGACCTGTTGTTTACCCCTTCCCAGGATGGCAATGATAATTTAATCGGGGAAGGTGTAGCGCCGGAGAAAATTCACTTGGTGGGCAATGTCATGATCGACACCCTGGTGCACCTGCTCCCCTCTGTGAATGGCCGCTGCCGCCAGGAGCTGCATCTGGAACCCAAAAAGTTTGCCCTGGTGACCCTGCACCGGCCGTCCAACGTCGACGACCGGGAGCGCTTCGCCGCCATCCTGAAAACCCTGGATACCATCAGCCGCAACCTGACCTGCGTTTTCCCGGTCCACCCCCGCACCCGGGCCCGGCTGCAGGAATGGGACCTCGCTATTCCCGATGAGAGCCGCCTTCGCCTCCTGGAGCCTCTGGGTTACCTGGATTTTTTGGGTCTGATGCAGGAGGCCGCCCTCGTGATCACCGATTCCGGGGGGATTCAGGAAGAAACGACCTTTTTGGGCATCCCCTGCCTGACCTTGAGGAAAAATACCGAAAGGCCGATAACGGTGGGGGTAGGGACGAATATATTGGTGGGAGAAGATTTGGAACACCTGGAAAATGAAACTCAGGCTATTCTTAACGGAACCGGTAAAACGGGAGGAGTCCCCCCCCTGTGGGATGGCAAGGCGGGGGAGAGGATTGCTGAGATTGTTTGTGAATACTTATGAAAATATCCTTCGTCCTCTATCAATAACCTAATACTTAATTCAATTACCGAGAGATGTTTTCGACCATATCGTTGATACCCATTCCTGGGCAGGCCCGAAGCCCAGAGCATTTTCGTATTGGTCACAGTTTATCGCTATGCTCCACATAAATGGTTTTCGCTCGTTTAAAAATATGGCGCTAACGATCCTACCCCCTAAGGGTAGCTTTATAAGAAATGTATTTACCCTTATGACCGGGACAGTGGTGGCACAGGCTATTCCCATCATGGCTTCGCCGATCCTCACACGTCTTTATAACCCAGAAGAATTTGGCAGTTTGGCCCTGTTTTCCGCTGTTGCTTCAATGATCGGAGTTATCGCCACCGGCCGCTATGAGCTTGCAATTATGTTGCCCCAGGAGGAAGAGGAGGCTATAAACCTGGTGGGGTTGTCCCTCGCCATCACTCTTTGTTTGAGTACCATTACTTTTTTGGTTGTCGCCGCATTTAATCGGGAAATTGCCAATCTTTTGGGCAACCCGAACTTTTCAATTTGGCTGTTTGCCATTCCGGTTACAGTATTCTTGACCGGTTTGCAAAACACCTTTAATTATTGGTTTAACCGCAAAAAACGCTATGCCAAGCTGTCACTATGCAGAATAACCCAATCCTCGGTAAACGTGTCTGCTAATATCGGGATGGGCGTGGCAGGATGGCAGAAAAGCGGTCTCATCGGGGGGTTGTTAATTGGTCAAAGTTTCTCAACCGCTTATTTAGTTTGGCAGGCCTGGCGGAGGGATCGCAGCAAAAGCAGATTGGTAAATAAATCTTTAATGGCTAAGACTGCCAGAACTTATAAAGATTTTCCCACCATAAATTCTCTGCACGCCTTTTCTGATATGTTGCAGAACAACGGTGTTATTTTTTTACTTTCTTCTTTCTTCGGGCCATCGATCCTGGGTTTTTATTTTTTATCTGTGCGTATATTGAAGACCCCTTTGATGTTCATCGGGTCCTCTGTAGCCCAGGTATTTTATCAAAAGGCCACCGAAACATTTAACGCTGGGGGCAACCTCCAAGGCTTGGTAAAAAAAACAATGTTCTCACTAATGGCTATTGCTTTCCCGATATTTCTCCTCATTCTCTTCTTGGCCCCATATCTGTTCTCGCACATTTTTGGGAAAGAGTGGAGGGAGGCTGGATTCTACTCTCAGATTCTTGCTCCTTGGTTTTTTTTAAACTTTATTTTTTCTCCAATTACACAAATTCCCATAATTGTTAATAGACAAAAGATGGGGTTTATGATTACATCTATCGGTAATTTATTAATATTGATTTCAATTTTTTATGGAGGTTTCATTGCCAAGGATATCTATCTGGGGCTCTATCTTCTCTCAACAATTCTCTCGGTTTATATGATCTGTTTTGCTTTCTGGTTATATAAGGCCGCCGGCCAGGTTTCCAAAATAATTCCATGAGAATGTTCACCGAAATTTTTAATCGTTTATACACCAATTATTTACGGACACTAGGAGCCCAGATCGGGCGGAATACTTCAATATCTTATAAAACCGATATCTTACAGGCTTATAGGGTTACAATAGGATCGAGATGCATTATTTACAAAGAGGTCTCAATTTATATTGGGCCGCGGGGTTCTTTGCGTATGGGGGATCAATCTCATCTTGCCCCTTACTCCTATCTCCTGATAGAGAATAACATCCTGCGACTTGGCAATAAGGTCGCTGTCGGCCCCTTCTGTGGTTTTTTTTGCCACTCCAACTATTTTTCAGAGCCCGGAATTCCATTCTGCGACAGTTACGTGGACGGCAATATACTCATAGGTTCTAATATCTTCATAGGTGCTCAGTGCATTATCCTTCCAGATACGCATATTGAAGATAATGTAATCGTGGGTGCTAATTCTCTGGTAAAGGGAACTTTGGAGAACGGCCACCTGTACGCTGGCATACCTGTTAAGAAGATCAAGAGAATAATATAATCCGACATGATCAAGTACTCTTTCACGTGTAATTCGTTGAAGTTAAAACATTTCGCTAAGTGGTTATATATGTTGCTTTGTTTTCCAAATCATCAAAGGTTCATCCGGCTATTTTGCGAAATCCTGGCCTCATACCTTGCTATACCTCCTGAGAGGGTTTTTCTCTTCGCCTCCGGTCGAATGGGACTATATACTCTCTTAAAATCATTAGCCTTACAACCTGATGACGAAGTTATCGTCCCTGGGTACACTTGCGTCGTTGTGACAAATGCCATCAAATACGCCGGTTTGAAAATACGGTATATTGATATTCAGTCTGAGACCTTAAATCTCGATACCAAACTATTACTCGAAAGCATTACTCCTAAAACTAAGGTCATTGTGGTCAGTCATAATTTTGGTATTGTTTATGAAGATATTCCTCTTATAAAGCAAAAATTTCCACATATAATAGTGGTTGAAGATGCTGCCCATGCCCTAGGTTCCCGCTTTAAAAATGGGCGGAAAACTGGAACCGAAGGGGATGCGGCTTTTTTCAGTTTTGAATACTCCAAACCCATCACTACCGGCTTGGGAGGCGCATTGATTGTGAACAACGCCCAACTTCATCCAGCAATCGAAGAACTGTATAATAGATTTGGCTTCCCGCCGCGATTCGCCACTGTAAAGGTACTTATCACGCTTTTCGTACAGCTGTTAACCTCATACCGCTACACAGTCTGTCTCCGTGGATTGATGATCCAGGGTATTAAACTATTAGCGCTGTTGGCAACTACTTCAAAGGCGGAAATTCAAGGAGCAATGCCCCACCACTATCCCTCCAGGTTGGCCCCCCATCTGGCACTATTAGGTTTTCTGCAAATGCAGGAGATAGAAGCCATCAGTTGCCGGAAAGCCGCCATTGCGGGTGTTTATCACAAGATGTGTCAGGAAATATCCGGAGTCTATGATATTTATAACGCCGAATACGTCTACGTACGCTATCCGGTCATTTTTTCTGAAACGGCAGACCAGAGCCGAATCGATGAGATAGGATTTCTGGTTAAGATAAAAACAGGTATTGCTTTAGGTGAATGGTTCAATGATGTCGTGCATCCCAAAGGGAGCTATCGATACGATTACAAAGATTATTCCTGTAAGATTGGTGAAATAATGGCTCAACGGATCATCAATTTCCCGATAAATATTCATACCACCATTGATACCCAAACAACGAGGAAGCTAATATCAATATTCAATGATTTTTTATTAACAGGATAAATTCCAATAGTCATTCTGGTCTATGATTGATTAATCCTCTCTTTGGACTCTCTTCATGTTATTTTGCATGCCACATAATATGAATGAAATGAACGCTGCTTAGAAGATCGCCCAGCATAGATTGAGCATATTGCAATTATCCAAAGCTCTTCGATATATCATTGGCGCTTTTCAGCACCTTGGCATTCACTACAGGCAGGCACTACGAGTATTCATAAAGTCTCCATAATCATGGCCTGTAAAACTATTCCGATATTCCCCTTTTTTGCCGGACACAAGTTGTATGAAGATAATTATTAAAGGAACACCTCATTTTGTTAGCACAATTTCAGAAGCTTTAAAAATTAATTATCCAGAACACGAATATATTGTGATATATTCTGGAGAGACAATTAAAGAAAGAATACGTATGTTATTTAAATATATTTATAACATTATTAATGCAGATATTATTTATATTATATGGGGAAAATGTTATAATCGACCAGATATAAAATTAGCTTTGTTATTAAAAAAGAGGGTATATATGCATTGGATTGGCAGTGATGTAATCACTGCCAAATATAATTTTAATAAAAATTATTATAGAAATTATAATATTAATAATATTTATCACTTATGCGAAACGCCATGGATTCAACGGGAACTAAGAGAGATTGGCATTATAGCCGATATTGTAAATTTATTCTCTTATGACCGTATTAATAATATTGATAATACACTTCCTGATCGATTTTCCATATTATCTTATGCTGCTAAGGGAAAAGAATTATTTTATGGGCTTGATAAATTAATCCGATTAGCTAAAGATTTCCCGGAGATCGAAATAAGGATTACAAATATATCGGATTATGACGATGATTTGCCAGATAATATTAAATTATTGGGCCGGGTTCCAGACATAATACAACAATATCAGGATTGTGTTTTATATCTACGCTTGATTGAACATGATGGACTATCTTTTTCTGTCCTTGAAGCCCTGGCACACGGCAGGTACGTAGGATACACTTATAAATTCAATAATACAATCTATATCGATAGTTATATCACATTAAGAAATGTAGTTAACAATTTATTTTTAAATTTTAAGAATAATACGTTAGCTATAAATCAAGAAGGGATTGATTTTATCAAATTGAGATTTAGTAGCAAGGTTGTATCGAAACATTTAATTGATAGATTTATGAAATAGGGAATATTAATGAAAAAAGTATTAATATTATCATATTTTTTCCCACCCCGACCTGGGATGGGATCTATGAGATTTTATGGAATTTCAAAATATTTGCCTCGGTTTGGATGGGAACCAATAATAATTACCGCTAAATTACCAAGTCATCATTCTCACGATGTGAAAGTAATTGAAACGAAATATTTTGATATAAATAAATTATTCAAATCAATATGTGGATTCGATCATAAAATGGGGATATTTGATCAATTACATGGAACGCAATATAAAAAGAAGGGAAATTGGTTCATTATAATAAATAAATTAATTAAATTATCTCAAGACATTTTAAACTTCCCGGACGAACATATCGGTTGGTATACATATGCACTTAAAGCTGCATCTGATCTAATTCTCAGTGATAATATAAATGCTATAATAAGTACCTCGTATCCAGTAACAGCACATTTAGTCGCAAATAAACTCAAATCAAAATATAACATACCTTGGATCGCAGATTATCGAGACTTATGGAGTCAAAATATCTATAAGAATAAATTATTATTATTAAAATATATTGAGACTATCTTAGAATATAATACTATTCAAAAAGCTGATTATTTGGTTACTGTTGATTCAGATGTGGGCAGATTAAAGTCGTTACATAAAGATAAAAATATATATCATATTACAAATGGATATGATCCTGATGAATTATCTATATCTCCATTTTTTGAGTCTAATAAATTTACAATTACTTATACTGGAGGAACACTATATTATGGGAAAAGAGATCCATCTATGCTTTTTCAAGCAATTAATGAAATGATTAACGATGATATAATAGATCGTTTGAACATTGAATTACTATTTTATTGTCCGAAAGAAATATGGCTTATAAACAAAATTAAAGAATATAATTTAAACGATATTGTTACCTTAAAGGGATATATACCAAGATCAGACGTATTAAGAGAACAGAGGAGAGCACATTTATTATTATTGATGCAATGGAATCATCCTTCTGAAAGGTCAGCTTATTCTGGTAAGTTATTTGAATACTTAGCAGCTCGGAGACCGATAATTGCCTTTGGGCCAGGAGGAATTGTTAACAAGCTAATTTATGATACAGAAGCTGGTCATTATGTAAATAACTTAATCGAGTTAAAAAAATATATTTCAGCGTATTATAAGGAATATTTGCAGACCGGTGAAGTCAAATATAAAGGAAATCAGAATATCTATAAATATAATTACTATTCCATCGCTAAGTTATATGCCAGCTTATTAGATAATCTTATTACAACAACTGGTTAACTATAATTTATTTATATTATTATGGCATTATATATATTGTTAATATTTGCACTATTACGTCCTATTACAATAGGAATTGTACAATATATACCATTTATTCTAGAATTGTTTGCCGTAACATTTTCATTGTTATTTATTATTATTATTTGTGCGAACTTAAGAAATATTAAATATGATAATATCGATATTATTATTTTTATATATTATTTTTATTGCGGCCTGAGTATTTTGTGGGGATCCAGTTATAGAGAAGTATGTAGATTTATTTTACCAATATTGCTTTTTTATGTAGTTAGAATCACTATCACAGATAGAAATGCTATTAAAGCTTTGTTAACGAGTTTTATTTTAGGATATAGCTTTTTAATATTAGGAAGCACCTTTTTAATAATATCCGGTAGGTCTGAAAGCATTATAGTCTATCATTCTGGTATAGAAAGATTTCAAGGAATGGCATCAGGGCAGCACGCACTGGCACATTCAATGTTTATTTTTTCGATTATTTATGCACTATTCAAAATATACTATATTAATATATCAAAAATCTTAGAATATATTTTATTATTATTGCTTATTTGTTCCATTTATTGTTTGTACAAGACCTTTACTAGGACAGCTCTCTTAGGTTTAATAATATTTTGGATGATTTTATTTTTCGGTTGCAATAAAAAATTATTTGTAAGTCTTATATTGGGCGCTCTAATTATTTCATTTTTCAATTATGAAAAAATACATCAAGTTATTTGGCAAGTAGAACCAGATATTGGACATTCCGAGAATATTGATCATGCTAGCAGTGGAAGATTAACTCTATGGAGTCATAATTTATATATTTTTTCCCAATTAACAATTGTTGAAAAGATGCTAGGAATAGGAATAGGCAACGAAGGAACACAAATAGAAGAATTACAGAATATAACTGCTTTCTCTCATAATGATTATTTAACATTATTAATGACAACCGGAATTATTGGGTTATTGTTATATTTACTTATAATATATAATTTTATTATTCACGTAACTACATTATACTTAGAGTATAAGGTAAAATATATATTTATAAGTTTTTTTGTATCCGTTTGTATTATGAATTTTTTTAGCAATAGTTACATTAATCGATTTGAATTAGGGCAATTATTTTATTTATTTATGGGATTAGCTTATCAACTGCAAAGCGAAAACTTCCAAAATATTAGGTAAATTATTAACGGAATAAATTCTAAATATTACAGGGTAAAATAAAATATAAATAGCTATCCTAATTAAGGCCTTATGCGATATTAAATATTATAGTTATAAAATTGTTTAATAAATTTTAGATATCCACTATAACTATATCATTATTTAAATAATATAGGTGCTATCGTTATTAATTATTTATTGATTAGATGTCAATTTTCTATAATTATACCGATACTAGGTTCGAGATTTGAATAAATTAAAAAATGTGATAATGATTGGACCGTGTGCAGAAAGTCAAGGTGGTATTTCTTCACTTATTCAAAATTATATATCTTCCGGAATTATGAAGAAGTTACATATAGATTATTATCCTATTCATTTTGTAAATTCATACAGTTATAATAATCTTTTTTATTTATTGGCAATAATAAAAATATCTCTTAACATTATTAGGTATGATATATTACACGTCCATGCTTCTTCATGGTGGAGCTATAGGAAAATATTCCCTCTATTAATATTAGGAAAATTATTAGGGAAAAAAATTATTATTCATCTGCACGGAGGAATGTTTGATATTTATTATAAAGAGGCATATAATTTTGAAAAAAATCTTATCCGTTATGGTTTTTCTTTGGCCAATCGGGTGATTGTACTGTCCCACGAATGGATCGAAAGAATAAAAGCATTTTGTGAAACAGCGAAGATTAGAGTGATTTCTAATTGCGTAATAATTAAAAATAATAATAAATACTTGCAGAATATAAAGAGATTAGTTAAACCGCGCACGATATTATTTATGGGAGACATCGTTGCACGAAAAGGCGTATACGATCTTGTCGAAGCCATAAAATTACTTCAACCTATTGAGTCTGAAATATCTGTAATTTTATGCGGGCAAGGCGAGGTTGACAGAGTCAGAAATATTATAAAATTGGAAGGTCTTGATACTATAGTTTCTGTTCCCGGTTGGGTATCGGGTTCCAATAAGGAAAATTTATTTAATATCGCCTACCTTTTTATATTGCCTTCCTACTTTGAGGGTTTACCCATGAGTATACTAGAGGCAATGGCTACTGGAACACCGGTAATTTCGACATCGGTGGGAGGTATTCCTGACGCAGTGGGAAATGGGATTGAAGGTATTCTGATCAAACCAGGTGATATTTTGGGATTGGCTGCGGCAATAAAAAAAATGCTGAATAACGAAGGCTTATGGGCTACCATGAGTCAAGCAGCGAAACATAAAATTTCTAAAAAATTTTCAGATAAGCGAATTACATACCAATTAAGAAATTTATATGCTGAATTATGATAAGTTAGGGGCATAAATAATGATTCGAAGATATGCTAACTATATTCGGAAAAACATTATCCGACTGCCTAACTTTATTAATTACTTTATTTTAAATATCAACCAAAATCCTACCATGATATATGGGATAGATTATCAACGTTACAAAAAATATTTAAATAAATCTGACACCACTTTCAATTCTGAATTGCATCTTCTCAACGTTGTCAATAGTGCAATCCAAACCGTTCCATATTATCGACGGCTTTATAGGGGCATGACTTTCAAAGATATTAACCAATTCTCTAAATGCTTTGGCTTCATCGATAAAGATATAGTCATGATTAATATGAAGGATTTTATCAGCGATAAAGTTAAAATAGCAGATTACGATTTTGGAACGACAGGCGGAACAAGCGGTAAGCCATTGCAATTGATTGCCCCAAAAACCCGTTATATAATTGAATTTGCCACCATTCATAGTATATGGGAGAGAATAGGGTATAAATTTAACGTTAGAGCTGTAATCAGAAATCATCGGCTACCAAAGAGGGTGATTTATAAAATCAATCCTTTGATGAGGGAGGTGATATTCGATGGATTTCGGCTAAACGACAATTATTTTCAAGATGTCTATAAAACTATCCGCCGCCTTAATATCGCGTTCATCCATTGCTACCCATCTGTCGCCTACGAGTTTTCTGTGTATCTTCTCAAAAATCGTTTAGACGTATCATTTATAAAGGCCTTTTTATGCAGCTCAGAAAATATCTTCGATTATCAATTAGACTTGGTCCAGAATAGACTTGGTATTAGATTTTTCAATTTCTATGGTCATAGTGAAAAATTAGTACTCGCAGGATTTTGCGCCAAATCGGATTTATACCACATTGAGCCGACTTATGGTTATTTTGAGCTTGTAGACACGGAAGGAAACGGCATAAAACAAGTAGGAGATATAGGAGAGATTGTGGGGACCTCTTTTCATAACCCAGGCATGCCATTAATTCGATATCGGACAGGAGATTTTGCAGAATATGTAGGAGATATTTGTCCAGTATGTCATCGACGTGTTCCTGTTATTAAAAACATTATGGGCCGCTGGCGAGGCGACCGGATATTTAACCGTGATGGCTCATTTGTCACCACAACAGCCTTGAATTTGCACGATGAACTATACTCGGTAATTTATGGCTTGCAATATGTTCAAAAGGAAAAAGGCATACTTCAGATTTTAATTATAAAATCACCATTATATAATTCTATGCATGAGGAGATACTTTATAAACATTATAAAGATAAACTAAATAAAGATACAAAGATTGAAATAAAATACGTTGATGAGTTAATAAAACAACCAAATGGGAAATTCCTTCTCCTCATAAGCAAAATTTCCTCAACTAATTAATAATAGTGATAATCTTTTTATAAATACTTAACTAATATAATGAATGTGATTTAATAAATATTATTATTCAAACTACACTCTTATAATAAAGATATTTTATTATCTGCGTATATATTACTGCAGTACCGCAATGGCATAATTTTATATAGTATTGCCTGCAATACGGTTAACATATTGAATTTATATAGTACAATTATTGAAAAAAAACTAAATTTCTTTCTAATGCGTCTGCAAAACGCCTCGCTTCCTGAAGTAATCAATCGGATTGGAGATTTTTTGTTTATTTTCCGGACGCGGGCCCGATTTAAAAAAAGCAAGATTTTTATTAGTGACTCTCTAATCCCATCTGCCGATGTTGATCACCTGCAGTTGCCAGAATTCCGGTATCCAGGAAACGATTCCCGCTTACAATCTCTTCTCTCTGGCGAGACCTTTACGCTCAATGGCAATAAAAGAGAGATAATCGCATTTGAAGACAGAACCCGAGGCCGGTTTTCCTGCGACATACCTGTTTCTCAAAACAGCATAGACATCCGCATGGTCTGGGAACCGGCAAGGCTTCAGCATCTCACCATACTTTTGTTATACCTTCGAGATCATAACTACCAATCCGATTCAGGAGATTTTAGAGAGACAGCTAAAGATTTCCTCACCCCTCACCCGACTCCTTTACCCTCAGGGGAAGAGAGGAAAAGAAAGGATGAATCTCTGTGCCGGGGAGAGGGGAGAAAAAATGATAAATCTCTGAGCAATGGATATAAAACTGATTCCTTTATGCAAAACATTGGAGAATTCGTTAGGAATTCGCTCCTGGACTGGCTTGACAAAAATCCTTTTCTCTCCGGCCCCCACTATTTCTCGGCAATGGAATGCGGCCTCAGAATCCCGGTATTTTTTTATGCCTTGAAAATTTTAGATAATCTTGATGACTTAGAACGGCAGCGAATTCTTACTTCTATCTATCAGCATGCTTGGTGGATTTCCCGGCGTCTCTCGCTCTACTCCTCCCTGGGCAATCATACGGTCTGTGAATGTATCGGACTGGTCTTTGCCGGGGCTGTTTTCAGGTCTGCCCCCGAAGGGATAGCCTGGCTGAACCGTGGAATCGAACTCTTGCAGCAAGAGCTTTTTCATCAGATTCTGGAGGATGGTGGCCCGGCGGAACAGTCGCTGAACTATCACCGGTTTGTCTTGGACCTCTATTGGCTGGCTGCTGACTTTCTGGAAAAGAACCGCTTATACGATTGCCCCGCTTGGAAGCCCAGATTGCTCCAGGGAGAGACCTTTCTGCAGGCATTCTGTGATGACCAGGGAAATTTTCCGACTCTGGGCGACAGCGATGACGGTTGGGCCATAGCCCCTGGCATACGCCCGCTTAGAGGATCACCGTTTTGCATTAAGTTGCAAAAAATACAGCCGCCAATCCAAGCAAACTCTGAGGCAATAAAAAATCAGGTGTCCTGGGAAACCTTGCCATCCTCAGGCTACACTATTATACGGGATAAATCCGGTCTTATTTTAACTTTTGATCATGGGCCTTTAGGGATGGCCCCGCTCTATGGTCATGGTCATGCTGATGCCCTTTCCATAAACCTTAGAGTCAACGGCAGGACTATACTTGTTGATCCCGGCACCTATCGATATAATGGCTTTCCGGAGTTCCGGCGGTATTTCAAAGGTACCAGGGCTCACAATACCGTAGCCATTGATGGCCAGGATCAGGCCGCCCAACAGACGGGTTTCATCTGGAGTCACCCGTTTAGGGCACATTTGGTCCGTACCTGCCCGATTGATAAAGGTCTGATCATCGAAGGTTCCCATAATGGTTATGAAAGGCTAAAAGACCCGGTGACACATTCTAGAATAGTCTCTTTCCTGGAAGGTCGTCATCTTTTAATCCGGGACACGTTCTCTGGAACAGGAACACATTTTTTTGAACTGAATTTTCATCTCCATCCCGAAGCGATAATAGGTGCTGAGAAAGAATGGTGGGTTATTCAATATGGCGAAGCGAGGGTTTTTATGAGGCTTTTTTCAGGGGGCAGTTTTACCCTGATCAAGGGTCAGGAAATACCGCCATTAGGGTGGTTTTCCCCGGCTTATGGGACTAAGCTTAAAAGCCGCGTCTTAAATTGCACTCTGAGCGGCAGCGTCCGAAACATTCAATTTCTGACGGCTATCTGTATCGACTCCCCCGGGGAGGACGATTTCCTCCTAGAAATGGCAAATTTATTATGACTAAACGCCTAAAAATTCTTGATATCTGGGTTGATGCGATAACTAAGCCGGAGGCAATGCAAAAGGTGGCTGATATTTTGAAAAACGGCCAAAGACCGCATGCTATCTTTGCCGCCAATCCGGAAAAGAACTTCTCTGTTCCCAAGGACCCGGAATTACATAAGATATTCGAACAGGCCGATATTCTCCTCCCTGATGGTATCGGCATGGTGTGGGCAGCCAGAACGCTGTATGGGGCCAACCTAGACCGCATTCCCGGAGCCGAATTTTTCGAGGATATCTGTGCGTTGGCCGCGCAAGGAGGGTATAAGGTTTTTATCTATGGCTCAACTGAAGAAGTCAACCGACAGTCAGCGGAAATTTTACAAGCTCGCTTTCCGGGTCTGTTGATTGCCGGAAGAGCACATGGCTATTTAGGCATAAAAGACATGCCCGCCCTCATCAAACACATCAATAGTTCACAGGCTGAAATTCTTTTCATAGCCCTGGGTTCCCCCAAACAGGAGAAATGGTTTGGAGCTCATAAAGACTCTCTCCGCTCTGTTAAGATCGTCCAGGGAATTGGCGGCACCCTTGACACTATAGTAGGTAAGGTCCGAAGGGCTCCTGAGATTTGGCGTCGGGTTTATGCCGAATGGTTGTATCGTCTCCTCAAAGAGCCGAAGCGCTTAAAAAGACAGAAGGTCCTGCCCCTTTTTATGGTAGGAGTTTTACATAAAAAATTTAAACAAGTTATTTGCAGTTTGGGCGGGTCATAGACCCGCCCATTAATAATACATAGCTAATTTTGCTGAAAACTTATTACTGCCTGAGCACTTGTGCACTATTTTTGTTTATAATTTGATCCGCCTACAGTTCGAGGACTAATCACTCCGCCAGTCTTATAATATTCTATTGCCCCTATGCTGGGGGGATTGCGCCATTTGTTGCCCTGAAAATCTGTGATTAGCCCTACAGGACAGCCTTTCCCGATGCAAGGAGATATTGTTTGTAATCTATAATCTGTAGCTTTAGAGCCGCCAGCGTTGATAAATTGCGGATTAGCCACCATACTATGTTTTTCAAAACCAAGCGCCTGCATCTGGGCCAAGGTTTTCTGACCAGAAGGCAACCAAAATAAACCATCTGTATCCCAACAGTTATAATCTAATATTAACTGATTTGTATAACTCGCAATTCCAATAGCTGCTACTGATCCATAGTTCGCAATGATGTTATTGCGTATAGTCCAATAATGATTTGAGCCACTGATAAAACCTAAATATATTGGATAAGTATCATCACATCCAAAAATAACATTGTTTTCAATATAGTTCATTTCCGAACTATTTAATCCCTGCCTTAGATAAAATCCATAGCTGCCGCCAAGTGCACCTTTCTTCCCTGTATTTATAATAACATTGGAATACACACGATTATTATCTAAAGCATAATTTCCATCTCCTTCCATCTGGATAGCTCGCGCAATGGTATTATAAATAAAGTTATTACGAATAGTATTATTTGAAGCAGCGTAGCCATCATTGGCATAAAGAAAAATAGCTTTCTGAAAACCTCCCTTTACAATATTTGACTCAATTAAACAATTAACTGGATTTTGTAGTCCAAACGCCTCTTCGTCTTGCCATGCCCCATTACGGGCCCATCTATCTATGCCATCTATAGTGCCTCCATCTTCAACTATATTATTTCTTATAATATAATTATCATTTGAAGTTCCATATAAATGATTTGCTGCTTGACAACGATAATAGTAATTATTTTCTAAAGTAAGATTAGAATTGGTGATTTCACCGCCCATTGACATATAAATGCCACACATAGAATAATTAAATACACAATTACGGATAGTAAGGTAACTTGTATTAACAGAAGGATTACTATTAATAATACAATATTCGCCATTTCTAATGGTTAGACCACTAATAATTATATATGATCTGTTAGTTAAATCTATCAATCCGCGAATCTGATTTTTTGCGTATGAAACAATATGATCACTTGGCATACCTGAAGTGGGTTTATAATAGACCTTACGAAATTCAGACGAATTATAATACCAGTTTCCATCAGAGCAGGTTGAATTGCTTGCAATTTTTAAGGGCAAACCGTCTTCGTAAACATGATTAACATAGGAATCCACAGGGTCAGAATAATATACCCCAGGTGTGCCGGTTCCGTCCCAGGAGGTTATGCGCCTCCCCGCATCTATTAATGGCGACTCCCCATCGGCAGCAGCATAGGTTATACATCCGCCCGCTTCTGATCCACTTGAGGGAGGAATAATTTGAGAAATAATACTCCCACCCTGCTCGCTTATTTTGATTATATCGCCAGGAGAAAACTTCGCTCCATTATGCACCGCCACACTCATACACTTCGACTTATCCGAAGGTGGTCCTGTTGCTGCTTCTTTATTTGGCGCCGTGCCATCGGCCCGCATATAGTAAGTGGCGGCTTGTGAGCCATGTACCCAGCACAGACTAAGCATGATTACCATGAAAATAGTTTTAATGGACTTCATCATCTTTCCTCCATCTATAATAAACGAATCTGGATAATACAGTCTCTGGTCTCCGAATAATGGTCTCTGGTTTCTTGTTTCCGGTTTCTGGATGATTTTCATGACCTGCAAGCCACCCACGAACCAAATATTATTTGCCGGTAGCACAGGTTTTCAATTTTGTGCAAAAGTTGATTTCCCTGTAGCTCATTCGAAGCCCCATTGAAAGGCACAAATCTTCAAGTCTTTGCTTATTAGGGGCTACTCATGACGCAGACCTGGAGGTCTGCGCTACCGATCTTCTGGCATAACAACCGCTGCATGGCCAAACGATATGATTCCCTAGCCCATTTTGTAAGCACTCCCCGCACCTCAAGTCAACCACGGCACCACCAACACTTCCGCCGTGCCTTTCCAAATGTTGGTCTTTGTCCCCTCTCCCGTTACGCCTAAATAATCGCCGTTCAGGAGCTCTTTGGCGTTTGATTCCAGGCAAGGCGGAACCACCAATAATGATGGCATAATTCCTAAAGGGACGCCCTCATCGTTTTTCAGGGTTTGCATGGCACGACGCGCCGCCTCATAATTGGTGTCGTTCAGCGTGTCGTGGCTGGCGTAGGCCAACTGCCAGAGGCCGTAGCCGGCCGCGCCGCGGTAGTCGACGCCAAAGCGGAACTTTCGGCGCATAAAGACATGACTATTACCCGGGCGGTCCAGACTTACCAAGTTCGGCAGAGTGCGTTGTTGAAAAATAAAAGGTCTTATACTTCTCGACGTATCCAGCAGATACCAGGCCGTACTGGAGCCGCCGCCATAATTGCTCTGCGTTCCCTCTGGCCCGCCGGGATGGTCGGTAGCAAAGAAGTTCTTGCCATCATAGCAGGGCGTAGTATGACCGTTGGCCAGCAGAGTAGCTATCAGCAGATCGGGATGTTGTTTGGCGGCCCGGCCCAGCTCGGAGATAACCGGGTTGTAAATCCCGATGGTATCATCCTCCATGTCATTGCGATCGAGTTCAACGGTCGCCTCATAATCTTTATTCTCAATCTGGAAATGAGCCGCCGCCAGATTACGGACCTGCCGGTCGCCGATCCACTCCCGGAGCATCGGGAATTGCAGCATAAATTTGTAATCGTTCCCCCTGCCCTTTGAGGTGACAGTCATGGCAACCCGGTTATAAAAACTCGCTGCCCCCTGAAAAGTCTCATTAAAAATGGCATTCAAGGCGACGTAGATGTTGTCTAAATTTGATTGATTAATGATCATGGAAAATCTGTTTGACCTCCTTGTTTCTTATTATTCGCAGATGCACAATGTTGTTTCTTTCACCCCTCACCCTGAACCTCGAGGGGACACTAAGGACCAGCATTTCTATAAAACGTAAAGGTAGCACATCACCCTCACCTGGTGGACCGCCCACTTTTACTCTTCCCTGTTCCTTTTTCCCTGTTCCCTCTTGTCACAGACGCCCCCATTTAGGTAGACCCTCACTTTTCCCCTTTCCCCATTTGGGGAAAGGAGAAATGAGGGGGGGGAGAAGGAAGGAAGAAGAAGAAAGCATGACCATAAAACCCTTTTCAATCGTTACAAATCAAATTTTTCGGATCATAATGCCAAAGATTCTTTTGAAATTTTGAACTGTTCCGGGGTAACACGCAATAATTTGGCAATGGCCAGTTCGGCAGTGCTCAGGCCAGGTTCAGTTTTGCCGACATACCCGTTCTGGTCGTGGAGATTTTTGTCCACCGGCCCGATTATAGGCGCTCCGGCTATATACGTCTCGAATCCGAGAGGATTAGTCTCTGCAAACTGCTGAGCCCAACTTCGCTCGGAAGGGAGAATCTTACCGGCTTTAAGAGCCTGTTCTACCGCCTCTCTGGCTTTATCTGAAGCTCGTTCAGCCTTGAGCCGGTCTATTTCACCCTGGAGTCGGACTACAGTATTTTCGGAGTTTTTCAGCCCCAGCACCGCGATTTTGATTTTGGCGGCATTGGCTTCGACACCCAGGAGCTTGCTCATATCCTCCATGAATCCAAGTGCATATCGGATGGATTTCACTCTGGTAATAATCTCCTCGTCATTGGTATCGGCCTCAAGTCCAAGAACTTCAATGAGTTTTTCCTTCATGCGACCCAGTTCCTTTTTTTCTTTTTATCAGAAATTTCAATACCGCGTTAATTGCAATGTAGCACAGGCCCACTCGCCGTGTCCCGCCAGCATTCCTTTTACGCCACCTCTACCAACAACAGATTCGGCTCAAAATCGATCTGGGTAGCGCTTTTGGCAATACCCACAATCTGCAACTGTTCCCCACTCGCCGAAGGAATTGTTTGAGTCAGAGACCCGGCAGTGCTTCCGGCATAGACAAACCCGCCCACCGTGGCGAAGGCCCATTTGCTGTTGGTCACCTGACCCCGGCGGATAAAGCTGCCCGATTGATTGGCGGTGAAAGCGGCGCTGGCCAGGACCAGACCCGGCATGGTGGCTACCGACCCGGAGGCGGCCTTCCAGTATTTCCCATCCGCCTTGAGGTAGCAAAGGTCGTAGGCCGCCAGGGCCTCGCCGGCCACCCCTTTAACCACCTGCGGGTCAGTAGTGCCACCGGCTGCTGCAATGGTGACGTTCACAGTCTCATTGGCCGCACTATCTGCCGCCGTCAGGGTAACATTACTACCGGCAATGAAATTAACCGACCGTCTGGCAGCGATGGCAGTACCGTTGGCCTTGACCTGAACCCGGGCATTGGCGTCCAGGTTGCCGGTGAGGGCATCAGCGCCGCCAACCTGGTGCCGGGCTGCATGGGCGGAGACATCCACCCCGTCAACCGAACCGGTAACTGTTAGATTGCCGTTGACCGTAAGGCCGGCAAAGGCGGGGGCGTTGGCCGTGCCCAGGTTTTGATTGATCACATCTAGGTTGGCCCTGTTCGTGTGAGTATGATGGACAACGGCATCGGCGGCATGGACCGAGACATCCAGTCCGTCGACCTTACCGGTAACCTTGATATCGCCATTGATGGTCAGGCCTTTAAATTCCGGAGAACCTGAAGTGCCGACATTTTGATTGACCAAGTTCAGGTTGGCGAGATTGCCATGAGTGTGATGAATACTAACATTGGCCGCATGTTCCGAAATATCCACGCCATCAACCTTGCCGGTAACGTTGATATTACCCTCAACGTCCAGATCAACAAACGTATACTCCTTGACTACTGTACCCATAGAGCCAATCTCCTTTTCAAAGTGTGCTTCATACCCCGAATTCTCCATAAATTCATTTTCCATGAATTTTTCTGAAGGGATACCAGAGAAAAGAAAATTTAGCTAAAACACCTGGATCATTTGTCACAAAAGACAATTGATATCCAACCGCAGGGGGATATATGGTGATGTTACAATAACACGCTCAGCAGCAGGATACAGTGAGTGGCACTACGAGGCTTGCATATTGATAGATTTTTCCCGCCAGGATGCGGGTTTTAGGAAGGTAGTCAAACAACAAAATTCTTAAAGGTAAACCGTGTATTCATCTCCGATGTTCATCGCAATTGCCAGACCCTCCGGGGAGACCGGGTGAGCCACTCCACGCCGGCAGCGGTGATCCGACCGGTATCCTCAAAACCTACCATGCCGATTTCTGGCAGGAAGAACTTCGGCTCGAAGGCAATTACCATATCGGCGGCCAGCGGAAAAGGAAATTTTGCAGTAATCAGGGGATATTCGTCCAGTTCCAGGCCGACGCCATGCCCTAGAAAGAATACTCGGTCACGGCCCACGCCCATAAAATAATCCTCTAAACCGGCGGCCTTGACCTCCCCCCGGAGGCGCTGGTAAATCTCTCCGGGAAGTGAGCCAACCTGGGCTTCGACCTCATACAGCTCAAATAACCTTTCTACCAACTCCAGGGCTTTACAGGCCGCCTCCGGCAGATCTCCCAAGACATAGAGGCGCGTCTCATCGGCGATATAGCCATTGACGCAGGCGGCCAGGTCAACGCTGATGGGTTCGCCGACCGCCAGCCGCTTGGTACCAGCCCCTTGAGGAAAGCCATGGCTAAACCCGGTGCCGCCGCTGGGCGTCTCCACATACGCCGCCTGGATACCGGCTGCCCCGGAAAGCACGTGGCCAAAAAACATCTCAAGATTCCAGGTCCGGGTACGCACCAGTCCCTGGTGTCCCGCCAGCCGCAGGTGGTATTCCAAAGCTGCCGACAGCTCCAGTTCGCTAAGACCTGGCCTGATCAGTCGGGCGGCTTCTTCCAATGTCTCATCCAGAATCGCCGCCGCCCGGCGGATCTGAGCTATTTCGTAAGCGCTTTTGATCATGCGCTGCTTGCGAATCATCATCGTTAAATCGACGATAGACCGCTGGGGAAATAACTCCTCGTGCAATCGGCGATACAACAATGCCGGCATGACATCCAACTCCGCGCCGATAGCGCCGTTGTGACCCAGGCCAACCTGGCCTAAAATCCGAGGGACATCTCTGATATCCCGGTAGAAGGCCACCGGAAAAGGCAGGTCAAGTTCCTGGAGGCGCTGCTGCGGTCGGCGCACTAATAGGAGTGGGTCACCCGCTGGCCCCAGGGCCAAAAAGCCGTCGACAATCACGCTGCTGTAATAGTACAGATCGGCAGCCTGGCGAATAAGTGCTAATTCAATCTCGGCGTCGGCCAGCATTTCTTGCAAGTCTGCCTGACGCTGGAGTATTTCCGCAACCGGAACCGGTTCCATACGACCCCCTTATAAAGACAGGGAAGAGGGATTTTATAACAGTGATTAGTTAGCAGTAATAAATCCTGCTACCCTATCCTCATCTCCCTATCTTTTATTCCCTCATCCCTCATCCCTTTTCCCTGTCTTTTATAGGCATTTTCTCCTCAATGCCACCCTCATAATAGACAATGACTATAAGTTCACCGGCCCCCTGGGCTCCCAGGACCAAAACTTTCTCAATATCTGCAGTGCGGCTGGGTCCGGTAAGCCAGCTTACCAGCCCCGAAGGTTCTTGACCGGTCAAAGCCAGGGCTTCGGACATGGTCAGACAGGCTTTGTCGGCCGGAACTATGACATAGTGACGGCGGGGACACAAGGACAGACGAAACGCCTCCGGAACCCTGCTGCCGACAAGCACCGTCCCGGTTTCAGGAATAGCTCCCAGACCGACGGTGACGACGGTATCGACCTGAAGCGGTGCTTTAGGATCAATGTCGAATCCTGACAAAAAGTGGACGTGAACCTGTTGCGCAGAGGTAAGCTGCTCATAAGCTGCCCGCAGCCAGGGGTGATCTTCCAGTGCGAGATTGTTGCCGGTGTTAGATAAGATAACCTGGGCCAGCTCCGCCACGCCGCACACGCGGGCCAACTCTGCCCGGTTCTCTTCAAGACGTTGGCGTAAAAGTTCTGCTAACACAGGCATCCCCCCAGAAAGCAAGAAATTAAGGAAAAGTTCGCCGTTTTGGAAATTGCGATTCGAAGAAAGACTCTTCGGCCGGCATCGGCAGACGCCGGTTTTCCCCCCACCAGCGACCGCCTGGACCATCGGGGAGTAGTCGTGCCAGGAACCTCCAGAGCGGCGTCAGGAAACGATACAGCCGGGGGTGTTCTAAAACCGAACTGCTTCCCCTCGTCATAACCTTCAGCGCTGGGTGCAAACGGCTCTCGGTCCGCCGGCGGCAGATCTGTTCGGCCAGGGGGATGCCGACCGGACAGATCTGGCTACAGGCCCCGCATTGGGTACATAAATCGGTCAGGTCGACGCCACTCCCCAGAAACGGCGCCAATAGAATGCCGATGGCGCCGGGATATACCTGGCCATAGAGGTGGCCGCCGCCTAACTGGAATATCGGACAGACATTCAAACAGGCACCACAGCGCAGACAGAAGAGGGCTTCCCGGTAGAGCGGATCGGCCGCCAGCCTCCGACGGCCGTTATCTAACAGGATGAGGTAAAAGGCCTGTCGACCTCCGGGCTGAGGCTTCATACCCCTGATGAAATTGACGTAGGCGGTGAGCCGTTGGCCGGTGGCGCTCACCGGCAGCAGCCGCAGCAGCACCTCCAAGTCGGCCAGCGTCGGAATGATCTTTTCCAACCCCATCAAAGCCACGTGTACCGGCGGAGCGGTAGCCGTCAGGCGCAGGTTGCCCTCATTCTCCAGCGTTATTAGGTGGCCGCTGGCCGCCGCGGCAAAATTGACCCCGGTGATCCCCATCTGGGCTTCCCAGTAGCGGGGCCGTAAAAACTTTGCCCCCTGCCGGGAAAGAACTACCGGATCATTGTGGCGGGGCAGATCCAAATGCGTTGAGAAAAGGTCGGCAATATCGTCCCGGTTCAGATGCATGGCCGGGGCGGTCAGGTGGGAAGGAGTCTGACCGGCCAATTGAACGATAAACTCACCTAAATCCGTTTCGGTCACCCGACAGTTAGCCGCCTCTAACGCCGGATTGAGGCTGATCTCCTCACTGGTCATGGATTTGGATTTAACGAGAAGCCGGACCTGATGTCTCCCAACCAGCTCCGTAATCAGGCGGCAGGCGGTGCGGCTGTCAGGTGCTTCCAAGACCTGACCGCCCCATCCTTCCACCTGGCGCCGGAGTTGATCGAGATAATCACTGAGATGAGTCACTACCTCGCTTTTAATAGCCTTGGCCTGTTTCCGCCAAGCCTCCCAGTGAGGGTAGGTCTCCACCAGCCGGGCTCGGGCCGCCAGGGCTCGTTGGACCGCCAGCCTGATAGCAGGCACCTCCAGGGTTGTTATCTCTGGAGGATGATTGCGAAAAGTTTTTTGCACCTGTCTGGCAAACACCTAGGCATCTGAGCGCGTGGGCGCCTCGCTCCAGGCGGAATGATACAGCTTTTCGGGGTCCTTGAGAGCCATCTGGAGGAAGGCATCAATCTGTTCCTTGATCCAGGCGTGGTCTCCCAATTGTTGAATCACCGGCGCCAGGACCTCTTTTAACTCCGGAGGCAGCGATTCGCTCTCTTTTAACCTGGCGTTGAGAAAATTAATCAAGGTCTGGGTAGCGACCACTTCGGTGGCAATGCCGCGCTCCATTAAGACGTGTTTAATATCTGTGGGTATTTGGCGGGAGATGACGCCCTGCAGGAAGTTGCCTGGCGAATAGCCGCTTGCCAAGGCCTCAAAGATATAGCGGAAATAAATGAATTTCTTGCCCAGACGCCAGACCTCATCCAACAACGGCCTGCTGGTCAGATCCTGACTGTAAGCCGCCAGGGCCTGGCGATACTTCTCCTCCCGGCGATCCAGTAAAAGGGTGTAGACCATGATCAGATTGAGGCAGAACATGCCCACAATGCTGGTCCGCCGCAAGGCTTCGGGAATCTCGCTGGCATAATTGTAGACAAAGTAGAAAAATAAGACGAGCATGATAATGATGCGCAGCCAACTCAACCCCGATTTCAGCAGATGCATCTGGCGGCGCTGCAGAATATAGAGGCCGAGCAGAACGATAAAAATAAGCGGCTGAGTGAGACCGGTGAGCAGATAATTCCATAAAAAATCAGCCATGTCGCTTCTCCTTAGGAAGGTATCTCGTAGACTTTGATTTTTGCCCGCTGCCGCTCTGACGCCAGCCACTGGGAAAATACCATCTGACGCTTCAAGTCCATGAGGCCTTTAGATAACTCCTCCCGAGCCAGGGCAAATTGTTCTCGGGAGGGCTGGCGCCGTTCCTTGAAGACCAGAAGATAGTTCTCTCCCCCCCAGCTTACGAGATCAACGTGGTGGGGCGGCGTCGCTGCTAAAGAAAATGCTGCCGTCGCCAATTCTCTTACCTGGCCCTGGCCTGGCATACCCTGTGAACGGGTAAAAAAACCGCTGTCTTTGAGGGGAACTCCCTTCTGGGCTGCTACCTTCGCCAGACTCTCGCCTTTTTGGAGACGGCTTAAGATCGACTCGGCCTCTTCGGCCGCCGCCAGGCGGGCTTTTTCCAGACGGACGGCCTCAGCCACCCGGTCTTTAATCTGGGCCAGTGGTGGGAGCAGGCTGTCCTGATGGTCCATAACCTGCAACAACGCCACACCGTCGGCCAAATTTAACGGTTTGCTGATCTCCTGAGGTTTCAATCCTATGGCCATCTGGGAAAAGGCCGGCTGCTGGCCCAAACCGGGAATGGCGTCTTTCGAGGTCAACCAGCCGGTCTCCTGCACCTTAATATGCCTAGCCGCAGCCGCCTCGGCAAAGGAGGCATTGAGCATCTCGGCCCGCAGTCCTTCCGCCTGCCGGTGGGCGAGCTTTTTTGCTTCCTCCGCCCGCCAGGATTTTTCCACCTGAGCCTGCACCTCAGCCAAGGGTGGGGTTTTACGTTCCAGAATGTCGTTTACTTTTATCAGGTAATAACCTCTGGGAGTCTTAGCCATGCCGATGCCGCCCTTCTTGAGATGAAAGGCGACGGCTTCCCATTCCGGGATATTCTGGCCGCGTTTGACCAAACCCAGTTCCCCTGCCTGTATCCGCCCCTCGGCTTCCGGGGAATATTTTTTCTGCAACTGTTCGAAACTCTCTCCCGCCCTGGCCCGTTGGAGCAGTTTTTCGGCCAATAGCCGGAAACGCTGCTGCTCCGCAGTGCCGGCTTTCGAAGGAGGTTCAAGAAATAATTGGCTGACGCGAATTGTCTGAGGCCGGGAATAGTCCTCCAAATGGTCGTAATAATACGTTTCAATCTTTTCCCGGTCAGCCTTGATCTGTCCATCGAAATCGTTAAATTTAAAAAAGATATAACGCACCTTAACTTTTTCAGGCTCCCGAAACGTCTCCGGGTGTGATTCGTAATACTGCTGCATTTCGGCGGCGCCAGCCTGTTGCTCCTTTAAAAACTGAGAGGGACCAAGCACGACGTACTCTACCCGCACCGTCTCCTGCTGCAGCCGATAGGCCTCCTGGAGATCGGCCTCGGATATCTTGGCGAACGAGGTGATGAAGTGCACCATTTTTTGTACCAGCAGTTGTTGCCGCTCCTGTTCTTCATACTCTGAAGCCGGTAAACGTCTCCGGGCCAGCAATTGGTGATACCGCTTCTCATTAAAGCCCCGCTCGTCGGCAAAGGCGGGGTTTCGCCGAATGTAGTCCCGCAGTTCGGCATCGGTGACGTTGAGCCCCAGGCGGTTGCTGGCCTGTTTGATCAGAAGTTCATCGATCATCTGACCCAAGGCCTGTTCCCGCAGGCGCAGGGTCTTGGCAACCTCCTCGTTAGACTCGCCCCCCATCTGTTCCTGATAGTTTCGCACGAGGTTCTGGTAGGCTTTATAGTATTCGGGGAGATAAATCTTGGCGCCATCGACCTCGGCCACTTCCTGAAATTGGGCAGAACGGAAGCTGCCAATGCCCCACAGGACAAAAACGACGACGATAGCTCCAATGATGCCAGTGACAAACCAGGAACTGGCGTGTTTTCGCATGAAATCAAGCACGGATTATTTTCCTTTTTTCTTATCGGATACTGCTGCCCCGCTGCCCCGCAGCTTGCGGGCCTGGACCGCCTCAGGACTCTGCGGATAGTCGGCGATGAGCTTTTCCAAGATGAGGTTATGAACTTTAGATTTTCCCTGGGCTTTAAAGGCATAAGCCTGCTTTAGGAGCGATGCCGGCGCCAGCGTGCTCTTGGGATAGCCTTCCAACAGCTTGTTGAATTCAACGATGGCCTCATCGTGATGCTTTTCCTGATAGAGACTATCGGCTAAGTAGTAGCGAGCCTCAATCGCTTTTTCGCCTTTCGGATGCTCCTCTAGATAGCGTTGGAATTTTTCTCGAGCCGGCCCATAGGATTTCTGTTTATACAAAGTTAACCCCTCAGCAAAAGGATCGCTCCCCACCTTTGCCGGGGCCGCCGGTGGTGCCTTCTTGGCGGTTGGCGCTGCTTCCCCCGCCTCCCGGTTGCCTGACATAGCCACCGGGACGGCGGCTACGGCTTGAGGAGGACGTTGGCCCTCTACTTGCGCCAGCCGCTCTTGGGTTGCCGCCAGTTCCCTCTCCAAACCTGATAATTTCTCCTGCATCTGCGCCTGTTGCGGGTTGCCGGATTTGATCAGTTGGCTCAATTGATGTTCCTGTTCCGCCAACTTTCCCTCCAGCACCTGTACCCTGGTCCGGATAACCTCGAACTGACTGGCGAGTTCCGCCAATCTGGCATCAATCGGATTTGAACTGCCCGGATTAGACGTCGGACGGATGATCGGCTGCGCCTTGGGCTCCGGATCTGGCAGCGGTTGGGGCGGAGGCTCATAACTTGACTCCGCCATACTTTCCTGAAGCGGCGCCTTCTTTAAAAAAGGAACGTCCGCACAACCGGTGCATACCATCCCGCTTACCAAGAGCAGACCCAGGAGTCGCCAGCAGGCTTCAAAGGAATATATCTGCAACATTCTTCCCATCTTTGATCAGGAACACTCACATCTTGAGATCACCACGAGGCCAACGTTGCCGACCTAACAAAAAATGCCCTTATTCGACCGCTCATGGTTCATTAAGACCCCCGATAACCAGGTGACCCCGCCGGTTTCTGGCATGAGCCTCTTCAGTGTCTCCATGAGCGACCGGCTGCTCTTTGCCATAGCTAATGGTAGACAGACGATTGCCGGCAATTCCCAAATCCTGGAGATATGACTTGGCACTGTCGGCCCGCTTCTGGCCTAAACCGAGATTATAATCACTACTACCTCGAATGTCGCAATGACCCTCTATGGTTATCTGTATTTCCGGATGTTTCTGGAGAAAAGATGCCTTCTTCTGCAATAGGCTGCGTGACTCTGAAGTCAGGGTGAATTGGTCATACTCGAAAAAAACGTCTTCACTCTCGAAGGCGATACCCTCTGGACCATAGGCCTGAGCCCGAGCGCTCACTCCTTTCCGGCTACGCCCCAGGCGCTCTCCCCCTGCACCCAAGGATTCCTCTTGTATCTGCCCCGGTTCTGTTGTGGTCTCATCCGGCCCGGCCGTGGTTACGACTTTCTTCTTGGCGCACCCGGTCAACATCAGAGCCGGTATGAGACAGAGCAAAAGAACCCAGGCGATCCTACCACTTCTCATCATCCTTTCCTCCCGCAAGGTTCAAGGTTCAAAATTCGATGGACGTACACGGCCTGAAACGTATCTAAAGAACCAACATGATAATTTTTCACAATTTCCGGCAATCTGGAATCGCCGCTTAAACGGCAGTCGATAAAAGCTTCGATCAGCTTCTTTCTGAACTTCTCCGGTAGAACCGGAGTGAGTTCAAGTGCTTGTTTTTGCTAAAAGCTTATACGAATAGTCGAACACTGGTATATTATCTTATTTGACCGGCCCCAGTAAATCAAGTCTGAAAAGGAAATACCTGGAAACCTTGGCTAAGGTTCACGAGGAATCATTATCCATCAGCTCGTTAGGGTGTGAAACCTGAATAACTCGTTTTTCATAAAAATTATCATGTCCTGAGGAACACAACGAAGCATGAAAGAATAATTGGTGGCATAGGCCTCCCTGGCCTGTGCATCAGCGTGCCGGCTGCAAAGCCTGCACCACCTTCTTTCATATAAGTTCCCATGTTCTGCCGAACACAACGAAGCATAAAAACAGAATCGTGGCGGCTGCTCACAATAATTTTTTTGCTGCTCACGGCTCACGGCTCACTGTTTTTATACAAGCTTCTGGGTCGAAAAAGGAATTTCGCTTGACAACCAGAATTCTTCTGGTTATAAAAATCCAGCGAGCGGGAATAACTCAGTGGTAGAGTGCAACCTTGCCAAGGTTGAAGTCGCGGGTTCGAATCCCGTTTCCCGCTCCATTTTTTTCCTCCTTAATGGCGGCATAGCCAAGTGGTAAGGCAGCGGTCTGCAAAACCGTTATACTCCGGTTCGAATCCGGATGCCGCCTCCAGCCACCCTCTGAATGTTGTTTATTAAATAGTCTCACACTCCCTTACGATTATAGCCTCCGAACCATCCCCGTAGGAGAATTTGTTTTTCTCATATTTAATTGAGAAATTAAAGGAGTAAAGGAAACCTTCTGAGCAAGCCATGTTGGGTACGTCCCTTCTCTCCAGACTGTGACCCAGGATAACGGTTCGGTGAACATGGCCATAATCATGAAAAAAGCAGGATTATCTCTAACCCTGCTTCAAAAATTATCTCGATCGCGCAAGCTAATTCCTGTCTGCCAGCTTCCTACGGCTATAGAGGGCGAAACGACCCAGGCCGGCACCTAAGAGGAGGACAGCCCCAGGGAGGGGGACGTGGTTAATATCATCGGGATCAAATGGACTATAATTGGGATAATATTCCGGTCTATCAGTGGCCAGGACAAGATAATAACCGTTTAACCCCGGATAATCTATATTAAATACTATATCCCCGTAATCATTCCGATCAAATTGACCCAATTGAAATACATCCGCATCAAGATCGATCAACCTCTCTCCCTCAAGAGAAGCGTAATCCCATCTAAAATTATTATTCAGATATCTATACGCTATATCTCCATTATTATTAATTGAAACATTGCCGAGGTTGTGATCAAATTCTAAAAGTTGCCCCGCTACCGACGAAAATAGTTTATAGGAAAAATCATAATCTCTATAGGCACAAACAATTTCTCCGCCATCGTTCATGTCTACTGAGATAAAATCTGCGTCATAGGAAAGGAGCTGCATAAGTATCCCGCGCTCATTGGAGTACAGTGTGCGCGGATATGCTTGACCCCATGCCCATGCAATTTCACCATGATTGTTTATTGCTGGAGATGTATCTCCATATGCAATTTCACCTCGCTCGGTGGAGTATATAGTCCAAGGCCCTGTACCCGACGGCCTCGAATCTGCATACACAATTTCACCTAAGTCATTAAGATTAGGTTGGATAGGATGTATCCCATGATTCGGAATCGTTCCCCTCACGCTGGAAACAATACTGCCACTGCTCGTTGTGTAGACAATTTCACCATAATTGTTAATGCGCGGATTATATCCCTCCACTCCTACCGACAAATAAGTGAGTGCAGAGGCTGAAACTGAATTTAACACGAAGGCAAGCATCGCAATAATTAATAGAACGTAAGCTCTCATCGATATTATCCCCCATCATGAACTATCCTTAAAAATAGTAAAGCCGAGCTACCTTTTCAGGCAACCCGGCTCTCTTTTCTTCCATGTTAGACCCGCGGCTCTCCGCTTCACGTCCTTGTAGACGTCTCTTTCGGCCGATTTTACACTATTTCAAATTCACCTGTCAAATTGAATCTTACTTTAATATTTTAACCCCTTCTATAATTCATGGAAATTGATTGTCAATATGAGGTCACGGGCATGAATCGCAAGTAAGGAGCGAGCCATTACCCCGTGCTTTTTATTCTGTTGATAATCTATTTACAATCCCCTTTTCCCCTGCATTCCTTTAGCCGTATCGCAAGGTGTCCATGGGATGGAGCCGGGCGGCCTGGCGAGCCGGGACGAAGCCGAAGCAGACACCTACCGCCATAGAGATCAACAGAGCCGTTAGGGCCGGTACCAGGGAAAAGTGGATCGGCCAGCCTGAAAGACGGCCGATGAACTGAGCCAGGGTCGCCCCCAGAACCACCCCCACAAACCCGCCGCTGACGCTCAAGACCACGGCCTCCATTAAAAACTGCAACATAATATCCCATGGATCAGCCCCTACTGCCATCCGCAGACCGATCTCGGCGGTGCGTTCCTTTACGGAAACTAACATAATATTCATGATACCGATGCCGCCTACCAACAGCGATATGAGAGCTACGCCCCACAATAGCCAAGTCATGGTTGTGATGGCTATTTCCCAGGTTTTTAAGATTTCGGTCAGGTTGCGGATGGAGAAATCTTTTTCGAATCCAGGTCGGATACGGTGACGTTGAGTGAGCAGATTGTCAATTTTTGACTGGGCTGTGTCGAGCTTGGTGGGATCGGCGACTGATACCAGGACAAACTTCACCACTCCTGGCAGGGCCGTCCCGAACAGAGATTTCTGTGTCGTTTCCAGGGGTGCCAATACCATATCGTCCTGATCGCGACCGTCGGGGGTGCGACCCTTGGGAGCCATTATCCCTATCAGAACAAAGGGGATATTGTTAATGCGCAAGGTCTGACCGATGGGGTTCTTGCCACGGCAAAGATTCTGGGCCACCGTATACCCTAAAACGCAGACTTTAGCCCCTCGATGACATTCAGAGGCGTTAAAAAAACGTCCAGCCACCAAGTCAACGTTTCTCAATTGGGCAAATTCCGAAGTAGTTCCTAATATCATGGTGGACCAGTTCAAAGGGCTGAAAACCACCTGCGCCACCTCTCCCCAGACCGGCACGGCATGCTCGACCTCCGGGATTTCTTTACCGATAGCCTGAACATCCCCCATGGTCAAAGAAGGGGCTGTCCCCATGGCCATCCGCCAGCCGCCTTTACTGGTGGCCCCTGATATTATCATGAGCAGCCCAGCGCCGGCTCCGGAAATCTGCTGGGCTACCACCATGCGGGCGCCGGCTCCCAGACCCCAGACAAGAACTACGGCGCTAACGCCGATCACGACCCCTAGTACCGTCAGGAAGCTGCGCAATTTATGTATCCAGAGCGACACCGCCGCAGTTCTCAGACACTTACCGAATCTCATATCCCTTTTCTTCGGCTCGAGACCAAAGGCAGTCTTAAAAAGACGCCCGCTGGGTTTATATATCCGTAATTAAAAGCCGCCATTAATGAGAGGTTCCATAAAAGGAAAGACTAATCGATAAAAACTCTTATAACCTGAATAATACAAGGAACCTACGATAATGTTCACCTTCACCACCAGATGTAAAATGGTTCCCATAAGAGCATGCCCCAAAGCCGCGACCGCTAGATTGGGGAATTGCGCAAAGACCCGGCCCCAAACCAGACCCATTATCAAGGTTAGGATCATCAATGGTGGATTGGGGAGATGATAGAGCGAAAAGAGGAGAGCATTAGCGACAACTGCCAGCATCCCCACTCTATCTAGCCCCCTTGCCGCTGCTTGGCCGATTACATTGTTTTTTCGAAAAACAGGTGCCGCCGCAGTCGCATACCCGAATACCGCCTGCCAGCGCCGGAGAAAAAAACCGAAGAAAAGGGCGTCCTGGGCCAGAGCGGAGAGGAGATAGAGAATAAACCTAATTGCCAGGGAATATCCATTGAGACGAAAGGCCGAGCTTGGATTAAGAAGATAGCCGGCCAGGAGGAGACCGGCAATTCCCACAATAGTCCAAGCCCCAAAGTTTTGCAGAGCCGGTATGAAGTTATCCTTCTTGAACAAAAATCCCGGAGCCGGCCCCAGACCTCGGGCAGCTAAAGAATCATGGTGAATGAGAACCGGTGAGATATAGAGGACATAAAAAACGGCCATAAGGATGACGAGAATGGGAAAGAGTCCGAGACCCTGCGAGGGAACGTCGGCCGCCACCTGCCACACCACCCAGAAATATACCATTGAAATAACAGCAATCTCACCACAATGGAAAATTCTTGTCTGTGCCCCTCTTCTGATTGTCTCCGGCGTCAGCGGCAGCCTGCGAGCAGCTACCAATCCATTGCGGACCAGAGCCAAGGCTTTATTATCGCGATTATTGTGGTTCATATTATCAAGGAAATACAGTGGTCGGGGGTCGGTTGCCCAGGGTGGGAAAGCGCCGTGCATCCCGCCGCAATCGGATAATGATTGATGCACAGGCTGAAAATCTGGGCTACCGATAACCTCTTTTCATGGTTCGCGGCTGTCTTACAGCTCATGAAAATCATCAGGATTCCGAGATGATGAAGCCGTCTCGCAAAACAATCCGCCGATCGGCAAATGCTGCCATCTCCAGATCATGGGTCACCATTACTATGCTCAATCCCTGACTCTGGTTCAACTGGATGAGCAATTTCATAATCTGGAAGCCGGTTTCGCGGTCTAGATTGCCGGTCGGCTCATCCGCCAGCAGCAACTCGGGATTGTTTACTAAAGCCCTGGCCAGAGAAACCCGCTGCTGCTGCCCGCCAGACAACTGTTGAGGCAGATGGTGGGCGCGGTCGGCAAGGCCTACTTTCGCCAAAGCGGCGCCCGCCATCTCTCGTTCACTTTTGCCATTCGTGTCGGCATACATCAGCGGCAGCGCCACATTGTCCAGCGCCGTAAAACGCGGCAGCATAAAAAATGATTGAAAAACCATGCCGATCTTTTTGTTCCTGATTTTGGCCAGACTTTTGGCCGATAGGTTTGATATCATCTGTCCGGCAAGATAGTATTCTCCGGCAGTGGGTTGATCCATACAACCCAAAATATGCAGGAGGGTGGATTTTCCTGAACCCGAAGGCCCCATAACAGCTAAAAATTCACCTGGGGGCACACCCAAAGAAATACCTTGCAAGGCGTATATCTGATAAGCGCCCGGACGATAAATCTTGGTTATGTTATGAAGGGTGATGAGCACCGGTATCTGATAGTAGTTTCAAATTCCAAGTTTTGAATTTCGAGATCAGTAATATCTAATAAAATAAACTTCGTAAACCCATGCCTCCCCCTCGGGTGCCGGAGACCTGGTCAATAATTACCAGGTCACCTTCCTGCAGAGGACTATTTTTAAGTTCGGTCCAGAGACCGTTACTGATACCACAGCTTGCCAATACAGGCCTTGGCACTTCATTCGCCTCAAGACGCCAGACCACATGTCTGCCCGCAGCTTCCGGAGCCGTGTGGCCACGCGGCTGAAATCGCAAAGCGGCATTCGGTACTGCCAAAACCCCGGTTCTTGCATCTGTCAATATGGTGACGGTAGCTATCATCCCCGGTTTCAATAACAGATCCGGATTCGGGGTCTGGATCAGAACGGTATAGGTAACTACATTCTGGGTAGTTTGGGGGGCTAATCGCACCTGATCGATCTTTCCGGAAAAGACCTTATCAGTATAGGCATCCACGGTAAAGGTTGCTGCCTGCCCTACCTTAATATCTCCTACTTCCGCCCCATCAACGGCTGCCTCCACCTGCATCTGAGTCAAATCCTGGGCAATAGTAAAAAGCGTCGGGGTTTGAAAAGACGCCACTACAGTCCGGCCGACCTCGACATTACGGGAAATGACGATGCCGTTTACCGGTGAAGTAATATTAGTGTACCCCAGATTGGTTTCCGCCTCGGTCAATTGGGCGGCTGCCTGGGAAGCCCGCGCCTGGGCAGCCCGAAATTCCGCCTGGGCTGTCTCATACAGAGCCCGATTGTTGTCCAGATCCAACTCCGACACCAGGCGTTGACGCCAGAGGCTTTCATAACGTTTAAATTGTGACGTGGCCAGGGAAAGATTGGTTTTAGCCTTTTCGACTTCCGCCCGAGCAAGCTCCAGCGCCGATCTGCACTGGTCCACCTTGGCTTCGAAGACCCTGGGATCAATCCGGGCAATCACCTTGCCACGCCTAACCTCAGAATTGTAGTCTACCAGAATCTCTTTGATGATCCCTGAGACCTGAGCCCCTACCAGGACAGTCTCTATCGGGTTGATGGCACCACTGGCTACAACACTCTGCTGCAGATCCATCCGCGTGATCGGCTTGGTGACATAGCGATCTGACTCAGTCGCAAAATTACACCCTGGCAGAATCAGATTAATTATAAGAAAACCGGCCCATATGAGGCAGTTCAAGCGAACTGGCCCCTGACCCGGGATTATTGCCTCACTACTTCCACTGCTCTTATCCCTTCGGATTGTCATAGCTATATCCAAGACTTCTGACCTATCTTTATTCCTTGAGAGACCTTTTCCAAAATCCCAACCGGATAATCCATGAGCCACGGCTGGCACTTCAGTACGCCACAACCTTCCCGACTACGAGAGGCATCTGATTCATTAATGTTTTAAATGTTTCTAAAACAAGGCGGGGTTATTTTTCAAGAATGTTCCGTTTTCAGCTAACATGGTAAATTAATTACGAATTTACTATTCTGAAAGCTTGGATTGTTTACCCTTTCATATTAAATGCCGATTTTTTAGCTGTCAACGAGAAATCGCCTGGCACGTATCCAGGATCAACGCGCGGCTGAGGAAACAATTGAAAATTTTCTGATAACCTGTCATACTATGAAAAACTTTGCCAGATTAAGGCCAACTATTAATATTTACATGTAATAAACGCAACTTGCATTAAATTTCAAACACCGTTAGAGGTGCTTGGCGGTTGATAAGCCTTCTCCATTTAACCTGATGGATTGGCGCCAGGCGCCACACCCATGATAAAAGGCTTGACTCTCAATATAAAGCAAGTATCTTAAGTAAGATAGACAAATAAGACCTTCAATCAAGATATCCATTTCAAGAGTCCAAAAATTCTTTGATCTTTGGAAAAATATGGTGCTGCCATAGTCTTTAGTGGTATCTTACAGTTATTTTTTTTCCTTTAAAGGTTGATGGGCCTGTTCCTAAGGTTAAACCTCATTGCCTGTAGACTTATCGGATTTTTCTTTGCCAAACATTAAAGTGTATCGTGGGGGTATCTTGCAGTTCGTTCTTTCTGTCTTTATCACCTTGACCGCTCTGTTTATTGCCATTCCCGGGCTGGCACAACCGCAGGCGACCGGGCAGATGCTGTCTCTAGATGAAGCGATCAACGTGGCTCTGAAAAACCATCCGGCCATCGTCGAATACAAAGAGCGGTCTCTGGCAGCTAAATCGCAGATCGGGGTTTCGCGGGCTAATCTGTTACCTCAGGCAACGCATTCGACGTCATATTATTATGGTAATTCGGTACCTTCGACCGGAATTAATCTTCCTTCCGGAGGGCCTGCTTTCGCCTCTTCGAGTGGCGTTATCAGCGATTATGTGGTGCATCGCAATACTGTAAACCAACTGCTCTATGATTTTGGCAAAACCTTGGGTCAGATCGGCCAGTCGAAGGCCCAATATGAAGTCTCAAAAATGGATCTGGCGAATACCCGTCAGCAGGTGGTGTTAGATGCCAAGAACGCTTTTTATGGCTATCTGGCGGCTCAACGAGCCGTGAAGGTAAGTGAGGAAAACGTCCGCCTGAATGAAGACCTGGTGCGACAAGCGAAAGGTTTTTATCAGGTGGGGGTCAAGGCCAAGATCGACGTTACCACTGCCGAAGCTAATTTATATAATGCCCAGGCTGATCTAATCACCGCCCGCAATACTTTTCAAATCAGCCAGGTGAGTTTAATGACCGCTTTAGGTCTCAAATCCTGGCCTTATGCCGGACTGACTTTTCAGTTAGACACCCAACCCAAACTCATAGACCTTAACGAAGCGAAAGACAAGGCCTTCAGCTCCCGACCCGAGTATCTGAAAAATCAGTTCCAGCAGAAAGCTGACCAGGAGGCGCTGCGTTCCGCCAAGGCCGGATATTTTCCAACCCTTACCTCCCAGGGTGTCCAGAATACCCAGGGAAAGGCGTATGGCGGAATGCGCGACACCTGGTCCGTTTCGGTCCAGATGAATTTCCCTCTGTTTGAAGGTCTCGCCACCACCTACGCGGTCCGCCAAGCCAAGGCCAGTCTTAGGGCTACGGAATCCAATACCGAAGTCCTGCGCCAGGATATTAACAAGCAGGTGGAACAGAGCTATTTAGATGTCGGGGCTGCGGCTGAAAGGATCCGCTCAACTGAAAAGGCCAAACAGGCTGCCCGTGAGAATTGGGACCTGGCGCAGGGCCGGTATAAGGCTGGCGTCGGTTCTATCATTGAGGTCACTGATGCCCAGGTTAAGTTTTTTCAAGCTGAACTGAACTATATCCGATCCGTCTATGACCTCAAGACCGCTGAAGCCGGGTTGGAAAGGGCTATCGGAAAAGCGTATTAAACCGGGATCAGGGAATCGGAAAACAATCGATTGTTTTTTTAGGAATTCCTAAAGATCCGGTTACCACAAACCTTCGGCGGCCAGTTGTTGCTGCAAAACGGCTGGGAAAGTGAATTGCCGGGCCCGGATGCCATGTTCTTGAGCAGCTTTGACAAAAAGCGGTTTATCATCGATAAAGATGATCTGCTCCGGTGCCAGCCCTGACTGCTGAATCAGAGTCTGATAGATGCCCGGTTCCGGTTTTCGGCTTCCCACCTGATACGACAGAATAAAGCGGGAGCAATGACGCACGATGGGATAGTTGGCGACAATATGCTCAAAATGCAAAGGATTGGTGTTAGACAGGAGGTACAGGGGGAATCTTTCCTTTAGTCTGGACACTACCGCTTCCATTCCTGGCATCGGGTCGAATAAATCATTCCACCACCGGACGAAGAGCTCAAACGTCAGAGACAGACGGAAATATGCTGCAATCTGCTGGAAGAATTCTTCTGAGGTAATCTTGCCGGTGTCGTAGGATGGCTCCAGCGGACTATTAAAAACGTAGTCAAACACGTGCTGGGCTTCTGCCTGTACGAGTTTGGCCAACCGCTGGCAGAATCGCCCATGATCAACTCTCACCAATACATTACCTAGATCAAAGGTGATGAGTTTAATCTTTGAGGGTCCGAGGGTGATCATAGCCGGTTCCTCCCTTAAGGCGTTGACAGATTGTTTTTTATCGCTAAATTTCATACATGTAAAGAGTTGAATGGCAAAGCGGCCTGGTTTTAAGGAGCGTGCCAATTCTGAAAGGAGGAGTCATGGCCAGAAGCGCAGGCTGGACTTTTATCTGGGCTTTATTAATCGGGATTATCGGTGCCAGCATCTTCTTAATTTACGGTCCCTATCTGGATCAGGAAATCAATCGCCGGGTCACTAAGGCCCTGCAAAATCAAGATTTTAATCTACAGGTAGCCAAAGGTTCGGAGACAGACCTGAAAGGAGCCCCTTCTCGAGCTCTGGGCACCCGGTTCCAATTAGTTGCAGAAGGCGGAAAGACCTTTATGGCCGACCTTCAAACCGGACGGGTCTGGCGTTATTTTCATTACGGCAAAGCCGAAGGCTGGTCCAAGGACGTTGAAGGTTTTGCCCCGCTACCTTTCTTTCAGGGAAGCAAAAAGTTCTTTACCGCATCCGAGGCGGTCAGCGTACCCGAAGGAAGCGAAACGAAACCGCAATAAAGGGGTCTTCTATCGGTGCGGCGGACTTATGTGGCTCAGGACCTGATGTGGTCCCTGTTCTTCTGCAGCCTGGCCCTAATCTTGGGTCTTATCTGGCATTGGCCCATGATCTATCAAGGTCTTCAGGGCCGGTTGATTTACACTCTGCAACAATTGGAACAACAGGAAGCTGCGCGGCGTCTGGAGGGGGTGCGCACCTTTAACTTGGAACAGGCTTTTGTACGTCATCAGCAGGGACAAACGCTGTTTCTCGACGCCCGGCCATACCAGGAATATCAGGAGTTGCACATCGAAGGCGCTCTTAACCTCACTCCGGCACAGGTGGAATCTAACCAGGTTCCTCAGTTTCTACGAGATGTGAACCGCCAACAACCCGTCATAGTGTATTGCGGCAATGAGGACTGCCACGCCAGCCTGCAGGTGGCGGAATGGTTGCAGAGTCTCGGCTTCTCTCGCGTCGCGGTCTTCCTGAGCGGTTTCAGGGCCTGGGATCAGGCCGGTTATCCTGTCGATGTCTCCCGCTAAACATTGGCTGGCATGGCTGCTCCGCCTGACTTTGGGCGGCGTCTTTTTTTATGCGGGACTGATCAAAATCTGGCAGCCTTTTCAGTATGCCGCTGCTATTGAGGCCTATCAACTCCTTCCACAATTCCTTCTTGCTCTGGCCGCCGCCGTTATTCCCTGGATTGAGGTAGTATGCGCCAGCAGTCTGGTCCTATATTTCAAACCCCGCAGCGCCCTCCTCACTCTCATATCCCTGCTGGGTATCTTTCTCATCATTATGCTCTTCACCATGGCTCGCGGTCTGGATATCGACTGCGGTTGCGGGCTGCTGGCCAACCGCCGGGTTGGCTGGCTGGTGCTGCTTGAAGACAGCATGCTGCTCCTGGCGGCCGCCTGGCTGTATCGAGTGCTGAGTCCTGAGTAAAAAAACCTTGGGAATACCTTGCAGCACCAGGATCTTCCTGCAATCATGGCATTCTTCTTCCAATATGCTATAATAGAGAAAATTTATGATTCTGCTTTTTGCTTATTCTGCCGGGTATATGGCAAGCTAGGAATAAAATATCAAGATTTGAAGATCTCATTGTCTGGCAAAAAGCGCCTCAGTGGACCAAAACATCTCTTGCGTCAGTCAATAGGATCTCTTCGGGACAGATTACGGGTTACGCAATCAGATGCAGCAGGCTTGTGTGTCCATAAGGTCCAATATCGCAGTGGGACAGAATGATACATCAGGCCTGCCTTTACTCAGGATTCAGGGCTCAAGATGAGCAAATGGTTCGAACTCCACGATCCGGTGGAGAGAAAATATATCTTTAACAGCTTCCTGGTCTTTGTGGGCCTGGTGGAAGTTATCATTCTGGCGGCTACTATCGTCTGGCAGATTGATGAAGGGTGGTTTGGCGGCGAGGTTAGGATCATCCCCTTTCCTTGGAAAGAATATCTGCTGGCATCCTCTATGGCGCCGGTGGTCATGTTGCTGGTTTTCGGCATCATCGTCAGGGGATTTGATCTCCTCAATCCTTCATTGAAAGGCAGCGGCGAAGACGAAAAGAAATTCTGGCACCGCCTTCGTCACAAGTTTTCGCTGATTAGCTATATCATAGGTCTTTCCCTGCTGGCTGCCTTTTTCTATGCCATTTACCAACCCGAAAAGGTATTGCGCTATCTCAAAGCGCTGTTCTCGGCCCTGGGGCTTTGGGGCGCCTACGTGGTCATCGGTATCATTGCCCTGAGCATGCTCTATTTTCCCATCAGTCTGCTCCTACGCTACCGGCTGGCCAAGAAGGCAATGGAATATCAGTATCTCCTTGCCTTGGCGGAGCGTCATGGAGTTGTCTTTGACAAAGATACCGGCACATTAATACCTACCCAGGTTAATCCCGAAAGGGCTCTGCCGCCGGTTTCAGAGGATGCAGAAGACATGCCCCCGACACGCCGAGAGTGATGATATACTGGCGTTTCTCCTTTAGATACTCATTGCCATTACCTCTTGGCCACCCACAAACCATGAAAATCATCTGCCGGTGGCACAGGCTTTCAGCCTGTGCAGAATTTTTTTCTTATTAACTCGGAACTCGAAACTCCTTTCTGACTAATCCCGTTTCCCTTTATCTCTTTTTCAGCCAGCCCCACCTGATGAGCGCCAGGAAGACCAAAAAACCTGCGATAAACAGATAGGGAATGGGTGCGGCGGAAAACCCCGAGCGGTTTGTCTCCTGTACTTCGTAGCCTTCCACCTTTTGGTGGTCGCCCTGGGTAGAGACCTGACCTTCTTGGGGCGGCGCATCCGCGGGCGGTTTTTTTCCCTCCGGAGCCGCCGGGGCGCTTACAGCCTTTGCTCCTGACGGCGGATTTTTGACCATATCCAGGGCCTGCTTAAATTCTTTCGCCTGATTCTCCAGTCCGGGCACCGACATCAGCACCGAAGCAGTGAATTCCGTCAACAAAGGGTTGTTACAGGTATGATCACAACACGCGAGCCCCACTTCTTTGGTGCTCTCGGCATATTCCCGGGAGAGAGTTTCAATGACCTGTCTGTCTGGCTTCCAGTATCCTTTTCTTACCGTCTCCAGCATTCGAGCTACTAATGATTGATAGGCAAACAGATTCCGGGAATTTCGGAACATTTCTTTGATATTTAGACCGTTTTTATCCAACACATAGGTCTCGTACATTTCGTTCCATTTGGCAGCGTCTACGGTTTCGGGAACCGTTACCTGCCAGCCCCAGAGATGCTCGACGACCTTGTCAATAAACCTGCTGCCGGCATACCCTTCCTGCATCATGCCCTTAATCCACTCGGGATTAAGATATCTCGACCGCATCTCCCGGCCCATGGCCTTTTCGAGAGTTTCTTGCTTGGGAAGCCTGGGATTGGTCATGTTGGTGACATAGACCTCCGGGGTCTTGCCGTCCAGGGTGCGGATGGTCATGGCCGTACCGCCCAGATACTGGAAAAAATCATCATTGTCTAGAGTAGCATAGACGTTGCCGGAACGGCTGTGCACCGCCACTTTGGTGCCGGACAGGGTAGACTTTAGCAAGGACAGACTCAAGTCCTCTTTATCCTTGCCGTTTTTCCCGGAGTTCTGGATCTTATCCCCCCAGAATCCTTGGCCATATACATAGCTCAGCCGCCGGAGATAGACCTCCGCCACCTCCTGCTCCCGTTCCCAGGTATTGGATTGCGGTATCACTTTATCCAGGTTGGTACCATAAGCGCCGGGTGGTTCCGTGAAGATTCGGACGGTAGCCAGTCGTTCCGCCTGGTCTTTGGCCACGCCTTTTTCCAAGAGCATTTGTCGGATACGCAAGTAATTGGTTCGGAGAACGTTGTCCGCTTCATCCTGCTGTTTGGCCAGGGTCACAGCTTTATCCAGCCAGTCCATGAGATTAGGAAACAGATCCCGATAAAGCCCCGAGGGAATTATGGTCACGTCTGCCCTCGGCCGGCCCAGCTCTTTTCTGGATATGACTTCCAGGCCGATGACCCGGCCCCGTTCATCCCATCTGGGCTTGATCCCCAGGAGATACATAATCTGTGAATCCATTACCCCTTCATGCCGAATGGTCTCGGTCGACCACAGGTTGAAAGTGAGTTTGTCAGGGTATTGTCCGTGTTTGGCCTTATAAATGTCGATGAGTTCCCGGGCCAATTTTACTCCCAGCTCATAACTCGCCTTGGGGGGAATCCGCGTCGGATCAAAGGCATAAAAATTATTGCCGGTAGGAAGGGAATCAGGATTTCGGAGGGGGTCGTTCCCCCGGCCGGCCGGGATGTATTGGCCAGAGAGGCCCGCGAGAAAGGAATCGAGTTCACGGGGGCCGGACCGGTTTATCCGGTCTTCCAGTTCCGCCAGTTTTTTAGTTCTTTCCTCTGGAAGCAGACCGCTATCAAGAGAAAGGATCGCTTCGGCCATGTTTTTTCGGCGTGCCGCCTCCGGTGATTTCCCAAAGGTATGCAGCCCGAAGGGGGTCTGTTTCTCACCAATTTCTTTGATATAATGTTCAACTTCTTCTATCTCGTCCTCGGTCTTGATCTCCTCCATCTTGAGATCGGTCAGCAAACCGATTTTCTTGGCCAGGGCATTGATCTCTTTCAGTTTGGCCTCGGCCAGAGGGACGCTTTTTCCCTTGGCAACACCATAATCGTTCAGGAAGGCGACAAGTTCCTTGAGTTCTCTGTTTAAGCCGGCCTTATCAAAAGGCGGAGTCATATGGTCGATGATGACCCCCATCCCGCGGCGCTTAGCCTGTAGACCTTCACCCACATTATCGACGATATACGGATAGATATTAGGCAGATCCTGGATCAAGGCCTCCGGCGCATCTGCTCCAGTAAAGCCTACCTCCTTGCCCGGCAGCCATTCGTGAGTGCCGTGCGTCCCGATATGGGCTACGGCATCGGCCTGAAAGCCGTTTTTCAGCCAGAGGAAAAAGGCAACATACTGATGATGGGGTGGGATAGTCAGGTCGTGATAGAGTTTCTTGACATCCTGCTCCCACCCACGCGACGGTTGCGGGGCAAACAGGATATTGCCGTATCTCACCGCCGGAATAACCAGATATTTCCTGCCCGCCGCATCCGACCAGATCATGATAGTGCTCTGTTCCACCGGCCCCCAACTCTTGACAACGGAAGATCTCAGGCCTTCCGGCAGTTTTTCGAACCACTTTTTATAGGTATCCAGAGGAATCAATACCGGTTCATTTCCATGGCCGACCGGCGGGGAGGTTGGGTCCGCCATCTCCTTCCCCCGCCGTCCCAGTCTATCGAGTTCACCCGGGGCATAGTTGCCGATATTGCGGCCATAATTATGAATCTCTTCGAATAATAATTCCTTGCTTAGCCCCGGTCTCTGCCCCTCAACCTCCGACCCGCCGACGTCATAACCGGCGGACCTCAGCTTCAGCAGAATTTCCCACAAACTATCCGGCAATACCTTCAGATAGGAGGCGCCGATATTCTGTTTACCTGGTGGATAGTTGTAATAGACTATGGCGATCCTCTTATCTTTATTGGGTTTATCCTGAAGATTGACCCAAGCCTTGACTCTAGCGGTAAGCCGCGCAATACGTTCCGGTATTGGGTTTTCCTCCAGATACTCAAACCCGGTGCTCTTATCTATCCGCTTCTCTTTGGAAGCGATCACCGTCGGTTGAATAATCCCGGCCATCTCCGGGTTGGCTATCTGGAAGGCGCGCTCAAAGATATCCAGGCCGACGGCGGACTGCTCCCACTCCTGTCGACTGCGGCCATAGAGGGAAATAGCATCGATCAAGGGGATATTAAGCCTGGTCAACAGCGGAATCATAATTTGCGGGTTGATGCCGATCTTCATCCCCTGGGCTATCACCAGCCGCACCCGGCTTTTTAAGGGGCTGCCGCCTGGGGCAAAGAACTTCGCCATCACCTCTTCCAGCGGTCGGCCATAGATCGGCAGGACATTAAAACCGGCCTCCTCCAGGCTGCGGATGACGGCATGCAGGGGCTTGGCCTGACCTCCATCAATCGAATTTTTATAAAAAACCACCCCGATCCAGGGACGGCCATCCCGGTAGGCATAGGCCTTTTTATAGGCCTCAAAATCGGCAAAGACCTTGCGGGTTCTGTATTCATAGATACCACTTTCGGGATTTTGCACCACCTCATCCCGGAAAGAGACCTCAAAACCAAGTTCCTGTTTAAGGCTGTAGAGAATAAGATTCTTAATATTTTCCAGGCCACCTTGGGAAAAATAGGCCACCATCTTCTTATCGGCCCTGATCCCCATCTTTTTCTGGTCATCGTCATAGGTGCCGCCGCCGACGTAATAGACCTTGATTCCCTTTTTTATAGCTGCTTCCAGTTCTGGTTTCACCGCCTCGATGAGGTTGTGTCCCATGATCCAGACTAAGATCAGACGGGATTCTTTCAAGGGCAGCAGATTCTTCTCCCGGATACCTGAGGTGGGATAGACATGGAATTCCACCTTTTGCCTTAAGTTCGGATAATCCTGATAGACCGCCTTTACCGCTTCAGTGGCGACCTTGGAAGAGATGTCGCCCAACAGCAGGCTGACCTTCACCTTGGCGGCAACGGCTGATCCCGGAAAAATGAAGAGCCAAAACAGGAGGCAACTTAGAGCCAGGATGAACCGCCGCCATGACTTCAATGTTCCATCGGCTGCAGCCGCCTTATTCCGGGACATACACCACCCTGCCGTCTTTAAGCTGATAGGCCGTTCCCAGACGGACGCCTTCGCCGCTAAGTTTCTTGTCTGTCACCTTTCTAACCTTGATTTCCTTACCACTTTTGGTAATAATCTCCATCTGGCCATCGGCGTTCTTCTTGGTGATGGTCACCTCGGATTTGGGGTTTACCAGGTCCAGCATGTTATAAGCCATAAACAGGGCGATCATCATGCTGACGATAAAGGCGACGCTGGCGTCAAACAGGTTGGCCACTCCGGAGATGGGGTCTTCCAGGGGTTCGTCGTATCTATCAAACCGCCGCGGTCTTCTTAATAAACTCATCTTCCTCTCCCGCCCGGATATCCGACCTCTGGGCCTTGGCCTGCCGGAGCCGCAATTCCGTCAGATATTCCATCTCCCGCATGTCGGCCCGCACCCACTTTTCTTTTATCAGCGACATGAGATAGGCCGCCACCCCGCAGGCCAGACCGACAACGGTGGCAGTAAAGGCCGTGACCATGCTTCCCGCCATTTTTGGCATGTCTCCCTGGGCCAGGGCCGCCAGGGAAATGCCCATGGGAATCAAGGTCCCCATTAAACCCACGGCCGGGCCCACCCGAATAGCAAACCTGACCTTATCTAGACCCTTAATTAGCTCAAGTTCGAACTCCTGGAGGTGCTTTTCCAACTCAAGATCGAGGTTGGCTGATAGAGTCAAAACCTCGGAGTCCAACATGGTTCGATAGCGCCGTAACCCGACCGATCTTCCCTGCCGCCGGTCAATATATTCCCGCAGAAAACCGCCGGCAGATATCACGATCCAAAAAGTAAGCAGAATAAGTCCAACTACTACCGGATAAAACAGAGCTGAGGCAATAACGTAGAGAAACGTCTCAAGACCCGCTAGAATATTCATTCACCAACCTCGCGTCGTTTATTCATCAGGAAGCCGACCAACAAGGCGGCCAGGAGTAGGAAAAAAACGCCGATATGTTCAACCAGGACCAAGTTGCCTCCCTCCGTGGCAAACGATTGATAGATGCTTTTGGCCGCCTCAATATGGGCCGGAAGAAAAAGAGAACTCAGAAAATACAGGCCTATGGCCAACATGCTTAAACCGAGGCCGATCCTCTGATTTAACCGGGTTGATCTCAGGGTGAAAAGTTTGAGGCCCAGATAAATCAGCAGCGACAAGATGATAAACGTTGCACCCAATCCCAGCCCCACCACCCATGCAGGCAACTTGATCACCTGTAAGGCCGCCCAGGTGGAAAAGGTTATGGCCGTCAGGCAGACGGGACAGGGAAGAAGAAGGAATAAGGTTGGTGGCCGGGCCGACCGGGTGGCAGTCGGGTGGGCTGGTTGACGGCAGCCGGCGTGCACCCCACACCCGGAATCTGATCCTGCCCAGCTGTGGATGAGATATAAGCCCCAGACCATCATGCCTAAGGCCATGGCAATATGGACATATGGTCCTTTTCGCACCAGCGGCGTCAGGATCTTGATCAAACTTTCGCAAAACCCTGCAGCTAACAGAAAGGTTCCCAGATACAATAAGAGCGTCAAAACCAGACCCCGCCAACCCACCTGCCCCAGTCCCAGTCCGAAGCCGACCTTTACCACAAAGACGCTCAGACTGAATAACATGCCGCCGATCCACAAGATCAGGTTTAGATCCATCGTCTATCCCTCTGTCCTGAGAGATTCAATTTCTCAGGCCAAAAAAAAACCTTGAGCCCAAAATGGACCCAAGGATTGCACCCAGCTTGCTTTGTCCTTAGGCTAAGCCGTGTCGGTTTTCCATCCCGAGCGGCCGCGTTATCCCCAATCACACGTTGGGCAATACATATTGATTTACAGGCAGGTCTTCTGATTCCCGGATCATCCTTATTCCTGCACCTTCCCACCCGGCTTCAGCACGGGCAGTGGTATCTCGCAGGTATCGTCCCCGGTTACAGCGGCGGGACCATGCCGGACTTGCACCGGCTTCCCTTTTAAGCCCCGAAGGGCGCCTGTAATATGACCCTATTAAGTCAGAAAAAAGTTTCTGGTTGGTTACGGAACCTTGTTGTAAAAACCTTCCGGCGGGTCTGAAACCCGCTCCTCCGTATTGGCCTGCCGGTGCTGCAGTGCTGTAGGGCAGGAAAGCGAAAGGCATCCCGCCTTCTAAAATTCACCGGCACCAATTTTCATGCTTCGCCGGTAACCCGTTGGTAATGAGCATTACCTTGGCTAACTTTAAAATTCCCCTCCGAATCTGTCAAGGAGAAAATAGGTATCGGCCTGTGACTCCAACAGTAGATAACCACCGGGTAGCGGTCATTAAAATCTCAGCGTTATCTGACTCCAGATGGTCCGGCCCGGCGAGGGGTAGTAATAAAAGTATTCCCGATCGAGCATGTTATCCACCGACAGGGAGAGGTCCATATACTTCACCGGGGTAAAGATTATCTTGGAATTCAGAGTGAAATAGGGATCGTAGGAACCGTAGACATTGTTGTATTGATCGCTGTTGTCGTCCCTGCTTATCAATTTGCTGACATAGTGTCCCGAGAGAAATCCCTTGACTTTCCAATAGGTAGCCGTAATCCCAAAGTTGAATTGCTGTCGGGGAGTGTAGGTGATCTTTTTACCCACTGATTCCGGATTAAAAGGATTCTCGTTGATCCGGGCATCTAATAGGGTGGTATTGCCGAAAACCTCCAGCCAGGACCAGAGCTTCTGGGTAATCTCCAGCTCAACCCCTCTAATGGTCGCCTTACCGGCGTTCTTATAAATCTGGGTTTTGCCGGTGATGTCTGCAGGATCGGTCACCCGATAAATCAAATCATCAACGTAATTTTCAAAGTAGGTCGCGGTAAAGACCATCCCTTCCAGCGGTTTCATGGTGGTGCCAATCTCCCACGAGGTAGCAGTTTCCGGGATCAGATCGGGATTGCCCTTGTATAGGGTACCGCTGCTGGCTAGCCACGTGCGGTAAAGTTCATAAATATTTGGAGCCCGAAAGGCGCGTCCCACAGATGCCCGCCAGGTCATCCACTCCAGAGGACGATAGAGAAAGGCAAGTTTGGGGCTGAGCGCCAGTTTGCTCCGGCCAGGCAGGTATACTGTGGGTGTACCGGCAGATGCCATGTAATTACCTCCGTAAGTCTCCCACCAATCCAGCCGGACCCCGAGCACCGTATTGAACTTGGGATGCCAGGCGATTTCGTCCTGGAGGTAGAGCCCAATATTTCGGTCCTGGCCGCCGCTCATTTGGGTGAGTGTCGATACCGCATCAGGGTAACGCCAATTGTTCACCGAATACGTCTTGCTGTTCGACCAGCCGCTATTATAAGAGATGCCGCCCACCAACTGCTGTTTCTGGCCGATGGCCTGGTCCACCTGCAATTCGGCTATCCAGTTCTGGCTTGGGGAGAAAGAGGAGGTTCCAGGCCCCCCGCTGAAAGTGGTCAGTGGGTTGGAGGAACTGGGGGAAGCGCTCCAATTAGTCGGTTGATTCAGCAGCCCCCCGTGAAACTTGATCCTCGTGGTTTCAGTAAGCTGATTATCGGAGGTCAGATTATACACCTGGGTTTGATCGCGCCCGTCGCCGTTCAGGAAGGCTCCTTCCTGGAGATTCTTAAATTGGGTGTTGGTACCAGACAGACCCACAGTTCCTCTGACCACTGAGCTGCCGGTGGCGGTATCGCGCAGATAGGAATGGTACATATCATAGCCATAGTCGTTCCAGCTCTGCAGGGTGCTGAACTCAACCCTATGGCCCGGGGCGATATCCCAACTTATCTTGCCGTTCATACTGTAATCATTCCAGTTATAATCACCGGTATCTCCAATAATGTTGGTGGGGGTGCCGGTGGTCGTATGAGTAGGTTGCCAGCCCACCACCTGGGTGGCCGGGGTCCCCGTGCTGGCCGTTTTGGTCACCAGGCTGGAGGGGTAGCCGGCGGAGATGCGATAATTAAATCCCGCCTGAACACTCACTTTATTCCAGAGGCGGTCCCCCACTCCGAGGTAGTAGGTCCAGGAATCGTAGGTGCCATAGCCGCCCTGGGCTACACATTCCAGTTTCTTCGGGGTCTTGGTAATGATATTGATGACCCCGCCCATGGCGTTGCCCCCATACAAGGCGGAAAATGGTCCCCGGACTACCTCTATGCGTTCGATATTTTCCACCGGCATACTGCTCCAGGCCACGCCGTTGCTGTAGGCGTTGGCAATGTTCTGGCCGTCCAGCAGAACCAAGGTGCGTTTCTGGCCCTCCGCCGGGAAACCGCGCAGATTCACGTTGGTCATACTATCTCCATAGATTCGGCGCCGATTATCGACTGCTCCGGGAACCTGGGCCAAGGCTTCGTCCACCGTCTTGATGTTCTGTTTCCTTAGGTCGTCCTTGGTGATAACGGTAATACTGGCCGGAACATCGTCGGGGTTGCGTTCGGTCCTGGTAGCCGTCACGACAACCTTATCGATGCCATGGACTTTTTCTGCATCCTCCAAGATTTTTGCCTGGGTATCCACAGTAGTCCGGCCAACAGTGGCCTCTTCCTCCGGCAACGATACTTTCCGGTCCCACTCCTGAGCAGACCCAATCCCAGACGACACCACTAAGACTACCAGAACAGACAACCAACATTTCATTGTTCTTTCCCCTTTCATGATTTCTCAAGCGTAGTTGTTGCCACCATCAACATCTTATTTGCCCCTTACCCTGTTCTTCTTCATTGATGGACCAAAAAAAATCCTTGAGTCCTTATGGACCCAAGGATTGCACCCAGTTTAGCTTGTTCCTCAGGTTGGCTGGAAAGATTTACCTATCTCTCGCCCCTCAGCCGGTCTCAATACGACGTTAAAACGCGGCATCTCGGTTACAGGCAGGTCTTCTGGCTCCCGGATCATTCTCTTCCCTACGCCTTCCCATCTTCATTGCCCAAGACAGTGGCATACTGTAGGATTCGTCCCCGGTTACAGCGGCGGGACCGTGCCGGATTTGCACCGGCTTCCCTATTAAGCCCCTCAGGGCTCCTGTAACTTTAACAACAAAATGTCTTTGGAGAGGCACCCCTCCCTTCCGAATAGTTAAGTATTACCCGCCTTTAATCCCGGCCTAGAACGTCTATTGGTCCCCCACCTGATATTTGGCGAGATAGCCTCGCGGCGTAACCAGGTAGGGACCGTATTGGAAACTTTGGGAATTGCCCACTATAATGATGGTTTGCATATCCACCGGCTGTTTCGGGAGATGCTCCAGAGTGGTCACGATGATTTCCTCTCCCGCGCGCCTGGCCCGCCTTACCAGACCCACGGGGGTGAGAGGTTCCCGATAGCGGAGGACAAGCTCCACCACCGCTTTCAACTGCCAATCCCGTTTCTTGCTTTTGGGATTGTAGAGGACGATGACAAAATCACCCTGAGCCGCTGCCTCAACCCTTCGCTGGATAATTTCCCAGGGGGTGAGGAGGTCGCTCAGCGAGATGGCGGCAAAATCGTGCATCAGAGGGGCTCCTAAAAGCGCGGCTCCCGCCGTTAGGGCCGGGATGCCAGGAATCACCTCGAGAGAAAAGTCCAACTCGTCGTTGCTATCAACCTGGCCCACTTTAAGGCCCTGCACGGCACAGAGTTCCAAGACCAAACCGGCCATACCATAGATACCCGCATCCCCGCCGGATACCAGGGCCACCCACTGGCCGGCTCGGGCCCGGTCGATGGCGGCCTGGCAGCGTTTGACTTCACCCTGCATCCCGGTAGCCACCACTTCCTGGTGGGTCAGGAGAGAGGTTATCAAGGTGATGTAGGTCTGATAACCCACCACCACCCGAGCAGCCTTTAGGGCCTCTTGGGCCTTAGGGGCCAGATATTCTACTGCTCCCGGTCCCAGACTCACGATGGCCAGATGGCCCGGGCTACTGCCACGGTGACGTTGGCACTCTTGTGTTTGGGTATTAGGAGTTCCCCCTGTCCCGCCTTCAGGGCTGCGGCTTCGCTGACGCTCTTCGCACCCACGTGGCGGGTCACCTGTGCTGACGGATGCGGCACCGGCACGTGTTCCAGTTCCTCTGCGGTATACCATAACAATTCCACTTCCAGCCGACGGGCCGCTTCCTTGAGCCCCGGCTCGTCTTTTTTTGCGGCGATGGTGGCCAACGCCTTCAGGGAAAGAAGTGAAAGCCCGGCCTGCCGGAAAACCTCCTGAATATGATCCAGTATTTCCAATGATGGAGTGCCCCTGTGGCAGCCCACCCCGGCAATCAGGCTCCTGGGACGCAGCCGCAGCCATCCAGTTGGCCAAGACCGCTCCCGGCAACCCACATACACCGTGGGTTGGGGGCTACCAGCCAGTGCAGCTTCCAAGGCGGCTTCCCGGTGAAAAAGATGAGGATACCCTGCCAGAACCGTGGCCAAGCGGTCCTCGGGGTCCACCAATCGCACGGGTTTGCCGGCCAGGAGAGCCATGGACACCTCCTTAACCCCGGTTGGATTTTCGATGATCAACCCAGCTTGGGCAGCCAAAAGATCCAAAGCAGGAAGCCCCTGGATATCTGTGGCAGTAGTGATTACCGGAGTACCGCCGAGAGTTGCGGCCACCCGACAGGCCAGCTCATTGGCCCCCCCGAGATGGCCGGAAAGAAGGCTCACCGCAAATCGGCCCTCCTGGTCTAACACTACCACCGCAGGGTCGCGGTCTTTGCCCTGAAGAAGAGGAGCTACTTGTCGTACTACGATCCCGGCAGCCATAATGCATACCAGATCGCGATCATTGGTGAAGGCCTCGGCAAAGACGTCAGTCAGCCTGTCAAAAGTATGTTCCCCGGCTGTTGCCCAAGAGGCCGGAAGCCAACATTCAGTGCCTTCCAGGGTCTGACAGAGACGCCGGGCCAGACGAACTCCGGCGGGCGTCAGGGCAACCACTCTAATCGGCCGCATCCCGGTAGCCATGAGCAAAGGTTTTGTCATAGAGACGTGAGCACACCTGAAGACGATCCTTCGAAGTAGCCAAGGCCGGGCCTATTAAGATCAAGGCCTGGCGGTTGATGCCGGCTGCACGGACTTTGGGTATAATATCGGCCAGGGTGCTCCGGATAAGACGCTCATCCGGCCAACTTACCCGGTAGGCTACTACTACCGGTGTCTCCGGACCGTAAGCGTCGGCCAGCTGCTCTACCACCCGGTCTAGAAGCTGGACGCTGAGATAAATCACCAGGGTGGCGCCGTGCCCCGCCAGCGACCGGAGGTTTTCCCGCGGCGGAACCGGGGTCCGGCCCTCCGCCCGCGTGAGAATGACCGTCTGCGCCACTTCCGGCAGTGTCAGTTCCTGCACCAGGGCAGCGGCGGCCGCTGACGCCGCAGTGACTCCGGGTATCACCCGGGAGGGGATACCCTCTCGTTCCAGAAGCGCCACCTGTTCCTGCAGGGCGCTAAACAGGCTGGTATCCCCGGAGTGCAACCGCACTACGTGTTTGCCAGCCCGGTGAGCCGCAGTCAGGCGGGCAACAATCTCCTCCAGGGCCAGGGGGGCAGTGTCCACCATCTCTGCCTCGGGAGGTGCCCAGGCCAGAACGGCGGGCGATATTAGGGAACCGGCATAAAGCAGCACTTCCGCCTGAGACAGGACCTTCATGCCTTTTACGGTAATAAGCTCCGGATCTCCAGGTCCGGCTCCCACAAAGATTACGGGATGTCGCTCTGTCATCTTACCTCGCCAGGGCCGAACCGGTGATAACCCATACGGGGTTCAGTGTCTGTAAATAAGATCCCCCTGCCAAGGGCTGAGCCCGGCTGACCTGAAGTTGAATAATATCTATCAGATAATTCTCACGGAGCAAAATCTTTCGGGCCTTTTCCAAAGTTTCGAGGAGGGTAGCGGTGAGAGCCACTTTGCCGCCCGGCCGTAGGCAAGACAGAACCTCACAGAGGATATCTTCCAGATCCACGCCCCCGCCGCCGATAAACACCCGGTCAGGATGAGTCAGGACGGCCAGACATGCAGGAGCCCTACCGCAGATGACCTCGAAATTATCCACCTGTAACTTTTCCCGGTTGGCAGTGATCTGGGCGGCGCGCTTCGGGTTCTTTTCCACGGCCACGATGCGTCCCCGACCGATCAAGAGACTGGCCTCCAACCCCACGGAACCGGTGCCGGCGCCAATATCCCAGAGCACCTGGCCCGGATAAAGCTCGAGCTTCGCCAGAACTACGGCCCGCACCTCGGCCTTGGTAATCAAGCCTCGTTCCGGGCAGTAAAACTCTTCCGGCATACCCAGATGGAACATCGGGTCTTTTCCAGGGAGGCGACCCTGACGGTTCCTGAAAGGAGCGGATATTAAATCCAACACCACTATATTTAATGGGGAAAAGGTCCTGTCTGCCGCTTCATCCAAACTCATCCAGGCAAATCGTTCGGTTTCCAGACCCAAGTCTTCCAGGACGCAGAGCCGGGCTTCGATCCGCCCGGATTTTAGCAGGCGTCGGGCGATAGCATCAGGCGCGTGAGCCGGATCGGTATAAATGAACCACAAGCCAGGCGCATTCAGGGCGGCATCGAGGGATTCCCAACCCCGGCCGTGCAGGCTCACCACTTGGGCCATCTGCCAGGCCGTTTGCAGACGACCCGACGCCGCCTGAACTGCGGTGATATTAGGGTGAATTCTCACGTTTTCCGGTCCTAACAGACGCACCACCATTGGGCCTATACCGAAAAAATTGGGATCTCCTGAGGCCAGGATCACTATCTGCCGATACTGGGCCAGTTCACCTAGTTTGAGAATCACATGTTCCGGGTCCTTCCCCAAGATGATCTTTTCGGCAGGATGTTCGGGAAAATAAGCCAGGTGACGCCTGCCCCCCACCAGCACCTGGGCTCCTTTGATGATATCAAGGGTTCGGAGGGTAAGGTCGGTTAACGACATCCCCAAACCCACCACCTGGACGGGGATCATGACGATCCTCTCACCCTGTCTCGCCAAAAAAGTGGAAGACCGTCGAGATCTAATATCACTGTGGCAAGTTCGGGGCCGGGGCCAGCGAGTTTCCGGAGGGCCGCCAGCATCCGACGACCCACCTCTGCCACCATTGCCTTTTTATGTGCTTCCGGAAGCATTTCCAGAACTTGTCGGGCAGTATTGGCTTGGACCACCGCTTGGGACAGGAGGAAATCACCGGTGATTTCTTCGGTCCAGCGGCCCAATTCTCCAAAGTTGGCCAACCCCTGGGAAGCATGAGTATGGCTGAAACCCTGGGCCATTTTCAAGGCCTTGCCAAAAAAGGCACCTATGGTGAGGTGGCTGAATCCCAGCCTAACCGCAGTCTTCAGAGCGAAACCCACATAGTCCCCCATCTGCACAAAGCCCTCCTCCGGCAGATGGGGAATAATTCTCTTAAGATACTCCTCGCTTTTGCCACCGGTAGTGAGGACAACACCAGTAAGTCCCACGGCCCGGGCTACTTTAAGGGCGCTCACCACGGTCGCCCGATACGCTTGGTGGGAAAAGGGCCTGACCAGTCCGGTGGTGCCCAGAATGGAGATCCCCCCCAGGATTCCCAGCCGGGGATTGAGTGTGTGGCGGGCGATTTCTTCCCCCTGGGGCACAAAAATTTCCACGGTAAACCTCAGGGGTAGATTATTACCGGCCAGTTGCCGTATGGCAGCCGTAGTCTGATGCAGCATGCGCCGGGGCACCGGATTGATGGCCGGTTCGCCGACGGCCACAGGCAGTCCGGGCTTGGTCACCCGGCCTACCCCTTCACCCCCCCGGAAAGTCTCTGACTCCTGACAATCTGCAGAGGAAAACCAGACCCGGGCACCGATCACCGCCCCATGAGTGGCGTCCGGGTCGTCCCCGCCGTCTTTGACCACTAGGGCCTCGCCCCGGGAACCGTAGCTACCATGGCTAAGCAGGGGGACGGTCAATTTCCCGCCTTTGGGAAGACTAACCTCCACTGCTTCGGAACAGGGCAGGCCAAGCAATTCCCGCAAGGCGCCCTGAGCGGCGGCGGCGGCCGCGGTGCCGGTGGAAAAACCCACCTTAAGCTGCCGACGCCGTCCGGGCAGCTTGACCGATCCATTTTCCTCAGGATGATTTAAGCCTTGCACCCGGACCTCCTGCAAAAAAACCCTTGCCGCCCAAAGTCGACCTACCCCCGCCCTGTATGGCGGCCAAATTTCTAAATTTTTCATGGCGTTGGACGCTATGATCAAAAATATTTCCCCTTCTTCTTGATAACCATCATAGAGAGATAGGGCAAGGATTGTCCCTTAAGGCTGCGGATATCCTGCACTACGGTTTCGCCCTCCAGGCCGCAGCGGCTGATGCAAACGGCCCGGTCCGTGAGTCCCATCTCCTCCAGGGATACCAGTATTTCGTCAATGTGGCGATAGGTCTTGAGCAGGATGATAGTATCGGTTACGCTCAAGGCCTCCCGGAGTTTGGCGGCGCCCAGAGCTCCCGAGACCACAAGGAAAGACTCCTCCCCTTCACTCACGGGCGTATGGATGAGGGCAGCAGCGGCATGGTAGGAGGTGATTCCGGGAATAGTGATGACCCTGATCGTCGGCTCAAAGTCTTTGATGGTTTTCAGGAGATAACCGAAGGTAGAAAAGGTCAATGGGTCACCTATGGTGATGAAGGCGGCATCCGATCCGGTGGTAAGCACTTCCAGAACCCGCCGGGCGTTTTTTTCCCAGGCTTCCTGCAGGACTTCAGGTTCCCGAGTCATAGGGAACGGGAGCTGTTCGACCTTGGCCTCATGAAGATGGGAGCGGACAATATTCAAGGCTAAACTGTATGTGTTTTTACTTGATGTAGAGGCGTAAATGTGCGGGGTTTGCTCCAAAATCCTCAGGGCTTTGAGAGTAATCAATTCGGGATCTCCGGGTCCCACGCCGATGCCATAAAGAGTTCCTGTTTTCCGAGTCATGCTGATTTCTCTGTCTGAATTAAAATAGCCAGGGCATTGATAATGCTGGCAGCCACTGCTGAACCGCCTTTCGGACCCAGGACGGTGATAAATGGGCAATCCTGGCGGCTTAGGATTTCCTTGGACTCGGCGGCATTGACAAAACCCACCGGCACACCTACGATAAGGGCCGGAGGCGGCGCTCCGGCAGCCAGGAGCTCTAGGAGACGCAGCAACGCCGTGGGAGCATTGCCGACGGCCACAATTCCCCGGAATATCTTTGGAAGGGCCTGCTCAATGGCCACCGCCGCCCTGGTGATCTCACGACGTTTGGCCTCACGCACCACCTCTGGGTCATCCATAAGACAGATAATTTCAACTCCCAGACCGGTAAGCCGGCCGGTACTGATCCCTGCTTGAAGCATACGGGTATCGGCAATCACCGGACGTCGCTGACGCAGGGCGGCTATTCCAGCCGCGATGGCCTGGGGATGAAAACGCACGTTTTTCAAATATTCGAAGTCACCGGTAGTATGGATCATGCGCCGCGCCACCGCCCATTCCTCCGGGCTTAGATTACGCCAATCCGCCTGGGCCTCAATGCGGCGGAAACTCTCCTCCTCAATTTCCCGTGGAAGTCGGGGGAACCAGTTCATGCTTTCTCCTTAAACCTGCGACAGTGACCTACAAAATGCCAGGCAACCTCTGGATTGCTCCCGAAGTGCAGATGGACGTAACTGGCCAACACCTGGTTGACGGTATAGCCCTCCTCTACGGACTTGCCGCCGGTTCTGGCAGTAAGTCTATAAAGCCGGGGCAGGTCCACTGGTTCCGAGATCATCTCCGAGTAGTGATATTCGTGCCCTCGAGCGCGCGTCCCGGCGGGGCCCAGGAGGCCATCGGCCGCCAGCGTAACTTCCCGGTAGCCCAGGGTCTTGAGCCGAGGCAGCATCCGGACACCGAATGGCAAGACTTTAGCCATGGCGTGGCGCCCTCCCTGCAAGTCTTGGATTTCCTGGGAAAGATACATCAAACCGCCGCACTCGGCGTACATCGGCATTCCCGACCCGGCCCGCTCTCGAATAATCCGGAGCATGGCCTGATTGCTGCTCAACTGCCGGGCGAAAAGCTCCGGATAGCCGCCCCCCAGATAGACGCCATGCACTTCGGCAGGCAGGTCCGTATCATCCAGGGGCGAAAAGGGGACTATTTCCGCGCCGCACCGGGCCAGCCATTTCAGATTGTCCGGATAATAAAAACAGAATGCCCGATCACGAGCCACCGCCAGGCGCACTTCGGAAGGCTGGCTGGAATAAACCGGGCCTTCTTCCCAGGCCTTTCCCTGGCTCAATGCGGGGAGGACAGCCAACAGTCCTTCCAGGTCCAGATTGCTTTCGATTAAATCTGCCAGACGCTCCAGATAGCTTTCTTTCAGGGGGTGGTCATCGGTGGTGATTAACCCTAAATGGCGCTCTGGAATGGCCAGTTCCACTTCCCTGGGCAGGCCCCCGAAACATCGGACTTCCCCCGCCTGCTCTAATGCCTGACGGAGATATCTTAGGTGAGTCGGGCTCCCTACCTGATTAAACACTACTCCGGCCAAGATGAGGTCCCGGTCGAAAGTGGCAAAGCCATGCACTAAGGCCGCGGCACTGCGGGCCATGGAACGGGCATCTACCAGGAGCAGCACCGGCAGCCCCAACCACTTGGCCATCTGGGCAGTGCAGCCGGCCTCAGTATTCCCATCGTAGCCATCGAAAAGACCCATAACCCCTTCCACAACGGCTATTGTCGCAGTCCCGGTGTGCTGGCGGAAGACGCGAAGATTTTCTTCTCGGGAAAGCATCCAGCCGTCTAGATTGTGAGAAAGGCTGTTAGCAGCCTGGGCATGGTGCCCTGGATCTATGAAGTCGGGACCCACCTTGAAGGGCCGCACCGATATTCCCTGCCGTCGCCAGGCGGCCAATAACCCCAGGGTGAGGGTAGTCTTGCCCACCCCGCTATGGGTGCCAGCCACTACCAAACCTCTCATGATGAAAGGACACCTCCCCCAGGCGGGCTCTTTTTTCGGCAAAAGGTCTCCTTCGCAGCCCTAGCCATTTTCGCCCGAAACCCGAACAGAGCCAAGATTTTCTGGCTGCTGGTTTTTTAAAACTCTGGTCGCCAGGCTGTTTGATGCCGGGATGGCATCCAAAGCATCACGAATATGGCCGACAAAAACCCGGATGACTTCCTTTCTGAAGCCAATACCCTGAGCTTCCACGTTCACTTCTAGGCCGGCCCCCTCGAAGGCAGTTTTCCATGAGTCCTCTCCTTCGCACAGGTCTTCATAGAAATGCGCTCCGGCAACCAACATCAGCGGGATGAGCCTCACTTTCCGAAATTTTGCTGCGGTTACTGCTTCCAACACCTGTTTCAGAGATGGGTATCCCTCCACAACCCCGACATACAAGTCAGACCCATGAACCTCCCGCAGGATGCTTTCCAGGGTCGGATACGCGGCCCAAGATGGATGGTCCGTGCCATGACCCACCAGAACCGGGGCTTCTCCTTCGGATAGATTATTCTTAAAATCAAATGACTTAGCCAGTTGTCGGTAATCCTCATAAGAACTTAATAAAGGGAGTCCGATACTGGTGCGAATGGCTAGAGGTTTGACCTCTTCCAACAGACGATAGAACTCATGCCCGCAAAGCAGATGCATGGATTGAATCACTGCCCAGGTATGACCTTTATCGGATAAGGCCTGAAGGACTTCATGGGGATGCCTTACTTCAAATTTTCTCCGGTGCCTGAGACGGTCCAGGACCATACGGGAGGAAAAGGCCCACAAAATTTCGTGGCCGGGAAACTCCTCCCGGATAATCGTATCCACAAAGTCATAGGTCTTAAAGGCGTTCGTGGTGGTCCCAAAGGCCGTCAAAACGATGGGTGTCTGCATACTTTAGCTTCCTGAAAACCTAACTCAGTGATTCAAGACAAATATTTTTAGGCATATATTTTCTCTAGCATTTCCGGGCGGACTTTAACTAGATAAAAGAAGACAAACATGGTAAAGAGACCCTCGATAATCATTACCGGAATATGAGCCAGAACAACCAATCTGGCTACCGTAAGAAACCCCTCGCCGGTAAACATGAGGGACAGGGCGGTGAACAGGGCAGTCAATAACACGGTGCAAAACCCGCAGGCAAAAGACGCCACCACTGCCAGAGTCCCCTCCTGGCGCAGCACGTCCCGAAAGATATAAAAACAGAGAACTGCGGGAGCAGCGACGTTAAAGGTGTTCACCCCCAATACCGTAAACCCACCAAATTGAAAAAGCAAGACCTGCAAAAAGAGTCCTATGAGAACGGCCGGAAATGCCGCCCAACCCAGCAAGAGTCCCATAAGGCCGTTCAACAACAGATGCACACTGGACGGACCTATCGGCACATGGATAAGGGAAGCCACAAAAAAAGTGGCCGATAAGATACTCACCCGAGGAATGGCTTCATAGTCAACCTGTTTCAGGCCGATGGCAGTGCCCACCGCCGTCAAAGCGGCGCCCGCGCCCAACACCGCGGGACTAAGAACTCCTTCAGAAATATGCATGTTCTGCCCCCTCAGAATATTTTGGCGTTTGGCAATCAGCTTACGAGTGCTGATTGCCATTTAGAAATTAACCCCAAGCCAGGGAAATGGTTTACGCCAAAGTGCACCCACATGTGGACCCATATTGCCCCCCCCCGCAAAAAAAAATCCCTAAGTCCGTGTGGACTTAAGGATTAACCCAGCTTTTTCGTCCTTAATTTCCGGAGAGCGCTTGTCCAGAGCGGTCCGTTCCCGGGTTGGTGTCTTTCGCACCACCCAGATTCATCCGGGCAGGTCTTCTGGCTTCCGGATCGTCCTAATACCTACACCTTCCCATTTCCCTCAAAGGAAACAGTGGCCTTAGCAGGGTTCGTCCCCGGTTACAGCGGCGGGACCGCGACGGCTCTTCCGTCTTCCCTATTAAACCCGCATGGGTACCCAGATGCCATACTATAATCTGAGAGGTCCGATCCTGTCAACACATTTTCCCGAGTTACCGGCTCGGGAAATCAGGCCGGACAATTCGGAGATTTGATCAGAATTTAGTAATAGGGCAAAGGAGCAGTACGGCATGGAGCTCCTTTGCCCCGAACTATTATATTAATTACAGATCAACGATCATCTCGGCTTCATTGCCGCACTGGGTACATGCAATTGTACGTTTCACCTGCCCGGCTTCGGGTTTCCCTGAAGCTTCGGCCGGCTTGGTCCCCACGATGAACTCTTCGCACTTGATGGTCATTTCCGCCTCGTTGCCGCAATTTTTACAGGTGCAGACCATAGTCTTTTTTTCTTCCATGACATCCTCCTTTGCATCTTGAGTCGCAAGCCCTAATTCTGTTAATTAGAGGACTCGCAGGAAGGCCACGAGGTCTTTCTTCTCCTGGTCAGTCAAATTTAGACCTTGAACCAGATTGAAAAATTCCACGGTATCCTCCAGAGTCAACAGGCGGCCGTCGTGCAGATAAGGCGGCGAGTCTTTGATGCCCCGCAGGGGGAAGGTCTTAATGGGACCGTCCATGTTCGCCATGCGGCCGTTGATCATCTGCGGTTTGAAAAACCGCTCGGTCTTTAGGTTGTGCATCAGATTATCGGTATAGTAAGGCGGTTGGTGGCAGACGGCGCACTGTCCCTTGTTTAAGAAAATCTCCTGGCCGCGCAGCTCCGAATCGTTAGCCTTTTTCGGATCCAACTTGCCATAGATATTCAACTTGGGAGCAGGAGGAAAATCCAGAATTTCCTGAAACTCCGCCATACAGTGCACCTGATGTCCCCGGTCTAGGATATTGATTCCCTTCTTGGTCCCGATGACCGGATCGCCGTCAAAATATGCCGCCCGTTGCTCGAACTCGGTAAAATCCTCTACTGATTTCAGAGCCCGCTGGGAACCGAAAAGACGCTGAATATTCACCCCTCGCAAGGTTGGAATATCCAGACGGTGCCGGAACTCCTGGGGACGGATGTCCCCCACCAGGTGGGTGGCGCCATTAGCGTGGCCATTGGTGTGGCAATCAAAACAGGTAACCCCGCGGCTCGGCAGTTCGGAGCGCCGGTCTTCGGTCTGGTTGAACTGCTGTTGCGGGAACGGCGTTACGAGCAGACGCAACCCCTCCAGTTGCTTGGGATTGAGGATGCCGTTGAATAGCTCATAGTAGTTCATCAGGGTGATTACTTTCCCCTGGCTTACATCGCCCAGATCAGGGCGGGTGGTAAGATACATGGCGGGGGGAAATTCCGGCAGGAAGTGGTCCGGCAGGTCAAAATCCAGATCGAACCTGGTCAGATCACGGCCTTCCTGCTTTTTGATCTCGTCAATGTGATATTTAGCAAAAACCATCCCCCCTTCAGGATGATTCGGGTGGGGCAGCGGCAGAAACCCGGCCGGCCAGAGACCTTTTTCCTTGATTTCCTCAGGGGTCAGGGCGGCCAGCTTTTCCCAGGTTATACCGTCGGGCAGATTTACCCGAACGCCTTCCTGAACCGCCTTGCCCCGGCTCATGGTAACGTCTTTAGCGGCTTTATGGCTCAAATCATAACGCTTCTTGAGCAGATCCATCTGGCGGCTCATTATCTGGGGCTTCTCTTTCTTCATCCGTTCCATGGTGACGGCGAAATCTTCCTTAATTACTACCGGAGAATAACTGGAAGCCGGAGTGGCAGCCTTCTCCGCCTTTTCCTTGGTGACCGCCGTTCCAGCACCAAGGCCAAACATGAGCACAGCTAATACGGGAAGTCCCAGCACCCATCGATATCCATTCTTCATTGGCTCACCTCCTTGCTAATGTTGCCTAAGAAGAGCGATGCTTCACCCCCCCATACTACCCTCGGAAGCAGCGCCTATTCGGGTTGCTTTTAGGCATTACACCCGATATCCAGCCTATTGAAGTAGTATACCACATAGGATCACGTATCAAAACTTTTTATCAATAAATATTACTAATTGATAAATTATCTATTCCTTTACTTTTCCGTCAAGGTGGCGGTTCCATCCCAGTCTGGCGGCGGCGGCTGCTGTGCCAGTGATTGGGTCCTCTTCAACAATAATTGTGCCGGCCCATCGTCGGGAACTAGACGCAAACAATTGTGCCAATGGTCGGTTGCGGTGGTCCACTGTTGTTGCCGGAAAGCTGCCAGACCGGCCTGAAAAGTCTGTAGGAGTTCTGCCTCCACTCCCTGAGGTTGACCCTGGCCGCGAAGTTCAAAGATACTCACCGGAGCCTTTTTCCCCTTAACCCGTACCCGGTCCACCTCCCGCAGGATGAAGGAATCCTGCAGAAGGCGTTGGGTGGCTTCGCTGACCAGAATGGCGGTTCCATAGTATTTATTGAGGCCCTCCAAACGGGAGGCCAGGTTGACATTATCGCCGATAACGGTGTAATCGAAGAGGCGTTGCGATCCCATATTCCCCACTGTCATGGAGCCCGAGTTGATACCGATGCCAATTCTCAGTTCCGGCCAGCCCTGAGCCCGCCAGCCTTCCCAGAGGCCGCTTAAAGCCTCAACCATTTCTAATGCCGTCTGGCAGGCTTGGTCGGCATGCTTCGGTAAAGCTAAGGGCGCACCGTAGATGGCCATAATGGCATCACCGATATACTTATCCATGGTACCATTGTGTTTAAAAACGATTTCAGTCATCGGGTTCAGATAAGAATGCAATAGCGCCACCAGTTCTTCCGGTTCCATCCGCTCGGAGAGGGTGGTGAACCCCCGGATATCGGAGAACATCACCGTCATCTCCCGCTTTTCCCCGCCCAGGTGGAGTTTTTCCGGATGC